>OMIC01000006.1 GCA_900298995.1 Hyphomicrobiaceae bacterium | reverse complement strand
GTCCCACGACATTCACCCAGATCAACGCCCAGACCAGCGTGTCCACGCCCCGCAACGTGTCGAAGCCCCGCCGTGTAAAGAAACGCAGTATCTGCGACATGGTGGTGTTGCGTGCGGCCAGAAAGCCTAGCGGCAGCGCAATCACCGCCGCCAGAAGCGTGCCAAGAAGGGCAATTGCCACGGTCTCGCCAAGGGCACGCGTGTAGCGCCACAGGCTGGCACTGTCCCCCCAGTCGGGCGGGAACATCAAGACGACGAACTTGCCGAGGCTGCTGACGCCCGCGATCAGCTTGTTGATCGAGAAGCCGAGATGCCACATGCCAAACATGAGCACGGCGAGGGCAATGAGGACGATAAACCAACCACCCAGGCCACCTGACTTCAACGTGGCGTGATAACGAGCCCGGATCGCCGCCTCTTCGACATCGCTGTAGCCGGAGGTCCGCTCCATGTCAGTGCGCCTCCGAAATGAAATGATGGCGAAGGCGCTCCGTCACAAAGTCGATGAGGGAAACCGTCACAACGATCAGAAGAAGGATCGCCGAGACGTCCGGATAGTAGAACTTGCGGATTGCTTCCATCAGATCCTGACCAATGCCACCGGCGCCAACAAAGCCCATGATTGATGCGCCACGGACATTGATCTCGAAGCGAAGCAGGGCATAGCTCAGGAAATTGGCCAGGACTTGCGGAAGAACCGCAAACCGCATCGTCTTTGTCCAGGATGCCCCGCTCGCGGTCAGGCCTTCGACCGGCTTCTGGTCAATATTCTCGAGAACTTCATAGAAGAGTTTACCGAGGGCGCCCGCGGTGTGGACGATGATGGCGAGCACGCCTGCCACCGGACCCAGACCAAAGGCCATGACGAAGATCAGCGCAAAAACCAGTTCCGGCACGGTCCGGCAGAACTCCAGGATCCGCCGGACGGCGAAAACAATGGAAGGTGAGACCCCGAGATTGGCGGCCGCGAGAAAGCTCAACAGGAAGCCGAACACAGCGCCGAAGACAGTAGCGACATAGGCAATGAGCAGCGTATCGCCGAGAAGCCGCAACCATTTGCCAAGCCCCCAAAACCAGCCAGCAATGTCATAGATGACCAGATGGCCGGCAAGTGGACCGGAGTCGAGAACGAAGATGCGGCCGATGTAGTTTGGAAACTTGTGAATATTCGAAAAGAAGAGTCTCAGGTCTATTTCCGCTATCCATCCAGCGACAAGCACAATGGCGGCGAAGGTGCTGGCAGCAATCAGGAACAGCCTGCGCTTTGCCGCCACGTCGGCCGCATAGACGGAGGCGAGTTGCCCGATCCGCGCAGTGGACGGGGTGGCGGATGTCATGTGCGTGCCTTCGCGAATCGGGGCCCGCCCCATGGGAGGGCGGGCCCCGGCGAGTGAGTTACTGCTTGCGGAGCGTGTCGACGAACTTGTTCAGTTCGACGATCACTTCGTAATCCTGATGCGATGTCGGCGCCCAGATCTGCGCTTCGCCATCTGTCAGAACCTTGAAGGCTTCCGGATCGTTCTTGTCCACGTTGAAGAAGGCATCCTTGATCTGGGCCTTGAGATCGTCCGGCAGGGTCGACAGCATTGCGTAGGGCGAATTCACGATGATGTCGGACTTGTAGATCATCCGGAAGTCATCATACTTCGCCATGCCCTTGCGTTCCATGCGGCGAAGCATGGACTCATTGTCATCATTCCACCAGTTGAAAGCGCCATCCACCTGCCCCTGCTGGAGCGCGATGACAGCGTTCTCGTGGCTGCCGGTATAGACGACATTCGCGAAGAATTCCTCGGGCTTGATTCCCATCTTGTTCATGGCAAAGCGCGGGACATTGTTGCCGGACGTGGAATTCGGGTCCACCAGACCCAGATTCTTACCCTTGAGGTCCTCGAGCTTCTGGTAGGGAGCATCCTTCTTCACCCAGAGGACCGAGTAGTATCCCTTGGTGCCGTCCTTGTTCACGTCCATGGCGAACGGGTCGATCTTCGCACCGTTCATGAAGGCGCGGGCATAGGACGCCGGACCATAGTGGGCGATGTGGATGTTTCCAGCGATCTGGCCCTCGATGACGGCCGCGTAGTCATTTGCGATACGGAGCTTGACCGGCACGCCGAGCTGCTTGGACAGATACTGGATGAAGGGCTCGAAGCGCTTCTCGACGCCTGTTGCATTTTCATCCGGAACGGTCGCGATGATCAGTTCGGGATAATCTGCTTTCCAGTCGGCAAGAGCGGCAGTTCCTGTGACGGCCAGCGCGGCGAAGCCGGCACCGGTCTTGATGAGATTGCGGCGGGTCAGCATCGTGTTTTCTCCTGTATGATGAGCTGAGGGTTGAAGGCGAGGGTCAGGCGGCGCTTTGCAGATCGGCCCGCCCGGTGGAGCTCCGTGCTGCCGCCTCCGCAGTGTCCAGCACGTCGTTTGCTTCAAGTCCGTAGAGATCGGTGACGGCCTCGTCCGTGAGCATGTCCGGAGAGCCGTCAAACACGATCCGTCCCGCTTTCATGCCGATCAGCCGGGAGCAATATGCTCGCGCCAATTCGAGAGAGTGAAGGTTGCAGATGACTGTCATTCCATCATCCCGGTTGAGGTCGCGCAGGGCGTCCATCACGATCGCAGTGTTACGCGGATCGAGAGAAGCGACGGGTTCGTCGGCAAGAATGATGCGTGGATCCTGGACCAGGGTGCGGGCGATGGCGACGCGCTGCTGCTGTCCACCCGAGAGGCTTTCGGCCCGTTGCCCGGCAAAGTCGCCGAGGTCAAGCCGGTCGAGGGCGCGTAGGGCGAGCAGTTTCTCGCTTTCCGGCCACATCTTCAGCAGGCTGGGTACCAGTGACATATGATTGATCCGACCCATCAGGACATTAGTCAGGACGTCGAGGCGGCCGGCGAGGTTGAACTGCTGGAAGATCATGCCGCAGGAGGCTCGCCAGTCGCGCAGTGCCTTGCCGCGCAGGTGTGTCACATCCCGGCCATCGAGAATGATGCGGCCCTCGCTTGGATCGATGAGACGGTTGATGCAGCGCAACAGCGTCGACTTGCCGGCGCCCGACCGTCCGATCACGCCCACGAAGGAGCCATGCACGATATCAGCGGAGAAGCCCGTCAGGGCCGCCTTGTCGCCAAAGCGCTTTCCGAGATTTTCGATCCTGAGCATTGTGCCGTCCTCTTCCTTGCCCTTTAGGCCGGAGCGAACAACAGCCACATGACAGGCTCATTGCGGATTAATGACGCCGCTCAGCGCGGCAGGCTGCTGGCAAACAGCGATGAGGTCCGGCGCGCCCGGATGGTTCCGCAGGGAACCAGCCAGGATTCGAACATGTCGGCACAGCTTTTCCAGCTGAAGCGCATTGACCCCTCGCAGACCCCGGCCCGGTCGAGCGTGAGCGCCCGTGTAACAGACTCCTCAAGGGTTTCGGCAATGGCGCCGGTTACGCCATCTTCCACGACATCGAGGGGGCTTGGAGCATTGTAGGCCGCCACCGGTGTACCGCAGGCCATCGCCTCCAGCATGACCAGACCGAAGGTGTCGGTGCGGCTCGGAAACACCATGACATCGGCGGCGGCAAGGGTGCGCGCATAGTCTTCGCCGTGCAGGAAACCCAGGAAATGGGCATCTGGCGCCAGCTTTTCGAGGCGGGCACGCTCTGGACCATCACCGGCGAGAACCTTCGTCCCGGATGTCTTGAGCCTGATGAAGTCGTCGATGCCCTTCTCCACCGCGAGGCGGCCGGCATAAAGGAGAATGGGGCGTGGCAGGTCGAGACGGTCGCGGGCATGGGGTTTGAAGAGGCTGCGGTCGACGCCACGGGTCCAGATCCGCACATTTGAAAAGGCTCGCCGCTCGAGTTCCGCACCGATGGACTTGGTCGGAACCATCACGGCCTGGCTCGGGCGGTGAAACTGCCGGAGGACATGCCAGCCAAGGCTCAGAACTCCCGGAAGTGGCAGCCGCGCAGCTGCATATTCGGCAAAGCGGGTATGGAATCCCGTCGTGAAACGCAACCCCTCCCGGAGACAGACACGCCGGGCAGTCCAGCCCAGAGGGCCCTCGGTTGCAATGTGAAGCGCGTCGGGCGCGATGGCTGCGATTTCAGCTGTCATCTGCGCCACGCTGGTACCGGTCAGCGTGATCTCGCGGTAGAGCGGCATGGGCCAGGAGGGCCGCCCATCTGGATTGATCGTCCGGACGTCATGGCCTTTTGCGCGCAGTTCGCCGATCAGCGCGTTGAGTGTGCGAACGACGCCGTTAACCTGCGGCGACCAGGCATCCGTCACGATCAGAATGCGCATGAAATGCTTCCGGGATGCTGGCAGGAGTTGCCAGGTTCCAGTTGATGATTTCGAATCGTCCGTCGGCGTGTTCGACAAGCGCGGTGCAGCTCTCGACCCAGTCGCCGTCATTGAGATAATGGATGCCGTCAATGTCGCGATCATCGGGCGTGTGGATGTGCCCACAGATGACGCCCTGGCAGTTCCGTGCCCGCGCCTCGCGCACGACGGCCTCTTCAAAATGCGAAATGAATTCCACCGCTTTCTTCACTCGGTTCTTGAGATAGGCGGAGAGAGACCAGTAGGGCAGTCGCAGGAACCGTCGCACGCTGTTCACAACCGAATTGAGCTCCATGGAGACTGTCTCTTATACACATCTGACGCTGCCGACGATACTCCTTGTGTAGATC
>OMIC01000005.1 GCA_900298995.1 Hyphomicrobiaceae bacterium | reverse complement strand
GGCGTTCCCGCCGCCCCCGCCACCGATACCGAGCGCGCCCCCTTCGGAACGCTGCAGGAGGACGACGCCGATCAAAGCGAGCGCCACGAGGAGATGGATGACGAGAATGACGGTTTCCATGGGTTCTTCCGGTCAGAGCGGGACTTGCCGCGGGCTTTAGCGCCTGCATATGGGGAAAGCAACCGGCCGCCGCAAGCGCCGGTCCGGCGAGATCAGGTCACTGCCCCGCCGCCTGGCTGCGCGTGTAGCGGAAGGTGCAGCAGGATGCGCCATCCATGATGGTCTGCTTGCGGTCGAGACGGATGGACGGGTCGTAGCCCTGGCAGAATGTCCCGTCCCGGTTGCAGGAGAGCAGGTGACCGATCTTGCCCAACCCCATCTCCCGGTAGGTTTCGGCATAGCGGCAACGGGTGATGTCGAAATCGAAGTGCTCCGCATCGGCCCGGATGACCTTCATCTCGAGTGCGCCGTCGGCAGTCCACAGCTCATAGAGCTTCACGAAATCCGCCATCGACGTCTGTCCGCCGGCCTTGTCGGCGAAATACTTCCCCTCGGCGATCGCCGCCTTGCGGATCGCCGCATCGAGGATCGCGGAAGCTCGTTCCTCCCCGATCTGAGCAACCATCTCCGCATAGATCGGCCCGATCACCTCGGCCTGAAGTTTTCGCTTGGTCAGCGTCGGAATCTCGCCGCTCATGTATAAACCTTTATGATACCTAGGAAATCCGCCGCCTTGAGGCTCGCGCCTCCTACCAGGGCGCCATTCACGTTGGGTTGCGACATCAACTCGGCCGCGTTCGAGGGCTTGACCGACCCGCCGTAGAGAATGCGGGTCTGCACGGCCTCGCTTCCCATCAGGCCGCCCAGTTCGGACCGGATATGGGCATGCACTTCCGCCACCTCGGCCGTGGACGGCGTCAGGCCAGTTCCGATGGCCCAGACCGGCTCATAGGCGATGACGGTGTTGGCGGCGGTGGCGCCCGCCGGAAGCGACCCGGCCAACTGCTGCTTGGTAACACCCAGCGTGCGGCCAGCCTTGCGTTCCTCCAGTGTCTCGCCGATGCAGATGATGGCGATCAGCCCCGCGCGGTGGCAGGCCTCGGCCTTCTTGCGCACGATCTCGTCCGTCTCGCCATGGTTGGTGCGGCGTTCCGAATGCCCCACGATCACCGCCGAACAACCGGCTTCCTTGAGCATGTCCGCCGAGATGTCGCCTGTATGGGCACCCGACACGGCCCAGTGCACGTCCTGCCCCCCGAGCTTGATTTTCGAGCCCTTGAGAACCGATTTGACGCGCCTCAGGATCACGGCCGGCGGACAGACCATGACATCGGCCCGCAGCTTCACATCCTTGAGCATGGCTACGAGCAGGCGCGGCTCCTTCAGCATGGCCAGGCCACCGTTCATTTTCCAATTGCCGGCGACCAGCGCCCGCGGTCCGTCTGCAGCCATCTCTGCCCAAGCTCCCTGTTGCCTGAAAAACGCCTTTTAGCAGACGCATACCGCACTTGCGAGGGGGGAAGCGGCTACCTATAGTGCGCCCGCCCCGACGCGGGCCATGCTCGGAAAGGAACGCCCCACATGATGGAGTCCATGCGCAATGCCGCCAAGAGTTGGGTGGCAAAGCTCCTGATCGGCCTGCTGGCGGTCAGCTTTGGCATCTGGGGCATTGCCGACGTGTTCCGGAGTCGCTCAACCAGCGCACTCGCAACGGTGGGTTCGCAGGACATTTCCGCCGAGGAATTCAACCGCGCCTTCCAGACCTACATCCAGAACCTGGCCCGTCAGACTGGCCAGAGCATCACGCCCGAACAGGCCCGATCCATGGGTCTCGACCGCGCCATTCTGAACAATCTCATCCAGAGCGCAGCCCTCGACGATGAGGCGCGGCGATACAAGCTGGGCGTATCCAATGATTTCCTGCTCAAGGACCTCCAGCGCAACGAGGGCCTCAAGAACGCGCAGGGTGCATTCGATGCCGAGCGTTTCAAGCAGATCCTTTCGCAGAATGGCATGACCGAAGCGGGTTACTTCGCCAATGAGCGCCGTCGTCTCCTGAGGCAGGCGCTGACCGAAACGGCCAGTGGGTCCGCCCCGGTGAGCCTCGGTCTCCTTGAGGCGCAGTACCGCTATGAAAATGAACAGCGCGATGCCCGCTATTTCGTCGTTTCGACACAGGACTCGGAAGTCCCGGCTCCAACCGAAGACGAGATCAAGGCCGAGTATGACGCCCATCCGGCAGCCTATACCGCGCCGGAGTACCGCGCGATCGCAATGATGAAGGTGGAACCATCCGATGTTGCGGCCACCATCACCCTCACCCCCGAGGATCTCACGGCCGGTTACGAGAAATACAAGGCCGACTACTTCACGCCGGAAACCCGGACCATCCTGCAGATCAGCTTTCCCTCCGAGGCCGAAGCTGCCGCTGCAAAGCAGAAGATTGCTGCGGGCACAGATTTCCTTGCTCTCGCCAAGGAGCGTGGCTTCACCGAACAGGACGTCACATTTGCGGACAAGACGAAGGCAGATTTCATAGACCCGGCCATCGCCAGTGCTGCCTTCAGCCTTCCCGAAGGTGCCGTGAGCGACCCCATCAAGGGCAGTCTGTCAACCGTTCTGCTCAAGGCCGTCAAGGTCACGCCCGAGCACCAGGCCACCCTTGACGAGATAAAGCCCAAGCTCGAGGAACGCCTCCGGCTCGATCAGGCAACCGACGAGATCCAGTCGATCTACGATGCCGTGGAAGATGCCCGCGCCGCGCAGACGAAATTCGAAGACATCGCATCCAAAGCGAACATACCCTTTCAGCTCATCCCCGTCATCGACGCCACCGGCCAGGACAAGGACGGCAAGGATGTCGATCTCCCGCACAAGGCGCAGGTGCTGCAGGCCGCCTATGCGAGTGACGTGGGCGTCGAAACCGACGCGATCTCGCTCGACAATGGCTATGTCTGGTATGAGGCGCGCGAGGTCATCCCCGCCGCGCTCAAGCCGCTTGAAGAAGTTCGGGACGAGGCCGCGAGGGCCGTGACGGCCCAGAAGGTCAAGGCGCTCAGCGAGGAAAAGGCCAAGGCTTTGGTGGAGCGTGCCCGGACCGGAACAAGTCTCGATGCTCTGGCTGCCGAGGCCAAGGCGAAGGTCGAGACCGCAGAAGGTCTCCGGAGAACCGAATCGGGCGACACCTTCGGCCCGGCAGCGGTGCAAGCCCTCTTTGCCGTTCCGGACAAGGGCTTTGCCTATGCGATGGAGCCCGATGGCCGGTCCGCACGCGTCATGCAGTCCGAACCGGTTCTCCTGCCGGCGTTTGACGCCGCATCGGCAGACGTCCGGGGGATCGCCGAAAAAATGAAGCCCCAGCTCTCCGACGACATTCTGTCGGCCTACCTGACTGCTCTCCAGACAGAGTCGGGTGTCACCACCAATGAGCAGATGTGGCAAGCCATCTCGGGCCAGCAGACGAATTGATCGACAAAGCGAAGTAGACGCCGGAACACCGTCATGATGATCTCCCCCGACTATGATCGCTTCGCGCGCGCCTATGACTCGGGCGAGGCGCAGATCGTGTCGACGCGTCTGGTTGCCGATCTGGAGACGCCGGTCTCAGCCAAGCTCAAGCTGGCGCGCAATGCCCGCTATTCTTTCCTTCTGGAATCCGTCGAGGGCGGCGCCGTGCGCGGCCGCTATTCGATCATCGGCCTCAATCCAGACCTGATCTGGAAGGTTTCGAACGGCCAGGCGTCCATCAACCGCCAGGCCGGTCGCGATCCTGACGGACCCTTTGAAAAGATCGAGCTCGCACCGCTGCAGGCCCTGCGAGCACTGCTCGCCGAAAGCCGGATCAACCTGCCCGAGGATGCGCCCCCGATGGCCGCCGGCGTATTCGGATACATGGGCTATGACATGGTGCGCTTCATGGAGGATCTGCCGGATCCCAAGCCCGATACCCTCGGGCTGCCGGATGCGATGTTGATCCGTCCGACGATCATGGCGATTTTCGACAGCGTGCGCGACGAGGTGAGCGTCACCTCTCCCGTCTACCCCGAAGCCGGACTCTCGGCCAGGGCGGCCTACATGCGGGCAACCGAACGCATCACCGGCATCGTCGAAGCTCTCGACCGCCCACTCGACCATCTGGCCCTTCGCCAGCCCGATGCCCCGCCGATCAACAGTCCACGCTCCAACACCACGCCCGAAGAGTACAAGGCAATGGTCCTGAAGGCCAAGGAGCACATCGCGGCGGGCGATATATTCCAGGTGGTTCTCTCCCAGCGTTTCGAAACCGAATTCACGCTTCCCCCCTTCGCGCTGTACCGCTCGCTGCGCCGGGTAAACCCGTCTCCGTTCCTGTACTATCTCGATTTCGACAGCTTCGCCGTCATTGGCTCAAGCCCCGAGATCCTCGTGCGCGTGCGCGATCAAAAGGTCACGATCAGGCCGATCGCCGGAACCCGCCGGCGCGGTGCCACCCCGGCCGAGGACCGTGCCCTTGCCGAAGAACTCCTGTCCGATCCGAAGGAATTGGCGGAACACCTCATGCTGCTCGACCTCGGACGCAACGATGTCGGGCGGGTCGCGGACATCGGCACCATCCGCGTGACCGACAAGTTCGTTCTCGAATACTACAGCCAGGTGATGCACATCGTGTCGAATGTCGAAGGACGCCTCGCGTCCAAATTCGACGCCATCGACGCACTGGTGGCTGGCTTCCCGGCAGGCACGGTGTCCGGTGCGCCAAAGGTGCGCGCCATGCAGATCATCGACGAATTCGAGAAGAACAAGCGCGGCGTCTATGCTGGCTGTGTCGGCTACTTCTCGGCTGACGGCGAGATGGATACCTGCATCGTGCTGCGCACCGCAATCCTCAAGGATGGCAAGATGTATGTGCAGGCTGGCGCGGGCGTCGTCGCCGACAGCGTGCCCGAAAGCGAACACCAGGAATGCGTCAACAAGGCCAAGGCCCTTTTCCGCGCCGCCGAGGAGGCGGTACGCTTCGCGGGACGCGGCGGGAGGGCGCAATGATCGTCCTGATCGATAACTACGACAGCTTCACCTACAACCTCTATCACTTTCTCGGGGATATCGGCGCTGACACGGTCGTCCATCGCAATGACAAGATCAGTGTCGGGCAAGTCATCTCTGCACGTCCGCAGGCAATCGTCATTTCGCCCGGTCCTGGCACACCCAACGAAGCGGGGATCTGCCTCGAACTGATCGAGAAGGCCTCGGAGACGATCCCGGTTTTCGGCGTCTGCCTCGGCCTGCAGTCCATGGGCCAGTGTTTTGGCGGGGAGGTCATCCGTGCTCCCCAGCAGATGCACGGAAAGACCAGCAGGATTCACCATACGGGCAAGGGTGTTTTCGAGGGCGTGCCGCAGGACTTCATTGCCACGCGCTACCATTCCCTTGTCGTCGATCGATCAAGCCTGCCCGATTGCCTCGAGATCACCGCCGAAGCCGATGGCCTGATCATGGGGCTCCAGCACAAGACCCGGAACGTCCATGGCGTCCAGTTTCATCCTGAAAGCATCGCCTCCGAGCATGGCCATGCCATTCTCAGGAATTTCCTCAAACTGGCGGGACTTGGCTGATGGCAGACCTCAAACCCCTGATCGCAAAGGCGGCAACGGCCACGCCCCTCACGCGGGCAGAGGCGCGCGAGGCCTTCGAGATCATGATGTCCGGCGAGGCAACACCCGCCCAGATTGGCGGTCTTCTCATGGCGCTCCGGGTACGCGGAGAAACCGTGGAGGAAATCACCGGCGCCGTCGAGATCATGCGTGAGAAGATGGTCCGCGTGACAGCGCCATACGGCGCGATGGACATCGTGGGTACCGGTGGCGATGCCTCTGGCTCCTACAACATTTCAACCTGTGCTGCCTTCGTGGCGGCTGGTGCGGGCCTCAGGATTGCCAAGCACGGCAACCGCGCGCTGTCCTCCAGGTCCGGGGCGGCCGATGTCCTCATGGCACTCGGCATCAGGATTGATCTCCCGCCCGAGAAGATTTCCGACTGCATCAGCGAGGCCGGCGTCGGCTTCATGTTTGCACCCGCGCATCATGCGTCCATGAAACACGTTGGACCCTCGCGTGTCGAACTCGGAACCCGCACCATCTTCAATCTGCTGGGCCCCCTTTCCAACCCCGCGGGCGTCAGGCGTCAGATCACCGGCGTGTTCGCCCGGCAATGGGTGGAACCGCTCGCGCATGTGCTGAGGAACCTCGGATCGGAAGCCTGCTGGGTCTGCCATGGCGAAGGCGGAATGGACGAAATCGTTCCGACGGGAACGACCTGGATCGCCGAGCTCAAGTCGGACAAGGTTAGCTGCTTCGAGATCACGCCCGAGGACGCAGGCGTCACCCGCTCATCCCCGGAGGCCCTCAAGGGCGGCGATGCCGCCCACAATGCCGACGCGCTGCGGCATGTCCTGGCAGGCAAGCCCTCGGCCTTCCGGGATGCCGCAGTCATGACGGCGGCCGCCGCCCTGATCGTGGCTGGCAAGTCGGAAACACTTGCGGCGGCCGCAGATCTGGCACGGGCTTCGATAGATACCGGCAAGGCCGAGCAGACATTGGTGACCCTCGCAAGGATATCGAATTCCTGATGGCAACCATTCTGGACAAGATCGCTGCCTACAAGCGCGAGGAAGTGGCCGCCGCCAGAGCAGTCATGGCCGCATCGGATCTGATTGCGCGCGCCAAGGCGGCGCCGCCCGTCAGAGGCTTTGCCCGCGCCCTCGCACAGAAGACGTCTGCCGGCCAGTGGGCCCTCATTGCCGAGATCAAGAAAGCCAGCCCCTCGAAGGGTCTGATCCGGGCGGATTTTGATCCTCCGGCGCTTGCGGCGGCATACCAGAGCGGCGGTGCAGCCTGCCTGTCCGTGCTCACCGATGCGCCGTCCTTCCAGGGCGCGCCGGAATACCTGACGGCTGCACGGACGGCGTGCGACTTGCCCGCCCTTCGGAAGGATTTCATGCTCGATCCCTGGCAGGTCCTCGAAGCGCGCGCCTGGGGCGCGGACTGCATACTGCTCATCATGGCGATGATTGACGACACCCTTGCAGCCGAACTCGAGGCAGCGGCACGCGAGTGGTCGCTCGATGTCCTGATAGAAGTCCACGATGAACGCGAATTGGAACGTGCCCTACGACTGCAATCTGGTCTTGTCGGGATCAACAATCGCAACCTGCACACTTTCGAAACCACTCTTGCAACCACCGAGCGCCTCGCGCCTCTGGTGCCTCGGGACCGGGTTGTCGTCGGCGAGAGCGGTCTGTTCTCGAACCATGACCTTGCCCGTCTCTCAAAAGTGGGCGTCAACGCATTCCTGATTGGTGAAAGTCTGATGCGCGAAAAGGATGTCTCCGCCGCAACACACGCGATCCTGAGAAAGCCATGAGCCGCCTCACGCATCTCGATTCCAGCGGCAACGCCCACATGGTGGACGTATCGGGTAAGGACGTGACAAACCGCCGCGCGACGGCGCGGGCAAGCGTCGAGATGCGTCCCGAGACCCTTGCGCTGATACTCGATGGAAAGGCAGCAAAAGGTGATGTCCTCGCAGTTGCCCGCATTGCGGGTATCATGGCAGCCAAGCGCACGCATGAATTGATCCCCCTCTGTCATCCGCTGATGATTACCAAGGTCAGCATCGAATTCATGCCCGATGCCGCCTCATCTTCGATTGCGGTTGAGGCAACCGTCACGGTTGAAGGCAAGACGGGCGTGGAGATGGAGGCGCTGACAGCCTGCTCGGTCGCCTGTCTCACGCTCTACGACATGTGCAAGGCCGTTGACCGCGGCATGAAGATCACCAACCTGCGTCTCATCGAGAAGACCGGCGGCAAGTCAGGCCATTTCACCGCGGAGTAACGCTCATGGCCCTGATGCCCGTCGAAGAGGCGCTCAGTCGGATCCTCGCAAACGTCAGGCCTCTGCCCAGCGAAAACGTCGCGCTCGACGAGGCGCTGGGCAGGGTTCTGGCGAGACCGGTCTCCGCGCGCCGCAATCAACCGCCCTTCAATGCCTCGGCGATGGACGGTTACGCCGTGATGGCGGACGACGTCACCTCGGTGCCGGTCAGCCTGACTCTCGCGGGCGTATCTGCCGCCGGACACGGATTCGCGGAAAGGTTGAAGAGCGGACAGTGTGTACGCATCCTGACGGGTGCACCCCTGCCTCGGGGTGCCGACACCGTCGTCATCCAGGAAAATGTCCGGCTTCTCCCGACCGGGGTCGTTCAGATCCGTGAGGGCGTTCGTCGCGGCCAGAATGTCCGTCCCGCCGGACTCGACTTCCGGAGGGGCGACGTCCTGCTGCCCGCCGGCCTGACCCTGTCCGCGCGCGACCTTGGCCTCGCCGCTGCCGCCAATGCCGCCCGACCGCCCGTCCGCCGCAAGCCCGTCATCGCCATCTTCGCCACGGGCGATGAACTGGTGTTGCCGGGCACGACGCCCGGGGCATCACAGATCATCTCCTCAAACAGTCATGCGCTGGAGGCTATGGCAGCAAGCTTTGGCGCACGAATTGTCAACTTCGGCATCGTCCGGGATCAACTGAAAGCAACCGAGCGCATCATCGCAAAGGCATCCAACGCCGACATCCTGCTCACCACCGGCGGCGCCTCCGTCGGCGATCACGACTATGTGCAGGAGGCGCTCCGCAACGCCGGGGTCGACATCGCCTTCTGGAAAATTGCGATGCGGCCGGGAAAACCCTTCATGTATGGCCGAAGGAAACGCCAGCATGTACTTGGTTTACCTGGGAATCCTGTATCTGCACTCGTGTGTGCACGGTTGTTTCTTGTGCCCCTCATCCGGAGCTTGCTGGGTCAGAATCCGGGACCGGACATTGTTCAGGCGCGGCTCGGAAGCGCCATGAAGGCCAATGACGGCCGCCAGGACTATGTCCGCGCCCGACTGTCGGAAGCCGCCGACGGCACCCGCACCGTCACCCCCTTCCCGGTTCAGGACTCCTCAATGCAGCGCACCTTCCGTGAAGCCGACGCCCTCGTCGTCCGCCCTCCTCATGCGCCTGCGGCAACTGAAGGTGACGTCGTAGATATCTTACGTCTCGACTTCTAAAACGTGACGGAAAGTAAACACTTGCAGAACTAACAGGGTACGCATATGCTTGTTTTGGATTTGTTCCGATTCAGGCCCCACTCAGTGAGGAACCAGGCCCATGCTGACCCGCAAACAACTCGAGCTTCTCCTCTTCATCAACGAACGGCTGAAAGAGGAAGGCGTCCCCCCCTCCTTTGAGGAAATGAAGGAGGCCCTCAACCTGCAGTCGAAATCGGGCGTACATCGCCTGATCGTTGCCCTTGAAGAACGCGGCTTTCTCCGCCGCATGCCCAACCGGGCGCGGGCACTTGAGGTTCTGAAGCTCCCCGACAGCCACTCCCCAAGCCTTGCGCCACGGAAGGCGTCCGGTTTCACCCCGAACGTCATCCAGGGCAACCTGGGGCGCGTGAAGCCCGTGGCAGCCACCCAGGACGGCGCGCCGAGGGCGGCCGTGCTGCCGCTCATGGGCAGGATCGCGGCGGGCGTGCCGATCTCGGCCATCCAGGACCATTCGGCCAACATCGCGGTTCCACCGGAAATGCTGACTGGCGGCGAGCATTTCGCGCTGGAGGTCAAGGGGGACTCGATGATCGATGCCGGCATCTTCGACGGCGACACTGTGATCATCCGCAAGGGCGATACGGCGACCAATGGCGACATCGTTGTAGCTCTGGTGGATGACGAGGAAGCCACATTGAAGCGCCTGCGCCGCAAAGGTGACTCCGTTGCGCTGGAGGCCGCAAATCCGGTCTATGAAACCCGGATTTTCGGGCCAGACAGGGTCCGCGTACAGGGCCGGCTCGTAGGGCTTCTCCGCAAGTACTGAGGGCTTGGAACAAGGCCCCGACTGGCCTAACGTGCAACAACATCAAGGCGGAGTTAGGCCCACATGATTATCTACGGCGATCTGATTTCGCCATTCGTGCGCATGACGGTTGTCACGGCACACGAGGCAGGCATCGCGCAGCGGGTGCAGCATGTTGTCGAGCCGGTGAAGCCCACCGAGGTCAATGAAAAGCTCGCGAAACTCTCCCCAATCGGCAAGATACCGGTGCTTGAGACAGATGACGGCAGCGCCGTCTTCGATTCCCGAGTCATCATGGAGTATCTTTGTCATGTTGCGGGAAACACGGCACTTTTTCCAACGGGTGCCGACAACCGCTTCCGCGTTCTGACGCTGCTTGCGCTGGGTCAGGGCCTCGCCGATTCAGCTGTTGCCTATCGTTATGAAACTGGCGTCCGTCCCAACGGCTTGCAGTGGCAGGAATGGATGGCGCGGACGCGTGTGCGTATCAACGCCACCCTTGATGAGCTTGAGTCGCGGTGGCTGAATGTCCTCCAGCACGTGAGCGCAGGATCGATTGCAGTTGCTGTGACGCTGGCATACATCGATTTTCGCCTTGGCGATCTGGGCTGGCGTCAGGGACGTCCCAGGCTTGCTGCCTGGCACGCTGATTTCTCGCGGCGGGAGAGCATGGAGAAGACCTCCATCGCCGGGCGCTAGCTGCGGCAAGACGGCCCTTGCCAGGACCTGTTCTCGGGGGCCAGACTCCAGCCATGCAAGAACTTGACGTCATTGTCGTCGGTGCGGGACCGGCGGGCCTCGCTGCAGCCTGCCTCCTGGCCGTTTATGGCCGGGGGGTAACGCTCGCGGCACGACCTCAATCCGAAATGAACGATCCCCGGACGGTCGCACTGATGACCCCGTCCCTCGGCCTGCTTGCACGGATTGGGCTATGGCCGGGCGAACTCCGGTCGAAAACCGAACCGCTCAGGAAACTCCGTCTGGTCGATGACACCGGTTCTACTCTGAAGGCCCCCACGATCACCTTCGACGCACGCGAACTGGGAGAGGATGCCTTCGGCTGGAACATTCCACTGAACATATTGATCCCCGCCCTGCACCATCGAGCGCGTCAACTCGGCGTCCATCTCGTGGAGGCTGACGCTGAAACCGCTTCCCCTGCATCGGATCACATCCTCATTCAAACAGGCAGCGGCCAAAACTTGCGGGCTCACGTCGCCATTGCCGCTGACGGCCGGAACTCTCTACTGCGGCAAGCGGCGGGCATCCGCACCAACAGCTGGGCCTATGAGCAGGCCGCATTGGCCACGAGCTTCTGTCATTCCGGACCCCACGAGGGCATTTCGACCGAATACCACAAGCAGGCGGGACCATTCACGACCGTACCAATGCCCGGGTCACGGTCCGCCCTTGTCTGGATGGAGCGGCCGGAGCGTGCCTCACAGCTCCTCGCACTATCGGATTCCGAACTTGCAGCAGAAATCCAGATCGGCACGCATGGCAGCCTTGGCAGGATATCTGAGGTCGGTGCCCGCCGTCTGTTCCCCATGCAGGGCCTTATCGCGCGCGATTTCGCGAAAAATCGCGTCATCCTGATCGGGGAAGCGGCCCATGTGGTGCCGCCGATCGGTGCGCAGGGTCTAAACATGTCGTTCCGCGATGCTGCCGATGCCGCAGGCCTCTTATCCGGCGAGGACGATCCCGGAAACCCGGCCTTGCTTGCCGATTACGACGCCATGCGGCGACGTGATGTCCAGCCGCGCCAACAGGTGATCGACATCATGAACCGGTCTCTCCTGTCGGGCTTCCTGCCGCTCGAAGCGGGGCGAGCGGCTGGATTGACGCTGCTGTCCCAGTTCGGCCCACTTCGCCGCGCCGCGATGCGCTACGGCCTTGCCACCAACAGCGGGTTTTCAGCCGGGTTTCACCCCTGAGACTTGCGTTCCTCACTTAACCTTGGCAATCAAATGTCATGATCAACTCAGGAACTGCCAAGTTTTCGATCGGTCAGGTTGTACGCCATCGACTTTTTCCCTTCCGCGGCGTTATTTTTGACGTCGACCCGGTGTTCAACAACACCGAGGAGTGGTGGAACGCCATTCCGGAAGAAATCCGGCCACGAAAGGACCAGCCCTTCTACCATCTGCTGGCCGAGAACCAAGACACCGAATACGTTGCCTATGTCTCGGAGCAGAATCTTCTTGTCGACGACTCGGGCGAACCGGTCCGGCACCCCCAGGTGCGCGACTATTTTGACGGCTACGACACCCGGCGTAAGACCTACCGCCCCAGGGGCCGCCAGCACCACTGATCCCGCCACCTCTTCCTTTTGCGGCCCGACTGGCCTATTCAAATCGGCCAGGGATTTACGACGCGCGGGAGGATGGCATGAGACAGTCAGCACGGATTTTGGGGCTGGCCGCAATGGTTTTCCTGGTGCCCATACTTTCAGCTTGCGAGGAACAGCAGGCTCCGGCCACGACCGCTCAGGCACCAATACCCGCAGTGAGCGTGGTCAAGGCTCAGATTCGCGATCTCAGACCTTCCGTGAACTTCAGCGGGCGCGTTGAGGCACTCGACAAGGTTGACCTCCGAGCAAGGATCGAAGGCTTTCTCGAAAAGCAGAATTTCGCGGACGGCGCGGATGTGAAGCAGGGTGACCTCCTGTTTGTGATCGAACGTGCGCCCTACCAGGCAGCCGTTGATGCCGCGCAGGCTGCTGTATCGATTGCGCAAGCGCGTTACGACCGCAGTGAAATCGAGCTCAAACGTCAGGCCACCCTCGTCAGCAAAGAAGCCGCTGCTCAGACCAAGCTCGATGACGCCCAAACCGCGCGCGACGAGGCAAAGGGCGCGCTCGACAAGGCGAATGCTGATCTGGCGCAGGCGCAACTGCAACTCTCCTATACGGAAATCAAGGCTCCCCTCGCGGGCCGTATCGGCAAGTCGGAGCTTTCTGTCGGCAACTACGTCGGTCCGAACAGCGGCACGCTGGCGACAATCGTCTCGCAGAACCCCATCGGGGTCACCTTCCCCGTCAGCCAGCGCGACATTCTTGCGGTGAAGGAGCAAGCCGACTCCTCAGTCGATTTCTCCAAGCTGACCGTCTATCTGGATCTTGGAAAGGATCGCCGCTACCAACAAACCGGTACGCTCGACTTCGTCGATGTGACAGTCAATCCGGGTACAGACGCCGTCAACGTCCGGGCCGTTTTCCCCAACCCGACCGGTTTCCTGGTAGATGGCCAACTCGTGACGGCTGTTGTCCAGTCTGCGACGGCGCGGCCCACGATCGTCATCCCCACGCAGGCCCTTCAGATTGACCAGCAGGGTGCATATGTCCTTACTGTCGATAAGGACAAGAAGATCGTCGTCACGCGGGTAAAGCCCGGACGACAGGCCGAAAGGGGTATCGCCATCAGCGAGGGCCTTTCAGAGGGTGACCTCGTGGTGGTGGAAGGCGTCCAGAAGGTCAGGCCAGGGCAGACGGTCGATGTCACCGAGATTGCACCGGAGACCTGACCCATGATCTCCGGCCTTTTCATCAGCCGCCCGCGACTGGCGGTCGTCATATCTCTCGTGATCACGATCGCGGGCCTCGTTGCGATGCGCGCCATACCGATCGCGCAATTCCCGAACATCGTCCCGCCTCAGGTGTCGGTCACCGCCAGTTACGCTGGTGCAAGCGCAGAGGTGGTTCAATCCACAGTTGCGCCGCCTATCGAATCCCGCGTCGTAGGCGTCGACAACATGCTCTACATGAAGTCGACCAGCGGCAACGATGGCAGTTACACCCTGACCATCACATTTGCCGTCGGCACCAACCCAGACATCAACACCGTCAACGTACAAAACCGCGTGAAGCTCGCGGAGGCCCAACTGCCGCAGGACGTGCGCACCCAAGGCGTGAACGTCATGAAAAAGTCCTCCGCCATTCTGCAACTCATTGCATTTACATCCACCACCCAAAGCCACGACCAGCTCTTCCTTTCCAACTACGTCACCATCAACCTGCTTGATCGCCTGAAACGCGTGAAGGGCGTTGGTGACGTCACCTTGTTGACCCCGACCGACTACAGCATGCGGATCTGGATCGATCCGCAGCGCCTGACCGACTATCAACTGACGCCATCCGACATCGTCAACGCACTGAAGCGCCAGAATGTCCAGGCCGCAGTCGGGCGCATTGGCGCACAACCCGCCCTGCCCGATCAGGAATTCCAACTGGCCATCAGCACCCAGGGTCGCCTATCGACAGTCGCGGAATTCGAAAAGATCGTCATACGCGCCACAGAAGGAGGTTCATTCGTCCGGCTCAAGGATGTCGCCCGAATAGAACTCGGAGCCCGATCGTTTGAGACACAAGGTCGCTACGCGGGCTCGCCAGCCGCGGTCATTGGTATCTATCAGTCACCGGGCGGCAACGCGATTGCGAGCGCAGAAGCTGTCCGCCAGGTACTCGAAAAGGCCAAGGCGAACTTCCCCGACGGGCTGTCCTATCAGATCACCTATGACACGACCCAGTTTGTAGAAGAGAGTATCCACGAAGTCGCCAAGACGCTGTTTGAAGCCTTTGTGCTGGTCGTGATCGTCGTGTTCCTGTTCCTGGGCTCTGCACGCGCCACGCTCATTCCGCTCATCGCAGTGCCCGTTTCTCTCGTTGGTACATTCGCGGTCATGTTGGCTCTGGGATTCTCCGCAAACACAGTTTCCCTTCTCGCCCTGGTACTCGCCATCGGCATTGTGGTCGATGACGCCATCGTCGTTGTCGAAGCCGTTGAAGCCAAGATGGAGGAGCATCCCGACTGGACGCCCGCCCAGGCGGCGCTTCAGGCCATGAAGGAGATCACGGCACCCATCATCGCCATCACGCTTGTGCTCATGTCCGTGTTCGTGCCTGTCGCCTTCATACCTGGTATTTCCGGCCAGCTTTATCAGCAGTTTGCCGTGGTGGTGACGGTCTCGATGATCATATCCGCGATCAATGCGCTGACACTTTCGCCAGCCCTTTGCGCCGTCCTCCTCAAGCAAGGGCACGGTCAAAAGCGTTTCCCCATGCGGCAGATCATGGCCGGCATCGACCACGCCCGACATGGTTATGCAGCTATCGTGAGGCGGCTCGTCAGGGTCGCCATCATCGGTCTCGTCGCACTGGCCGTGATCTTCCCGGTCACAGGATGGCTTTTCAAGACAACGCCCAGCGGCTTCCTTCCGGCCGAGGATCAGGGTGCAATCTTCGGTGAGGTGGTGCTTCCTGAAGGCTCGTCCGTGAATGTGACAGCGGATGTCGCGCGCCAGGTCGCCGACATGGCTAGCGCGCAAGACGGTGTAGCTGGCGTGATGAGCGTCGTGGGCTACAGCATGCTGGACGGTCAGGTTAAGTCCAATGCCGCACTTCTTGTGCTGACACTGAAACCTTTCGCCGAGAGAACAACCCGCGAATTGTCCGCGCAGGCCCTGATCGCGCAACTCACGGGTCAGGGCCGCGCCATCAAGCGCGCGAACGTCATCTTCTACAATCTCCCCCCGATCATCGGGCTTGGAACGGGAAGCGGGTTCGAATTCCAGTTGCAGGACACCTCCGGCCAGGGTCCTGTCGCGCTCGCCCAGGCGGCCCGCGGACTGGTTTTCGCCGCCAACCAGAATTCCAATCTTGCCCGTGTCTTCACCACCTTCTCCGCGAACACGCCACAACTCTACCTCGATATCGACCGCGACAAGGTTCAGACACTGGGCGTTGATCTCTCCGATCTCTTCAGTACGCTGCAGGCCGTCTTGGGCGGTACATATGTTAATGATTTCAATCGCTTCGGACGCACCTGGCAGGTGGTCGTGCAGGGTGAAGCGGCGAGCCGGGCCCGCATTGATGACATCTACAACATTTCCGTTCGCAACAAGAATGGTGAGATGGTCTCGCTGAAGGCCCTTCTCGAAGCCAGGCTGATCCTTGGGCCCCAGTCGATCTCGCGGTTCAACAACATGTTGAGCGCCACGATTAATGGCAGTCCCGCACCCGGGCAAAGTTCGGGTGTTGCCATAACAACAATGGAGCAAGTCGCCGCGTCAACCCTGCCTACCGGCTTCGGGTATGAATGGACTGGGACCGCTCTCCAGGAAATCGAAGCCGGTGGCAAGACCACCATGATCCTTGGGCTTGCCGTGCTGTTTGCCTATCTCTTCCTGGTCGGCCTCTATGAAAGCTGGACCATTCCGGTCGCAGTCTTGTTGTCCGTGTCGGCAGGCGTCATGGGATCACTCCTGGCGCTGAAGATCTCCGGTCTCGACAACAATCTTTATGCGCAGATCGGTCTCGTAGTGCTCATCGCGCTTGCGGCAAAGAACGGCATTCTGATCGTCGAGTTCGCAATGGAAGCGCGCCGGAAGGGTCTGTCCATCACCGAAGCTGCGACCGAGGGCGCGAGGGAACGCTTCCGCGCAGTCATGATGACCAGCTTCGCCTTCATCGCCGGACTGATACCGCTCGTGGTCGCTCAGGGTGCAGGAATGATGAGCCGGCGCGGCGTGGGTACAGCCGTCTTTGGCGGCATGCTATCGGCCGCCATGCTCGGCATATTCCTCATCCCCCTGCTGTATGTGGTGTTTCAGTGGGCACGCGAAAAAGTCCGCGGCGCCAAGGCCGCCGGCACTATTCCACAGTGACTGACTTCGCCAGGTTCCGAGGCTGATCGACGTCAGTCCCCAGGAACACGGCTGCGTGATAGGCGAGCAGCTGGACGGGAACAGCGTAGAGCAGAGGACTGACGAAGGCGTTGGCTTTGGGCACCCGGATGGTGTGGAACGCCTTGTGCTGGTTGTCCTTAAGGCCGTGATCATCTGTCAGGAGAACGATCTTCCCCCCTCGTGCGGCAACTTCTTCCATGTTCGAGATGGTCTTCTCATAAAGATCGTCGTGAGGTGCTATGACGATAACAGGCACATTCTCGTCAATCAGCGCGATCGGACCGTGCTTGAGTTCCCCGGCCGCATACCCTTCGGCGTGAATGTAGGAAATCTCCTTGAGCTTCAGAGCTCCCTCCAGTGCCATGGGATAATTGAGCCCGCGACCGAGGAACAGCACATCCCTCGCACCTGCAATGATCCGGGCAACGTCGCCAATATGTTTCTCATCTTTCAGTATCTCGGACATCTGCCGGGGCGCTTTGATCAGGGCTCCCACGAGCTCACGCTCCTGATCAATACTGATGGTGCCGCGAAGCTTTCCAGCCATGATTGCAAGACAGGCGAGTGCAGTGAGCTGACAAGTAAAGGCCTTGGTGGACGCCACGCCGATCTCAGGACCCGCGAAGGTACGCACAACAACCTCGCTCTCCCGTGCAATGGTGGATTCCGGAACATTGACAACGGCAAGCGTGTGCTGGCCCTGTGACTTGCAGTAGCGCAGCGCAGCAAGCGTATCAGCGGTCTCCCCAGATTGAGAAACAACGATGGCCAGTCCGTTCTTTGGCATGGGCGCTTCGCGGTACCGGAACTCAGACGCGATATCCACTTCAGTCGGAAGCCGTGCCACGCGTTCGAACCAGTATTTTGCGGCGAGCCCGGCGTAGGACGCTGTTCCACAAGCAGTAATGGTGATCCGGTCAAGTTCGGCAAAATCGAACGGAAGTTGAGGCAGCAGGCGCACAATCCGTTCGGAAAAATTCACATATTCCGCAAGCGTGTGACCAACCACTTCCGGCTGTTCGGCAATCTCCTTGGCCATGAAGTGCCGGTGATTTCCCTTGTCCATGATCAATCCCGAGGCCTGGCTGAAGCTCATAGGCCGGCGCACCGACTCACCAGACACATCAAAGATCTCCGCGGACCGTCGCGTCAGAACAACCCAGTCACCATCTTCAAGATAGGTGATCCGATTGGTGAACGGCGCCAGGGCAATCGCATCACTTCCAAGAAACATCTGGCCGTCTCCATGACCGATTGCCAGAGGCGGACCATTTTGCGCCCCTATCAACAGGTCGTCTTCGCCCTTGAACAGGATCGCCAGCGCAAATGCCCCCTGCAACCGCGGGAGCACGGACTGTACCGCGTCTCGCGGTGCCTGACCCTGTTTCAAGGCGCGTGCAAGCAGTTGCACGACGACTTCCGTGTCAGTCTCGGTGCTGAAGACCGTACCACTGGCGATCAGTTCTTCCTTGAGGGATCGAAAATTTTCAATGATGCCGTTGTGAACGACCACTACATCCCCGGCCATGTGGGGATGTGCATTTGCTTCGGTAACTCCACCATGCGTTGCCCAGCGCGTGTGGCCGATTCCGGATGTGCCGCCCAGAGGCTCCCGTGCAATCAGCTCAGCCAGATTGCGGAGCTTTCCCACTGCCCGGCGTCGTTCGATTCCTTCAGCGGTGAGCGTGGCCACGCCGGCTGAGTCGTACCCCCGATACTCCAGTCGGCGAAGAGCTTCCACGATATCAGGTGCGACCGGCCTGTTTCCCAAGATGCCAACAATACCGCACATGCCTAGACTTCAGCCTTTCTTCATCGCCGATTTTCTCGACATTCTGATCTGCCGGAGCCGCTGGGCCCAACCCAGTCGAAGTTCCAGCGCCGGGCGCGAAATTGCCAGCGCCCCCTCAGGAACATCACGTGTCACAACGCTTCCGGCGGCAACAGACGCGCCGTCACCTACCTTGACAGGTGCGACCAGCGCCGTGTTGGACCCGATGAAGACATCAGCGCCGATGTCAGTCCTGTGTTTTTCGAAACCGTCGTAGTTGCAGGTGATGGTTCCGGCACCGACGTTGGCTCTGGCGCCGACAGCCGCATCCCCAATGTAACTCAGGTGGTTGGCCTTTGCACCATTGCCAAGTGTCGCCTGCTTCATCTCAACGAAGTTTCCGACATGGGCATTGACGCCTATCTGCGTCCCGGGCCGCAAACGTGCATAGGGACCGATCCGTGCACCGGCGGCTATCTGTGCACCTTCGATATGTGAAAAGGCGAGGATCTCAGCCCCGGTCTCGATACGCACAGCTGGTCCGAACACGACATGGGGTCCGATGGACACGTCCTGACCAATCTCCGTATCGGCTGAAAAGTATACGGTTTCCGGGGCCGTCATCGTCACGCCCGACAGCATGTGATGGCGACGAAAGCGGTCCTGCAGTGTGGCCTCGACCGCAGCCAGTTGCACGCGGTCGTTGACGCCGGCGACCTCCCCCTCGTCACATATCGCGAGCCGGAACGGTATACCCGAACTCGCAGCGAGCGCGACAATGTCCGTCAGATAGTATTCACCCTTGGCATTGGAGTTTCCTATCCCCGGCAGCAGTTGCCACAACAATGGTGCAGACAGGGCGATGACGCCTGAGTTGCTCAAGCGGATCATCCGCTCGACTGGACTAGCGTCCACGTCTTCACGGATATCGACCACATGTCCGCCATCATCCAGGAGGAGGCGCCCATAGCCCGTGGGATCCTTCGCCTCGAACCCCAGGACGACGGGGCCTGCACCAGCCATGCGAACCAGGGAATTCAGCGTCTCTGAGGAAATCAGGGGCCCGTCGCCATACAGCACAAGCACGGTGCCCTTGAAGCCGGAAAGCAAGTCCCGCGCTGTCGATACAGCATGCGCCGTACCGAGCCGTTCGCGCTGAACGGCAGTCCTGGCACCTGGAAACACTGTTCGCGCCTCGACTGCAACCTCGTCCATGTCAGGCCCCACCACTATGACGGCCTCGGCGACCCCAAGCGGTCGGGCGGCATGGAGCACATGCCCCAAAAGGCTCCGTCCAGCCACCCTGTGCATGACCTTAGGCATGGCCGACTTCATGCGCGAGCCTTTCCCGGCCGCCAGAACAATGATTGCTATCTCGCTCATCCAGCCCCTTTCCGGACCGAGAATCCCATGAAATTTTCCGTAGCATGTCCTGAGAGTGGAGGCGAGAGTAAGGCAAAGCTCGTCCCCTCTGGACGGGCAATCCAGCTCTATTGACCGGACTCGGAGCCGCCACTATGGTCCGCCCGCCTTCGCTGGTCCTTTTCCGGCAACGGGCCCGTAGCTCAGTGGTAGAGCATCTGACTTTTAATCAGAGGGTCTCGGGTTCGAACCCCGACGGGCTCACCAAACTAACAGCTTGTTGGCGCATCCCCCTTCTGACATGACGTCTTTGGGCAGCCGACAGCGGCAGCACGCCCTTATTCGTGCCGTCAAAGCAGGAGGCTTCCGTGGACCAGAACCAGATCGAACGACTCAAGAAGCTCCGGGCGGCCTCTCTGGAGGCTACTGCGGGCGGCCCCCCGCCCGGTACTCAGAATCCGTTTTTCGGCGTGGGACCCATCACCGACATGGTCCGTGACGATGCCGAAGGTCGTTCCCTGCGATTTGCCTTCGAACACTGGCTTGAGCGGACTTATCGCAAGTTCGATGACACAGGTCGAGACATTGGCGGCTTCACCGCCTCTGAAATCGGCCGCTCGATGCACCGTGGTTATCCAGCCGACAAGATCCTTCTCGACATGATGGACGAGATCCATCGCTATTTCGAATTCCCGAAGATGAACCGCCTTGCCGTAGGTCTGGGCGGCGGCCATTCCGGTTTCACGGTCTGCGCTCTGCACTTCCTTTCGATCAACGACCCGGTGCAGCACGTCTATATCGACACCCCACAACCTGAGACCGAGGCAGCCGCCTCAGCCGGCTTCTTCCGGCAGAGTTGGGGCGCACAGATCATCGAGATGATGCGCTATGCCCGCAATGGCGACGAGAATCGTCTGCATTTTGCCAAGACCGAGGGAGCCATCCCAAGTTCCGATACGCTGGAGCGCCTTGGCATCAAGGTTTTTTTCGGTGTCGGCCACGAAACCACCGGGGCCACCGGCTATTCACGAGCCGACATTCTGAACCTGCTCGACTGGATTGACCGCAACCCTGTTGATCACCACGCCATCCTGGACGCCACATCGATGCTTGGCGCCATGCCCTGGGGCGATGCAATCGTCCAGCAGGTCATGGCGAAATGCTGTCTGTTCATGCCATTCCAGAAGGCGATCGGCGGCGTTTCGGGCTACTACGTCATCTCCCTGACCCCGCAGGCCTTGATCCTCATCGATGACAACCAGCAGAAGCCCTCTTGGGCAATTCCCCGCCAGTTCAAGCTGGCCGCTCCAGTGGACCCCAGGCGTCCGCTCACCGGTGACAGAACAGTCAAGATCGGCCCGATCTATGATGCTTCGGAAAACCGCATGCTGGGCGGGGTCATCAACACATTTTCTACCCTTGCTTTTGCCGAGACCACGTTCGGTCTCAGGCGTGTCGGGCAGACGATCGGTCCAGTTCGCGAACTCAACCGGCGCTCGGAACTAAACCGCGGTGCTGTAAATGAGTGGATCAGTAATTCCAATCTGTTCGAACTGGGGGTATCCAACGCCGAGAACCGCGGAGCCGCTGTCACTCTGATCAAGGTCCGGCACGACGTAGCAGGCGATCCTTCGCTTCATGCCCGCATCGTCTCACGGTCCAAGCAGCTCTTGTCCTATGACGGAATCACCCACCCCAACGGAGAGCATGAACAAGGCTTGGATGTCGCCCGTTACATCAACGCCTTCCCGGGGACACCTGGTGATTATCGTGCCTGGATTGGTGGCATCCGGCCTGTTGAGGAAATAACAGCCCTGCTGGACAACCTTAAGTATGCTTTTCACCGGGCGAGGATCGTCGTTGCGGAAGAAGAGTTGGTAAAGCTTGGCGTCGTCTTCCCCGCTCCAGAGAGGCAATCGGGCACTGTCCGAAGGGACGACCCGACACGGGCCTACAAGGTACTGATCTGTGATTATGTCGGACTCAAATTCGGCAAAGATGGGTTACCGGATCATTCCGCCGTCAAAGCCCATGTTGAAGCCCAGGGGGATGCCTTTCATGAGGAGGCATGGGATGGCCGCAACAATCTCGAAACAGGTCGGATCCACTTCTTCTATCAACCGCAGCTTTCCAAACCGGACGAAATCAAGCCCCTGACCGAAAACGGGCAATATGATGCCGTGATCGCAGCGGCCACCTTCCTCCCGAGAGATTCAGTCTTTCCCGAAGGAGGCGTCCGTATTGGTGCAGGCACCGGAAACATGGGCTCAGCATCCTGGGGTGGCGGAAACGGCGAAGGGGGTAAGGCCCCCCTGATGAACACGCCTTCCTTCAACAGCAGGGCGACTGCCCAGATGGCCTTCAAGGCCCTGCTCAGGGTGCTGCCGGATCTGCCCGTTGATGAGATGCACCGCCTGACGGCGGCAGGACAATTCGACACCGGCCGCGACCTTCGCCGTTTTCCAACGGAGAAGATTGAAGGCAAGCGCATGGCCATCATCGGTTATGGGAATATCGGGCGTGAGATGGCGAAACTGGCCCAGGCCTTTGGAATGGAGGTTGCAATACACGCACGCAGCCGCCACCAGGACTGGATCGAATCCGAAGGCTTCATATACGCTTCAACACCAGAAGACGCAGCGAATGGCTCGGATGTGCTTTCAGTCCACACCGGGCTGGGACCTCTCAACGGTGCAACTGGCAAGTATGCCAACGCCAATGTCGTCAGTGCTTCTGTCTTGTCGGCGCTGCGCGACGGTGCTGTTCTGATCAATTATGACCGCGGGGAATGCGTGGATGCTGACGCCCTCGATGTCGCGATGGGCACCGGAAAGGTACGACATGCCGCAATCGACGCCGACCTTTTTGTAGGCGAGACGTCTGGCGAATTGTCTGGACCCATGGTTCCCTACCTGCCTCTGGCAAGAAAGTATCCAGATCGGGTGGAATTGCTGCCGCATGCCGCTGCCGATACCGAACATGTCTCGCGAGTTGAAGGTGCCAAGCAAGCAGTCGATCAGATAACCCGCGCGATCCGTTTCCGCGAGGTCATCAATCTGAAAGGGGAACTTCCGCCCGGATACAGCCTTGCCGGACCGCTGACGGTCGCAGGCGTCGGAAAGTGTTCGGCACAGACTCTCGCAAGAGCACTGACCACAGAACTGATGGTAGAGAAGGCAAGGGCTCAGAGCGAGGCCATGACGGCCATCTGGGGTGCGCTTGCCACCGCGACTACCGACAATAAGCGGCGGCAGCTGATTGAGCGTCATGGCGCATCGCTTGTCCGAAATTTCAACGCCTATGCCAGCCTCATGCGCGAACTTGGCCTCGAAGGCCCCTATGCCTGAGGAAGTGCTTTCTCAACAAGCCGCGCCCAGAACGCTGGTCCCTTCACGAGAAGCGCGTCATTAAAATCATAACCGGGATCATGGAGCATCGGCCCCGGACCCGCCCCCAGCCCGAAATAGCAGGATGGCACCACTTCCTGCATGGCGGAGAAGTCTTCTGAAAACATGAATGGCGCCCGCATGTCGACTTTCTGGGGATCCTGTCCCATGTCGAGGGCAACTCCCCGAACAAGAGCCGCCTCATCGGCTGTGTTGACGCCCGCAGGATAGCTCCAGCTATCGATACCCATGTCCACTTCGGCAGTGCATCCAAAAGAACGTACATGCGCATTGGACATATCCCGGATGCGGCCCATAACCATCTCCCGTGCCGGCCGAGACACGGTGCGAATTCCAACAAGCAGTTTTACCTCCGCCGGGATCACCGTTGCCATGGACCCACCGTTGATCGCTCCCACCGTAACAACGACAGGTTCATGGGGGTCGTTGTTACGCGACACGATCGTCTGGAGGGCAAGAACGAGACTCGATGCGGCAACTATAGGATCGGCCGATCTGTGGGGCAGAGCACCATGGCCACCGATACCCTGAATAACGATCGTCAGCACATCGCAGGAGGCCGTGATCGGCCCCGGCTTCACGAGGATCTGCCCCTCAGGCTCCCCCGGCAAGTTGTGAAGGGCAAACAGACGGTCGCACGGGAAACGCTGAAAAAGGCCATCTTCCATCATGCGAAAGGCACCGCCTTCATCTTCTTCCGACGGCTGGAAAATCAAGTGGACGGTCCCGTCGAAGTTACGATTTTCAGACAGATATCGCGCAAGGCCAAGAAGCATGGTCGTGTGCCCGTCATGTCCGCAGGCGTGCATCTTTCCAGCATAGCGGGAGACGTAAGGACGATTGGACTGCTCCTGGATCGGAAGCGCATCCATATCCGCCCGGATGCCAATTGACCGATTAGACGAACCGTTGCGGATTGTGCCCACGACGCCAGTCTTGGCAAGACCCGTCGACACCTCAAAACCCAACCGGAACAGTTCATCAGCTACTATCTTGGCAGTGCGGATCTCCCCGAACAGAAGCTCCGGATGAGCGTGCAAATCTCGCCTGATGCGAGTCAGGTCCGGCAAATGCCCTTGGAGAAACTCTTCGATCATCGCTTCTGAGGCACCATTCTCTCAACTGCTCCAAACGCCCACACCGCAACGAAGGTCAGACACATGTAAATGACCGCAAGCAACATGAGCGGTTCGTAAACGATATACGTATCCTGGGTAATGCGATTTCGCACTACTCCCGTGAGATCCATCACAGTGACCGTCATTGCAAGCGGCGTCGATTTCAGTTGGAGTACAACCTCGCCCGCAAGTGTTGGCAGTACCAGCCGCACAGCACGCGGAAGCCAGACGCGGATCAGCGCCTTCCAAGGTGACATGCCAAAGGCTCGAGCCGCTTCCAGTTCACCACGTGGCACACCAAGAAATGCGCCCCGCATGATCTCACCCTCATATCCCGCAAAGGACAGCGTAAACGCAAACAGGGCATACCAGAACGCATCAAGCCGGATTAGCCACATGAAATCCTGCCGAAAGGCCGGATAGTATTGTGCAATCTGCGGAAATAGTGATCCAAATCCGTAGTAGATCAGCCACACTTGGAGGAGAAGTGGCGTGCCGCGGATCACGGTGCAGAATCCTCGGGCGATGCCAGCCAGCCACGTTGGGCCAGTCACTTGCACAAGGCCAATCGGAACCGCAAGGATGAAACCGAGAACACAGGAAAACACCCACAGTAGTACCGTGAGCCACAGCCCTCTCAGCAGCAACGGAAAATATTTCACCAACCAATCCCAGCGGGAGGCAGCGAAAAGCCAATACAGCAGGCCAATCAAAATAGCCGATAGAACGAATACGACGAACGTCTTCGCGATCAGTCTAAGGGTCTTGAGACTCATGGAGTCGGCCTCATGTGAGCCTCCGCTGCCCTCGCCGAACGTGCGACTCGAGAATGCCAAACATGCGCTGGGACACGAGTGTAATGATCAGATAAATCAGGCCAGCTGACAGAAAGAATGTGAAATACATCTTCGTGTTGCCTGCAGCCTGCCGAGTTGCCAACGCCAGTTCCGTATAGCCAACCACGGCGATGAGCGCGGTGTCCTTGGTCACGATCAGCCAGAGATTGGCCAGGCCGGGTATTGCATAGGGAAGCATCGCCGGCAGCGTGACACGCCGAAACATCAACCAGGGTGACATGCCATAGGCTTTGGCGGCCTCAATCTGACCGAGGGGAATGGCCTGAATCGCAGCCCGTAGAACCTCGGTCGAATAGGCGCCCTGCACAAAGCCCAGAACGAGAACTGCGGCGGCAAAACCGTTGATTGCCATAGCGCTGAACCCAGCGCCCTCGAGCAACTGGTTCAGGGTCGCTGTGCCCGCGTAGTATAAGATCAGGATAAGGATGAGTTCCGGAACAGCCCGCACCAGAGTGGTATAGCCATTCATAATGCTTCGGGACAGAACACTGCCCTCGAGTTTCACGAGAGCGCCTACTATTCCGATCAGAAGCCCGAGAGCATAAGCGAGTACGGCAATCGCCACACTCATTGCAGCTCCCCAAAGCATCTCGTCGCCATAGCCCGTAGGACCGAGCGCCAAGATTTCCGGAAATCCGGGTTTGTTAGCCATCTAGGCTATAGGAAGTGAGAGCCCGCAGGTTACAATCGCGGGCTCTCGTTGTTGCTTACTTCGGCAGAACCATCTTCCCCACGAGTTCGGGATAGTTCGCGGTGATCTGCTCGAACTTGCCGGCCTTGGCGAGTTCGGCGATTGCGGCGTTGAGCTTGTCCTTCAGGGCCGTGTCTTCCTTGCGGACACCGCCACCGACGCCCTCGCCCAATACTTCCGGGTCGTCCTTGACCTGACCCTTCAGCTCACAACAGGCGGTGCCCTGTTCGGTCTTGAGGAACGCATCCAGAGCGGATCCGTCTGCCTGCACATAATCAAGGCGACCGGCGGCCAGGTCATTGTTAGCCTCATCCTGCGTCGCGTAGGTCTTTATCTCGGCCCCGGCTGGCGCGTAATATTTCTGAAGGTATTTCTCATGAACCGTCGATACCTGAGCGCCGATCACTTTTCCCTTGAGGTGCTCGGGCGTGATGTCCAGATCACCGTTCTTGGCCCCAATGATCACCGTCGGCGTATTGTAATACATATTGGTGAAATCGATGGTCTGCTTGCGCTCTGCGGTGATCGACATGGATGACCAGATGACATCGATCTGCTTCGAGGTGAGCGCCGGAATGATCCCGTCCCAAGCAACTTCAACGAGTTCACACTTTTCCTGCATCTGCTCGCAAACAGCATTCATCAGGTCAATTTCCCAACCCACCCATTTGCCCGACGCGTCCTTCGACGAGAACGGCGGATAGGGCTCCGCAGCGACGCCAAATTTGATATCGGCCAAAGCTGCACTCGAGACACCAGCAAGCATCGCTGCTGAGGCAGCAGCCATCAGAATACGGCGTGTAAGTTTCATCTTTCTCTCTCCCTGTTTGCGGGTACCGACATGGCACCAGCTGTTTTTCAAAACTTTGTACTTTCAACCATGTATGGTTGACACGAATTGTCGGCAGCGCTCGCTTCGCGGCGCGCCAAAGACTTGTGAAGGTGGTCCTTCTTCTTCGATGACCCCTTTGTAGAGATAGATTACATGGCTCGATACGTCGCGCGCGAATTTCATTTCATGCGTCACAAGGATCATGGTTCGGCCTTCCTCCGCAAGATCGCGGATCACCCGAAGCACTTCGCCAACCAGTTCAGGATCAAGAGCCGAGGTCGGCTCGTCAAACAGCATCACTTTCGGTTCCATGCAGAGCGCTCGCGCAATAGCTGCGCGCTGTTGCTGTCCACCTGACAGAAAAGCCGGATACTGGTCGCGCTTGTCAAACAGCCCTACTTTGTGGAGCAACCGTTCGGCCCGATCGACGGCTTCCGCCTTGGAAAGACCGAGGACATGAACGGGCGCCTCAATGACATTCTGCAACACGGTCATGTGCTGCCAGAGATTGAAGCTCTGAAAGACCATCCCGAGCCTCGTGCGGATCCGCTCCAGTTGCCGGCGGTCAGACGGGTGGAGATCTCCATCCTTGTGCCGGGTCAGGGACACGGTCTCCCCTGTCACTTCAATCTCACCCTCGGTCGGCATCTCGAGAAAGTTTATACAGCGGAGGAAAGTTGATTTACCCGACCCAGAGGCGCCAATCATTGAGACGACTTCACCCTCACGGGCTCTGAGCGATACGCCCTTCAAGACCTCGAGCGATCCAAATTTCTTGTGAAGGCCAGCAACCCGCACTGCAACCGGACGGTCGGTATTGAGCTTCGCAGCTGTCTCCGCCACGCTGATCTTCTCCCGCTGGGGCCCCGCCTGGGCCCTCCTGCTTTTCCTCCCCACCATATCAAGAAAACGGCCAACTGCAATTCTGCAATTGACCGTTGTTAACGCTCGGCCGATACAACCAGTGGATCAGTCCTGTTTTGCCTTTGGTCTGCGCCTTGGCTTTGGCCTTGCCTCGCCGGGCGGTTCTTGAGTTGTAGCAGCCCTTGGCAGCGCTTTTCGAACCGGTCCCGGGGGAAGTGCAGCCTCCTGGTCGCGACTGAGGTAATCAAAGCTAAGTTCATCGCCCTTGAGGAGAATACGGACGGTCCCCCCCTTGCTGAGCCTCCCGAACAGAACCTCCTCGGCAAGCGGTTTCTTCACATGTTCCTGGATCACGCGAGCCAAGGGCCGCGCTCCCATCTGCCGGTCATAGCCCTTGTCGGCAAGCCAATCAGCCGCCTCCGCTGAGAGTTCGATATTGATCTGGCGTTCGGCAAGCTGGGCTTCCAGCTGCATAACGAACTTCTCCACGACCTTGCGGACAACCTCGGCCGGCAAATGCCCGAACGGAATGACCGCATCCAGGCGGTTCCGGAATTCCGGCGTGAAGAGCTTCTGGATGGCTGCCATGTCGTCACCTTCACGCAAGCTGCTCCCGAACCCGATCGCCTCCCGTGCCATGTCCTGGGCACCGGCATTGGTTGTCATGATCAGGATCACATTCCGGAAGTCGACGGATTTGCCATTGTGGTCTGTCAGTTTTCCATGATCCATGACCTGAAGGAGAATGTTGAAGAGGTCGGGATGTGCCTTCTCGATCTCATCCAGCAGCAGTACGGAGTAAGGATGCTGATCGATACCGTCAGTCAGCAGACCACCCTGATCAAAGCCGACATATCCGGGTGGTGCGCCAATGAGCCGGGACACGGAATGACGTTCCATGTATTCCGACATGTCGAAGCGCAGCATATTGATACCAAGAACTTCTGCCAACCGCTTGGCAACTTCCGTCTTGCCAACGCCGGTCGGTCCGGAGAACAGGTAGCAGCCGACAGGCTTTTCGGGTTCTCGGAGTCCTGCGCGGGCCAGTTTGATCGACGCCGCCAGTGCTTCAATTGCCTTGTCCTGACCAAACACGACGCGCTTCAGGTCCGTTTCAAGGTTCCGGAGCACGGATGCATCATCCTTGCTCACGGTCTTGGCCGGTATCCGCGCCATGGTTGCGATGGTTGTCTCGATTTCGGGAACACCGATGACCTTGCGTCGCTTGCTCTCGGCGAGCAGCATTTGTGAGGCGCCGGCCTCATCAATCACATCAATGGCCTTGTCGGGAAGCTTACGGTCAGACATGTAGCGGGCCGACAGCTGAACGGCCGTCTCAATGGCATCATCCGTGTACCGCACCTTGTGAAATTCCTCATAATAGGGCTTCAGGCCCTTGAGAATTTCGATCGCATCAGGAATCGACGGTTCGTTCACATCGATTTTCTGGAACCGCCTCACCAGAGCGCGGTCCTTCTCGAAGTGCTGGCGGTATTCCTTGTAGGTCGTCGAACCGATACAGCGGAGCGCCCCATTCGCCAGAGCCGGCTTCAGCAGATTCGACGCATCCATCGACCCCCCCGATGTCGCGCCAGCGCCGATCACGGTGTGGATCTCGTCGATGAACATGATTGCACCGGGCCGGGATTCAATCTCCTTCACAACGGCCTTCAGCCGCTCCTCGAAATCGCCCCGGTAACGGGTACCGGCCAACAGCGCACCCATGTCCAGCTGATAGACTGTGCAGTTGCGCAAGACTTCGGGGACATCGTCTTTGATGATCTTACGGGCCAGCCCTTCGGCGATCGCGGTCTTGCCCACACCCGGATCACCAACAAACAGCGGATTGTTCTTCTGCCGGCGGCAGAGAATCTGGATCGTCCGGCGGACCTCGGCTTCACGCCCGATCAGCGGATCGACCTTGCCTTCGGATGCTTTCTTGTTGAGATTTATGCAATAGGCGTCGAGCGCGTCCGCCTCACCCTTTTTCTTGGCCGGCGCGCCGTCGTCGCCGTCATTGCCGCCGCTGCCCTGCTGGTCCTGGTCCACGCCCCGGACAGGTCGGGCCTCGGAAAGACCCGAGCGCTTGGCTATTCCATGGGAGATGTAATTCACCGCATCATACCGTGTCATGTCCTGCTCCTGCAGGAAGAATGCGGCATGGCTCTCGCGCTCAGCAAAGATCGCCACGAGCACATTGGCACCCGTCACCTCCTCGCGACCCGAGGACTGAACATGAATGACGGCGCGCTGGATAACCCGTTGGAACCCTGCGGTCGGTTTGGAGTCCTCCCGTTCGGCGGCGATCATCTGCCCAAGCTCGGTGTCGATGTAGTTTGCCAGGCTGCGCCGCAGGACATCGAGATCCACGTTGCAGGCTTTCAGAACGGCAGCGGCGTCCTTGTCATCGATCAGCGCAAGAAGCAGGTGCTCAAGCGTCGCATATTCGTGGCGACGTTCATTGGCCAACGCCAGCGCACGGTGCAGCGCCTTTTCGAGACTGCGGGAGAATGTCGGCATGGGCCTACTCCTTTTCCATGGTGCACTGGAGCGGATGTTGGTGGCTACGGGCAAAATCCATGACCTGCGTGACCTTGGTCTCGGCCACCTCGAAGGTGTAGACGCCGCAGACGCCAACCCCCTTTTGGTGAACGTGTAGCATGATCCGGGTTGCCTCTTCCCTGTCCTTGCCGAAAAACCGCTCCAGAACATGCACGACGAATTCCATCGGCGTGTAATCATCGTTCAGGAGCAAGACCTTGTAGAGCGAAGGCTTTTTGGTCTTCGCGTCGGTACGGGTGATCACCCCGGTCTGATTTTCGTCCCTGTGAACGGGCTGCTTCGGCATGGAAAGGATTATATAGGTGCTTCGCGGGGAATGTGGAGGGGGTAATCGAGGTCTGCCCAGCGCTGCCGGCAGGGCTGCAATCTAAGATTTACGCACCAGTTCCAGGAGGCGCCGTGTCAGGGGATGATCCGGGTTGCTGAATGCGTCACCAACAGTGAAATGGTTTGCGTCAGAGACCTCTCCATAATATGCCTCAACGCCCAGTCCCCGCCAGGCCGCGACAATGGAACGCGCCTGCCTCCGGAATTCCGCGCTTTCGGCCCCACCCACCCAGCTGTCAAATCTGACACTGTTGGTCATCGGCCAGGCAAGAGGACTTGCCTCCAGGGCCGTCTCCGAGCTCAGCCGGAGGTCGTCATTGAGCGGGGTCGCAAGAAGGGGCCGAAGGTCGAAAAGGCCACTGATCGACAGTCCAGATAAGATCAGATCCCGCCTTTGGCCGTAGGCGTCCCAATCCGTCGCCGCCAGACATGCGGCGAGATGACCACCTGCGGAATGCCCTGTGACCACCAAATCCCTTCCGGATCGCTGCGCCAGGAAAAGGCAGGCCTGACGAAGTTCCATGATGATATCGGGGATAGTCACCTCGGGGCAAAGAGAGTAGCCCACGACTGCGACATCCAGCCCCAGAGCATTGGGTCCACGCGCCACATGGCTGAACGCACGCTTGTCGAGTGATTTCCAGTAGCCCCCGTGAATGAACAACACCAGCGGGGCTGACCCTTGAGCACCACCCCTTTTTGAGGGAAACAGGTCCAACCGGTTCCGCGGCCGCCCCCCATAAACGACATCCAGCTCGCAGGCATTGGCTTCCCGGTAGGCGGCCGCATCATCGTGCCATCGAGCGATGATCTTCGGGTGCTCCGGAACCATGGCACGATTGTTGTATTCAGATGCCAGATCCATGAAAACCCCTCAGAGAAACTTCCGCGCTGCCGCACCATGCGCGGCCCTCAGGTTTACAAGGTCGATATTGAGCGGCATAGCATCAATGACTCGCCATCGCCCACCAATCATGACCCGGTCTGCCTGATGCGCCCCGCAGAGCACCAGCGCAGCCAGCGGATCGCCTGCTCCCGAAAAACGTAACTCATCAAGCTTGAAGAAGGCCAGGTCAGCCTGCTTTCCGACGCCAATCTCGCCAATATCCCCTCGTCCCAGACAACGCGCAGACCCAACAGTCGCAAGACGCAGCGCATCCAGATGGCTGAAGGAGGCATCATAGGTCAGGCGGTTTATCATTAGGGCGTGCCGCACACCTTCCATGAGATTCGAGGAGTCGTTCGAGGCCGATCCGTCCACGCCCAGCCCGACGGGTGATCCCGCTGCCTCAAGATCAAGCGTACGGCACTGGCCGGATGCGAGCACCATGTTGGACGTTGGGCAATGGCAGACGCCTACACCATGGCTGCCAAGTCGCGCGATATCTCCGTTAGAAAAGTGTATTCCGTGAGCCAACCACGTCCGCTCACCGAGCCAGCCTGTATCCTCGAGATAGTCAACCGGCCCCATGCCAAACTTGCTGCGGCAATAATCGCTTTCATCTTTGGTTTCGGCAAGGTGAGTATGCAACCGGCAATCGTGCTTCTCTGCAAGCGCGCCGCACGCACACATCAGAGACTTGGTGACGCTGAATGGCGAGCAAGGAGCAAGCGCGATCTGAACCATGGCACCCTCCCCCCTCTCGTGATACCGACCGATTGCACGCTCACAATCGGAAAGAATGCGGTCCTCGTCCTGAACAACAGAATCAGGCGGCAATCCCCCATCTTTCTCAGAGAGATTCATGGACCCCCGCGTCACCGTCATCCGAATGCCGAGATTGCGTGCCTCCTCGACCTGAATGTCCACAGAATCATCCATACCGTGCGGAAAGACATAATTGTGGTCGGACGTGGTGGTAACACCGGACATCAGCAACTCAGTCAGCGACAGTCTGGTGGCCAGCCTGAGGGCCTCGGGTGTGAGCCTCGCCCAGAACGGATAAAGGGCACGTAGCCAGTCGAAGAGCTTCTTGTTGATCGCTTGCGGATGGGCCCGGGTCAGAGTCTGGTAGAAATGATGATGGGTATTGACTAACCCAGGCAATACAACGTGCTGCGCTGCATCGAACACCTCATCGAATGGCGTCGATGGTCGCTTTCCGGACGCCAGAAGCTCCACGATCCGCCCGTCCCGAACAACAACACCTCCCGGCGCATCGGCCAAAATGGCCAATGGCGCCTTGATCCACAACCCGGGCATACTGACCTGCTCCATACGTTGCGGGGTTGAACTCCCCGCGCAATTCGGTCCACAATGCATTGCACGGGCCGGTCGGCGCTGCCAAGTGGCAGGCCACGAACCAGACCCTAGGGAGAGAATACACAATGAATTTCCTGAAGACAGCGATTGCATCGATCGCGGCACTTGCCACAACCGCTGGGATCGGTATGGCCCAAGACCTCAAGACGGAAATCGGCCCCGGCGAAGGACAGGTCGATATTGTCGCCTGGCCCGGCTACATCGAACGCGGCGAAACCGACAAGAACTATGACTGGGTGACAGAGTTCGAGAAAACAACGCAGTGCAAGGTGAACGTCAAGACCGCCGCCACCTCTGACGAAATGGTGACCTTGATGAACCAGGGCGGTTTCGACCTGGTCACCGCTTCCGGCGACGCCTCTCTGCGCCTCGTTGCCGGCAAGAAGGTCCAACCCGTCAACATCGAACTCATCAAGGACTGGGCATCCGTAGATGACCGGCTCAAGGATGCGCCCTGGCACACGGTCGACGGCGTCCACTACGGCGTTCCCTATCAGTGGGGTCCGAACGTGCTGGCCTACAACACCAAGATCTTCCAGGAGCCCCCAAAGAGCTGGAGTGTTGTATTCGAAGAGCAGAACCTGCCTGATGGCAAATCCAACAAGGGCCGTGTACAGGCCTTCGATGGCCCGATCTACGTCGCCGATGCCGCCCTCTATCTGATGAAAAAGAAGCCGGAGCTCGGCATCAAGAACCCGTATGAACTGAACAAGGATCAGTTCGCAGCCGTCATTGACCTGCTCAAGGGACAGCGCCAGCTGGTCGGCCGCTATTGGCACGACGCCATGGTTCAGATTGACGACTTCAAGAATGAGGGCGTCGTCGCGTCTTCCTCCTGGCCATTCCAGGTCAACCTGCTCGAGGCGGACAAGCAACCGGTTGCTTCTGTCGTTCCTGACGAGGGCGCCACCGGTTGGGCAGATACCACCATGTTACACAGCGAAGCCCCTCATCCCAACTGCGCTTACATGTGGCTGAACCATTCCATTTCCGCAAAGCTTCAGGGTGATCTCGCTGCCTGGTTCGGGTCAGTCCCGGCCGTGCCAGCCGCCTGCAAAGGCAATGCCCTCCTGACGGATGCCGGCTGTGCGACCAACGGCTTTGACAATTTCGACAAGATCTGGTTCTGGCGTACTCCCACTGCCAAGTGCGAGGCCGAGGGGAACTGCGTACCCTACTCACAATGGGACAAGGCCTACCGTGAGGTCATGAGCCAGTAAGCCTGACAAGCCTGCAATACAGGGCCCCGGCCATGAGGCCGGGGCCTTTTCATGGAACAGGGTCATGTCAATCGCAGTGAACTTTCAGAACGTTTCACGCCATTTCGGGCAAGTTCGTGCCGTGGATGGTGTTACGCTCGATATTGAGGAGGGCGAATTCTTTGCGATGCTCGGGCCGTCGGGGTCTGGCAAGACAACCTGCCTGCGCCTGATTGCTGGTTTCGATCAGCCTTCGACGGGACACATCCGCATCTTTGGCGAGATAGCAGACGGGTTGCCGCCCTACCGCCGAAACGTCAACACTGTTTTCCAGGATTACGCCCTCTTTCCGCACATGACGGTGGGGGCAAATGTCGCCTATGGTTTGATGATCAAGGGAATGCCGCGTGCAGAGCGGGAGCAGAAAGCCAGAGAAGCGCTGTCGCTTGTCAAACTAAACGGCTTTGAACAACGCCGGCCAAGCCAACTTTCTGGCGGCCAGCGCCAACGGGTTGCTCTCGCAAGGGCGCTTGTGAACAAGCCCCGCGTCCTGCTTCTTGATGAGCCACTCGGCGCACTTGATCTGAAACTGCGTGAACAAATGCAGGAAGAACTGCGTTCATTGCACCACGACCTTGGCATCACCTTCGTTTTTGTTACCCATGACCAGGGTGAAGCCCTGTCGATGGCGGACCGTGTGGCAATTTTCAACGAGGGTCGTATTGTTCAGATCGGCACACCATCCGAAGTCTACGAACGCCCACACACCCGATTTGTAGCCAGCTTTGTCGGTTCATCCAATGTCCTCACCCCAGACTTTGCCGCAGCAAATGGCGGTCCTCGCGCATGGACGAGCCTGAGACCCGAAAAGATAGATGTTCTGCTCCCAGGAGAAATTCCGAAAACTGGACAAGCGATCGTGTCGGGACAAGTGAGTTCGCTCCAGTACCAGGGAGCTGTCGTACGCGTTGCAGTCAATGTCGCAGGTACAAGACTTGTGGCAACCGTCCCGACGGGCGCAAAAACAATACCGGACGGAGGAACCGTTTCATTAGCCTGGGACCGCTCCAGCGCTGTTGTGATGGAGCCAGAATGAGTTCATCATCCATCCCTGCCCCCATCCATAGCAGCGTCTCCGACTTTTTCTACAGGAATTCGAGACTGCTGACGCTTCTGTTCATTGTACCGCCGCTGATCTGGATCGGCATCGTCTATGTTGGTTCGCTCTTCGCACTTCTGCTTCAAAGCTTCTATTCGCTTGATGAGTTCTCAGGCCTTGTTGTTCATGAACTGACGCTTGCGACATACGGCCATCTATTCGAGTCCTCCAACATGGTCATAGTCCTTCGGACAACGGTGATGGCCACGATCGTGACGATCGCAAGTTCGATTGTCTCCTTTCCGATTGCCTACTATGCCGCGCGCTACGCCAAAGGAGGCTGGAAGGCGCTTTTCTATCTCGCGGTCATGATGCCGTTGTGGTCCAGCTACCTTGTCAAGGTCTACGCCTGGAAGCTCATTCTGGCCAAGGAAGGCATCATCACGTGGGTTGCCGAGAAACTACATCTCGGCTTTGTGCTAGAGACACTGCTGAGCGTCCCGGTCATCGGAGGATCATCCCTCTCGTTCAGCTACATCGGCACTTTTCTGGTCTTCGTCTACATCTGGCTACCCTACATGATCCTGCCAACACAGGCCGCCCTTGAGCGCGTACCGGGCAGTCTCATCGAGGCTTCAGCCGATCTCGGCGCGACGCCCGGTCAGTCTTTACGTACTGTCATCTTGCCCCTAGCGCTCCCGGGTGTCATCGCTGGCTCCATCTTTACTTTCTCGTTGACACTCGGCGACTACATCATCCCCCAAATCATCGGCAACTCACGCCCCTTCATCGGATCCACCGTCTATGCACTCCAGGGCACAGCAGGTGATATTCCCCTTGCAGCGGCTTTCACGGTGGTGCCAATCGTGATCATGGGCATATATCTCGTCATCGCCCGAAGGCTTGGTGCTTTCGATGCGCTCTGAGCCCCGCGCCTCGATCTCCTTGAAAGTGGCCGCCTTCGTCGGCCTGGTGTTCCTGCATGCCCCCCTCGCGCTGATTGTGCTCTATGCCTTCACGACCGAAGAGAAGAGCTTTCAGTTTCCACCACCTGGTTATACGACCAGATGGTTTTCTGCAGCCTGGTTTGACAGGCCGGACATATGGCCACCCCTGTGGCTGTCATTGAAGGTTGCACTCCTCGCGACGCTGATCGCACTTGTGCTGGGAACCCTCGCGGCAGCTGCGCTTTGGAGGGCGCGCTTCTTCGGAAAGGACTCGATCTCGCTGCTGTTTATCCTGCCCATCGCACTGCCAGGCATCATCACCGGCATAGCCCTCAGATCAGCTTTCGACATTATGAATGTCCCCTTTTCGACATGGACGATCGTGCTGGGCCATGCGACATTCTGCATCGTCGTCGTCTACAACAACGCGCTTGCCCGCTTCCGGCGTCTTTCCGGGAACATGATCGAAGCATCGATGGACCTCGGCGCGGATGGTTTCCAGACTTTCAGACATGTGGTGCTGCCGCAAATTGGGTCGGCGCTTCTCGCCGGTGGCATGCTGGCCTTTGCACTGTCGTTTGACGAGGTCATCGTCACGACTTTCACGGCCGGACAGCAGTCAACGCTACCGATCTGGATGCTGAACGAATTGATCCGACCGCGGCAGCGGCCGGTCACCAATGTGGTTGCGATTATCGTGATCGCGGTGACCTTTCTTCCCATTCTCGCAGCCTATTATCTCACGCGAGAGGGCGAACACACCGGCGGAAGCGGAAAGTAGCTCAGCCGGGTTCCTTCGCAGCCAGAGTGGCGAATGTCTCGAAGAACTGGGCAGAAAGCTGTCGCGCGGTCGGCTCAATGAAACGCTGGGCGAGGCTCGCGATCTTTCCGGTCACATGTGCGTCGACGTGATAGACCAGCTTCGTGCCTTCCGGTACATCCTGCAGCCGCACATCGGCCCCGCCGGCCGCGCCGCCCATCATCGACTTGCCGTGGCCAGAGATGCGATAGCCATTTGACGGATCGATGTCGGACAGCGTGACGGCGCCTTTGAAGCTCGCCTTCACGGGGCCCATCTTTACAGTGACCGTGGCTTCCATCTCGGTGTCCGAGAGCTTTGTAATCTCCTCGCAACCCGGAATGCACTGGCGAAGTACCTCCGGGTCATTCAAAGCCTCCCACACCTTCATGCGCGGCACGGGTATGATTACTTCATCCGACAGCTGCATCTCGTCCTCCCAGGAAACTTCGCCATTATGACCGGATATCTCCCCTCTGCCACTGTTCCTTGGTCGCAGTCCGGAAGCTTTCGAATGTGCCGCCAGCAATGGCAGCACGCATGTCGCGCATGAACGACTGATAATAGGCGATATTCGCCCACGACAGCAGCATCATGCCCAGAAGCTCGCCCGATCGGATCAGGTGGTGGAGATAGGCCCTCGGATAGCGTGACAAGGCCGGGCAGTCATGCGCCTCGTCCAGCGGCCGGGAATCCTCGGCATGCCTCGCATTGCGCAGGTTGATCTTACCGAAACGCGTAAAGGCCTGTCCATGCCGGCCTGACCGGGTCGGCAGAACGCAGTCAAACATGTCCACTCCCCGCGCCACGGCCTCCAATATGTCTTCCGGGGTTCCAACACCCATGAGATAGCGGGGACGGTCCTCAGGCAAGTGCGGAACGGTGTCCTCGATGGCCCGGAGCATGAGATCATGGCCTTCGCCGACAGCAAGGCCCCCAATGGCGTATCCCTCGAAGCCGATGGCGGTCAGCCCGGCGGCACTTTCACGCCTCAACCTTTGATTGATTCCGCCCTGAACGATGCCGAAGTTGCCGCGACCGGCCTGTCGGCCGAATGCCGTGCGGCACCTCTCGGCCCAGCGCAGTGACAGTTGCATCGCCTTTTCCGCCTCCGCATCGCTGTGGGGATAGGCAATGCACTGGTCGAGTTGCATCTGGATATCGGATCCCAGAAGCCTCTGTATCTCCATGGCACGTTCCGGCGACAGTTCGTACTTCCGGCCATCAATGTGAGACTGAAAGACAGCGCCCTGTTCCGTGATCTTGCGGATCTTGGAAAGCGACATGATCTGGAACCCGCCCGAGTCGGTCAGGATCGGCCTGTTCCAGCCGATGAAGCTGTGCAGTCCACCCAGCCGCGCCACCTGCTCTGCCCCGGGGCGCAACATGAGGTGGTAGGTGTTGCCGAGGATGATTTCGGCACCGGTTGCTTCAACCTGGTCAAGATAGAGCCCCTTGACCGTTCCCACCGTACCGACGGGCATGAATGCAGGGGTCCGGATATCGCCATGCAGCGTGTGCACGGAGCCAAGCCGGGCTGCACCGTCTTTCGCGTGAAGTGTGAAACCGAACTCGGTCATGCAGCGGGGAATAGCAGGCTGGAGTCGCCGTAGGAATAGAACCTATAGCCTCCGGCGATTGCATGAGCATATGCCGCCCGCATCCGCTCCAGACCCGAGAAGGCGGACACGAGCATGAACAGCGTCGACTTCGGCAAATGGAAGTTGGTGATGAGAAGGTCAACTGCGCGGAACCGGTAGCCAGGCGTAATGAAGATATCCGTCGTGCCTGAGAATGGCTCAAGCCCCGAGGCCTCAAGAAGCCTTAGGGAGGTCGTCCCGACGGCCACGATGCGCCCTCCTCGGGTGCGGGCTGCCTTCAGACGGGTACAGACATCGGCTGTCACTTCACCCCATTCCGAATGCATCCTGTGATCCGCCGTGTCTTCCGCCTTGACCGGCAGAAAGGTACCGGCCCCGACATGCAGTGTGACATATTCTAGCGTGATATCAGTATCTTGCAGCGTCTTTATTAAGTCTGAAGTGAAATGCAGGCCCGCTGTCGGCGCCGCAACCGCGCCGGCCCGGTCCGCGTAGATGGTCTGGTAATCTTCTCGATCACGCCCATCCACGCCGCGTTTGGAGGCGATGTAGGGCGGAAGAGGCACCTCCCCTGCGGCCGCGATTGCAGCATCCAGGGCAACGCCCTCCGCTGCGAAGGCGAGCCGCACCTCTCCAGCCTCGCCTTTCTCCTCAACTACCGCCTCCAATTCATTGTTTTGACGAGAAAACAGAAGGCGATCACCAGGGAGAAGCTTCTTGGCCGGCCGAACGAAAGCCTTCCACCGTCTTCCATCCAGCCGCAAATGTAACAAGGCGGAGATGTTCGGCGTGGTTCCGCCACGACCAATACGCTTGCCGGACAAAGCCGCCGGGATGACGCGGGTGTTGTTGAAGACGAGAACATCGCCGGGCCGCAACAAGCCTGGCAGATCGCGGAAGACCCGATCCTCGAACCCTTCGGGATGCACCACCAGAAGTTTTGCGGAATCGCGCGGAGAAGCCGGCCGGAGCGCAATGGCTTCCGGCGGCAGCTCGAAGTCGAAATCCGATACCCGCATGCGTCAAGCCACCCTGCTACGCAATCCGCAGCGCCAGAGGGCCTTCTGGGCTCTACTTGGCGTCAGCAGCAACCTGCATCCGTGAGATCTTGTCAGGCTCGCGGACAGGCTCGCCGCGCTTGATGCCGTCAACAATGTCCATGCCGTCGGTGACCTGGCCCCAGACGGTGTACTGCCGGTCGAGGAACGTTGCGTCTCCGAAGCAGATGAAGAACTGGCTGTTGGCGGAATCCGGATTCTGAGACCGCGCCATCGAGCACACGCCGCGCACATGCGGCTCACGCGAGAACTCTTGCTTCAGATTCGGCTTCTTTGAGCCCCCCATGCCGGCGCGACCGGGATTGAAGTCGGCATTCGCGGTATTGCCATACTGCACATCGCCACCTTGGGCCATGAAGCCGTCAATGACGCGGTGAAACACGACACCGTCATAGGCACCCTCCCGGGCCAGTTCCTTGATCCGCGCGACATGGTTGGGCGCCAGATCGGGCCTGAGTGCAATCGTTACCCGACCCTTGGGCGCACCCTTTGCATCCGCCACATCGAGGAAGAGAACGTTCTCGAGATCAGCCATTTATTCCACCGTTACCTTGACCATCTTGTCGGGATTTGCGGGCGGTTCACCGCGTTCGATCTTGTCGACACACGCCATGCCAGCCTCATCAACCTGGCCCCACACTGTGTACTGGCCATTCAGAAAATCGCCGTCGGCGAACATGATGAAGAACTGGCTGTTGCCAGAATTGGGATCACTCGATCGGGCCATGCCAACCGTACCGCGCTTGTAGGGTTCGGGCGTGAATTCCGCCTTGAGATCGGGCTCCTCGGAACCGCCCATTCCCGAGCCGGTCGGATCGCCCGTCTGGGCCATGAAACCATCAATCACCCGGTGAAACACGATTCCATCATAGAAGCCCGCCTTGGCAAGCTTGGTGATCTGCTTCACGTGGTTCGGGGCCAGATCCGGGCGCAGGGTAATCTCGAACGAGCAGCCCTTGCTCGTCTCAATCTTGAGCTTTTCAGCGGCCAGAGCCGGGGTAGCAAGCAAACCCGTAGCCAACACGGCCAGTGCCAGTTTCCTGATCATGGGAACTCCTGTTGTTTGATGCGCCGTTCCTGACGGCACGGCGGGAAAAAGTCAATGCGATCCCTTGGCGAGAGTGGCAGCAACCACCGCCTGCGCCTCCCTGGGAATGAACAGTGTGATATCGCCCCCCATTCTGGCGATCTGCTTGACCAGCGATGACGCGATCATCCGCGTCGCCGGTGAGGCGGCCAGGAAGACCGTCTCAACATCAGGCGCCAGAGCACCATTCATCTGGCTCATCTGAATCTCGTAGTCGAAATCTGTCGCATCCCGCAGTCCGCGGATCAAAAGGCCCGCCTTGTGCTGCCGAGCAGCCTCGACCACCAGGCCATCGAAGGCCACCACCGAGATCTTGACTCCTGTATGTTGAGCGACCGGGCGGGTGACAGTTTCGAGAAGTGCCATGCGCGTGTCAGCGTCAATCATGGCTTGCTTGCCATGGAGTGTTCCAACCCCCAGAACGAGCCGATCCACCAGCCGCGCAGCCCGCGCGATGATATCCAGATGTCCATAGGTGACCGGATCGAATGAACCTGCATAGAAACCCGTGCGCGTCATGTCAGCGTCCCTTCAGCGCCATCCAGATGCCACCGCCCATCAGCAGGCAACCGCTGATGATTTCAAGTGCCCGGATCCGCGAGCCCGATAGAAATGTCCCTGCCTTGCTGGCCATGACGGCGTAGGTGCAATCACCGATGAAAGCGATCGCCATGAAGGTTCCGCCCAGCAGAAGAATTTGCGGTAGAGCTTCCTCACCCGGCGAGATGAAGGGCGGGATCATCGCTCCGAACAGCACCAGCATTTTCGGGTTTGAAATGATGACCACAACCCCCTGCAGGAAGAACCTACCCGCCGGTCTTGCGCGCTCTGCCGCGGCGGAAAGAGTACCGTCCGATCGGAACAGCTTGATGGCCAGCCAGATCAGATAGCCCGCACCGGCATAGCGCAACAGGTCAAACCACAACCCCATCACATCAACGGCGGCCGAAAGGCCCATCGCCGCGATAGCGAGCCAGACGACAAATCCCGCCTGGGTGCCAGCCACATTCTGCAGACCGGCGCGTATGCCATGCCGCAGACTATTGGCGATGATCACCGTCACCGTCGGGCCAGGCACCAGTGCCAAGGCAGTCGCGGCGGCACAATATGCAAGGTAGGTATCGAACGTCACAGCAGCATCTCCAGTGCCGGCCAAGCTAGCCACAGACCGGCCACAACAAGCAAGCCTCCGGAGAGATAATCGATGAACCTGAGCCGATCTCCCGAGAGGAAGTTGCGGGCCTGACCTGCCAGGACGGCCAGGAGCGTTCCTGCAATGGCGCTCACGACCACAAAAATGGTCGCAAGGGCAAGGATTTGTGGGGCCGCGGGGTACACCGGATTGACGAATGGCGGCAGGAAGGCTGCGAGAAACAGAAGGACTTCCGGATTGGCCACCGCGACGATAAATCCATCACGGAACAATTCGCCCGTCGGATTTTCTCCATAGGACGAGACACGCCCGGCGTTTCGCAATCGGCCTAGACCAAGCCATGTGAGATAAACCGCTCCACCGAGCCGTATCCAGTCGAACCAGACCTGCATGCTGGCCGCGATCCATGAAAGTCCGAGGCCCACGATCGTCAGCAGCGCCGCGAAACCCAGCACATTTCCCGCGACCGACACCATGCCCCCGCGCACGCCGTATCCGACTGAATTGGCGACGATCACAGACATTGCCGGACCAGGCTTCAGGAACAGCAGCGCACAAGCCCCACCAAACGCCAGCAGAACGGAGACAGCCATCAGGCCTCCTCCGCCTCCTCGTCTTCGGTGATGTGCTCGGCGGAGACCACATGCTCACCATCAGCTACATCGATGATGATCACGCCCTGCGTCGAACGCCCTTTCTTGCCGATGTCTCCAGCCGGAGTTCTGATCAATTGCCCACCGTCCGTCACCAGCATGATTTCGTCGCCGCCCTCAACAGGGAAACTGGCAACCAGCGGCCCATTCCTCTCATTCACTGCCATGGCAACGATACCTTTGCCGCCACGCCCGGTGATGCGATATTCATAGGACGACGTGCGCTTGCCGTAACCGTTGGCAGATACCGTCAGGATAACCTGTTCGCTGCTGCTCATCTCCGCAAAGCGCTGTGGACTGAGCGTTGTCTCTGCAGCCACCTCATCGTCGCCTGCGCCACCCGCCTGGTCGACGTCTTCGCCGGCCTGGGCACGCGACAGCTTGAGATAGGCTGCCCGTTCGTCCGGTGACGCCTCGACGTGCCGCAGGATGGACATTGAAATGAGCCTGTCTCCATCTTCCAGGCGGATGCCGCGCACACCCGTTGAGTCGCGGCCCTTGAACACACGCACCTCGCCAACCGGGAACCGGATGCACTGCCCCACGGCCGTGGTGAGATGCACGTCATCGGCCTCCGTGCAGATTTCGACACCGGCGATCATGTCACCATCGTCAAGCTTCATGGCAATCTTGCCGGACCTGTTGATCTGCTCGAAGTCCGTGATTTCGTTCCGCCGCACCGTACCAGACCGTGTGGCGAACATCAGATACTGCCCGGCAGCTTCTGCGGCATCCTCCGGCATCGGCAGAATTGTCGTAATACGCTCACCCGCTTCCAGCGGCAGCAGGTTGATGAGCGCCTTGCCCCGCGCCTGCGGATTTCCCACAGGAAGCCGCCAGGTCTTGAGGCGGTAGACCATGCCCGCGGACGAAAAGAACAGGATCGGCGTATGGGTATTGGCCACGAACAGCTTGGTGACGAAATCCTCTTCCTTCGTGCCCATGCCAGAGCGGCCCTTGCCGCCCCGCTTCTGCGCGCGATAGGTCGAAAGCGGCACTCGCTTCACATAGCCCGCATGGCTCACGGTCACGACCATGTCTTCGCGCTGGATAAGATCTTCATCCTCGACTTCGCCGTCATTCTCGACGATCTCGGTGCGGCGGGGGGGCGTGAATTCCTGCCGGATGCCCGACAACTCTTCCTTGATGATGCTCAGCACCCGTGCCCGTGACCGCAGAATGTCCAGATAATCGGAAATCTCGGTCGACAGTTTCTGAAGTTCAGCGGCTATCTCGTCGCGGCCCAGCGCCGTGAGGCGCTGAAGGCGCAAGTCAAGAATTGCGCGGGCTTGTTCATCCGACAGCCTATAAGTGCCTTCCGCCGTCAGCACGTGGCGCGGATCGGCAATCAGGGCGATGAGCGGCGCCATGTCCCGCGCGGGCCAGTCCCGGCCCATCAGCGCCTCGCGAGCCTCGCCCGCGTCCTTTGCCTTGCGGATAAGTGCGATCACTTCGTCTATGTTCGCGACAGCAATCGCAAGACCCACGAGGACATGTGCACGGTCACGGGCCTTGTTCAACAGAAACTTGGTGCGCTTGGTCACAACTTCTTCACGGAAGCTGATGAAGGCCTGAAGGAGATCCTTCAAGTTCATCAATTCCGGACGGCCGCCGGTGAGGCAGACGTTATTGATACCGAAAGTCGACTGCAGTGGCGTGAACCGGTACAACTGGTTCAGGACGATGTCCGCCATGGCATCGCGCTTCAACTCGATGACCACCCGCATGCCCTGCCGGTCGGACTCGTCGCGGATGTCCGAGATCCCTTCCAGCTTCTTGTCGCGCACAAGTTCGGCGATGCGCTCGATCATCAACGCCTTGTTCACCTGATATGGTATCTCGGTGATGATCAGCGCTTCACGTTCCTTGCGAACCTCCTCCGTATGGACGCGCGCACGCATGACCACAGAGCCCCGGCCAGTATGGGCTGCCGACTTGATCCCTGCTCTGCCGAGAATGAGCCCGCCTGTCGGAAAGTCCGGCCCGGGAACGATCTCGATCAGATCATCGATGGATATGCCGGGGTTATCCACAACGGCAATGCAGGCGTCGATCACCTCGCCGAGATTGTGAGGGGCCATATTGGTGGCCATGCCGACCGCGATGCCACCTGATCCATTGACGAGGAGGTTGGGAAAACGTGCAGGCAGCACCGTCGGTTCGCGCTCGGAACTGTCGTAGTTCGGCTGGAACTCGACCGTCTCCTTGTCGATATCCTCGAGCAGCGCGTGGGCCACCTTGGCCATGCGCGACTCGGTATACCGCATGGCCGCAGGTGGGTCGCCGTCCACCGAGCCGAAATTGCCCTGTCCGTCGATCAGTGGCAGGCGGAGTGAAAAGTCCTGCGCCATGCGCACGAGTGCGTCATAGATGGACTGATCGCCATGCGGGTGATACTTACCGATGACATCGCCCACGATACGTGCTGACTTGCGGTAGGCCTTGTTCCAGTCATAGCCGTTCTCGTGCATCGAGAACAGAATGCGGCGGTGCACGGGCTTGAGGCCGTCACGCACATCAGGCAGAGCACGGCTCACGATCACGCTCATGGCGTAATCGAGATAGCTCTTGCGCATCTCCTCCTCGATGGAGACCGGCGAGATTTCGGAAGGATTGGCGGGCGGGATCACACCCTTCGGATCGTCAGAATCGGCCACGGAAAACCTTCGGCAAAACCCAGCAAAAACTGCCTGAGGCGGGGTCACTGACCCACACGATTCGGCAGCCTCGTCAGTCTAGGTCCTCAAAGCCCCGCATACAATGGAAACTGTTGATTTTCAGGCCTGAAACGGCCTCAGAATGGAACTTCGTCGTCCAGGTCACGGCCTGGAATCTGAGCCTTCGATTGGCTCATCCGAGGACGCTCCATGGGGCCCGACTGGCCAAACTCGTCACTGCCCCCAAACGAGCCGCCACCACCTTCGCTACCGCCGCGTCCGCCCAGCATGGTGAGCTCACCGCGATAGTTCTGGAGAACGACTTCGGTTGAATACTTCTCAGCACCATCCTTGTCGGTATACTTGCGCGTCTGAAGCTGGCCCTCGATGTAGACCGTCGACCCCTTCTTCAGATACTGCTCCGCCACCTTGGCCAGATTTTCATTGAAGATGACCACACGGTGCCACTCCGTCTTCTCCTTGCGCTCGCCCGTCGTGCGGTCGCGCCAGGTCTCGGAGGTGGCAAGGGACAGGTTCACGATGGGCTTTCCGTCCTGGGTGTGCCGAACCTCAGGATCGCGGCCCAGATTGCCAACCAGAATGACCTTGTTCACCGATCCCGCCATTGTCCGCACCCTTCCTCTTTTGCGGGCACATTAGGCCAAGCCGTGCCCGAGTCCAGTTCCCGCCAAACCTCTTGAACACCTCATTAGTTCATGTTTTGTTCTTATGCAAGTCAAATGGCGCTGCCTGCGGCAGCGCCACCCGGAATGGTTCAGGCCCGGCTCCAGCCCAGCAAACCAAGCAGCTTGCCTGGCTTGACAACCCGGCCCGTCTTCGCATTTGCAACCGACCGCTCCGCAACCGCGGCCTTATGCATGGCAACGCTGTAAACCTCTGAATAAGTGTCCAAAATCCAGTTCATGTTCATTCTCCGTGTCCCTTGCCTCCATCGCTTTGCGTGCATTCACCATGCCCGTTTCGCCCTTGCGAAGCAAACGGCAATAACCTACGCTACCTGTAACAAAAACTCACAGATGGACCATGGCCCGCCGCCTGCCCTCCCTGAATGCACTGAAGGCCTTTGAGGCCGCCGCCCGGTTGGAGAGCTTCACGGAGGCAGCGGCGGAGCTCTTCGTGACCCATGCCGCCGTCAGCCGTCACATCCGCGACCTTGAGGAATGGCTGGGCACGGACCTCTTCACCCGCACGGGGAGGGGCGTCGTTCTCACCGACGCAGGCCGCCGCTATGGGGGGCGGCTTACCCCGTTGTTCGATCAGCTGAGCGAAGCGACCCGCGAGGCAGCCGCCGTGGGCGACGTGCGCCAGCTCAAGCTCAGCGTCGAACCGGCCATCGCATCGCGCTGGCTGGTGCCCCGGCTCGGACGCTTCAATGAACTCCACCCCGATATCGAACTGACCATAGACCCCACCAATACGCTGGCCGATTTCCGCTCGGGAGAGGCCGATATCGGCATCCGCTATGGGTCCGGGGCCTGGCCTGATACGGAGGCCACCAAGCTCACCGACGCCCTCATTTTCCCCGTCTGCGCGCCGAAACTGATCTCCGGAAGACCACACCTGACCCCGGCCAATCTCGTGGATTTCAACCTTCTGCACGAGTCGCGAAAACAATGGTGGGCGGACTGGCTGGCCGCCGCCGGGGTAACCGGCGTGGAAGACTGGCGCGGAACGCTTTTTCAGAACCATCTCGCCATTGACGCCGCAGAAGCCGGCCAGGGTTTCGCGCTCGCCGACCAGATGCTCGCGACCGACGCCCTGCTGGAGGGCTGGCTGGTCCGCCCTTTCAGCTTCGACAAGAAGGATCACTGGCACTACTGGTTTGTCCGCGGGAAACGCACGAAGGAAACCGCTCCCGTCCGCGCCTTCCGCGAGTGGCTAATGGGCGAGATCGCGGATACCAACAGGAAATATGCCCAACTGACAGGCCAGAGGCCCAACGCCGTTGCAGCCCGGCCGTCATCGTCCTAATCCTTCTCGCCCCACATCACGGACACGGACCAGATGCCCCGCAAGAAGTATGACTGCCTCAAATGCCCCGGCTATTGCTGCTCCTACCCAGTAATCGAGGTCAAAGACCGCGACGCCGAGCGCATCGCCAGGCATTTCGGCCTGACCCTCAAGCAGGCCGAGAAAAAGTATTTCAAATCTGCGCATGGCTACAAGCGCGTCATGCGCCGCAAGAAAGACGAACACTTCGGCAAGATCTGCCAGTTCTTCGACACAGAAGCACGCCGCTGCACTATCTATCTTGCACGCCCGTCCACATGCCGTGTGTTTCCGGGCGAAGGCCACTGCGGTTACTATGACTTCCTGTCCTTCGAGCGCTCAGGCCAGGAGGACGAGACCTATATCTCCACCACCTATCACATCGACAACTGACACGATCCGGCGACATCCATCACCATGCCCGAGCCCAAGAAAGTCATCTCCATTCAGGGTGCGCGCGAGCACAATCTGAAGAATGTGTCGCTTGAGCTCCCGCGCGACAGTCTGATCGTCTTCACTGGACTGTCTGGTTCGGGCAAGTCATCCCTCGCCTTCGACACCATTTACGCCGAGGGCCAGCGACGCTATGTCGAGTCGCTCTCGGCCTATGCCCGACAGTTTCTCGAGATGATGCAGAAGCCGGATGTTGATCAGATCGACGGCCTGTCTCCCGCAATATCGATCGAACAGAAGACGACCAGCCGTAACCCGCGCTCCACCGTTGGGACCGTCACGGAAATCTACGACTACATGCGCCTTCTCTTTGCGCGCATCGGTGTGGCCTATTCCCCCGCTACCGGACTTCCCATCGAGAGCCAGACCGTCACCCAGATGGTCGACCGCATCCTCGCCTTGCCGGAAGGGACACGCCTGTATCTGCTGGCGCCCATCGTCCGGGGCCGTAAAGGCGAATATCGCAAGGAACTGGCAGATCTCCAGAAAAAGGGCTTTACCCGTGTCAAGGTCGATGGGCGCTTCCACGAGATCGACGCCGTACCTCCGCTCGACAAGAAGTTCAAGCATGACATCGACGTCGTCGTCGACCGTCTGGTGGTCAAGCCCGATCTTGGGACCCGCCTTGCCGACAGCCTCGAGACGGCCCTGAAGCTGGCAGAAGGCCTCGCCGTCGCTGAGTTTGCCGACAAGCCCCTGCCCGCCTCGGCGACCTCGGAGGAAAGCGCCAACAAGTCGAAGAACGAGACCCATGAACGGGTTCTGTTCTCCGAGCGCTTCGCCTGTCCCGTGTCAGGCTTCACGATTGACGAGATCGAGCCCAGGCTCTTCTCCTTCAACAATCCCTTCGGCGCTTGTCCAGCCTGCGACGGGCTGGGCACACAGCTGCATTTCGAACCCGATCTCGTCGTTCCGGACACCTCGCTCTCGATGCGGGAAGGAGCGATCCTTCCATGGGCACGGACCGGCAACACCTCGCCCTATTATACCCAGACACTCGAGGCGCTCGCCCGCCACTACAAGGTGTCGATGACCACACCCTGGAAGGAGCTCCCCAGGAAAGCCCGTGACGGCATTCTCTTCGGAACGGGTGAGGAAGAAGTCACCGTTACCTATGACGACGGCATCCGCACCTACAAGACGAAGAAGTCCTTTGAGGGCGTCATCGGCAACATCGAGCGTCGCTGGCGCGAGACCGACTCGGAGTGGATGCGGGAAGAACTCTCCCGCTATCAATCCGACCACCCCTGCGGTGAATGCGGCGGTTTTCGCCTCAAGCCCCAGGCCCTCGCTGTCAAGCTCGCAGGCAGGCACATCGGCGAAGTCTCGAACCTGTCGATCCGCGAAGCCAATCTCTGGTTCAATGGTCTCGCCGATACGCTTAAGCCCAAGGACCGGGAGATTGCTGCCCGTATTCTCAAGGAGATCCGCGATCGGCTGAAATTCCTTGTCGATGTCGGACTGGACTATCTCAGCATGTCCCGCAACTCGGGAACGCTCTCAGGCGGCGAAAGTCAGCGCATTCGACTCGCCTCGCAGATCGGGTCCGGTCTCACCGGCGTTCTCTATGTTCTCGACGAGCCTTCGATCGGACTGCATCAGCGCGACAATGCCCGCCTTCTCGAAACACTCGTACACCTCCGCGACCTCGGGAACACGGTGATCGTCGTGGAACATGATGAGGACGCAATCCGCATGGCCGACTATGTGGTCGACATCGGACCGGGTGCCGGTGTGCATGGCGGACGGATCGTGTCTCAGGGTACGCCAAACCAGATCATGGCTGACGCAAACTCACTCACCGGCCAGTATCTGACCGGCGCCCAGCAGGTGCCACTGCCTCGAAACAGGCGAAAATGGCAGAAGGGCCGTTCGATCCGAATCAAGGGGGCTCGGGCCAACAACCTGAAGAACATTTCGGCCGAGATACCACTGGGCGTCTTTACCTGCGTGACAGGCGTTTCTGGCGGCGGCAAATCAACACTCCTCATCGACACAGCCTATCGCGCCGCAGCGCGCAAACTGATGGGTGCCCGCGAGACACCGGCCGAACATGAGCGCATCGAGGGTCTGGAACACCTCGACAAGATCATCGACATCGATCAGAGCCCCATCGGTCGTACGCCACGCTCCAATCCCGCCACCTACACCGGCGCATTCACGCCTATACGCGACTGGTTCGCCGGGCTACCCGAGGCCAAGGCACGCGGCTATGAACCAGGACGCTTTTCTTTCAACGTGAAGGGCGGCCGCTGCGAGACCTGTCAGGGCGACGGTGTCATCAAGATCGAGATGCACTTCCTTCCCGACGTCTATGTGACGTGTGATGCCTGCCACGGGCACCGCTATAACCGCGAGACGCTGGAGATCAAGTTCAAGGACAAATCCATCGCCGACGTTCTGGAAATGACGGTATCCGAAGCGGGCGAATTCTTCCGCGCCGTCCCCAGCGTCCGCGACAAGATGGAGACACTTGAACGGGTGGGCCTCGGGTACATAAAGGTCGGGCAGCAGGCGACTACACTTTCAGGCGGCGAGGCACAGCGGGTCAAGCTGGCCAAGGAACTGTCACGCCGCGCCACCGGCCGCACGCTCTATCTCCTCGACGAACCGACGACCGGCCTGCATTTCCATGATGTACGGAAACTTCTCGAAGTGCTCCATGAACTCGTGGACCAGGGCAACACCGTCGTCGTGATCGAGCACAATCTCGAAGTCATCAAGACAGCGGACTGGATCATCGACCTGGGGCCCGAAGGCGGCGATGGTGGCGGGGAGATCGTGGTCGCCGGCACGCCCGAGGATGTCGTGCGTGAGAAGCGCAGCTACACGGGCCGCTATCTCAAGGATGTCTTGCGACGCGGCAAGCGTCAGGCGGCCGAGTAAGGCTTGCAATACTCTCTGCTGTCCCGGTCACTTGCAGCATTATGGGGCGAGGGTAGAGCGACTGAAGCACTGGCAGCCTGAAGGGCTACTCTTGCCGCTCTTTCCTCAGCTTTGCCCAATAGTCCAGACGTTTGCGCAGCTCACGCTCGAAGCCGCGCTCCACGGGCGAATAATAGCTCTCCCGGCCCATCCCTTCGGGAAAATAGTTCTGCCCTGAAAAGGCGTCTGGTTCGTCATGGTCATAGCGGTATCCCGTGCCATAGTCCTGCTGTTTCATCAGCTTTGTGGGCGCATTGAGGATGATCTTGGGCGGCATCAGGGATCCGGTCTGCTGGGCGCGCGATGTAGCCGCCTTGTAGGCTGAATAGAGGGCGTTCGACTTCGGTGCAGACGCCACATAGACGACCGCCTGAGCAATCGCGAGTTCACCTTCCGGGCTTCCGAGGAAGTCATAGGCTTCCTTGGCAGCAAGAGCCTGATGCAACGCTTCCGGATCCGCGAGACCGATATCCTCCACTGCCATCCTTACAACCCGTCGGACGATGAACAGGGGATCCTCACCCGCTGTCAGCATCCGGGCCAGGTAATAGAGTGCCGCATCAGGATCCGAACCTCTCACGGACTTGTGCAGTGCCGAGATCAGATTGTAGTGGCCATCCGCAGCCTTGTCATACAGCGGCATGCGCTTCTGGACCGTGCGCGCGAGGCCTTCCGTGTTCAGGAGGGCTCCACCATCCGGCACCGCAGCGAAGACTTCTTCCAGCATATTCAGGAAGTAACGCCCATCACCGTCCGCCATGCCGATCATGGCCTCGCGCGCCGGACCATCCGCAGGGAACGGACGCCGCTCGAATACCTCTGCGCGAGCGATCAGAGAGTGAAGAGCTTCTCCGTCAAGCCTGTTGAGCACCAGAACCTGTGCGCGCGACAACAGAGCCCCATTCAGTTCGAAAGACGGGTTCTCGGTCGTAGCCCCAACCAGGATGATGGTGCCATCCTCCACATAGGGCAGAAAGGAATCCTGCTGGGATTTGTTGAACCGGTGGATTTCATCCACGAACAGGAGTGTTCCCCGGCCCTGCTCGCGCCGGATCCGGGCCTGTTCAAACACTTTCTTCAGGTCTGCAACGCCGGAGAAGATCGCCGAAATCTGCTCGAAGGCGAGTCCCGTCTCTCCCGCCAGAAGCCGCGCAATTGTGGTCTTGCCCGTACCGGGCGGACCCCACAGTATGATCGATGGTATGCGGCCCGCGGCCAGCATACGTGAGATCACGCCCTCCGGGCCCACCAGATGATCCTGTCCTACGACATCTGCCAACCTCTGGGGCCGCAGGCGGTCGGCCAAGGGGCGCGGCGCCTCTTTACCTAGGCCGGATGCCTCGAAGAGGTTGCTCATCAGCCGCCAATGGCAATCTTGAGATCGCGGCCGCCACGCTTGATCACGATACGCCAGTAGGTGTCCTCGCCATCCAGCACGGCCTTGAGATCCTGTACCTTTCCGATTGCCGTACCATTCACCTCCAACACGATGTCGCCGGACTTGAAGAACCGCTGGGCAGGTCCCTTGCCGATGCGCAGCACAGCGACGCCTTCGGATTCGGCCGGCAGATCCACTTCATCGGCAACCGCTGGAGACAGGTTCGCAACCACCGCCCCGCCGAACGGGTTCTTGCCGTCGATGGACGTTTCATCGCGCTCCACTGTTTCCGGCGCAGCGATCATCGTGACCTGCGTTTCCCGGTGTTCCCCCTTTCGGAGATATTCGATGATTGTGGTTGCTCCAATGGCCGTGGTGGCAATCCGGTAGCCAAGCTCCTGTGCACTCTCGACGGGCTTGCCCTCGACCGCGAGGATGATATCGCCGCGCTTCAGTCCGGCAGCCGTCAGAGGGCTGGCAGGGTGCAAATTGACGACAAGCGCCCCTTCGGGTCTTGCCATGCCGAGCGATGTCGCAATATCCGGCGAGACGTCCTGCACCTCGGCGCCAATCCACGGTCGGCGGATTGCCGCTCCCCCGCTCTCCGCGGTTGCAACGACGGTCTTCACCATGTTCGACGGGATTGCGAAACCGATGCCGATCGAGCCGCCGCCGCGCGAGAAGATCGCGGTATTGATCCCGATGAGTTCACCTCTCACATTGACCAGAGCACCGCCCGAATTGCCCGGATTGATGGCAGCGTCGGTCTGGATGAAGAACTGATAGTCCGTTACACCCACCCGGGTTCGGGCAAGTGCTGAAACAATGCCGCTGGTCACTGTTTGACCAACACCGAACGGGTTGCCGATCGCGAGGACGAGGTCGCCAACGTCGAGCGCATCGGAGTCCCCGAGCTTCAGCGCCGGCAGTTGTTCATCCTCGACATCGATCTTCAGCACGGCAAGATCGGTGCGTTCGTCATCGATCAGAACCTTGGCCTCGAACTCACGGCGGTCAGCCAGAACCACTTTGATGTCATCTCCGTCGGCAATGACGTGGTGATTGGTGACGATCAACCCCGCAGGATCTACAACGACGCCGGACCCGAGCGAGTTCTGCACGCGTTTGCGCGAACCACCGAGAGAACCACCATCGCCGAAGAACCGCTTGAAGAACGGATCCTCGAACAGGCCATTGGGCCGCTGCTCCTGAACCCGCTGTGCATAGACGTTCACCACAGCGGGCGCGGATCGCTTGACCAGTGGAGCAAAGGAAAACTGGATCGCTGCCATTGAATCCGGAACAACCTCCTCCGCCATTGCCAGGGGCACAGGCACCAGAAGGAGAAGCAAGACAGCGAAAATGGAAGAACGGTTCATGTCAGTCCTCAAGGGGCCGTTGTCAGGCCTTGGTTGCGATCAAGCTTTGTCGACAAGATGACCGAGGTTTCGATCCGCGTCACACCCGGAATCTGCCCGATGCGGTCAATCAGCGCATCCATCTCCCCTGAGGACTGCGTCCTGACCTGAGCGATCAGGTCAAATTTGCCACTGACCGTATGAAGGGTCCTGACCTGCGGTATTTGCACGAGGTGCCTGGCAAGATCCACCTGGCGACGCGGTTCCACGGCCAGCGTGACGAATGCGCTGAACCCACCTGTTTCAAGGTCGCGTGACAGGCGAATGGTGAAGGCCGAAATCACCCCGGCCTCCCTCAAGCGGCTCAGGCGGTCCTGAACCGTTGTGCGCGACAGGCCAAGCTTCCGAGCCAGGAGTGCGACCGGCATGCGTGAATCCTGCTGCAGCAGCGTAATCAGCTCCTCATCCTCGGGTGTGATCTGGATCACCGTCAAAACGCAGGCTCCAACCGTCAGAATGCCGACTCAACCGACGCAATTCAGCATAATGCCGTGTTTAATCCAACAGCCCTGCAGCCTAGATGGATGAGCCTTGAACCCGTTGGAGGATCTCATGGCTCAGCTCGCTCGCAAGACCCAAGTCGTCACATCCTATACCGACGCCCCGGCGCTCGCGGCTGCCTGCATGCCCGATGACGCCCTTTTCTGCGTGAACACCGCTGCGCTCGAGGCCCGGCTTGCCCAATTCCAGGCGGGCTTTCCGGGATGCGTCAGCTATGCCGTAAAGGCAAACCCGTCGCCGCAGGTGATCGCCGCCCTGGCCGCAGCCGGACTGCGCCACTGGGACACGGCCTCCGTGCAGGAAATGGCGGCCGTTCGTGCCATCCAGCCCGCTGCGCGGTTTCATTACCACAACCCGGTGAAGTCCCGGCACGAGATACTGGCGGCCTACAGTCGCTTCGGATGCCGCCGTTTCGCGGCCGACGCGCCCGAGGAGATCCAGAAGATCGCAGACATCGTGGGTTCCGACAATGACGTGGAGATTGCCGTACGCTTTGTCCTGCCGCGCGAACGCTCGTCATCGGCCCATGACTTCTCCACGAAATTCGGGGCGCCCGAACCCGTTGCAGCCGAACTGCTAGCCGATATCGCCCGGCGTGGCTACCAGCCCGTCCTGACCTTCCACCCCGGTTCCCAATCGCGCACTCCAGCGGTCTATGTCCGGCACATCGAGGCCGCTGCCCGCATCGCGCGCACCGCCGGCGTCACCATCGCACGTCTCAATGTCGGAGGTGGTTTCCCCGCGACCTACCCCAACAGCAAGCCTTCCCCCTTGCCGGAATTTTTCAGCGCCATTGCCGAAGCCACAAAGCGTTGCTTCAGCGGGACGCGGCTGCCAATGCTTGAATGCGAGCCGGGGCGTGGCCTTGTTGCCAACGCGATGTCGCTTCTGACGCGCGTCAAGCTTGTGTGCTCGGACGCCGACGATGCCTTCATCAATGACGGGGTCTATGGTGGCCTCATGGAGTTCATGCAGGTGCCGGAACTGCAGCCGCCCTATCGTGTCATTCGAAACGGCGAGGTGCTGACCGGCCCGACGAAACCCTGGAAGGTCTTCGGACCGACCTGTGACCCGCTGGACGTCCTGCCTGTCCGGCTCGATCTTCCCCTAGATCTCCGGGAAGAGGATTACATCGAGTTCGGCACGCTGGGTGCCTATGGCCTTGCCACTGCCACCCGCTTCAACGGCTATGGTGAGCATGACATCGTGGCCGTGGACAAGGTCTTCAACGGTGCCTGATCCAGACAGCCCATCTGGACCGTCAAAAGCGAAGGGGCAGCGTTGCCGCTGCCCCTGAATTCCTGAAATGCCCGCGAATGATCAGGCGGCGGCTTCGGCCGTCTCCTCGGACTTCTGGCTCGGACCGGAGTCCTGTCCACGGGCATTCACGTCACGGTCCACGAACTCGATTACGGCCATCGGAGCCTGGTCGCCATAGCGGAACCCCGCCTTCATGATACGGAGATAGCCGCCGCTGCGGGTCGCATAGCGCTTGGCCAGAACGTCGAAGAGCTTGCCGACCTGCGTCTCGTCGCGCACCTGGGCGATGGCCATGCGCCGGGCATGCAAACCACCACGCTTGCCGAGCGTCACCAGCTTTTCGACCACCGGGCGAAGGTCCTTCGCCTTGGGCAGCGTCGTCACGATCTGCTCATGCTTGATCAATGCAGCCGCCATGTTGGCGAACATCGCCTCGCGGTGCTCTGCCGTGCGGTTGAACCGGCGGCCTCTGAAACCATGACGCATAACCGTTCTCCTTCAAATGCGGCGCGGACCCTGCCGCACCGGCCGTGTTCTCAATAATGCTGTTCGTACTTCTTGGCGAGTTCGTCGATGTTCTCGGGCGGCCAGTTCGGCACTTCCATGCCGAGATGCAGGCCCATCTGGGCGAGGACTTCCTTGATCTCATTGAGAGACTTGCGGCCGAAGTTCGGCGTGCGCAGCATCTCCGCCTCGGTCTTCTGGATGAGATCGCCGATATAGACGATATTGTCGTTCTTCAGGCAGTTGGCGGAACGCACCGAAAGCTCAAGCTCGTCAACCTTCTTGAGCAGCGCGGCATTGAACTCGAGTTCCGGACGGCTCTCCTCGATGATCGCCTTGGACGGCTCGGAGAAGTTGATGAACACCGAAAGCTGGTCCTGCAGGATGCGGGCGGCGTAGGCCACAGAGTCATCGGGAGTGACGGAACCATCGGTCTCGACGTTCATGATGAGCTTGTCGTAGTCGAGGATCTGACCCTCACGGGTGTTCTCAATCTTGAAGGACACGCGCTTCACGGGGCTGTAGATCGAATCGACGGGGATGAGGCCGATCGGGGCATCCTCGGGGCGATTACGCTCCGCCGAGACATAGCCCTTTCCGGTGCTGACAGTGAACTCGATGCGGATCTCCGCACCCTGATCGAGCGTGCAGATCACGTGATCCGGGTTGAGGATCTGGATATCACCGGTCACCTGAATGTCGCCTGCGCGCACCACGCCCGGGCCTTCTTTGCGCAGCATCAGCCGCTTCGGACCTTCACCCTGCATGGAGATGGCGATTTCCTTGATGTTCAGGATCATGTCCGTCACATCCTCGCGCACACCGGCGATCGAGGAGAACTCATGCAGCACGCCGTCGATGTGGACCGAGGTGACTGCGGCGCCCTGAAGAGAAGACAGCAGCACGCGGCGAAGCGCGTTGCCGAGCGTCGTTCCAAAGCCACGCTCGAGCGGTTCCGCCACGAAAGTCGCCACGCGGCGGCGGTCACGGCCCGGCTGGATATCCAGCTTCGACGGACGGATCAGTTCCTGCCAGTTCTTCTGGTTCACTTGCATCTCTTGTGCTTCCTGTCGAAAATCCGGCGCCCCTGCCGGGTCACCATGTTTTCACGAAGATGAATTCATCTGCCCCGTTGCGGGAGCAGCGGCCGGCGTCGTGGCGTCAGACGCGCCGACGCTTGGGCGGACGGCAGCCATTGTGCGGAATGGGCGTCACGTCGCGGATGGATGTCACCTGCAGACCGCAGGCCTGAAGGGCCCGCAGCGCGGACTCACGACCGGCGCCAGGCCCCGAGACCTCGACCTCGACGGTACGCATGCCATGCTCCATGGCCGCACGGCCGACCTGCTCGGCAGCAACCTGCGCGGCATAGGGCGTCGACTTTCGTGATCCCTTGAAGCCGAGCTTGCCGGCAGAAGCCCAGACGATGGCATTGCCCTGCACATCGGTGATGGTGATCATGGTGTTGTTGAACGACGAGTTCACATGCACCACACCGGAGGAAATGTTCTTGCGCTCTTTGCGGCGCGGACGTTGCGCTTCCTTAGCCATGTTCTTTCAGCCTTTACTTCTTCTTGCCGGCGATTGCCTTTGCGGGACCCTTGCGGGTGCGGGCGTTGGTGTGGGTGCGCTGGCCGCGGACCGGGAGGCCCTTGCGGTGACGCATGCCACGGTAGCAGCCCAGATCGGTCAGGCGCTTGATGTTGATGGACACCTCGCGGCGCAAATCGCCTTCGACCACATAGTCACGATCAATCACTTCGCGGATGGCAAGCACCTCGGCGTCCGAGAGCTCATTCACGCGCTTTTCCGGCGCGATCCGCGTCTTCTCACAGATCTCGAGGGCATTGACGGGCCCGATACCGTAGATATAGCGCAGTGAAATCGCCACCGGCTTGTTGGTCGGAATATTGACGCCTGCAATACGAGCCACGCCTGTTCTCCTAATCACTTCAACGGGTTAATCCGTTGACCTCATCCATGTTCTACACTTCGACCGGCCGTTCCCAAAGGCGCAAGGCCGCACCTCGAGGGTTGCTCCCCCTGAAGCCAGCCTGACTCCGACCGAATTTGAGCGCGCTTCTAGAGGTGAATCGCTGTCGCGTCAACCTCAAGAATGCGGCCCCGAACGCGGTCAAAGCCCTTTCAGAACGCCTTCGATCTGGCGGGTCACCTGAGCGATGTCCGCCATGCCGTCGATCGTCTTCAGTGTGCCGCGCCCGCCATAATACTTGACCAGCGGCGCGGTCTGCGTGTTGTAAACGGAAAGCCGGTCACGGACCGTCTTTTCGTTGTCATCGGCACGGCGGGTGAACGACGTTCCCCCGCACGCGTCGCACACGCCTGCAACTTTCGGTTTTTCAAATCGGTCGTGATAGCCCTTGCCGCATGAGCCACAAGTGTAACGACCGGTGATGCGCTCCACGAGCGCCTCGTCATCCACCTTCATCTCGATGACGGCATGAAGCCTCAGACCCTTGCTTCCGAGCATTCGGTCGAGTGCTTCAGCCTGGGCCGTGTTGCGCGGAAACCCATCGAGAATGAACCCCTTGCTCACATCCGGCTGGCCGAGACGGTCGGCGATGATACCCACCACGACCTCATCCGGAACGAGCTCGCCGCGGTCCATGATGGCCTTGGCCTTGCGCCCGGTCTCGGTACCGGCAGCAACCGCCGCCCGCAGCATCTCACCAGTGGACAGTTGCTTCATGCCATGGCGATCTTCGATCAGCTTGGCTTGGGTGCCCTTGCCCGCGCCCGGTGGCCCGAGAAGAATGATGTTCACCGCTTGGCCCCGCGCAACTTGGATTTCTTGATCAAACCCTCATACTGCTGGGCGAGCAGATGGCCCTGAACCTGAGCCACGGTATCCATTGTCACGCTGACAACGATCAGCAGCGAGGTACCACCAAAATAGAACGGGACACCCGTATAGTTGATGAGAAACTCCGGCAGAAGGCAGACTGCGACCAGATAGAGTGCGCCGATCAGCGTGATGCGGGTCAGGACATAGTCGATGTATTCGGCAGTCCTTTCACCGGGTCGAATTCCGGGAATGAACCCGCCGTACTTCTTAAGATTGTCCGCCGTCTCCTTCGGATTGAACATGATCGACGTGTAGAAGAAGGCGAAGAAGACAATCAGGGCAGCGTAGAATACCATGAAAAGGGGTTGGCCATGGCCGAGAAGCGCCGTGACCTTGTTGAGCCAGTCCGGTCCCTGCCCTTTGGTGAAGTTTGCCACCGTGATGGGCAGCAACAGCAGTGAAGATGCAAAGATCGGCGGAATGACGCCCGAGGTATTGAGCTTCAGCGGCATGTGAGAGCTTTCGCCCTGGAACATCTTGTTGCCGACCTGACGCTTTGGATACTGGATCAGCAGGCGGCGCTGGGCGCGCTCCATAAGGACGATGAAGGCAATCACCGCCACCGCCATGATGATGATCCCAAGGATCACGAAGGTCGAAACCTGGCCGGTCCGGCCAAGCTCCAGAAGGCCTGCAATGCCTGCGGGAAGGTTGGCGACGATGCCTGAAAAGATGATGAGCGAGATACCGTTGCCGATGCCGCGAGAGGTGATCTGCTCACCGAGCCACATCAGGAACACGGTTCCGCCGGTGAGCGTGATCACAGTCGACAGCCGGAAGAACATGCCAGGATCAACCACCAGCCCCGGCTGTCCCTCGAGGCCCACGGCGATGCCGTAAGATTGCAGCGCGGCCAGGAACACTGTCCCATAACGCGTATACTGATTGATCTTCTTGCGGCCCTGCTCGCCCTCTTTCTTGAGCTGCTCCAGATGCGGCGAGACCGAGGTCATCAGCTGAATGATGATCGAGGCCGAGATATAGGGCATGATATTTAGCGCAAAGATCGCCATGCGACCCAGAGCGCCACCAGCAAGGTTATTCACCCAGCCAAGGATGCCGCTCGAATTCTGTGCCGCGAACTTGGCAAGCTCCACGGCATCGACGCCGGGGATGGGGATGTAGCTTCCCAGTCGATAAACGATCAGCGCACCGAGCGTGAACCAGATGCGCTTCTTCAAGTCCTCCGACTTGGCGAGCGCTCCGAGGTTCAGATTGGCTGCAAGTTGTTCGGCCGCTGATGCCATTGTATCGTCCTTAACGCGGTTGGGGCACCCAATATCTGGGGACCTGACACCGCACCTGCAAGCTTACTTCGCCTCGGGGGCCTTCTCGACGGGCTTCAGCATCTTGACCGAACCGCCGGCCTTCTGAACTGCGGCCAGCGCGCCGGCAGTCGCGTGATAGACTTCGAAATTCAGCTTGGACTTGAGTTCACCCTTGCCCAGCAGGCGGACGCCGCCGCGCGCGGATGAAATCACGCCGGCCGCAACCAGTGCCGCAGCCGTCACCGGCGCGGACGTATCGAGCTTCTTGGCATCGACCGCGGCCTGGACGCGCGACAGGTTGACCTCACTGTAGTCGACCGCATTGGGCTTGTTGAAGCCGCGCTTCGGCAGACGACGGTAGATCGGCATCTGACCGCCCTCGAAACCCGCCTTGGCGCCGCCCTTGCGGGCTGTCTGACCCTTGCCGCCGCGACCTGCGGTCTTGCCGAGGCCGGAGCCGATACCACGGCCCACACGCTTCCTTGCGTGGCGGGCACCGGGATTGTCGGCAATCTCATTGAGCTTCATGGCACCTGTTCCTTATTCCACGACGCGCACCAGGTGCGCGACCTTGGCAATCATGCCGCGCACGGCAGGCGTATCCTGCAGTGTCGACGTCTTGTTCATCTTGTTGAGGCCCAGTCCGATCAGGGTTGCGCGCTGCTCCGACGGACGGCGCTGCGGGCTTGCGACCTGCTGGATCGTAACGGTCTTGTTGGCTTTGGCCACGATCGCTCTCCTCGATTACTCGGCAACGGCCTCGCCGCCACGGCGGCGCAGAACGTCAGACACCTTCTTGCCGCGGCGCGAAGCAACCGCGCGCGGGCTGGTTTGCTTCTTGAGCGCATCGAACGTGGCGCGGACCATGTTGTAGGGGTTGGACGAGCCCTTCGACTTCGCCACAACGTCCTGCATGCCGACCGACTCGAACACCGCGCGCATCGGACCACCGGCAATGATGCCGGTTCCGGGAGGCGCCGTGCGCAGCGTCACCTTGCCGGCGCCCCAGCGGCCGTCAATGTCATGATGCAGCGTACGGCCTTCACGCAGCGGCACGCGGATAAGGCCGCGCTTGGCCGACTCCGTGGCCTTGCGCACGGCTTCCGGCACTTCACGCGCCTTGCCATGGCCAAAACCGACACGGCCCTTCTGATCACCCACCACCACGAGAGCAGCGAACCCGAAGCGCTTGCCGCCCTTCACGACCTTGGCGACACGGTTGATGTGCACCAGCTTGTCGATGAACTCGCTGTCGCGCTCCTCGCGATTGTCACGGTCCCGGCGGTCGCCGCGCTCCGAACGTTCCTTAGCCATTTTCGCCTATCCTTCGCCGGAGAAAATTAGAAGTTGAGGCCGCCCTCACGGGCAGCATCCGCGAGCGCCTTGACACGCCCATGATAAAGATACCCGCCGCGGTCAAACACGACGTCCTTGACACCGGCCTTGATCGCCCGTTCTGCAATCAGCTTGCCGATGGTCGCGGCTGCGGCCTTGTCAGCGCCGGTCTTGATCGATCCCTTGAGCCCCTTTTCAAGGCTCGACGCGGCAGCGACCGTCACGCCCTTCGTGTCATCGATGACCTGAGCGTAGATGTTCTTGGAAGACCGGAACACCGAGAGGCGCGGACGCAGCGCGCCACGTGCGGCCAGCGCCTTGCGAACGCGCTTCTTGCGGATGTCTTGTGATTTCGTAGCCATGGCCACCACCTGTTACTTCTTCTTGCCTTCCTTGCGGAAGATGTACTCACCGGCATACTTGACACCCTTGCCCTTGTAGGGCTCGGGGCCGCGGAACTCGCGGATTTCCGCCGCGACCTGACCGACCCGCTGCTTGTCGATGCCGGAAATCAGGATCTCGGTCGGCTTCGGGGTCTTGATGTCAATGCCGTCCGGAATCGGATAGTTGATGTCATGGCTGTAACCCAGCTGCAGGCTCAGGACCTTGCCCTGGACGGCAGCGCGATAGCCGACACCGTTGATCTCCAGCGACTTGCTGTAGCCGTCGGTGACACCCTTGATCATATTGGAGATCATTGTGCGCGACATGCCCCAGGCAGAGCGCGAGAGCTTGGTCTTGTCCCTTGGATCGACCTTGACGCCACCCTGCTCCATCTTCGCGATGACGCGGTCGGTCAGCACGAACTTGAGTTCGCCCTTGGGACCCTTGACCGACACGTTGCCGCCCGCGACATTCACGGTGACGCCCGACGGCACTTGAACTGGTTTCTTACCGATACGAGACATGAGCGACCTCAGAACACGGTGCAGAGAACTTCGCCGCCGACGTTCTGGGCACGCGCGTCGGAGTCCGACATCACACCCTTTGGCGTCGACAGGATGGAAATACCAAGGCCGTTGTAGACGGTCGGGAGTGTGCCAACGGACACATAGACCCGGCGGCCCGGCTTCGACACGCGGTTCAGTTCGCGGATGACCGGCGCACCATCGAAATACTTGAGCTCGACTTCGATCTCGGCCTTGTTGCCGCCCTGCTGCACCACGGCAAAGCCGCGGATGAAACCCTCTGACTGCAGAACGTTCAACACGTTCTCGCGCAGCCTAGAGTGCGGCACCGCCACCTTGGACTTGCCCCTCTCCTGCGCGTTCCGGATGCGAGCGAGCATGTCGCCGATCGGATCATTCACACTCATTCTTCTCTCCTGAAGTCCGTATCTGTTACCAGCTCGACTTGACCATGCCTGGGATCAGACCCAGGTTGGCCATCTCGCGAAGCGCCAGACGCGACATCTTAAGTTTGCGATAAAAGGCACGCGGGCGGCCCGTAACCTCGCAGCGGTTGCGGATCCGTGTCTTGGAGGAGTTGCGCGGCAACTCGGCAAGCTTCAGCTGGGCCGCAAAACGCTCCTCGATGGGCAGCGTCTTGTTCTGGATCGTGGCCTTCAGCTTCGCACGCTTTCCAGCATACTGCTTCGCCATCTTCCGGCGGCGGTTGTTCTTCTCTACCGAGCTCGTCTTCGCCATTGGGGCTTTACCTCAGCCTTGATCTGTTTCTTAGGCCGCTTTGCGGGCGGGCTTGCGGAACGGGAAATTGAAAGCGTCGATCAGCGCGCGGGCCTCGGCGTCGGTCTTTGCCGAGGTGCAGATGATGACGTCCATGCCCCAGACGCGATCGATCTTGTCGTAGTCGATCTCCGGGAAAATGATGTGCTCCTTGATGCCGAAGGCATAGTTGCCGTAGCCATCGAAGCTGCGGTCGGTCAGGCCGCGGAAGTCGCGCACACGCGGCAGCGCGATGTTGATGAGCCTGTCGAGGAACTCATACATGCGGACCTTGCGCAGTGTCACCTTCGCGCCGATCGCGAGGTTCTCGCGGATCTTGAACTGCGCGATGGCGTTGCGGGCCTTGGTGACCACCACCTTCTGGCCCGAGATCTTCTCGAGCTCGCCGACAGCAACCTGCACCAGCTTCGAGTCCTGCGTGGCCTCACCGATGCCCATGTTGAGCACGATCTTGGTGATCTTCGGCACTTCCATGACATTCTTGTACCCGAACTCCTTCACGAGCTGGGCACGCACAACCTCGTCATAATGCTTGCGCAGGCGCGGTACATAACCTTCCGGTGCTGCCTCGGAACCAGGCGCAGCAGCCGCCGGCGCGGACTTCTCGGCCTTGGCGCGGGCAGCCTTGGGCTTCGCCTCGCCGGCTGGCTTCGCGGCTTTGGCGGCCGGCTTCTTTGTGTCTTCCTTAGCCATCGATCACTTCTCCCGAACGCTTGGCGACGCGCACCTTCTTGCCGTCGGCAAGGGTCTTGAACCCGACGCGGGTCGGTTTGCCGTCCTTGGGGTCACGGAGCGCGAGATTGGAAACGTGCACCGGCAGTTCCTTGGAGACGATGCCGCCCTCCTGGGCCGCCGTCTGCTTCTGATGGCGCTTGGCAACATTGATGCCACGCACCACCGCGCGGTTCTCGGCCGGAATCACGCGAATGACCTCGCCCTGACGGCCCTTGTCCTTGCCAGTGAGGACGACGACCTTGTCGCCCTTCCTGATTTTGAGTTTCGCCGCCATTACAGCACCTCCGGCGCAAGCGAAATGATCTTCATCTGGTTCTTGGCGCGCAGTTCACGCGGCACGGGCCCGAAGATACGGGTGCCGACCGGCTCGCCCTGCGCGTTGATCAGCACGGCCGCGTTGCGGTCGAAGCGGATCACCGACCCGTCGGCGCGGCGAATGTCCTTCGCAGTGCGCACAACGATCGCCTTCATGACGCTGCCCTTCTTGACGCGGCCGCGCGGAATGGCGTCCTTCACCGACACCACGATGATGTCGCCCACGGACGCATACTTGCGCTTCGAACCGCCCAGCACCTTGATGCACTGCACCCGGCGGGCGCCGGAGTTGTCCGCGACATCGAGATTGGTTTCTTGCTGGATCATCTGATCACCCGTTCACTCGTGGGGCCCGAAGGCCCACTTTTTCCTTAGGCCTGGCCAGCGGCGACCTTGCCCACCAAGGCCCAGCGCTTCTGCTTCGACAGCGGACGCGTTTCCTCGATGCGGACAATGTCCCCGGACTTGGCTTCGTTCTTCTCGTCATGGGCGTGGTACTTCTTCGAAAGACGCACGGTCTTCTTGAGTACCGGATGACGCAGGCGGCGCTCGACGAGCACCACGATGGTCTTGTCGTTCTTGTCGCTCACCACAACGCCCTGCAGGATGCGCTTCGGCATGTTCTTCTCTCCTACTTCGCGGCGGCCTGCTGCGACTGCACCGTCTTGAGACGGGCGATGTCGCGGCGGATCTGGCGGATGCGCGCTGTGTTCTCGACCTGGCCCGTCGCCCTCTGGAAGCGCAGATTGAACTGCTCCTTCTTCAGCTTCAGGATTTCGTCCTTGACCTGGTCGTTGGTCATGACCCGGATGTCCTTGGCCTTCATGGCGCTCACCCTCTTATTCGCCAAGGCGCGCAATGAAGCGCGTCTTGATCGGAAGTTTCGCCGCTGCGAGACCGAGCGACTCCTCAGCCACCTGACGCGGCACGCCGTCGATCTCGAACAGCACCCGGCCGGGCTTCACACGCGCCGCCCAGTACTCGGGCGAGCCCTTGCCGGAACCCATGCGGACTTCGGCAGGCTTCTTCGAGACCGGAACGTCGGGGAACACGCGGATCCAGATGCGGCCGGCACGCTTCATGCCACGCGCCAGCGCGCGGCGGGCGGCCTCGATCTGACGTGCTGTGAGCCGCTCGGGTTCCATCGCCTTCAGTCCAAATGCGCCGAAATCCAGCGTGTTGCAGCTGGTCGACTTGCCGTGGATGCGGCCCTTGAAGGCCTTCCGGAACTTGGTACGCTTTGGTTGCAGCATTGTCGCTAACCCTCAATCCTCACGCCGCGTCGCGGTCACGGCGACCGCGGGAGGCGCCGGCATCGGCCGGCTCGTTCATGCGCTTGTCCTGCGCCATCGGATCGTGCTCGAGGATCTCGCCCTTGAAGATCCAGACCTTGACGCCGTTGGTGCCGTAGGTGGTGAAAGCCGTCGCCGTGCCATAGTCCACGTCGGCGCGAAGCGTGTGCAGCGGCACGCGCCCCTCGCGGTACCATTCGGTGCGCGCGATTTCAGCGCCACCCAGACGGCCCGAACAGGTGATCTTGATGCCCTCGGCGCCCATGCGCTGCGCCGACTGCACGGCACGCTTCATGGCGCGGCGGAAGGCCACGCGGCGCTCCAGCTGCTGGGCGATGTTCTCGGCCACCAGATTGGCGTCGACTTCAGGCTTGCGGACCTCGACGATGTTGAGATGGACCTCGGAACCCGTCATGTCCTGAACCTTCTTGCGAAGCTTCTCGATGTCGGCGCCCTTCTTGCCGATCACCACGCCCGGACGCGCCGAGTAGATTGTCACCCGGCACTTCTTGTGCGGGCGCTCGATCAGTATCTTGGACACGCCTGCCTGCTTGAGCTCCTTCTTGAGGTATTCGCGGATGGCGATGTCCTCGTGAAGCAGCTTGCCATATTCACGCGAGCCCGCGAACCAGCGCGAATCCCAAGTGCGGTTGATTCCGAGACGGAGCCCAACCGGATTGACTTTCTGGCCCATCAGGCGGCCTCCTTGCTTTCTTCGCGAACCTCACGGACGACAATCGTCAGCTCACTGAAGAACTTCTCGATGTGCCCCACGCGTCCACGGGCGTTCGGCATCCAGCGCTTCATGACCAGGTTCTTGCCGACCCAGGCCTGAGCCACGACCAGATTGTTGATGTCGAGCTGGTGGTTGTTTTCGGCATTGGCGATGGCCGATTCCAGCGTCTTCTTGATGTCCTTGGCGATGCGGCGGCGCGAGAAGGTGAGATAGGCCAGCGCCTTGTCCACCTTCATGCCACGGATCTCCGAGGCCACGTCATTGAGCTTGCGCGGCGAGATGCGGATCGACCGCGTGACGGCCTTCGCCTCGTTCTCGGGCAACGCGCGGGGGCGGGACTTCTTGCTCATGACTTCGCTCCGGCTTTCTTGTCGCCGGCGGTGTGGCCATGGAAAGTCCGGGTCGGCGCAAACTCACCGAGCTTGTGACCCACCATTTCCTCCGACACGAGGACAGGAATGAACTTGTTGCCGTTGTGAACCTGAAAGGTCAGGCCCACGAACTGCGGAAGGATGGTCGAGCGACGGCTCCAGGTCTTGATGGCCTGGGCCCGTCCGCCCGCGCCGCGCGCGGTTTCCACCTTCTTCAGGAGATACCCGTCGACAAACGGGCCTTTCCAAACGGAGCGTGTCACGGTCTACCTCTTACTGAGATTTCTTGCGATCGTGGCGCGAGCGCACGATGAATTTCTGGGTCCGCTTGTTCGAACGTGTCTTGGTGCCCTTCGTCGGCTTGCCCCAGGGCGTGGCCCAGTGCTTGCCGCCGTTGGTGCGGCCGCCGTTCGGGTGGTCGACCGGGTTGCGCGCGATGCCGCGCGAAATCGGACGCTGGCCCTTCCAGCGGGCGCGACCGGCCTTGCCAGTCACCTCGTTCATGTGGTCCGGGTTCGAGACCGCACCGACGCTCGCCATGCAAGACGAGTCGACCATGCGGGTTTCACCCGACTTGAGTTTCAGCAGGACATAGCCCTGGTCGCGGCCAGCGACCATTGCGTAGGTTCCGGCCGAACGTGCGAGAGATCCACCCTTGCCCGGCTTCAGTTCGACATTGTGGACGATCGTGCCCACCGGCATGGCGCCGAGCGGCATGGCATTGCCCGGCTTGACGTCAACCGACTTGCCCGACACCACCGTGTCGCCGACACTCAGGCGCTGCGGTGCCAGGATGTAGGCCATGGTGCCGTCCTGATACTTGACGAGCGCAAGGAAGGCCGTGCGGTTCGGATCGTACTCGAGCCGCTCGACGACCGCGGGCATGTCCATCTTCTGGCGGCGGAAGTCGACCACGCGATAGGAGCGCTTGTGACCGCCACCCTGTCCGCGCGTCGTGATCCGGCCGGAATTGCCACGGCCGCCATTCTTGTTCAGGCCCTCGACCAGGCCCTTGACCGGCTTGCCCTTCCACAGCTGGCTGCGGTCCACCTGGATCAGGTGGCGGCGGCCTGCGCTGGTCGGATTGAATGTTTTCAGTGCCATTGTCTTGTCTCGCTGCTCACAGGCCCGTCGTCACGTCGAGCCGCTGGCCCTCTTCGAGGGTCACATAGGCCTTCTTCACATCGCTCAGCATGGCCGCCTGACCGCGGAAGCGGCGCTGCTTGCCCTTGCGCACCAGCGTGTTGACGGCCTTGACCTTGACCCCGAACAGGCCTTCGACGGCCTTCTTGATCTCTGGCTTGGTCGCCGTACGCGCTACGTTGAACACAACCTGGTTGTGCTCGGAGACAAGCGTGCCCTTTTCGGTCACGGCCGGGCTCCGGATGATGTCGTAATACTGTTCCTTGCTCACTTGAACCGCGCCTCCAGCGCTTCAACGGCCGCCTTGGTCAGCACCAGCTTCTTGCGGCGGAGAATGTCATAAACGTTGATGCCCTGGATCGGCAGCACGTCGATGTTGGGAATGCTGCGGGCCGCACGGGCGAAACTCTCGTTCACCGCCACGCCGTCGATGATCAGCGCGTTGGCGAGACCCAGCTGCTCGAAGGCCTTGACCAGCGTCTTGGTCTTGCCATCCGACGCCGCGCTGTCGAGGATCAGCAGCGACTGGTCCTTGGCCTTGCTCGAAATCGCATGGCGCAGGCCCAGAGCCCGGATCTTCTTGTTCAGAGACGTCTCATGGCTGCGGAAGCGTGGACCGAAGGCCTTGCCGCCACCTACAAAGATGCCGGCCTTGCGGGACCCGTGACGGGCGCCGCCGGAACCCTTCTGCGGGCCGAGCTTCTTGGTCGTGCGCGAGATTTCACCACGGCTCTTGGCCTGATGTGTTCCCTGCTGACGCTTGTTCAGCTGCCACTGAATCACCCGGTGGATGAGGTCGGCCCGCGGCTCCAGACCGAAAATGTGATCGGCCAGATCAATGCTACCGGCCTTCTTGGCCTCGATGGTATGAATGTCGGCTTTCATGTCCGTCACTCCTTATTCTGCCGCCGGGGCAGCTGCGGCGGCGTCCGGCATCTTGAAAGCGCCGGGCTTGGGCGCGGAGTCGGGAAGCTTGCGCTTCACCGCATCGCGCACCGACACCCAGGCGCCCTTGACGCCCGGAACCGAGCCCTTGACCATGATCAGGCCACGGCCAGCATCGGTCTTGACCACCACGATGTTCTGCGTGGTGACTGTCTCGGCGCCGAGATGGCCGGGCATTTTCTTGTTCTTGAACACCTTGCCGGGGTCCTGGCGGTTGCCTGTCGAACCGATGGACCGGTGGCTGATCGACACGCCGTGCGTGGCGCGCAATCCGCCGAAGTTCCAGCGCTTGATGCCACCGGCAAAGCCCTTGCCCATCGACGTCGCCGTCACGTCCACGAACTGGCCCGGCACGAAATGCTCTACTGTGATCTCGGCGCCAACCGGAATGATGTTATCCGGCGACACGCGAAACTCCTTGAGTTTCCGCTTCGGCTCGACCTTGGCAACGGCGAAATGGCCGCGGGCCGCCTTGGTAAGCCGCTTGATCTTCGGGATGCCGGCACCAAGCTGCAGAGCCGCATAACCGTGCTTGTCGGGCGTCTTCTGCGCCACGACCTGACAGTTGTCGACCTTCAACACGGTCACGGGAACTGCGGTTCCCTCGTCCGTGTAGATGCGGGTCATCCCCAGCTTCTGTGCGATGAGACCAGAACGCATCGCTTCACTCCTTCAAAGCCCTGACTCAGAGCTTGATTTCAACATCGACACCAGCAGCCAGGTCGAGCTTCATCAAAGCATCAACCGTCTGCGGGGTCGGATCAACGATATCGAGAAGGCGGCGGTGGGTCCGCATCTCGAACTGTTCACGGCTCTTCTTGTCCACGTGGGGCGAACGGTTCACGGTGAAGCGTTCGATCCGCGTGGGAAGAGGCACAGGACCACGCACCTGAGCGCCAGTGCGCTTCGCGGTGTTCACGATCTCGCGCGTCGAGGTATCGAGCACGCGATGATCGAAGGCCTTGAGCCGGATACGGATGTTCTGACGTTGCATGAGACCTGTCCGCCCTTAATCCGTGATCTTGGCGACGACGCCGGCGCCGACGGTACGGCCGCCCTCACGGATGGCGAAGCGCAGCTTCTCCTCCATGGCGATCGGCGTGATCAGCTCGACGTCGAACGAGATGTTGTCGC
>OMIC01000004.1 GCA_900298995.1 Hyphomicrobiaceae bacterium | reverse complement strand
GGCGACGGCGGGGGCAACAGTGGTGGTGGCGGAAACGGCGGCGGAGATGACCATGGCGGCAACGGCGGAAGCCACAGTGGCGAGAGTTCAGCGCGCGGCAGGGCCGGTGACGACGCCCAGTTGCGTGACGGCGAGCTGGCGGCCCGCTATCAGGGAAAGATTGCCTCGGTTCGACAGATCCAGCGCATCGCAAACAAGCTGGTTCCGGGCGACATCGTCGACATCCGACTGCGCCAGGAGGGCGGTGTCATCGTCTATCGCATCAAGATCATCGAAAAGAGCGGCAACCTGCGCTTTCTGAAGATCAATGCCACCACCCAGAAACTCATCAGCGCTCGATAGACCGAATGCAGATCCTGGTTGTTGAAGACGAGGCAAAGGTTCAGCGGGCAGTGGCCAAGGCCCTGAAGGGTGCCGGTTTTTCCGTGGACGCCGCCCTTGACGGGGAAGATGCCTGGTTCCGGGCTGGAACGCAGAGCTACGCAGCCATCGTTCTGGATCTGGGCTTGCCCGGCCTCGACGGCCTATCAGTTCTGAAACGCCTGCGCTCGGAGGGCGTCGCAACGCCCGTTCTCGTCCTGAGCGCCCGCGGCAGCTGGAGCGAGCGCGTCGCAGGCATCAAGGCCGGTGCGGATGACTACCTTCCGAAGCCATTCGAGATGGAAGAACTCATCGCGCGCGTCGAGGCTCTGATCCGGCGCAGTACCGGCACGGTTGCGGAGAAACTGGGCGCCGGCGGTCTTGAGCTTGATCCGCTGTCGGCGACCGTGACGGTGAACGGCCAGGCGGTCGACCTCACGCAGATGGAGTACCGGCTCCTTCACCACCTCGTCGTCAACCGGGGAAAGATCATTACCGCATCGGAACTGGCGGACGATATCTACTCCCACAACCACGAGCGCGACACCAATGCCGTCGAGGTGCTCATCGGTCGCTTGCGCCGCAAGATCGGCCGTGACTATGTGGGTACACGGCGGGGATTCGGATATATCTTTCCGGGCCGGGAGATGCCGTGAGCCATTCGATCCGTCGCCGGTTCCTGGTGATTTCAACGGGCGTCACTCTGGTGGCACTCTTGGCGGCTGGAGTCGTTCTCTACGCGCTGTTCCAGGGCTATGTGACGACACGGCAGAACGCTGAGATCCGGAGCTACCTTTTTCAGCTGATCGGCGGCATCGATCTTGATTCCTCCGGCGAAATTACCAACTCAGCCGCGCTGGCGGAGCCTCGCTTCGGGCAGCCGATGAGCGGTCTCTACTGGCAGGTCGATTCCCGTGACCGCACCTTGCTCCGATCGCGTTCGCTCTGGGATGCGACCCTCGAGACGCCTGGTCAGGCCTGGATGACAATGGAGACGCCGGAGGAATTCCCGGGACCATTCGACGAACCTGTCCTGATCGAAGCCAAGGTCATCAATGTTGGGGAGGCGCCCAACGATCGCCAGCTGCGGGTGCTGGTCGGGATCAATGCAGATGAGATCCATACGCCACTGGCGCGGTTCGCACTTTTTCTTGCGGCATCTCTCGCGGTTCTGGGCGTGACGTTCCTGCTGGTGAGCGCGGTGCAGTTCCGGATCGTGATGACGCCGATTGACCGCCTCCGGCGCAATGTCCGTGATGTCAGTGACGGGCGTGCCAGCAGCGTGATCGGGGATTATCCGGTCGAAATCGCCCCGCTTTCCAACAAACTGAACCTTCTTCTCCTTCAGCAGCAGAAACAGATCGAGAAAGCGCGGGCGCGGGCGGGCAATTTTGCACACAGCCTCAAGACCCCTCTCACCATCATCGACATTCTCCTGACCGACCTGCGGAAGGCTGGTCTGGAGCCAGTGGCGTCCGAGATCGCCTCCCAGACGGCTACCCTGCGGCAACTGGCGGACCGCGAACTTGCCCGAACGAAAGTGGCGGCAGGCCATGGCGCGGCGGTGGCCGACATGCGGGTTTCGGTGGACGAACTCATTTCCACCATTCAGCGCCTGCCACGGGGTGACAGGATCGTCTTCGAGAACCGGATTCCCGCCAACCGGTCGGCCCAGATCGACCGGGAGGACTTCACGGAAATGGTCGGCAACCTCCTCGACAATGCTCGCAAGTGGGCCTCGTCATTGGTCGTCGTCGAGCTTGAGGGAGCAGACCATGATGTACGGCTGAAGATCTGCGATGACGGTCCCGGGGTCGCCGACAGCGAAATCGCGCTGATTACGGAGCGCGGACGCCGCCTCGATGAGCGCACACAGGGCACCGGTATCGGACTGGCAATCGTCAAGGACATCGCTGATGCCTACGGCATCACTGTGGGCTTTTCCAGGTCGCCGACAGGTGGCCTCAAAGTGTCCTTGCCCCTGCCGGCTGCGTCAGGCGCGCAGGATGACAGCCAACTCGAAACCCCCGCTTTTTGAGGTTTTCCACCAGGCGGCGTCTGGCTTTGCCTCCGCGCCCCGGCTATGCTACGCGCCTGCTTCGCCTGAAAGCCCGGACCCGCCGATGCCTGAAGATTTGATGCGCTACGATCTGCTCGCCCAGAACGCCCTGAAGGGCGTGGTGCGCGATGCGCTCAAGATCGCGGAGAGCACGGGTCTGCCCGGCGAGCATCATTTCTACATCGCCTTCAACACCCGGCATCCGGGGGTGCAGATTTCCCAGAAGCTTGGCCAGCGCTACCCGCGCGAGATGACCATCGTCCTCCAGCACCAGTACTGGAACCTCCACGTCCACGATGACAGGTTCGAGGTTGAGTTGTCATTCGACAATGTGCCCGAGCACCTGGTCGTGCCCTTTGACGCCGTGAAGGGCTTCCTTGATCCGGCGGTTCAGTTCGGCCTGCAGTTCGAGAGCCAGTCACCGGACAAGCCCCGCCCTGCGGACGTCGCGACGCCCGCGGCGGCGGCGACCGCCGAACCTGCCCCTTCGCCTGAAGCCACGGCCGAGGATCATTCGCCGGATGCGCCCCCCAAGGTCGTGTCGCTGGATCAGTTCCGCAAGAAATGACCATCACCATGATCCCACGCGTGCTGATTGCCGCCGCGCTCCTGCTGGCGCCTTGCCTCCCTGCCGCAGCACAGTCGGCAACCGATGCCCGTGCCCTGGCCGCTCTGAGCGACAAGGAGCTGATGAAGCTTCCGGCCAAGAAAGTGTTCAGTGCGCAGGTAACACCGGCAGCCTCCATGAAATCCCGGGCCATCGGCTTCTATGCGCGCGGCTGCATGTCGGGCGGCAAGGCCCTGCCGGTCGACGGTCCGGCGTGGCAGGTGATCCGACTGTCACGCAACCGTTACTGGGGACAGCCACAGCTTGTGGAACTGCTCGAGAAACTCGCTGCGGACGCCAGGGAAAAGGACGGCTGGAACGGGCTCCTGGTGGGGGACATGTCGCAGCCGCGGGGCGGTCCCATGCCGTCGGGTCATGCCAGCCACCAGGTTGGACTTGATGCCGATATCTGGCTCACGCCCATGCCTGAGGCGCGCCTCGACGGCAAGGCCCGCGAGGACATCAAGCCAACAGTGGTCGTGAAAGACCGCAAGAGCATTGATCCCTCGGTGTGGACCGATGCCCATGCCCGGCTCATCAGGCGCGCCGCCTCCTATCCCGAGGTGGCACGCATCTTCGTTCATCCGCCGATCAAGAAGGAATTGTGCAAGTGGGCGAAAGGTGACCGGTCGTGGCTGGCCAAGGTCAGGCCCTATTACGGGCACAACTACCACTTCCATATCCGCATGCGTTGCCCCGAGGGATCACCCTCCTGCAAGAACCAGCCCGAGCCCCGTCCGAAGGATGGTACGGGTTGTGGCGAAGAGCTCGCCTATTGGTTGGGTGACGCACCCTGGCGCCGCATCGAGAAGCCGCCGCCGAGCAAGAAACCGACCAAACCGGTCAAACCGGCCCCACCCTTGACTCTCAGCGCCCTTCCTGCTGAATGCCGCGCCGTCGTGACGGCCGAATAGACACCGTGCAATAGACAGGGAGCAGCGCCACGGGCGCCAATCCATGCAAGCTGCTACATCAACGCCGCACGGCGGATCCAAGAACACGCTGAGGCTCGCCTTCGCTGCGCTGGGCGTGGTATTCGGCGACATCGGCACCAGCCCGCTCTACGCCATGCGCGAGGCGCTGCACCCGGTGGTTGCCGCTGGCGGCGACATCAGAGCCGCCGTGCTGGGCGTGGCTTCACTGCTGATCTGGGCCCTGATCCTGATCGTGACCCTCAAGTACGTCGTGTTCCTGATGCGCGCCGACAACCGAGGCGAGGGGGGCATTCTGTCTCTGGTCGTGCTGGTCGAAACGCTGCTCAAGAAGAAGGGCGGGCTTGTGCTTGCTCTCGGTATCATCGGCGCCGCATTCTTCTTCGGGGATGCAATGATCACACCGGCCATGTCGGTACTGTCGGCTGTGGAGGGACTCAAAGTCGTCAATGCCGGTTTCGAACCCGTCGTCGTGCCACTGACGCTGGCTATTCTGATCACACTCTTCGTATTCCAGTACAAGGGCACGTCCGGCGTCGCGTCACTCTTCGCGCCCATCACCGTTGTCTGGTTCGCTACGCTGGGTGTCATGGGAATTGTCCACATCAGCGACGATCTCCAGATATTTCATGCCTTCAATCCGATGCATGGCATCTCCATGCTGATCGATCAGCCCGGACTCGCCCTGCTGGTGTTCGGCGGCGTGTTCCTCGCCGTGACTGGCGGCGAGGCGCTGTACGCCGACATGGGTCATTTCGGAGGCAAACCCATCCGGCTCGCATGGCTGCTGGTGGTGTTCCCCGGACTGATCCTCAATTATCTCGGGCAAGGCGCTTTCATCATTTCCCACCCACAGTCGGTCTCCAACCCCTTCTTTCTCATGGTCGAAGGGTGGCTTGTGATACCCCTCGTACTGCTGGCCACAACCGTGACGGTCATCGCCTCACAGGCGGTGATAACCGGAGCATTTTCGATCGCCCAGCAGGCCATGTCGCTCGGCTTGTTCCCGCGCATGGGCATCACCCACACCAGCGAGACGGAACTGGGACAGATCTATGTCGGCCAGATCAACTGGCTCTTGCTGGTTGGCGTGATCATTCTGGTCCTTGTCTTCCAGTCCTCCAGCAATCTCGCCGCCGCCTACGGCATTGCCGTCAACACCTCGATGATTGTCGACACCATCCTTGCCGTCATCTTCTTCTGGAAATCGCGCAACCTGCCGCGTTTCATCGTGCTGCCAGCGCTGGTGCTGATTTTTGTCATCGAAGCGACATTTCTGGCCGCTAACGGCCTCAAACTCGATGATGGAGGCTATATGCCGGTTCTGCTGGGGTCGACCATCATACTCCTGATGGTCACATGGATGCGGGGACGCAAGGCGCTCACCGACAAGCTCAAGAAAGACTCGGTCGAGTTGGTGCCCCTGCTGGAGAGCCTTGAACGCCGTCAGCCGACGCGCGTCGCAGGCGCCGCCGTCTTCCTGCAGACAGACCCCCTCTATGCGCCCAGCGCACTCATGCACAACCTGAAACACAACCGCGTCCTCCATGACAGGCTGGTCTTCATCACGGCGGAGACGACGAGCGAACCACGCATCGACAACGAGACCCGGGTCGAGGTGAAACGGCTGCCGCTCGGCGCGTGGCTGGTCGAGGCCCGGTTCGGCTACATGGAACAACCCGATGTTCCCGGTGCACTCCGGGCCTGCGCATCCTTCGGCCTCGAGATTGACCCGCGCCAGGCCTCCTACTTCCTCGGCCGCCGGGTCATCCGCATGTCGGCGCATTCATCCCTGCCCTACTGGCAGCAGCGCATCTTCATCATGATGGCCAATCAATCCTCCCGCGCCATCGAGTTCTTTCGCATTCCGCCGGACCGTGTGGTCGAACTCGGCATGCAGATGAGTGTCTAGGTCAACAACGGTAGGACGATCATGGCTCTGCTGACCCCTTTCTCAGCCCCTGGCCGCTTCTGGCGCGGCAACCTTCACACCCACTCCAACCTGTCGGATGGCGCGCTGGAGCCCAAAGCTGTTGTCGATGCCTACAAGGCTGCCGGTTATGACTTCATGCAACTCTCCGAGCATTTCATCGAGCATTTCGACTATCCCATCGCTGATACCCGTTCCTTCCGCTCGAACAGCTTCACGACACTCCTCGGCGCCGAGCTTCACGCGCCCGAAACGGTGGTGGGCGAACTCTGGCACATCGTGGCGGCAGGCCTTCCACTCGACTTCCCGCGCAATTTGCCTGGCGAAACCGGTGCTGGCGTTGCCCAGCGCGCCCGCGAGGCGGGCGCCTTCATCGGCATCGCACATCCCGCCTGGTCACAACTCACGATCGAGGATGGGCGCGCCATTGCGAGCGCACACGCCGTCGAGATCTACAATCACGGCTGCGCAATAGAGAATGACCGGGGTGACGGCTGGTATCTTCTCGATCAGATGCTGACCGAAGGTAGCCGTCTTTCCGCCTTCGCGACGGACGATGCCCATTTCAAGACGCCCGATCATTTCGGCGGCTGGGTGCATGTGAAGGCCGAGAGCCTCGACCCCGAGGACCTCCTGGCGAGCCTCAAGCGCGGTGACTACTATTCGAGCATGGGGCCCCAGTTCCACGCAATCGAGATCGAGGGCAAGGATATCGCTATCTCCTGTTCACCCGTCGACACGATCACGGTGATCTGCGGCAACTCGCGCTCGGCGGTACGGAACGGACGGGCGATTACCGAGGCAAGCTTCGATCTCACAAAGCTTGAAAGGGGCTGGCTTGTGAAAAGGCCGAGCCCGTGGTTCCGGGTCGTGGCCATCGACCACGCCGGACGCCGCGCCTGGAGCAATCCGATCTGGTGGGACCAACTGCGCTGAAACACGTTCCCCTGTGGCTGGTCATCTGCGGGCTCGGGGTCACCCAGATCATCGGATGGGGCACAACCTACTACATGCTGGGAGCCCTGTCCGGCGACATCGCCCGCGCCACCGGTTGGCCTGAAGCCCTGATCTTTGGCGCTTTTTCAGCGAGCCTTCTGCTGAGCGGCCTGATTTCCCGTTGGACGGGCCGCATCACCGACCGCTTCGGCGGACGCCGTGTGATGATGACGGGTTCGGTCTTCGCTGCCGCCGGACTGGCCATGATGGGCGGGTTCCCAAGCACCGTCACCTACGCCATGGGCTGGTTGCTGCTGGGCGTCGCCATGCGCTTTGCCACCTATGACGCCGCGTTTGCCAGTCTCACACAGATTGCGGGCAGCGGCGCGCGCCGCGCCATCTCCTACCTGACGCTGTTCGGCGGTCTGGCCTCCACCGTGTTCTGGCCCGTCAGCCATTACCTGTCCCTGTCCGTGGGGTGGGCAGAGACCCTCCTTGTCTATGCCGCGCTCCATCTCATCGTCTGCCTGCCGATCCATTGGGCCGTTCTCGGCGGCGCCCTGGGCGATGGACCCAACGAGGCCTCCACGACCGTGGCGCCAAGCCTCGCTCCCGGCCCGGCACGGCGGCGGGCCATGATCCTGTTCGCGACGGCGGTTGCTCTCAACGGTCTGGTGTTCTCGGCAATCTCGGCGCATGTGCTGCCGCTCTTCGCCGGACTGGGCTTCCCGGGTGACGAGGCGGTGCTCATGGCGGCCCTCATCGGCCCTTCACAGGTGGCGAGCCGCCTCGGCGAGATCATGATGGGACGGCGGTTCACCGCGATCCAGCTGGGTCTTTTCGCCTTCGGACTTCTTCCCGCAGCCATCGGAATTTTCGCACTCCTGGGCTTCTCATGGAGCGCGGCCATTCTCTTCGGAATCCTGTACGGGGCCTCGAACGGGCTCGTCACCATCGCCAAGGGCGCGGTGCCGCTCATGCTGTTCGGGACCAAGGGATATGGCGAGGTGCTGGGCGTGATCGCCACGCCCAACCTCATCCTCAATGCTGCCGCGCCGCTGCTGTTTACCCTGCTCCTTGATGTCGCCCCCGCCCAGATGGCCCTTTTGGCCATGGGCATTACGGCTCTCCTCTCCTTCATGACCATGGTCCTTCTGGCCCGCAGCCACGATCGCAGCTGACACCATCCGTCTCCTGTCAGACTGGCGGGTGAAGTTCGGACGTGTTAGCAAGCAGTCTCAACCCAAGCCCCCAGAGTTCGAGACGCGCATGACGAAGACCCGCACCGAGACTGATACGTTTGGCCCGATCGAAGTGGACTCGTCCCGCTACTGGGGCGCACAGGCCCAGCGCTCAATCGGCAACTTCAGGATCGGCTGGGAGAAGCAGCCCGCCCCCATCGTGCGCGCCCTCGGCATCGTGAAGCGCGCGGCGGCCGAAACCAACATGGCGCTGGGCCGGCTCGACAGCAACGTGGGCGACGTCATCATCAGGGCTGCGCAGGAGGTCATCGACGGCAAGCTTGATGAGCATTTCCCTCTGGTCGTATGGCAGACGGGTTCCGGAACACAGTCGAACATGAACGCCAATGAAGTCATCTCGAACCGCGCCATCGAGATGATGGGCGGGGTGATGGGTTCGAAGAACCCCGTCCACCCCAATGATCATGTCAACATGAGCCAGTCCTCGAACGACACCTATCCAACGGCGATGCACATTGCCTGTGCGGAGGAGGTGCAGCACCGGCTCCTCCCGGCGTTGCGCCATCTCCACAAGGCACTTGACGCCAAGGCGCGGCAGTGGACGCACATCATCAAGATCGGCCGCACCCATACCCAGGATGCAACACCCCTGACGCTGGGCCAGGAGTTTTCCGGCTACGCCACGCAGGTCTGGAACGGCATCAGACGCATCGAGATGACCATGCCGATGCTGATGGAGCTTGCGCAGGGCGGAACGGCCGTCGGTACTGGCCTCAATGCCCCCGTGGGCTTTGCCGAGATGGTGGCCGACAAGATCGCCGCCATCACGGGCATGCCCTTCACCTCGGCGCCCAACAAGTTCGAGGCTCTGGCCGCCCATGACGCCATGGTCATGACGCATGGCGCAATCAACACCGTCGCGGTCTCCCTGTTCAAGATCGGCAACGATATCCGCTTCCTCGGGTCCGGGCCCCGTTCCGGGCTCGGCGAACTCGCGCTTCCAGAAAATGAACCCGGCTCCTCGATCATGCCGGGCAAGGTGAACCCGACACAATGCGAGGCGCTGACCATGGTGTGCGTCCAGGTCTTCGGAAATCAGTCGGCGATCAGCTTTGCGGGATCGCAGGGCCATTTCGAGCTCAACGTCTTCAATCCGGTCATGGCGTATAACTTCCTGCAGTCTGTACGCCTGCTCTCGGACGCGGCCATGAGCTTCACCGACAATTGCGTGGCCGGCATCGAAGCCCGCGAGGACAACATCCGGCTCGCCCTCGAGCGTTCGCTGATGCTGGTCACGGCGCTCGCACCAAAATATGGCTACGACCGCGCCGCAAGGATCGCCAAGACGGCCCACAAGAACGGCACCACCCTGCGGGAGGAAGCGGTCAAGGATGGCATTCCGGCCGACGACTTTGACAGGATCGTAAGGCCGGAAGACATGATCGGGCCCAGGTGATGGGCGACATCGTCAGCCTCAAGCTCCACCGCAAGCGCAAGGCACGCGACGATCGCGAGCGACAGGCTGCGGAGAACCGTGCCGCCTTCGGACGTTCAAAGGACGAAGCGGAATTGACCAAGGCGCAGGCCGACAAGGCAAGGCAGGACCTTGACGGCCATCGCCGTGAGGATTGATGGCAAGGGACCTCAAGCGCTCGCTCAGCATCGCCGGGCACCGCACGTCGCTGTCGCTTGAGCCCGAGTTCTGGCAGGCACTCCAGGACGTCGCGGCACGTCGGGGGATTCCAGTATCCGCACTGGTCGCAGAGATCGACCAGACGCGGGGCAGCCGCAACCTGTCGAGCGCCGTCCGTGTGTGGCTCCTCACTGATGCGCAGTCGTTACTGCGAGGGCGCTGAACCGGGCGCGGGGGATATCACGACCGGCGCCCCCGGCGGCTTTTCAAGAATGACCGGGCCCGGCTTGCTCGGGCGCGGCGGCGGCTTCGGTGGTGCCGTTTTCCTCGCCGGTGGCGGCTCGGCGGCATTCTGCGCGATGCGACGCCAGGTCTTCAGTTCGCGGAGACGCTGACGAAGCTCAGCCTTGTTGATTTCGGCATTGGCCGCCCGCTCGGCCTCGATCTGCCGCCGCAACCGATCCGCTGCCTCAGCCTGCAACTCACCGTGAACCCGCAACTCGCGCTTGCGCAGGAGCAACTCGTCACGCTGCGCATAATAGGCTTGGAGCCGTGCCTCATCGACCTTTCTCTGCTCTTCTTCCTGCTTCGCAAGGCGCGCCTGCTCCTCCTGCAGACGCTCGAGTTCCACAAGCCCTTCCTGCATGAGTGTCACACCGAGCGCAGTGGCAAGGGCGGAGTTGTCTTCGGAGCGGACAAGCTCGCCCGGCGGCCCCGCAAAGGCGACACTCATGGGCGGCAGGCCGGGACGCGTCTTGAAGCGCAGAGTGGCTTCCATGTCGATCCCGCCACTGGCGAGATCGGCGATTGTCCGGACGCTCACATCTGCCGCCTCATCCCTGAGTTCGATCGGCGCAAAATTCATCTCGCCATTTGCAATTCCAATTGTGCCGGAGATCGCGCCAAACCCGATACCGGCCCCGCCGCGGAGAGCGGTGAAAGCCTGGGTCACACCAGCAGCGTCCTTGGCGGATGCCAGCGCCTGCGCAAAGGCAGCCGGGGTGACATCGGTGAGCCGGAAATCCTCGAAGCGATAAGAGCCTTCGCCACGCGCCGACGCCAACGCCGCTGCGGGGCTGCGGCCCTCGCTCGTGAAGCCGAGATCGATCTGCCCCCTGCCCTGCGCAACCGGCGTTCCGCTCGACAGCGAGAGCAGGCCTGGCAGATCAAGCGGCAGCGACAGCGCACCATTCAGATTGCGGCTGGCCCCCTCACCCTCGGATCGAACCTCCACGGCAACATCACCCCCATCGGAATCCTTGCCGCGGATCACGAGATGCATGGACCCGGCCAACGCCTCGAGCCCGATTTCCGGCGTCCGGATCTCCCGACCGGGATAGAGCGTCAGTATCGCGGGTGTCAGCCAGACCTGACCCGTCAGTCCAAATGGCAGCTGATCCGCGAACCCGGTCTCAAGGCCGACTGCCGATCCCGACCATTCGAGGAAGGAAACCGCCAGCACATCGCGCAGGGTCAACGGACCGCTCGCAAAACGACCGTCGAGCACGCCATCCGGCGTCACGTTGAAGGCGCCCGTGAATTCCTCGAGGCCCAGACGGCCCGACAGATCCGTGAGTTGCCACTTGCCACCCGACCAGCTGACGGGTGCCTCAACGACCAGGGCACTTCCCGCGCCGGGGCTGGCAGGGAGTCCGGCTGCTGCCACCAGCGGAGCAGAGTCGGTGGAGCGAAGCCGCAACTTGCCATCCAGCCCGAAGCCCGGCATTTGCGGGTTCAGCCGCCCCTCATAATCAAGACTTGCGCCAAGACCCTGCAGCGCCGCCGTTCCCGTGAAGCCCTGTTCGGCGTTCCCGGAGACCTGAAGCGACAGGCTGCCCGGGAACATGTCTCCCGCAGCTGTCTCCACGCCGAACAAGGCCAGAATGGGAGCGGAGCGCGGCGCGTCCAGCCTGACAGCTCCCGACAGGCCATTGCCGCTTGTCGACCGCCCCTGACCCGTGAGGCTGATATCTCCCGCCTTGCCATCAAGCTTCACGACCATTTCCGGCCCGCCGTCCCCCGCCGATACGCCGAGATCCGCACGCAGACGGGTGGGCCCCAGTTGTTGCGCCCAGACAGGAAACGCATCGGCGGGCGCAAGACCGGCAAGCCTGATCAGCTCATGCGGATCATTCGCGGTCACGTCCAGGCTCACCGCGCCGTCTGGCCCCTTGCCTGTATCGAGAATGAGCCCCGCAGCCTCGACAACGGCACCACCCACCGCGCCAATGCGAAGAGCGCGCAGATCCAGGCCGCTCGCACTCGACTGCAGGTCCAGCGCCACATCGCTCGCGGTCACGCGATTGAGCAACACTTCACCGGCCTTGACCTTGAGACGCAGGTCGGGTGCGGTATCACGCGGCAGCGCCAGCGTCAGCAAGGCGCCAACACCCTGACTGGCGACTGCTGGCAGCGCCGGAATGCCCTGCGGAGCATAGGCATCGAAATCAAAACGGCCACTCTCGAGCGTCAGATCAACCGCACCACGTCCGGCGGCATTGAGCGTCAACGACGCTGTTCCGCCCTGACCATCGAGTTCGAAGGCGGCGGGTGACAGGCGCAGATCGGACGCCGTCATGCCGAGCCCCGTTTGCATCTTGAATCGGCCGCGGCTGCCCGTCCAGGTTCCCTCGAGCCGTGCACGGCCCTCTGGCCACAGCCAAAGCGTGAGACCACGCAGGTCATCGGTTTCGAGGGCAAGATCACCGTTCAGCTCGCCGCCACCCAGCCCCGGGAAATAGGCTCCCGTGAACAGCATGGATGAGCGTCCTGGAAGACCCGCTGCAAATCGCGTGATGCGCAAGCGTTCACGATCGGCTTCGAGCGCGAGGTTGACACTGTCGAAGGTCTGGCCCTCGGCCTTCAGCGCCGTCACCCGGAAATCACCGGTCACGGTCATCTGGTCGGGAAGCTGCGCCAGAAGACTGTTGGCGAGCGCAAGACTTCCAGCCTCGCGGAGCAGGCTTCGCGATTTGGCGCCGGCGAGTTCATCAAGATCCAGCATCGCCGCTTCGAGGTCGATCGTCGCTGCAATGCGCTGGCCGAGGGAAACTTCTGCCGTACCGCTGGCGACCGGATCCGATGTGCCCCCGTCCAGCCGCGCCAGTTCGATCTGCGTGAGTTTCACCCTGTCGAAATTACCCTCCGCCTGTGCCGTGAACACCAGCGGACGAATGCGCCCTTCGGCATCGGTCTTGCCATCCTCGGCCGCCGCGGGCTCGAGGCGGACAGTACCCGCCACACCCTGCCCGCCGGAGGCGCCGTCGAAACTCAGGACATAGCCTGAATGATCCGCTGAGGAGAGCTTGATGCCGAACATGAAGGGTTGCCCTGGTTCGTGGCGCCCCGTGTTGACGGCAATATCGAGCGGATGCCCATTCAACTGCGCGAGACCGCGCAGACGCCATGGTCCCTCAAGCCCGGGTGAGGCCGCCTCGGCATTGACGCCCGTCAGCCGGATCGTCTCTCCCCTGCGGACATCGCTGAAGCTGACGGAACCCCGATTGAAGGTGATCTTGTCGAGCCTCACGCGCGACAGCACATCACTTGCCACAACGCTGGCATCGGGCGTGAAGAGCCAGTTGCCGCCGCCGGTTGCGAGCCGCTCGAGATGGATCGCGGGATCTTCGACATCGATGCTTTCGACATCGAGATTGCCCTGCAGCAGGCCGGCCAGCGTCATGCGGATGGTGATGCGCTCGACTGTCGCGAAATCAGGGCCCGAAAGCCCGGTCGGATTGGCGATGCTGATGGCTTCTGCGGACAGGCGTGGCCAGGGGAAGAGCCGCGCCGAGACAGGTCCGGAGATGGTCACCGTGCGGCCCGTCAGCTTGCGGCCGTAGGCCTCGAGGTCGGACCGGTAGCTGTTCCAGTCAATGACGAAAGGCGCCAGCAGCAAGCCAACCACGGCCACCACCAGGAGAATTCCAAAATGAAAGACCGGCGATTTCCAGAGCTTCATGCCCAGACCCGTTGCCTGTCCATTTTGTCGATCAGATGGCCGCGTTCTTCCCCGGATTCATGACGTTTCCGGGGTCGAAGGCACGCTTGACTTCGCGCATGAAGGCCAGCGCCGGACCATGTTCACGTTCAAGATAGGCGCGCTTTCCGGAGCCGATGCCATGCTCGCCGGTGCAGGTGCCGCCCATGGCGATGGCCCGCTCGATCATCCGGCCATAGACCTCCTTCACGCGGCGGAACTCCTCGGCATCGTTGCGGTCGCAATAGAGGACAACATGAAAATTGCCATCGCCGACATGCCCGACAATCGGGCCATACAGCCCGTTGGCTGCCAGATCGCGTTGAGTTTCCGTAACACATTCAGCGAGTTGCGAGATCGGGACGCAGACGTCAGTGGCAAACGACTCCTTGCCGGGCATCAACGCCTTGGTTGCCCAGAAGGCATCATGACGGGCTTGCCAGAGCTTCTGCCGGTCTTCTTCCCGCGTCGCCATGCGGTAGGGTCCGCCGCCCAGGTCTTGCGCAATGGCCATGAAGGTCTCGGCCTGTTCCTGCGCCGACGCCGCGGTGCCGTGAAACTCCAGGAACAGGGTCGGGGCAACCGCGAGGTCGAGATTGGAATAGGCGTTGAACGCCTTTACATGTTCAGAATCAACCAGTTCGATGCGCGCCACCGGCAGGCCCATCTGGATCGCCGTGATGGTGGCGGTGCAGCAGGCCTCAACGCTCGGGAACGGGCAGACTGCGGAAACAATCGATTCCGGAATGCCATAGAGCCTCAGCGCCACCTCGGTGATGACGCCCAGCGTACCCTCGGACCCAACCAGAATCCGTGTCAGATCATAGCCGGCGGAAGACTTGCGGGCGCGGCTGCCGGTGCGGATGATCTCGCCATTTGCCATGACGGCGGTGACGTTCAGAACGTTCTCACGCATGGTGCCGTAGCGCACGGCGTTGGTGCCCGAAGCACGTGTCGCGGTCATGCCGCCGATGCTTGCGTCGGCGCCGGGATCAACCGGAAAGAAGAGACCCTGGTCGCGCAGATGGGTGTTGAGCTGCTTGCGCGTCACCCCGGCCTCGACGCGGCAGTCGAGATCGGCGGCATTGACCTCGAGGATGCGGTTCATGCCCGAAAGGTCGATCGAGATGCCGCCGAGGGGGGCGGAGAAATGTCCCTCGAGCGAGGTGCCGGTGCCATAGGGGATGACCGGCGTGCCGTTGGCGGCACAGGTGGCGACGATGCGCTGAACCTCTGCGGTGCCGGTCACGAAGGCGACCGCATCGGGCGGGGCGCCGGGATTCCAGGTCTGGTCCTTCCCATGCTGCTCGCGGACGGCGGGGGCGGTTGAGAGCCGCTCGCCCAGCCAGCTGCGCAGCTCGGCGATGGTTCGGGTTGTGCTGGTCTTGGTCGCGGGAGTATCCATGGACTCGGAAACTAGCAGAAACCGGAGATTTTGCGATGGCTTATCCTGCCCCCTTCGTCAGCCGCCCACAGCGGGTCGAGGAGCATTGGATCGACTACAACGGCCACTTCAACATGGCCTATTACAACGTGCTGTTCGACCGGGCGGCCGATGAGCTGTTCGCGGCCGTGGGCCTCGGGGCCGACTATGTGCGGGAGCGCAACTGCTCGTTTTTCACGCTGGAATGCCACAATACCTATGTGCGCGAACTGCACGCCGGGGACGAGGTGCGGGTCGAGAGCCAGTTCCTTGACCATGACGCCAAGCGGGTCCACTACGTTCAGCAGATGTACCACGCCCGCGAGGGCTGGCTGGCCTGCGTGGTCGAGATCATCATCATGCACATCGACATGCGCCTCAAGAAATCCGCGCCATTTCCGCAGGATATCCAGCAGAACATCGCGGCGATGCGCGACGCCCACCGGTCGCTGCCGGTGCCGCCCCAGGTCGGCCACCGCATTGCGATCCCGAAGAAGCCATAATCGCTCACGACTTCGTCATGTTCCCGCAATCCCCGGAGGCCATCAAGGCTGCATCGACATCGAATCACGGGAGATGGCAAATCATGAACGGCAATCTGAACATTCTTGCTGAAGCCCTTGTTTTCGTGCACGGAAAATATGCGGAGTCAGAGGCGGCCCGGCACGCGCTGATGAGCGAGCGCATGGGCGACATGGAAATCGCCGAAGCCTGGCGCGAGGTGCAGCAAACCGTGCGCCGCATCGGCCAGACCCCGACCCCGCGGGCCGCCTGACGGGGATCCGAGCCCCCACACCTTCGGCCACGCAGCACGCCAGCGGCAACTGATCCTGAAGAAAACCCCGGGTCGACGCCCGGGGGTGAAGGGGGCGAGGCATTCGTGCCGATCCCCCGCCCCCCGGTTTCGCATTTCGTTCCCGTCGTTGCTATATAGGTCCCGAGAGAATCGGACCTGATGAGCAGCAAGCCCTTCGACCTCGGCGACTTTGGCGACGAGCCACCCGCCCCCGTGATCCGGCCCGGCGGGCTGGCGCAGCGTGCGCTTGCCCAGGCCGACGCCCCCTATCTCAGGGGGCTGAACCCCGAACAGCGGGCGGCGGTTGAAGTGACCGAGGGGCCGCTCCTGGTCCTGGCCGGGGCGGGCACCGGCAAGACCCGCGTGCTGACCACCCGGCTGGCCCATATCCTCGCGAGCGGCAAGGCCTGGCCCTCGCAGATCCTCGCCGTCACCTTCACGAACAAGGCGGCCCGCGAGATGCGCGACCGGATCGGCGCACTGATCGGTGGCGCGGTGGAGGGCATGGGCTGGCTCGGCACCTTCCACGCGATCGGCGTCAAGATCCTGCGCAACCATGCCGAACTGGCAGGCCTGCGTTCCGGCTTCACCATACTCGACACAGACGACCAGATCCGGCTGCTCAAGCAGTTGCTGGAGGCCCATGACGTGGACGAGAAGCGCTGGCCCGCCCGCCAGCTGGCAGCCATGATCGACGGCTGGAAGAACCGCGGCCTGACGCCGCCGCGCGTGCCCCACGGCGAGGCCCAGGGCTTCGCCAACGGCCTCGGCGCCAAGCTCTATGGCGAGTACCAGCAGCGCCTGAAGGTGGTCAACGCGGCCGACTTCGGCGACCTGCTGCTCGAGGTGCTGCGCATCTTCCAGGAGCACCCGGAGGTGCTGAAGGACTATCAGCGGCGCTTCAAATACATGCTGGTGGACGAGTATCAGGACACCAACGTGGCGCAATATCTCTGGCTCAGGCTGCTCGCCCAGGGCCACCGCAACATCTGCTGCGTGGGCGATGACGACCAGTCGATCTATGGCTGGCGTGGCGCGGAGGTGGACAACATCCTGCGCTTCGAGAAGGATTTTCCGGGCGCGCGCGTCATAAGGCTCGAACGCAATTATCGCTCGACGCCGCAGATCCTCGGTGCGGCCTCCGGCCTCATCGCCAGGAACGAGAGCCGGCTGGGCAAGACACTGCACACCGACCGCGAGAACGGCGAGACGGTGAGCGTGCGCGCCCACTGGGACGGCGACGAGGAGGCGCGGGTCATCGGTGACGACATCGAAAGCCTCCAGCGCAAGGGCGAGCGGCTGAACGACATGGCGATCCTGGTGCGCGCCTCCTTCCAGATGCGCGCCTTCGAGGACCGCTTCATCACGCTGGGCGTGCCCTACCGGGTGGTCGGGGGCCCGCGCTTCTATGAACGTGCCGAAATCCGTGACGCGCTGGCCTATCTCAAGATCGTGGCCTCGCCCGACAACGACCTCGCCTTCGAGCGCATCATCAATGTGCCCAAGCGCGGCATCGGCGAGAGCTCGGTCAAGCGCATGCACGCGCTGGCCCGCGCCCGGGGCCTGCCGCTCTACCGGGCGGCGGACGAGATCAGCCTCACCGCCGAACTGCCCGCCAAGACCCGCACCGCGCTGCGCCAGCTCATCGACAGTTTTGGCCGCTGGCGGCAGATGGCCGATACGCTTCCGCACACGGAGCTTGCCGAGATCGTGCTCGATGAATCCGGCTATACCGGCATGTGGCAGGCCGACAAGAGCCCCGAGGCGCAGGGCCGGCTCGAAAACCTCAAGGAGCTCGTCCGCTCGATGGGCGAGTTCGAGAATCTCGGCGGGTTTCTGGAACACATCGCGCTGGTCATGGATGTGGAACAATCCGCCGAGGAGGACAAGGTCAACATCATGACCATGCACGCCGCCAAGGGGCTCGAATTCGGAACCGTGTTCCTGCCCGGATGGGAGGAAGGCCTGTTTCCCAGCCAGCGTTCGCTCGACGAGAAGGGCCGCGCGGGACTCGAGGAAGAGCGCCGCCTCGCCTATGTCGGCATCACCCGCGCCAAGGCGCGCGCCTTCATCTCCTTCGCGCAGAACCGACGGGTGCACAATCTCTGGCAATCGGCCCTACCCTCGCGCTTCATCGACGAACTGCCCGAGGCCCATGTGGAAGTGGCGGCGATGGCCACGAGCTATGGCGGGCACGGGCTGGGCAGCTATGGCCAGAGCCGCTTCGACGATGTGACGCAGCCCTTCAACGCCAGCTACGAGACCCCGGGCTGGCAGCGCGCCCAGGCGCGCTGGAGTGCCGGCACATCGGCGCGCTCGACGCCGCGCTTCGGCGCGGGCGAGATGGTGGCGCGCGACAGCGAGGCCGTGCGCTACGCCACGGGCGAGCGGGTGTTCCATGACAAGTTCGGCTATGGCCTGATCCGCGCCGTGGAGGGCAACAAGCTCACCATCGACTTCGACAAGGCGGGCGAGAAGCGGGTGATCGACAGCTTCGTCACCCGCGCCTGAGGCGGGACTAGCCGCCGCCCAGTTTCGTCAGCATGACGTCGATGCGCGCAGCGGTCGCCGGGTCGGCGACGGCCCGGGCCGCGACGAGATCCGCGCGCGCGCCGGGCAGGTTGCCGATCCTGAGGCGGAAGGTGGCGCGCGCGACATGGACATCGGCATCGCCGGGCGCGACCTCGATCGCCCGGTCGAAATCGGCGATGGCGCTCTTGCCGTCCTTGAGCGTGAGCTTTGCCTCGGCGCGACCCACATAGGCGCGCCCATAATCCGGCCGGCTGAGGATGGCGGCGGTGAAATCCGCGACCGCACGGGCAGGCTCCCCGATGAGCGCCAGCAGGCGGCCACGCTCATAGGCGGCCTCGGCATTGCCGGGATCGACCTCCAGCGCCGCCGTGAAGGCCTCCATCGCCGCCACCACGTCGCGGCGCTCGAGGGCCTGACGCCCGGCTGCGAGATCACCGGCCGCATCGCCCGCCCAGGCGGCGGAAAGGCAGGCGAACAGGGCCAGGCTTGCGAGACGTGTCCTCATCGCCCTCCTGCTAGCCCCATGCCGCATGGCGCGCAAGCAGGCACTGGTTGACCGCAGCGGACAGTTCGGGCAGGGAACGAAGTCCCACCGGACTGTTCATGCCCAGCACCCGCACACGCGCCGTCCTCGCCCTCACCGCCGCCATGGTGCTGTGGGGCTGTTCGCCCGTGTTCATGCGCACGCTGGCGCTGTCGCTCAGCCCGGAAAACTCGCTCGCCATGCGCTATGTGTTCCTGACGGCGATCAATGCCGCGGGACTGGCGTGGACCGGCGGCTGGCGCATTCCGCGCCGGGACTGGCCACGCTTCCTGATCGCAGGCCTCGCAGGCATGGCTGGCTACAACTGGTTCGTGAATGCCGGCTTCGAACTGGTGCCCGCCGGGGTGGGTACGCTCGTCACCATGATCGAGCCGCTGATGATCGCCCTGCTGGCGGCACTGGTGCTGGGCGAGAAACTCAACCGACATGTGCTGGCCGGAGTGGCAATCGCGATCATGGGCTCGCTGGTGCTGTTCTGGCCCGACATCACCGCCGCAACGCCGCAGGCGGTGCCGGGCCGCGGCATCATCTATCTCGTGCTGTGCTGCCTCGGCTGGGCCATCTACACCATCGCCACCAAGCCGCTGCTCACGCGCCACAGCAGCTTCACCGTGACGGCGGTGACCATGCTCATCGCAGCACCCCTGATGCTCGGGCTGGCCAGCGAACCCCTGCCCCGGCTGGCTCTGCGGCTCGACGCCCGGCAGTGGCTGGAGGTCGCCTATCTGGTGACGGCGACGGGGCTCGGCGGCACGATGCTGTGGAACTATGGCGCCGCACATCTCCCGAGCACGGCCGTGGGATCGTTCCTCTATATCATCCCGGTGGTGGCGGTGGCGGCCGGCGCGCTGATGCTCGGCGAGCAGGTGACCGTACATGTGGTGGCGGGCGGCCTCATCATGCTCGCGGGCGTGGCCGCCGTGCAGTTCGGCCCGAAGCTCGCGCGGCGCTGACGCGATGCAGTTCCCCGCAATTCTCGCCCTGCTCTTCACCATGATCGTGTGGGGCGTGAGCCCCGTGTTCTTCCGCTCGCTGTCGCTGGCGCTGGGCCCGGCCGATCACCTCGCTATCCGCTATGCCCTGGTCGGCGTGCTGTTCCTGATCGTGCTGGTGACGACGGGCGGCTGGCGCATCGCGCGGCGCGACTGGCCGCGCATGCTGTTCGTCTCGCTCGCCGGGTTCACGGCCTATAATCTTGGCTCGGCCTTCGGCTTCGAGCGCATCAACGCCGGAACAGGGAGCCTCATCATCGGCACCCAGCCGCTGCTCATCGCGCTCATCGGCACGCTCGCTGCCGGCGAGCGCCTGACCCCCGCCACAACGGCGGGGCTGGCCATCGGCTTTGCCGGCATCGTGTTCCTCGTCTGGAATGACCTCGGCATGACGGGCGAGCCCCTGCAGTTCCTCACGGGCTGCGCCATGATCTTCGTCTCGGGCACCTGCTGGGCGATCTATGCGGTGGCCAGCAAGCCGCTGGCGCAACGCTATGGCTCGCTGCCCACGACGGCGCTGTCGGTGGTCATCACCTCGCTGGCGCTGGTGCTGCTGCTTGGCCGGCCCGCAACGCTCACGACCCTTGCGGAGATGACCCCGCGCCTGTGGCTGGAAATGGCCTATCTCGTGGTGTTCGTGACGGCGCTCACCATGGTGACGTGGAACTATGGCTCCGCACGGCTGCCAGCCGCGGCGGCGGGCGCCTTCCTCTATCTGGTGCCGCCCATCGGCGTGTTGGCGGGCGCGCTGATGCTGGGCGAACGGGTGACACCGGGCATGGTAATCGGCGGCGGCCTGATCCTCACCGGCGTAGCGGTGGCGCAGTTCGGCGGGCGAATGAAGATGAGCGGCCGGCTCGCGGCACTCGCAGCGGTTCTGTTCGCGGTCACCATGTGGGGACTGATCCCCGTCGCCATGCGCCATCTGATCACTGAACTCTCGCCCCAGACGGCGATGGTGCTGCGGCTCTATCCGGCAGGACTTCTGGCGGCGGTCGTCGTGCTGTTCACGGGTGTGAGGCCGATCGCCTGGCGCCACTGGCTGCGCATCGCCATTGCCAGCCTCGCCGGCAATCTCGGCTATCAGATCCTCGCGGCCTATGGCATGCAAAGCGTGCCGGCCAGCTGGACCGGCCTGCTGTTTGGTCTCGAGCCGGTGTTCATCGCGCTGTTCGCCGTGCTGCTCACCGGCGAACGCCTGACCGGCTGGCTGATCGCCGGGCTCTGCGTGGCGGTGCTCGGTACGGCTGCCCTGATGCTGGGCAGCACGCTCACGCCATCGGGTGATGTCTCGCTGCTCGGGCTGGTGCTGGTGACGCTCTCGACCATGGGCTGGGGCATCTACACGGTGGTGATCCGGCCCTCCACGCAGAAATATGGCGCATTGCCGGTGGCCTGCCTCGCCATGGCCATCTCGGCCCTGCCGATGCCGATCTTCGTGACGCCCGCTTTCCCGCTCGCGCTAGCTGGCATGGACGCCACCGACTGGCTCGCCGTGGGCTTCGTTGTGGTCTTCGGAACCTTTCTATCAACGGCGGCCTGGAATTTCGGACTGTCCAGGATGGAAAGCGCGGTCGCCGGTGTCTTCCTCTATGTCCAGCCGGTGGTGGCGGCGCTGGGGGGCATGCTGCTTCTCGGCGAGCAACTCACCTGGCCGCTGCTGGCAGGCGGCGGGATGATCATCCTGGGCGTTGCCATCGCCCAGTTCGGACCCCGCATGCAGAGAACGCGTTTGAACGACGACACCGGCCCGGTTAGGGAAGCGGGATGAGCACACCAGCCTCCCGCGCCCTCTCCTGGTATCAGACGACGACGGCCCTGATCGTTGCAGGCTGTCTCGTGGCGATCGTCAATTTCGGCGTGCGCTCCACCTTCGGCTTCTTTACCGTGCCGATCTCGGACGCACATGGCTGGCCACGCGAGATCTTCTCCTTCGCCATGGCGGTACACAACCTGGTCTGGGGCCTTGCGACCCCCGTGGCCGGAATGCTGGCCGATCGCTACGGCTCGGCGCGCGTGCTGATGGCCGGTGCGGTGATCTACTGCATCGGCGTGCTGATGATGGCCTTCACCGAGACACCGTTCATGTTCAATGTGGGCGGCGGGCTTCTGGTAGGCGTCGGCGTTGCCTTCTCCTCTTTCTCGATCGTCATGGCGGCACTCGGGCGCATCGTGCCTCCGGAGCGGCGGAGCTGGGCCTTCGGCATCGCCACGGCCTCAGGCTCGATGGGGCAGTTCATCTTCGCACCGCTGGGCGCGGCCCTGATCTCGGCCTATGGCTGGCAGAACGCGCTCATCATACTGGCCGGGCTCTCCCTTCTGATCATCCTGTTCGCCAGTCCGCTGATGATCCAGAATACCTCCTCGGCGCCACGCACCGCAGGCGAGGCCGACCTCACCATGCGCCAGGCGATCGGCACAGCCTTCGGTCATGGCTCCTACCTGCTGCTGGTATCGGGGTTCTTCGTCTGCGGCTTCCAGCTCGCCTTCATCGTCGTTCACATGCCTCCCTACCTGACGGAGCATGGCATCTCGAAGGAATTCGCCGGTTTCGCCATGGGACTCATCGGGCTGTTCAACGTCATCGGTTCCTACGCCGCAGGGATCATCGGCGGACGCCACCAGAAGCATGTGCCCCTTGCCTTCATCTATCTCCTGCGCTCGGGCATCGTCGCGGCTTTCGTGCTGCTGCCGGTGAGCAACCTCACCACCCTGGCCTTCACCATTTCCATGGGCCTCCTGTGGCTCTCGACCGTGCCTCTCACCATGGGACTGGTGACGGTGATGTTCGGCACACGCTACATGGCGACTCTCTATGGATTCGTGTTCGTGAGCCATCAGCTGGGCTCCTTCCTCGGCGTCTGGCTGGGCGGGCGGCTCTATGACCAGTACGGCTCCTATGACATCGTGTGGTGGCTCAGCGTCGCGCTGGGCGTCTTCGCCTTCATCGTGCATCTGCCGATCCGCGAGCAGCGCGCGACGCGCTTCGCCCCCGCCTGATCGTGCGATGCGCGCCTCGGCCCACCATCTGGCCCTCATGCTTTTTGTCACGGTGCTGGCAATCTGGCTCGCGGCCATGGCCATCATCATGCGCCACGCGGCGCTGCCGCCCGAGGCCAGCGGACTGATGCTCGCGGTCTTCGAACCCGGCACCAGCGAGGATGAGGCCTTCGCCGGCCTGACACAGGCCGGAGCGCGGGTGGTGCGGCCAAGCGGGCTTGGGTTCATCTGGGTTGTTGCCGGCGACGAGCCGGGCCTCGCGGGACGGCTCACACGCGCGGGCGCTCTCGGCGCCTACCGCGACCTGCCCATCAGCCCGGTGATCGCAGGCTGCTTCGCGGTGGCCGACGCCAAGCTGGCGCGCCTCGCCCCATGATTGGCAGCAGCCTTCCAACAACGCTGCTAATATATTGTTTTTGTTGATATAACGCCCCTTCTTCCGTTGACCCTCGCAATCGGCCTTGGCAGCATCACCGCGAGTCACATGTCGAGGAGGCCACTCATGCAGGACACGGACTTCACCCGGCAACTGGACGGCTGGAGCCTGACCACTGCCGAAATCACCTATCGCATGCCGGATTACCGGCACCTGCTGCAAAGCTTCATCTGGCAGGACTATGACATCGCCCCGCACTTTCCACGCCTGATCAAGTTTCTCGATTTCTGGGCCCACAATCTTGATGGCCCGTTGGCCGAGGTGCGCGTTGCGCACGCGGGCATCCTGCGGCCTCTCGACATCCGCCACATCGGGGGCGAGTGGTCACTGCACTGAGCGCCCCATCTTGTGAAGCACGCCTTCATCGGACAAGATGGCTTTTGCTCAAGCGAATCCTTGGTTTGAGCCAAATGGGGAACCGCAGTCTTGACCTATGAGATCCTTGCCGTCGGCCTCGTGGGCCTGTTCACCACCATGTCAGTGCTGATCGGCGCCTATGTCGGCCTGTTCTATTCGCTGCCAGAACGCCTGCTGTCGGGCATACTGGCCTTTGCCGCAGGTTCGCTCATCGCCGCTCTTGCAATCGATTTATCCTATGACGGGGCCGAGGCCCTCCTGACCCAAGGATTCGGCCTGCGCTTGGCATGGATCACCATGGCCAGTGGCTTCGCGCTGGGAGCGATCATCTATTATGTCGCGTCGGTGTTCCTCGAATCCCACGGCGCAGCGCTGCGCTTCCGCCGCCGCCTGATGGAATACACGCGGCTGACGGCGACCAAGCCCGCCGACGCCCGCATCGGCATGCTGGCCAAATGCGCGCTGCTCAAGCATCTCAATCCCGATGACCTCAAGCTGCTGCTCCCGCACATGCAAACCAGGCAGCACCAGGCAGGCGACACGATTTTCCGCGCGGGTGACAGCGGTGACACGCTCCACATCATCGTCGAGGGCAGCGTCGATGTGGAGGATACCAATGGCCATGCACTGGCCACACTCGGCCCGGGTGAGGTCTTCGGCGAAATGGCGCTGATCGACGGCCGCCGCCGCAGCGCCACCGTGATCGCCTCCGGCGCAGCCACCTTTCTAGAAATCGACAAGGCCGGGTTCGAGCTTCTCGCCGAGAAGGACGAGGCGCTGAGAGGCGAAATTCACGAACTGGCCCGCAAACGCTCTCTGGCCAACCTGAAAGGCTCGAACGCAGATCACTCGCTGTGGGCGCGCATCTATCATGCGGCACAGGGCAAGAGCGGGATGCCGGGCGAGACTGCGGAGGTCAGCAAGGGCAAGGGCATCGGCCTCGCCATCATCTTCGGCAACATCCTCGACACCATCCCCGGCTGCCTGGTCATCGGCGCCAAGTTCTCCAGCTTCGACAACATGTCGGCCACGCTGATGGTGGGCATGTTCCTGGGCGGAATCCCGGAATCCGCCGCGAGTGCCACCCTTCTGAAAAGGGCCGGCTATTCGACGGCGGCGGTCTACCGCATGTGGTCCACCGTGATCCTCGCGGGCGTTGTCTCGGCCATCGCTGGCAAGCTGTTCATCAGCGACCCGGATTCGCTCTTCGCCATCGTCATGCAGGCGATAGCCGCGGGCGCCATTCTCGCCATGGTGAGCCATGCCATGATCCCCGAGGCCATCCACAAGGGCGGTTCGATCTCGGTGATGCCTGTCGTTCTGGGCTTCCTCTTCGCGCTCTACCTCGCAATCGAGGAGGCACAGATGCGCAAAACCGAGCCGGGCACCACTTCGTCGGGATACCATGAGGAAGGGATGCAACCGGTCATCACGGGTCACCGGCTTGATTACACCAGAGCATCCGCGTAGGCAGGACGCGAGCGCGATGCAGAGATGCGATTCAGGGTCCGACCATGCGGAAGATGATCCGGTATGCAAGATTGGGCAGGCCCGTGCTGGGCGCACTCGGGGCCATTCTGTTCCTGTGGTCAGCGCTTGCCGTTGCGCCTGTCCGCGCAGAAGCCGATGCAGCATTCTACACTGACCTGACGGTCGACCGCTCGACCCCGGAACATCATCTGAAGACATTCCTCGCCGCCGTGGAGCGCAGCGTTGCGCATCTCGAAGCCCGCGAACAGGCCCGCCAGCTCGAGGATGCCTGGCTCTATCCTCCCACGACGGAAGCCGAGTCCGCCGAACTCACGCTCCTCAAGGAGCAGATTCTCGACTCGATGGATCTGACGGCCTTCCCGGACTGGCGCCGCGAATCTGCCGGCCTCGAGACGGCGCTCATGCTGCGCGAGATCTTCCGTCGCGAAAACGTCACGGCAAACACGCCCTTCAAGCAGCTGCGTGACGGACTGTGGGTGATACCCGGCACCTATGTCCAGGTTGGCATGATCGCCTCCGGCATCCGCATGGGCGATGTCGTTTTCACGGCCGAAACGGTGGCGAACGTGCCGTCACTCTACCAGATCAGCGGCGCAAGCCGGGTCGGTGATGGCTTCAACGCCTATCGCTATTTTACCGAGACGCCCGGCGGCCTGGAACCGCCGCGCTGGGCGGGCGTTGCGCACAAGCTGCCGGATTTCCTCCGCTGGGAACTGGGCTCCAATACAATTTTCCAGTGGCTGATCACGATGTTGATCCTGGTGGCCGTTCTGCTCATCCCGCCGCTTGTGAGCAGGTTCATCGGCTCGCGCAGCCTGCGCTGGTTCAGCCAGGCGGCGACCACAGGACTGCTCGCCAACCATGCCTCCGGCGTGGTGATCGATCAGGCAGGCCTGTCGGGCGGCGGCGCGACGGTGATGACACTGGTGTTTCTTGCCCTCCACAACGGCGCCATCGTCGTGTGCATCCTGATTGCCGGTGAATGGGCCGGAAACTGGGTCTCGGCAATCCAGCAGGCAAAGGACAAGACCTTCGACACCAGCATCGTCCGGCTCGCAACGCGGGTCGTGTCGGTGATGTCAGCCCTCGCAGTCATCATCTATGGCATCAGCGCGGCAGGTGTTCCGGTCTACGGCATCATCGCGGGCTTCGGTGTCGGCGGCCTCGCCTTCGCGCTCGCCGCGAAACCGACGCTCGAGAACATCCTGGCAGGTGTGATCCTGTTTCTCGATGCTTCCATCAAGGTGGGCGACACCATCGAATCCAGCGGGTTGTCCGGCACCATCGAGGATATCGGCATGCGCTCGACACGCATCCGCAGCGACGACGGCGGACTGATCAGCGTCACCAACTCGGAGCTGGCCGACAAGGTCATCAAGAACGTCTCACACCGCATCCGGCGCCAGGGCACCGTCTGAGCTCTGCGGAGAAGTCCGAAAGGCCACCGATCCCCTGACCGGCTGCCGTACGCCATCATGCCAGTCAAGGACGCAAGCGCCGAAGCACATAAGAACACGAAACTGACTCAGGGAATGAGGCAAGTCGAAAAGGCCTTGCTTCACGCCACGACACTGGGCAGAGCCTGCATCCTTTTCACCCAACCACAATCAGGCCGACGCGCCTATTCACGAGTTGCCGGGCAACTCTGAGCTGCAAGACTCGATGTTTGCCCTCAAAAGTTGCTTCTGCGAGACCATCGAGCTTCTCCTTGGAATTACGTTTTTGATACAATTCTCTGTTGTGCATCCCTGGTTCTTCGTGAATATCCTTGATGCCGTTTTTAGAGAATCTGATTCAGCAAGGATTGCAGCCATGACAGTTACAGACAGGTTTGGTTTGGGAGGACAGGTCGCCATTGTGACCGGCGCTGCGGCGGGCATCGGAAAGGCGATCGCCAGGCTCTTCGCTGAAGCTGGCGCTTCGGTTGTCGTGACCGATCTGAAGCTCGATGGCGCCCAGGCGGTCGCCGCTGAAATCACCAAGCAGGGCGGCAAGGCAGTCGGCCTCGAATGCAATGTCACGAAGGAAGATCAACTTGAGGCGGCGGTTGCGGCAGCGTTGAAGAACTTCGGAAAGCTCACCATCCTGGTCAACAACGCCGGAGGCGGTGGTCCCAAGCCCTTCGACATGCCGATGAGCGATTTCGAGTGGGCTTACCAGCTGAATGTCTTTGCCCTCTTCCGGCTGACACAGCTTGCCGCGCCGCACATGCAGAAAGCCGGCGGGGGCGCGGTGTTGAACATCTCGTCGATGGCCGGAGAGAACAAGAATATCCGGATGGCGTCCTATAGTTCGTCCAAGGCGGCAGTCAATCATCTCACCCGCAACATTGCCTTCGACCTTGGCCCGATGGGTATCCGCGTCAACTGCATCGCGCCTGGCGCCATCAAGACCGACGCGCTGGCGAAGGTGCTTACACCCGAAATCGAAAAGACGATGCTGAAGCACACGCCGCTCGGCCGTCTGGGTGAAGGCGATGACATTGCCAATGCTGCGCTGTTCTTCTGCTCGCCCGCGGCAAGCTGGGTGAGTGGCCAGGTGCTCACGGTTTCGGGCGGCGGCGTCCAGGAACTCGACTGACGAGGCTGGCGAACGCTCACCCAACCGCCTCCTGACGGACCAATAGACCGAAGCATTATCCCTAACACCCAGACCCAGAGGACAATCATGGCCTACAATGCACTCGATGCCTTCAAGATGACGGGGCATAATGTCGTCATAACCGGCGGCGCGCAGAACATCGGCGCCGGGATCGCCCGCGCCCTTTCGAGCGTCGGCGCAAAGGTGCTGATCGCCGACCTCAACGGCGACAAGGCCAAGGAAACTGCGGCCTCCATCCAGGGGGAGACCGGGCAGGAATGTCATGGCATGAAATGCGACGTGACATCTCTTGACGACATCAACGCGGTTGTCGCCACGGCGGCTAAGACCTTCGGGGGCATATCGACGCTCGTCAACAATGTTGGCTGGGGTGGCCGCCACGAAGATCCAACCGCGATCACGGAAGAGGATTTCGTGAAGTCCTACAAGCTCAACACCATCAGCGCCTATCGCATGAGCATGGCCTGCCTGCCGCATCTGCTGCAATCGAAGAACGCCACGATCACAAACTCGGGATCGTTCTCATCGGCGACGCCGGCCTATGACATTCTCGCCTATGGCACGGCCAAGGCGGCACTGAACCAGATGATGGTGTCGATCGCCCACATGCTGGCCAAGAAGGTCCGGGTCAACAGCGTATTGATCGGAACCGTGATGACCGAGGGCTATGGCGACGCCGGCATCGACCCCGCCATGCAGGAAAAGCTCAAGCACCCCGACAATCTGATCGGGCGCAGCGGCTCGCCCGAGGATATCGCCAACGCCATGCTCTGGCTGTGCTCGCCGGCCAGCAGCTGGGTGAGCGGCCAAATCATCAACGTGCATGGTGGCGGCAACGTCGTCAGGCTGTTCGGCAAGTAACGTCCGCCATGACGACTTGGGTCCGCTGGGCATGCGCCACCGCTGTGATGGTGGCGGCGTTGTCTGGCGGACCCGCTCTGGCGCAGGAATCGTCCTCGCACCCGAATTACCTGCCACAGTCGCTCCAGGCTGACGACGTTCCCATCGACAGCGTTATCGTCAGGCTGTCCAAGAGTTCCGGTGACAGCGGCCAGGACGAGGTGGCGCTCGCCGCCGCGCGCAAGTTTGCGGCCTTTCTGACCGGCCGGGGTTTCAACCCCATCGAAGTATCGAAGGTCGTGGCGCGCATCACACGTGAGGCAGCGGTGGCGCGGGTCACCTACAGGCTGCTTCCCGACGGCCCCAATGGCATACGGGTGCTGTTCCTGGTAGATGCGGCGGCAAAACCGCGCGGCGAAGGGGCGCCCGAAGGGATCCTCACGGGTGAGCTTCGCGACTTCCCCGTCCTCTACAAGGATGGCCGGAGCCTGTTGACAGCCATCGTGGCAGGCGGCCTCGGTGGCTACTCGGACAGCAACCCCTGGTTCGGACAACCTGAACTCTTCAACAAGTCCAGCCCGATCGCCGGGCATCTTCCCGGGCGGGAGGCAAGCTGGACGGAAGGCAGCCTGGAATATGGTGGCGGCTTTGCCGCACAACTCGACGACTTGCCGATCTACGCCTTCGGGGCGCTCACCGGCATGACCACCTGGAGCATCGGCCAGGATATCTACCGCGACGACACTCGGGTATTCGACGCCATAGAGAAGGCTTATGCCGGTTTTCTCTACGCAAACACCGAGACCCGCAACCGCTTCAAGTTCTCGGTGGGCCGCCAAACCTACACGTTGAACGATAGCTTCCTCGTCAACCTCGTCAAGGGCTCGACCAATGTCGGGCCGCGGGGCGCCACGTATCTCGGCCCCCGCCTTGCCAACGACTTCTCGGTGCTTGCCGACGGGCGGGTCGGTCCCTGGAGTGCGGCGGTGTTCTACATCAACCCGGACGAACTCGAGTACCTGGAGACTGACAGCACCTATCTCGGCGCCAATCTTGGCTATGCCTTCAACGATCGTGTGTCGCTCGATGGAACCTTCATCACGCTGCCGACCTCGAAGTCCACCTATGCCAACCCCTATGGGCTGACGCTCGACAGGCAGGGGCTCAACACCCTGTCCGCTCATCTCAAGTGGCGCGACCTTCCTGTCGAGGGCGTCTTCGCGGAGGGTGAGCTCGCACACCAAAGCCATCCCGACTATGCCATGTCGGCCTGGGCCGGATATGGCACGCTGGGCTACATCGCGCGGAAGGCTCCGTGGACGCCAAGCATCAGTTATCGCTATGCGGTGTTCTCGGGCGACGACCCCGACACGAGAACCTATGAGCGCTTCGACTCGCTGCTGTCCACAGGCCTCGGCATCTGGCTTCAGGGCATCTCCTTCGGCAAGCTGTTCGCCAACTCGAACCTGGCCACCCAGCGCGTACAATTGAACGTCGTGCCGCTGGAGGCGCTGAACGTCACCTTCGATTATCACAAGCTCACAGCCCCCGAACTCAACAATCTGGGCTCCAACCCAGCCCTCAGCGAACTGATGTCACACGACATCGGCCAGGAGTTCACCCTCTCAGGCCGCTGGGCGCTCAATCGAAACCTCTATCTCCAGGGCATTGCATCCTATGCCCTGCCCGGCGAAGCCCTGCGCGACATCGGCGCCGACAAGCCCTGGACTACGCTTCAACTCAGCCTCTACTGGAGTCTCTGAAAATGGAACAAGGAATGAGCCTGCTGCAAATGGCCGGAAAACTCTTTCCGCTCATGTTCAACATGATGGGGCCGATCGGCCTCATTCCGGCCTTTGCCGCCCTGACCGCCGCCATGGACGAGCCCACGCGCCGCGCGGTGGCGCGCAGGGCGGCCCTGATGGGGCTGATCGCGCTTGTCGTCGCGGTCTTCCTGGGCGCTGTGATGCTTGACGCATGGAGCATCAGCAAGGGCTCACTCATGCTTGCGGGTGGCATCATCGTGCTGCTCACCGCCCTGCTGCCGATTGCCTCGGTTGGCGTCGGCCAGGGCGGATCGGCAGGGGCATCCAGCCAGTCGCCAATGCAGCTTGCCGTGTCTCCGCTGGCTTTTCCGACCATGGTGACACCCAAGGCGGTGGCGGTTCTGATCATCTTCGTTGCGTTCTTCCCGACGATCGAGGGCAAACTCACCGTCGCATTGGTGGCCGCGCTCATGATGCTCCTCAATCTGGTGGGCATGCGCTATGCGCAAAGCTTCATGGAAAAGGTGGGCATGACACCCCTTCTCGTTCTGGGGGCAGTGTTCGGCGTGCTGCAGGTTGCTCTTGGCGTCGAGATGATGGCAGACGGCTGGCAGGCATGGTCGGCACCATGAGCATTCCAGCTCCAGATCAGGAAGGCCCAGATTGGAGGGCCACTGCGGGTCATACCGGTGATGAAGTGAGAGACTCGCGCAGAAGTGTGCTGGCCTGACATCTTGCGCAGGCGCTTGTCTCACCGATGAACCGAGGTGTCACAGAAAGAACGGGGCGTCCGCCCAACAACTGCGATCCCACGAGCTCAACACACGTTCGGAATGCCCGCTTCGCAAAGCAACGCGCAAGACGTCAGCAACCCTGGCACAGCTTGAGACGTCGCGGGTTGCGGTCTGCGCCCAAGTCTGCGCCCGCAAGCACTGACGTACCTGCGGGCTCTCAGCATTAACGTGAATAGTATTCCACGACCAGGTTGGGCTGCATCTGGACCGGATAGGGCACATCCGAGAGTGCAGGAATGCGCACCATGCGCGCGGTCATGCCCTTGTGATCGACTTCGATGTAGTCGGGCGTGTCGCGCTCGGCGAGCTGGGTTGCCTCGAGCACTGCGGCAAGGCCCTTGGCCTTGTCCGAGAGTTCCACAGTATCGCCGACACGCAGGCGGATCGAGGCGATGGTGACGCGGCGGCCATTCACCTTGACGTGGCCATGGCTCACGAACTGGCGGGCGGCGAAGACCGTCGACACGAACTTGGCACGGTAGATCACCATGTCGAGGCGGCGCTCCAGCAGGCCGATGAGGTTCTCGGAGGCGTCGCCCGTCATGCGGGTCGCTTCCTCGTAGACCTTGCGGAACTGGCGCTCCGAGAGGTTGGCGTAATAGCCCTTGAGCTTCTGCTTGGCCTTCAGCTGGGTGCCGAAGTCCGACATCTTGCCCTTGCGGCGCTGGCCGTGCTGGCCGGGGCCATATTCACGCTTGTTGACGGGGCTCTTGGGGCGGCCCCAGATGTTTTCGCCCATACGGCGGTCGATCTTGTATTTCGCGTTGGCGCGCTTCGTCATTTACGGTCTCCGATTGACGTCTGATGAGAACCCACCCTCCTGGACACCGGTCTCCCGGCCGACAGCCCGATGAACGGGCGCGGGCAAGCAAACACGGGGCCCTGAAGCCCCGTGACGTGGCGCATATAGGGGAAGCCGCCGGGCCTGTCAAATACCGCCGGATGGCCCTTGCCGCCGCCTCGCCGCCTGCCCAAAGTGGGTCCGGATGAACCCGAACCTTCCCCTTCCCCTTCCCCTTCGCCTGCTCCGCGACGCTGCGGCCGTGATCACCGTCGGGTGTTTCCTGTTTCCCCTGGTCTGGTGGGGGCTCACTTCGCTCAAGCCAGCCCATGCCATTTTCGAACTGAACACCACCAACTGGTTCGACTTCAGGCCCACTTTCGCCAATTATCGGGTAACACTGGCAGCCGAGGGACCGGCGCTGTTCGCCTCCAGGCAGGCCATTCTCGACTCGGTGATCGTCGCCACGGGCTCCGCCGCCCTCTGCCTCCTGGCGGCGCTGCCCGCCGCCTATGCGCTGGCGAATTTCAGCTTCCGCGCGCACCGCGTGATGGTCCTGTGGGTGCTGTTCCAGCGCATCCTGCCGCCGATTGCCGTCCTCGTGCCGATGGTCCTGATCTTTCACCACGCAGTGCTCCGCGACACCCGCACTGGCGTCATCCTCGCCCATGCCGCCGCCAACCTGCCCTTTGCGGTGCTGTTGCTCAAATCCTTCTTCGCGGATGTGCCCCGCGAGGTGGCCGAGGCCGCAACACTCGATGGCGCGACGCCGCTGGGGCGCCTCCTCTGGATCGACCTGCCGCTGATCCGGGGCGGAATCGCCACCACGGCCGTGCTCTGCTTCATCCTGTCGTGGACGGAATTCCTCATGGCGCTGTTCCTCACCGGAGCCAATGTGCGCCTTATGCCCATCCAGCTGAGCCTCGTCGTCACCACGACATGGGGCTTCACCGCTGCGCTCAGCATGGCAAGCCTGCTGCCCGCGCTGGTCTTCATCCTGCTTGTCCAGCGCCATCTCGTCCGTGGACTGACGATGGGCCTCGGCCAGGGCTAGACCGCCATTCCCAGAAACTCCGGCAGGTGAAAGCCCATCTTTGCATAAGCCGGCAGGGCATCCTCGGCCTCGGGCCGGCGCGAGGTGAGCAGAACCGAATTGTGCGGCGGAACCTCCCTGCCCGGCGGGCGGGTCACGACGCTCCCCAGCACGTCGGCCACGCGCCGGGCGATTGCCGGTGCGGGATCGATATAGCGCACAACCCAGGGCTCGACCTTCGCCAGTTCATCAGTGAGCAGCGGATAATGGGTGCATCCCAGAACCACCACATCGGTGCGCCGTCCACCAGCCTCGACAAAGACCGGCGAGATCTCGTCCTTCAGTGCAGCCAGATCAACGGCCACCCCCTTGAGCTTGCGTTCCGCCATCTCGGCAAGGCGCGGGGCGCCATGGAGTTCGACCCGGCAATGCGCCGCAAAGTCATGGATCAGGGTCTGGGTATATTCGCGGCGCACCGTGCCGGGCGTGGCCAGTACGCCAATGATGCCAGATTTGGTTTGCGCGGCGGCAGGCTTGATCGCCGGAACCGTGCCTACGAAGGGAACACCGAATGTATCGCGGAGCTGCGCAAGGGCGATCGTCGAGGCGGTGTTGCAGGCGATGACGACGATGTCGGGATCGACGCGCGCGATGAGTTCAGCCATGACGCCGAGAATGCGCCGGACAAGCGCCGTCTCGGCCCAGGCGCCATAGGGAAAGGCGGCGTTGTCGGCCGCATAGACCAGATGTACGAAGGGCAGTTCATGGCGCACCGCACGCGCGACGGTGAGCCCACCCATGCCGGAATCAAACAGCAGGATGCGCGCCGTGCTCATGGCTCGCCCTGTTCCCGCGCCTGGCGGCGGCGCTCATGCATGCGGGTAAGGGATGAGACGATGCCGCGCAGCGAGCGCACTTCCTGCTCGGTCAGTGCCGCGCGCGCAAAGAGATTGCGGATATTGCGCAGCATGCCGGGCTTCTTGTCCTCTGTCTTGAAGAACCCGGCGGCATCGAGCTCCTCCTCGAGATGGCCGAAAAAGCCGTAGAGTTCTTCCTTGGTCGCAGGTCGCGTGTCGGGCGTCTGGAGGCCGGGACCCTCGAGCGCGGGCAGCTCCGGCGTCTGCTGGCCAAGCGTTCCGGCCTGGTCCTTGTACCATTCATAGCCCATGAGCAGCACCGCCTGCGCGATGTTGATCGAGGCGAAGGCCGGGTTGACGGGCGCCGTCACGATCACGTCGGCGAGTGAAATCTCGTCATTGGTGAGGCCCGTGCGCTCGCGTCCGAACAGCATGGCCACGCGCTCGCCGCGTGCCACGCGGGCCCGCATGTCATGGCCGGCCTGCTCGGGCGTGATCACTTCCTTGACCATGCCGCGCGGGCGTGCCGTCGTGGCATAGACATAATTCATGTCGCTCACCGCCCCGGCGAGGCTTTCATGGACTGTGGCCTTTTCGATGATCCAGTTTGCACCCGACGAGGAGGTCAGGGCCTTTTCATTTGGCCAGCCGTCGCGCGGATCGACGAGGCGCAACTCATGAATGCCGAAATTCGCCATGGCGCGGGCAGCCGTGCCGATATTCTCGCCCAGTTGCGGGTTGACCAGCACCGCGACGGGTGCTGCCCCAAGCTGCTGATTCCTGGTCTTGTCGGTTCCGGCCATGGGCAGGAAATAGCTGCGCTAGCTGCGCCCGTCCAGCCGCCTCGCGGTGCGCAGCTCGGGAAACCAGCGCGACCAGAGGAAGGCCACCGCCATGGTCCCTGCCCCGCCCATGGCCACCGCCCCCACGGTTCCAATGAGCCGGGCCACGACACCCGCCCGGAACTCGCCCAGTTCGTTGGAGGCGCCGATGAACACGCGGTTGACCGCGTTGACGCGGCCGCGCACCTCGTCGGGCGTCCAAAGCTGGAGCAGCGTCTCGCGGATGTAGACACTCACCATGTCGGTCGCGCCCATCAGGATCAGCGCGGCAATCGACAGGGGCACCGAAGTGGAGAGGCCGAACACCAGCGTGAAGAAGCCAAAGACCGCCACACAGACGAAGAGGATGACGCCCGCCCGGTCGCGGATGCCGCGGCGGGCAAGGACAAGCGCCATGGCCACCGCGCCCACGCCCGGTGCCGAGCGCAACAGGCCAAGGCCCCACGGCCCGACATCCAGAATGTCGCGGGCGTAGACGGGAAGCAGCGCCACGGCCCCTCCCAGCAGCACCGCGAAGAGATCGAGCGAGATCGCGCCGAGAACGATCTTCTGCCGCCGGATGAAGGCAAAGCCGGCGAACAGGGACCCCAGCGTCGTCTCCTCCGAGGTGCTGGCGGATTGCGGAACCCGACCAATGGCCAGGACCAGACCTGCGGCTGAAATCACCAGCGCCAGCGCCATGCCATAGGCCACCTCGCCGCCCAGCCCATAGAGGAGCCCGCCGGCGACGGGCCCGGCGATGGTCGCGGTTTGCCAGATGAGCGTGGTCAGCGAAATTGCGTGCGCAATCGCTTCCCTGGGCACCAGATTGGGCGCCAGTGCATCGGAGGCCGGGTTGAGAAAGGCCCGCGCCACGCCAAGCACCACGAGAATGCCGAACACCGGTGTCACCACGCTGGGCTCTGACAGGGTGAACATCACCAGACCCAGTGCACAGACCGCCTCCAGCAGGAGGCACGCGGCCATGATGAACCGGCGGTTAAAACGGTCCGCCGCCAGACCGGTGACCAGCACCAGCAAGAGCGCAGGCAGAAACTGCGCCAGCCCCACATAGCCCAGATCCAGCGGATCGCGGGTGATGTCATAGATCTGCCAGCCCACCGCCACCGACATGATCTGGACCGCAAAGGAGGCACAGCCCACCGCCAGCCAGTACAGCACGAATTTGGGATGCCGGAGCGCATTGGCTTCGGCGGAGGCGCGCAACGTGGTCATGCCACCCCCTGCCATTGCCGGGGGCGGAAGTCAAAGCCTCCGCCAACAGTCTGAATTGCCGCCCTCAAGGCGGGCTGCTATAGGCGGCGCACAAGAATATTTCGCATCGCAACAGAGGGCCCCTCCCATGAAGAAGATCAAGGTCGCAAACCCGGTTGTCGAACTCGACGGCGACGAGATGACCCGCATCATCTGGGACCTGATCAAGAAGAAGCTGATCCTGCCCTATCTCGACGTTGATCTGCATTACTATGACCTCTCGGTTGAGAACCGCGACAAGACCGGCGACCAGGTGACTGTCGATGCCGCCCATGCCATCAAGAAATACGGTGTCGGCGTCAAATGCGCGACCATCACGCCCGACGAGGCGCGCGTGAAGGAATTCGGCCTCAAGCAGATGTGGAAGTCGCCCAACGGAACGATCCGCAACATTCTGGGTGGCGTCATCTTCCGCGAGCCGATCATCTGCAGCAACATTCCGCGCCTCGTGCCAGGCTGGACGCAGCCCATCGTCATCGGCCGCCATGCCTTCGGCGACCAGTACCGCGCCACGGACTTCACCTTCCCGGGAAAGGGCACGCTCACCATCAAGTTCGTGGGCGAGGACGGCACGGTGATCGAAAAGGAAGTATTCAAGTCGCCCGGCTCCGGCGTGGCCATGGCGATGTACAATCTCGATGAGTCGATCCGCGAATTCGCGCGCGCCTCGTTCAACTACGGGCTCATGCGCAACTATCCGGTCTATCTCTCGACCAAGAACACCATCCTCAAGGCCTATGACGGGCGCTTCAAGGACCTCTTCCAGGAGATTTTCGACGCCGAGTTCAAGGCCGAATTCGACAAGAGGGGCCTGACCTATGAGCACCGGCTCATCGACGACATGGTCGCCTCGGCGCTGAAATGGACCGGCGGCTATGTCTGGGCCTGCAAAAACTACGACGGCGACGTGCAGTCCGACATCGTTGCGCAGGGCTTCGGTTCGCTGGGCCTCATGACTTCGGTGCTGATGACGCCCGACGGCAAGACCGTCGAGGCCGAAGCCGCGCACGGCACCGTCACCCGCCATTACCGCCTGCACCAGCAGGGCAAGCAGACCTCGACCAATTCCGCGGCCTCGATCTTCGCCTGGACGGGCGGCCTCAGGCACCGCGCCAAGCTCGACGGAAATGCCGAACTCACACGCTTCGCCGAAACTCTGGAGAAGGTTGTCGTGGAAACAATCGAGGCAGGCCAGATGACCAAGGACCTCGCGGTCCTCGTTGGCCCTGATCAGGGGTGGCTCTCGACCGAAGGCTTCCTCGACGCGGTGGATGCGCGCCTCAAGGCCGCCATGGGCTGACCGCCGGGGCCAGATACGGCAAGAGGCCTTTGCGCCCCCCGCCCGGGGGGGCTATAAGCCCGCCTCACCCGGAGCATGCCCTTGTTTGACCGTTTCTTCACCTGGCTCGAGTCGCTGGTCGACCCGTTCCCGCCTGCGCGGCCAACCATGCCGCCGCGGTCGTTTTTTGGATTCTGCTGGCATTACACGAAGCCGTTCTGGCCGCTCCTCGTGGCTTCCATGCTGCTCTCGGCGGCCATTGCGCTGATCGAGGTCTATCTCTTTGCCTTCCTGGGCGATCTCGTCGACCTGCTCACCGGTGCCAACCGGGCGACCTTCTGGGAGGATCACGGCGCCTTGCTGATGGTGATGGGCGGGATTGCCCTGATCGCGCTGCCGGTTCTCAATTTCTTTGCCGAGGCCGTCTCGCATCAGGGTCTGCGCGGCAACTACGCCATGCGCATCCGCTGGGTGGCGCACCGCTATGTGCTGCGCCAGAGCATGGATTTCTTCGCCAACGACTTCGCGGGCCGGGTTGCCACCAAGGTGATGCAGACCGCGCTCGGCGTGCGTGACGCTGTGATGCAGTTCACCGACGTCATGGTCTATATCTCGGTCTATTTCGTGGGCGCCCTCGTGCTCGTGGCCAGCGCCGACCGCTGGCTGATGATTCCCCTGCTCCTGTGGCTCGCCGGCTACCTCGTGGCCTGCTGGTACTTCATCCCGCGACTGGCGAAGCTCTCGGCCGAACAGGCCGACATGCGCTCGCTGGTCACCGGGCGCGTGGTGGACAGCTATACCAACATCCCGACCGTCAAGCTCTTCGCGCATGCCGACCGCGAGGATATCTACGCCAGGGAAGGCATGGGCATGATGCTCGACTCGGTCAACCGCTCGATGCGCATGTCGACGCTGATGACGACGACGCTGCATGTGCTGTCGGGCGTGCTGATCTTCAGCATGTCCGCCATGTCGGTGTGGCTCTGGCATCTCGACGCGATCACCACCGGCGCCATCGCCTTCGCCATTGGCCTCACGCTGCGCATCAAGGCGATGTCGCAGTGGATCATCTGGGAGGTCGCCGGCCTGTTCGAGAATGTCGGCGTGATCCAGGACGGCATCGAGACCATCGCACGCGAGCGGGCGATCAGCGATCCCGCCGATGCAAGGCCGCTGGTGGTGAGCGAGGGCGCGATTGCCTTCGAGGACGTCAGTTTCAATTATGGCAAGCCGCTGCGCGCGGACGAACGCTCGGTTCTGGAACATCTCAACCTCAGGATCGCCCCGGGCGAAAAGGTTGG
>OMIC01000003.1 GCA_900298995.1 Hyphomicrobiaceae bacterium | reverse complement strand
CCAGACTCCGCCAGAACCTTCGTGATCGCCGCCGTCAGCGACGTCTTGCCATGATCAACGTGGCCAATCGTGCCAATGTTGCAATGCGGCTTGTCGCGGTTGAATTTCTCTTTGGCCATCGTCGCTCTACCCTGTTGGCCGCCTCGGCGGCATTCGCAATTCAAAATTTGGAGCGGGTGAAGGGAATCGAACCCTCGTATTCAGCTTGGAAGGCTGCTGCTCTACCATTGAGCTACACCCGCCCGGAAACCGTCGTCCGAACTCCTCACCCGTCTCTGGCGTCCGGTTGGGGCCAGTGGTGGGGGAGGTAGGACTCGAACCTACGAAGGCGAAGCCAGCGGATTTACAGTCCGCCCCCTTTGCCGCTCGGGACACTCCCCCGCTCTACCCTCGGAAAGGGCAAACCCTCTGGCTTTTGCCAAACGCCAATCAGCCCGGGGGTCGCCCGGGCCGACAGGTGGCCGCGTTATGGCCGCAGAGGTCTGTCAAGTCAAGGAAATGATTAGGGTGCCGCTGGGGCAGTTGCGGGATGCAAGGTATTGTTCGCACGGCTGACCCCACCATTTAACAATTTGCTTCAGAGAGAACCCGTAACTATCAGTTCCGAGGCTGCTTTCTTGCTCGTACAACAATTTCTTCCCGGCCATTGACCTGAAACGGGGTTCGCGCTTCCCTGACTCGATGGAACTCGTGACTACCACCGAATCGCTGACCAAGCTTTGCCGGAGCCTGTCCAACGACCGGTTCGTTACCGTCGACACCGAATTCATGCGCGAGGCGACCTATTGGCCTGATCTGTGCCTGATCCAGGTGGCCGGGGATGCGGTGCATGGTCTGATCGATCCCTTGGCGCCCGAAATCGACCTCGCCCCGTTCTTCGATCTCATGAACAATCCTGCCGTCGTCAAGGTGTTCCATGCCGCGCGGCAAGACATAGAAATCATGGTGCATCGCGCCGGCATTGTCCCCCATCCCGTATTCGATACCCAGATCGCGGCAATGGTCTGTGGATTTGGTGATCAGGTCGGCTACGAGGCCATCGTGCGCCGTCTGGCCAAAGCCCAGATCGACAAATCGTCCCGCTTCACAGACTGGTCACGACGACCACTCAGCGAGAAGCAACTTGCCTATGCATTGGCGGATGTCACGCATCTCCGTGTTGTCTATCTCGCGTTGAAGGAAGAACTCGACCGGACCGGCCGTGAGCATTGGCTGCGGGAAGAAATGGATATTCTCACCAACCCCGCCACCTATCGGACAGAACCAGAGGATGCATGGAGACGGATCAAGGTTCGCCTGAGAAGCAAGAAGCAGCTTGGCGTGTTGATGGAGGTCGCGGCGTGGCGTGAACGGGAGGCCCGGGACAAAAACGTTCCCCGGTCACGTATCCTGAAAGATGACGCACTGACGGAAATTGCAACCCAGATTCCGCAGACACGGGAAGCACTGGGACAACTCCGTGCCCTGCCCCGCGGCATAGCCACTTCGCGTGGCGGAGATGCCTTGTTGAAGGCGGTTGCCACCGGCCTTGCCCTTGATACCAAGAACCTTCCCCAGCCCGATGATGACCGGAACGAAATGAGCGAAGCGGCTCAGGCAGCAGCCGAGGTCCTCAAACTTGCCCTTAAGGTGGTATGTCAGCAGGAGGGCATTGCCCCCCGACTCGTGGCGTCCACCTCGGACATTGATGCTCTCGCCGAGAGCGACGAAGCTGATATCGACCTCATGATGGGCTGGCGTCGCGAGCTTTTCGGAAATCTTGCACTCGCCATAAAACGTGGAGAGGCCGTCATCGGCTTCGAAAGCGGCCGTGTACAAGTCATACCCTCCGACCAGAAGACTCGAAGGGATCGCTAGAGGCACACGACGTCTCAGCGTCCGATGACGACCTTGCCCGTCCTACCCATCTCCGCTGCAAGGCTAGACAGTCTCTTGCTGACCCGTTCTCCGGCGAGATCGGCATGTTTTCGGGGCAGACTCAATACCAGAGTCTTATTGTCTGGCAGCTTGAGGCCAATATTTGGAAGCATTCCAGGCATCGCTGCAGAGAGTATGTAGGCCAGCCGAAATACACTGCTCAGCAGATGCGCGCGCTGGTGATCCTCATCACTCAATAGCCGGCTAAGGCCATCACCATCCTCGCCCTCGCCATCATATCTATAGAACACGGTCAATGCCAGAAACACTCGACCGGGATGGTCAATACCCACAAAGGCCGCTTGCGATATCATCGATAACGAACGCTCGGCACGGTAATCCGGATGGGCACGCCAGCCGATATCGGCCAGCAGACAAGAAGCATACCTCAGACGCTTCTGATCAGCGGTTTCAGGAAGCCCGCGCGACCCAAAGATCTGATCGGTCCAGTCACAAAGCTCCAGTTCGTGCTCTGGTGAGCGTGCGTATCGACGAGCGAAATCCCAGCAGGACGAAAGCAGGGAATCACTCTGGCGCTTTCGAGTGCCAAGCTTGGAGAACAGGAGACCCTCACGTACGCCGTAGACGGAAATCTCTACGCCAGACGGAACGGACTGATTCAATAGTCGCTCGAGAACGAGCGCCCCAAATGGCATCGTATCAGCGCGGCTCTTGGATACTTCGCGCACATCACGAAGAGAGGCTGGTGACAGATGCTATACCAATCCTGACAGCGACATGGCCTGAGCCCGCGTCAGCCGATAGCTGTGCAGAACATGCAGAGGATAGTGGCTCTGCGCCATATGGAGTTTCGCCAAATTCCGCCAAGTCCCGCCAACAGCATAAAACGTGCGCCCCTTGAGGCGGGCAAGTATGCCACTTTTCGCCAATGTTTCGTCGATGATCTTCTTGCTTTTCTCAATAGATCCACCCGACACATCCATCAGCCGCAGCGGACCGAGAGGCAGTGTCACGCCCTCACGCAACTTCCCATCCTTAATGTCGATCAACTCCAGAGAACCACCTCCGAGGTCACCTACCAGGCCGTCCGCATTTGGAATTCCCGAAATCACACCCAAAGCGGCAAAGCGAGCTTCCTCCTTGCCGGTCAGGACCCGGATACCTGCGCCCAACGCTTTCTCGGCGCGAGCGACGAACTCGTCGCCATTCTCAGCCTCGCGGGCGGCCGCTGTTGCCACTGCGTAGACATCCCGCGCACCCATCTGCCTCGCCAACGCGCGAAACCTTTTGAGAGCAGCCAAGGCACGCGGCACGCCATCATCCGCGAGCTTTCCCTTCGTCGCGACGCCGCGGCCGAGACCGCACAGGATCTTCTCGTTGAAAATGGGGGTCGGCGAACGGCGCAAGCCGTCATAGACGACAAGCCGGACCGAGTTGGAACCGATATCGACGACTGCCACCGGCCTGTATTTCGGAGGCCTCGTGCGAAATCCTTTGTGCCAGTTCAAGTCTTGGCCCTCGTCTTTCGTTTCGGGCGTTCCACGATTTCCGGCGGTACATTCCCTGCCTGCGAGCGGCCGCGACCCGAAAGCGACGGATTGTTCATGAAATACTCATGCGCGTTGAACACTTCCTCATCAATACCTGGAACAACGCGCCGCGACGTGCCGTCGGACAGCAACTCCCAGCTCTGTTGGTTGTCCCTAAGGTTCGCGACCATGATCTGATCGAGAATCTGATCATGAACCGTCGGATTTTCGATTGGAATGAGGGTCTCAACGCGGCGGTGCAGATTGCGTTGCATCCAGTCAGCTGAACTGATGTAGACCTTGGCTCGCTTGTGCGGAAGTGCCTGTCCACCGCCGAAACAAACGATGCGTGAGTGTTCGAGGAACCGGCCCACGATGCTCTTCACCCGTATGTTTTCTGAAAGACCCGGAACCCCGGGGCGGAGGCAACAGATACCCCGCACCACAAGGTCAATCTGAACCCCTGTCGAACTCGCATCATAGAGCGCATCGATGATACCCGGGTCGACGACTGAATTGAGCTTTGCCCAGATCTGCGCCGGCCTGCCGGCCCTTGCGTGTTCGATCTCGTCACCGATGTGCTCCAGCAGGCGCGCCTTCAGGTTGATCGGGGACAGAGCTATCTTTTCGAGATCCTCTGGCTGGGCGTAACCAGAAATGAAATTAAACAACCGGGCAGCATCCCGAACCAGGGCTGGATCGCAGGTGAAGAATGACAGGTCCGTGTATACCTTCGCTGTGATTGGGTGGTAGTTCCCGGTTCCGAAATGCACATACGTACGCATCTGGCCGGCTTCCCGGCGAACAACCATCGACACCTTTGCGTGGGTCTTTAACTCGATGAAACCGAACACCACCTGCACACCAGCTCTCTCGAGATCGCGGGCCCACTGAATATTGGCCTCTTCATCGAACCTCGCCTTGAGTTCGACGAGCGCCATCACCGATTTTCCGGCTTCCGCCGCCTTGGCGAGCGCGGCAACGATTGGCGAGTCCTTCGACGTTCGATACAGGGTCTGCTTGATCGCAACTACATCGGGGTCATTCGCGGCCTGCAGCACGAACTGTACGACGACATCAAACGACTCATAAGGATGGTGTACGACGATATCCTTCTGTCGAATGGCTGCAAAACAGTCACCGCCGTGATCTCGGATGCGTTCAGGAAAACGTGCGATGAAAGGCTTGAACTTAAGGTCTGGGCGTTCATCAAGTATCAAGTGCCGTGTATCCGAATAACCCACGAGCCCAGCGCACTCAACGATGGCATCCCGATGAACGTCAAGCTCGCTAGCGATAAATTCACGCAGGGACGCAGGAGTCTGCGCATCAACCTCCATCCTGATAACGGATCCGCGCCGCCGGCGTTTCAGGGCAGTCTCGAACACACGCACGAGATCTTCGGCCTCTTCCTCGATTTCGATATCGCTGTCACGGATCAACCGCATCACTCCCTGCCCCTTCACCTCATAACCGGGAAAGAGGCGCGGAATGAATAGGCTCAACATATTCTCAAGCGAGATGAAACGGACAGCGCTCTGTCCCTCGACTGATGGCAGCCGAACGAACCGATCCAGTTGCTGCGGTATCGGTAGCAGTGCGTTCATCAACTCGCCATCCTTGCGCCGCTTGAGTTCAAGACAGATGATGAAACCCCGGTTGGGGATGAAGGGGAAAGGATGCGCAGGGTCGATTGCGATTGGGGTAACGACGGGAAGAATCTGCTGCAGAAACCTCTCGTCGAGCCAGGACTTCTCGTATGGGAGAAGATCGAGACCATCTGAAATGACGATTCCGTTGCGGGCCAGTTCATCGCTCAGCTGACGCCAGCGACGGTCCTGTTCAGCCATGAGATCCTGTGCAAGTCCACGCACACGTTCCAGCTGTTCGAGGGAGGTCAACCCGTCATCGCTTCTCTGGGTAAGCTTCTCACGAACCTGGCCCACCAATCCAGCAACACGAACCATGAAAAACTCGTCAAGGTTGTTGCCAGAGATAGAGAGGAACCTGAGCCGCTCGAGGAGCGGATGCGCCATATTCCGAGCCTCTTCGAGAACGCGCATGTTGAACCCCAGCCACGATACTTCGCGATTCATGAAGCGCTCAGGTGTATTCCGCGTTATCGTTGATGGCAGATGGCCAGGGATATCATTCATGACGGCTCTAGAATCCAAAAGCTCAGGAACAGCTCCGATGCTACTATAACAGGCTAATGACGGTCTCGTGAACCCGTTACCGCGCCAGATTTGTCAACCGATATCGCCAAAGAAACCAGTCTGGGCAAAGTCATCCAGCGCTCGGGCGGCAAGACCCCTGGTGACCGGGACCTTTTCTGCAAGGGCAAGCCGGTCCATGGCACCCACAAGCGCTCTCGCCGCCTCAAGTGATCTCGGCATGCGAAGCATGAGATAAGAGATAACCGATTCCTCAATCGACAATTGCCGGTCTCCAAAGAGTTTGACCAGAACCCCTCTGAGGAGCACATCATCTGGAGGGTGGAGCTTGGCGACCGGAAGAGCCTGCAATCTCGACTTGAGATCCGGAAGTGAGGTGTGCCATCGTACTGGGTCTGCATCGCTCGCGAGCAACACATGCCCTCCAGTCTGTCTGGCGTAATTGAGTACATGGAATAGCGCCCGCTCATCCAGATCAGCCCCCGGCGCCTGATCGATCGCCAGCGCCCCATCCGCGAGAAGGGTGTCGGGAGGCTCGGAACTAACATCAGCTGCATTCAAGATCCTAGCACCTGATCGCTGCCGCCACACTTCAAGCAAATGAGTTTTTCCGCTGCCGCGATCACCGACCAATACTACCCCGTGACTGGGCCACGAAGGATAAAGGTCGATAACAGCGACAGCTGCAGCATTTGATTGTGTCACAAGGAAATCGTCACGACCGAGCGCCGTTCTTGTTGGCAGGTCAAGGACCAGCTGGCGGCCGCCGGAACTCTTCATCGCAACTTTTGGTCCGCTTCCTGCTCAGCATCGGGTCCGAGGTATAGTCGGCTTGCAAGATATCTGTGCAACCCGAACCGGGTCAGGACACCGGCGGCAGCCGCAAGCGGAACCGCGAGAAGAAGCCCAACAAAACCAAAGGCATATCCGAAGGCGAATAGGGCAAACATCAACCATACCGGATGCAACCCGATGCTTTTACCCACGAGTTTCGGGGAAAGGAAATTACCCTCCAGAAATTGGCCAACACCAAAGATTGCGACAACCAATAGAATAGAACTGTAGTCAGGCCAGAACTGAACCAGAGCGACGCCAATCGCCAGAACGCCACCAATCATGGCACCCGCATAGGGTATGAAAGTCAGGGCGCCCGCCAGGAGGCCAATCGCCAGACCGAAGTTGAGGCCCGTAAAGGAAAGCGTGACGGCGTAGAAAACGCCCAGTGCCAGACAGACGCTTCCCTGGCCACGTATGAAGCCAGCCATCGCAGCATTGATCTCACGTCCGAGACTGCGAACCGTTTCGACATGCTCGCGCGGGACCCAGCTATCGATAGTGGCAATCATCCGGTCCCAATCAACAAGCATGTAGAATGTGACAATCGGCGTGACAACCAAGAGCGAAACGAGATTTACGAGGGCCAACCCGCCAGACAGTATGGTCTTCAGCAAACCGAGTATCCAGTCCGCAGCCTTGCCTGCGAATTGGGTGACCGAACCCTGTATGTCAGCGCCGCTTCGCGCGAGAAGATCCTTCACCCACTGAGGTGCGAGCAAATTGAACCGGTCGCTCAGGGACTGCATGAGTGCCGGCAGTTCACCGGCGAACTTTCCAACCTGTGTCGCCAGCATCGGAGCGACGACGATCAAAGAAACCACCAGGAGTATGATTGCCACAAGCACGATCAAGATTGCTGCCCCGAGGCGTGACAGCCCGATCCTCTCAAGGGAGTCTGCAACAGGGTCGAGAAAGTAGGCAAGCACAAGACCCGCAAGGAACGGCAAGAGGATCGGACTGAGGAGCCATAAGACGGCGACCAGTGCGGCGAAGCAAGCGGTCCAGACCAGGACCTGTTTCTGCAATGTCACGGCACATGCTCCTCTGGGGGCTGACCGGCCATATGCCGAAGCCAAGACTGGAGATAGGCCGCGCCTGAGAGGATCGTCAACAGGGCAACTGGAACTGCCCCATATGTGATGAGCCCCAAAATTGGCCAAGACACTGCAGCGAACCCCAGAAGCGCCACGGCGAACAATATCTGAACTGCAGTATTGATCTTACTCACCCTTAGCGGCGACACTTGCACGGGGTGGTCCAGAAGTCTCGAAAGAAGCACAGCGGTGATTATGAGCACATCCCGCGAAACGACGATGAGAACCAGCCAGGCAGGTATGATCCGCAGGAATCCGAGAGTTAAAAAGATGGAGACAAGAAGGGCCTTGTCAGCAAGCGCGTCCAGATAGGCCCCAAGCCTCGAACGCCAGCCGAATCTGCGCGCCAGCAGACCGTCGAGTCCATCCGAGACACCTGCCACGAGGAACACCGCGAAGGCCCACCCGAATTCATCCGATATGATCAGCCAAACCGTCAGAGGCACAAGCAACAGCCGCAGAAACGATATCAAATTTGGCAGATTGTGCATTGCAGCAGATTACTTCCTACAACGGCTGTATTGTCCAGGACGCCCCATTCTGGAACAGTCCAAGCCCGACACGCTGCATGTTTCCTTGCAACTCTTCCAGGGAATGCGTGTAGACGAGCTTTATGACCGCACCATCAGCAGAAAAAGTGGCCAGATCGACAGCCGTCACGTTCGGCGCAGCGAGTATGCGGGATCGTATCGCATTCCATTCGCGCGGTGAGCCGAAAGGCACAGTCACCGCGATCGATTGGCGTGTATTGGCGCCCCGTGTGGCCTCAGCTATCCGGGTCGACTCCGTCTGATAGGCCTTGAAGACCGCCTTCTGGAAAGCCACTACCGCTGCAGCCTCCGCCGTGTCCGGTCCTCCGGCCTCCGTCGTATAGACCTTGTTGATAGTCACGCGTCCGAGCTTGGTGTCTCCCTCGATGAAGACGTGTAAACCACCCCCCTCAGCCGGCTCAGCCAAAACAACCAATATCGACGGCGAACCGTAGCGGCGACGTAGCGCTTCCAGTTTTATGGCGTCACCATTGACAGCGTCCTCAGCTGTGATCGTCTCGGAGTCCTCTAGGTCACCCAGCGGAACAATTATGGGCACAAGTCCCTGTTCGCCCTTGAGATCGATCCACGCCTGCCGCCAGGGATTGTCCTCCCACAGATTGAGCCCGTCGGGTTCCCTCAGAACCGGAACCACCAGGATCGGATCGGCCTGCTCGGTCGGGACACGAATGCCATAGCCTTCAAGAAAGGGTTGCATCTTCCGAGGCAAGAAACGAACCGTGAAGGTCCCAATGTAACGACCGGGCGACGCACTCTCCTGTTCAATCGACAATGACCGCAGGAAAGGCGCGATGTCCGCCGGTTTCATCTTTTTTTCGAGATCGGCCGCGAGTTCAGGTGATCCCAAACGCGCAACCAGCTCAAAGAAGGCCTTTACCTGTACGTCCATCAAAGCTTGGTTCTTGGCGGCAGAGGCATCGGTGCTCGAGACGTCCACGCTGACACCCTGGACCGCGAAGATGTTGGTTTCGACCGGCCCACCCGCACTGGTGGGGGACACTGCCAGATACACGAACAGCAGCCCGAACAGACCTGTTGCGCGCCGCAAGCCGTTCAATACATCCAAGAGCTTCAAAATGTTGGTCCTAACTGTCCACAGGTCCGGAACGAGCCCCTCCGGGCACTTTATTGCCCCGGCACTTCAGGGTATGCACTCCCAAGGGTGATCGTCCACCAGAGAATTGGGGCAAACTAGCGGCATGGCACGCACGAAACAAGCAGCACTGGAGGGCGTGAGTTACGCCGATGCGGGGGTCGACATTTCGGCGGGCAACGCCCTCGTTGACGCGATCAAGCCCCTCGCCAAGTCGACGCAGCGCAAGGGAACTGATTCGACCCTCGGCGGCTTTGGAGGACTGTTTGACCTCAAGGCCTGCGGATTCAAAGATCCGGTCCTGGTGGCAGCGAATGACGGCGTAGGAACCAAGCTCCGGGTCGCCATCGAGACTGGTCGCCATCACGGTGTGGGCATAGATCTGGTGGCCATGTCGGTCAACGATCTCGTAGTTCAGGGAGCAGAGCCCCTCTTCTTCCTCGATTACTACGCGACCGGGAAACTCAATGTTAAAGCAGCACGCGATGTGGTTGCAGGGATTTCAGAGGGCTGTCGTCTCGCCGGTTGCGCCCTGATTGGGGGTGAGACGGCCGAAATGCCTGGGATGTATCACGGTAACGACTACGATCTCGCTGGCTTTGCCGTCGGTGCGGTTGAGCGCCGCCAACTCCTTCCCCGAACAGACATCGTTCCCGGGGATGTCATCCTCGGCCTGACATCCTCCGGGCCTCACTCCAACGGTTATTCCTTGATCCGCAAAATCGTCACGCTCAGCGGTCTGCGTTATAAAGACAAGGCGCCATTCGACCGTCGCCGGAGCCTCGGGGGCGCTCTTCTCACGCCCACGCGGATCTATGTCAAACCATTGCTGAAAGCGGTCCGCTCAACAAAATCCATTAAGGCGCTTGCCCACATCACTGGGGGCGGTTTTCTTGAGAACATTCCGCGGGTTCTGCCAAGGACAACCGTGGCTGAGATCGATCTCAATCAAATACCCTTCCTACCAGTCTTCGACTGGCTACAGAACGTCGGCAACGTTGCTGAGCGCGAAATGCTTCGCACTTTCAACTGCGGGATCGGAATGATCATAGTTGTCGGTTCGAGAGACGCTGAACGGGTCGCAAATGTCCTGTCCCGCTCTGGTGAGAAGATCAGGGAGCTTGGCGTAATCCGAAAGCGCCGTGGAGATGAGGCACAGGTCACACTTAACGGCCATCTCTCGGTCACATGAAGAAGGTCCGCACCGCCGTGCTCATCTCGGGCCGCGGTTCGAATATGCAGGCGCTTGTCAAAGCAGCCATGGCGCCAGACTACCCCGCCTCGATTGCGCTCGTTGTTTCAAACCTACCTGAGGCAGAAGGCCTGGCCTATGCAGTTGACCGCGGAATTCCAACGCGTGCGATCAGCCACGTGGATTACCCCTCACGTGCGGCCTTCGAGTCCGAGCTGGATCTTACGTTGCGAGAACACAAGATAGAGATCGTCGCGCTGGCTGGCTTCATGCGAATTCTTACCGCCACTTTCATCTCTCACTGGACCGGCCGGATCCTCAACATCCATCCATCACTGCTCCCGGCCTATAAGGGCCTTCATACCCATGAGCGCGCCATTTTGGAGGGTGCCAAGAAACATGGATGTACCGTTCATCTGGTGACAGCGGAGCTGGATGCGGGTCCCATAGTCCTTCAGGCCGAGGTACCTGTGTTACCGGACGATACCTCCGAGACTCTGGCCGCACGCGTGTTGGAAAAAGAACATTACATCTACCCCCAAGCTCTTGCAGTGCTTGCATCGACGATCAACATGAGTTGACAATGAGCATACCGATCATCATCGATACGGACCCAGGGCAGGATGATGCCATTGCGATTTTTCTTGCAATAGCATCGCCTGAACTCAATGTAATCGGACTGACGACAGTGGCCGGGAACGTACCGGTCCGACTGACTTCTCTCAATGCCCGGAAGATTTGTGAGGTCGCTGGGCGACCCGATATCCCCGTATTCGCAGGCGCCGAGCGACCACTCTTGAGACACCTCGTGACAGCCGAAGAGGTACATGGGCGCACAGGGCTCGACGGACCGGTCCTGCCCGATCCGCAGACGCCCCTGCAGAGCGAATATGCTGTCGATTTTATAGTGCGAACCTTGATGGATCACCCTTCCGGGACCGTGTCACTGTGTACACTCGGACCACTGACAAATATCGGTCTCGCTCTCTTGAGGGAGCCACGTATCGCATCTCGCATCAAGCAGATTGTGGCAATGGGTGGAGGATACTTCGAGCAGGGTAACATCACGCCCGCCGCAGAATTTAATATCTTTGTTGATCCTCACGCGGCACGACTGGTGTTCGAATGCGGCACACCCATCACGCTCATACCACTCGACTGTACACATCAGGCGCTGACGACAGCAAAGCGCGTAGAAGCATTTCGCACGATGCAGAACCGTTGCGGACCAGCAACGGCGGAAATGCTCGATTTCTTTGAGCGTTTCGACGAGAACAAATATGGCACCGACGGGGGGCCACTGCATGATCCCTGTGTAATTGCCTGGTTGCTGCAACCAACCCTCTTCTCGGGCAAACTGGTCAATGTTTCGATTGAATGCGAGTCCGAGCTCACGATGGGTGCGACGGTGGTGGACTGGTGGCACGTCACCCGTCGTCCACGCAATGCAACCGTGATACGATCCGTGGATGCAGATGGATTGTTTCGATTACTGGCCGAGCGAATATCTACGCTGCCTTGATCCAAACACGGTTGTCATGGAAACCCCCGCCGCCGTTTGGAGAGGGCTGGTCGCAACCAGTTAGCGTATTGATTCCATTCCCATCCTCGAAAGACTCATTGGGCCAGATGGATTCTGCAATCAAGACACCCCGCCGTTGACCCCCCTGCGCCTTCGCATGCATCGTTACCACACCGCGGGCACTGCCTACCTTGACCTTCTGTCCGTCTGACAGACCCAGGGCTATGAGATCCTCGGGGTGAACAAACACTGTTGGCCGCCCTTCCCTTTGCCGCGAAGAGGGCGTCTCGTTGAAAGTCGAATTGAGAAACGTACGAGCCGGACTGGTTGCAAGACGGAAGGGATATTCGGGGGTTGCCTCTTCGATCGTTTCACAATGGTCCGGAAAAACGGGAAGGTCGTCTACAGGTCCCACTGGCGCTTCAGTACTCCGAAATCTGACTTTCCGCCAATCTGCCCGGAAATGATACTTGCCATCGGCATGCCCAAAACCTCTGAGAAAATGGGCTTTGTCAAACTCCGGCATGACGTCGATCCAGTTGTCAGCGTCAAGCCTGGACAGATCGGGTCGGTTCGAATGCACCAACGTCCAGTCGATCAGCTCACGAGGAGTCATTTGAAAACCTGGATGCTCCGCACCAACACGGGTGGCGAGGTCGCAGATCACGTCGTGATTGTTCCGGCATTCCCCTGGAGCTTCGACCAGTTTGCGCCCGAGGAGGAGATGGGAATGGCCACCGCCCTGATAAATGTCGTCGTGCTCGAGGAACATTGTCGCAGGCACCACAATGTCAGCAAATTTCGCTGTCTCAGTCATGAATTGCTCGTGTACGCAGGTGAAGAGGTCCTCGCGCATTAATCCTTTTTTCACCTGGTTCTGGTCGGGGGCGACCGAGGCCGGGTTGGTGCTCTGAACCAACAACACTTTCACGGGAGGCCCGTCCTGCAAATCGTAGGGTTCCCCAAGAAGCACTGGCCCTATTCGGCTCTGATCCAGAATGCGGATCCCGCGCTTGCGGACATCCAGACCCTCGATCATTGTTTTGTTCATCCCATACATGCCGCTGTTCGAATGAAGCGCTCCACCACCCTCATGCGCCCACGCACCCGTGACGGCCGGGATCGAGGTTACGGCATGCATATTTGCTGCGCCGTTGCGCGAACGGGTAAAACCGTAGCCTATGCGGAAGTAGGTCTTCTTCGTTTCCCCAATCAATCGCGCAAAGGCTTCGATTTCCGGCACCGGAACATCGCAGATACGCGAAGCCCAAGCGGGCGTCTTTGTCTGCAAATGAGCCTCGAAAGCACGAGGTGCATCGGTGTATCTGTTCAGATAGTCCCAGTCGGCATACCCATCACGAAACAGCACGTGCATCACCGCAGCCGCCAGAGCGCCGTCGGTTCCGGGACGGATCAGAAGCTTCACGTCCGCTTGCTTCATTGTGCCGGTCTCGTAAATATCTACGCAGGCGATCCGGGCACCACGGTTCTTCCGCGCCATCATGGCATGGGTCATAACGTTGACCTGGGTATTGACGGGATTGCCGCCCCAGATCACGATCAGGTCCGATTTCTGCATCTCGCGCGGATCGACGCCCGAGACGCTTCCTGTGCCTGCGAGGTAACCGGACCACGAAAGCGCAACACAAAAAGTATCGCCAAGGTTGGAGTAACCTTTGGCATGGCGCAGCCGGTTGATACCGTCTCGCATCACATAACCCATCGTGCCGGCATAGTAATAGGGCCACACCGCGGTAGGTCCAAAGTCTGCCTCGGCCCGAAGCATGGCTTCGGCGGTTTCGCCAAGAGCGTCCTCCCAGCTAATCCTCTGGAAGTCGCCTGAACCCTTGGGACCTTTGCGCTTCAAGGGATACAGCAGTCGCTCAGGGTGGTGGATGCGCTCCGCATAGCGTGCCACCTTCTCACAGATGACACCCAGGGTATAGGAATTGGACTTCGCCCCCCTCACCCGTCCGATTGTTCGATCGTCCAGAACCTCCACCTCCAAGGCGCAGGCAGACGGGCAGTCATGGGGGCACACCGAAAATCCGGTTTTGATGTCTGGCTGGATGTTCATGGAAACTTCCTATAGCGCAGGTTAAAGTGCACGTCATGCTCAGCATCACTTCACCTCGGAACCCTACGTTGAAGCTCATCCGATCTCTGGCGGACAAGAAACATCGCCAGGAGACCGGCCTCTTTGTGGCTGAAGGTCCCAAAGTGCTGGCCCGGGCCCGAGACTTGGGTTGGGAGCCACACTACCTGCTCTCCACGGACACATTGGAGACCTGGGGCAAGGCCACCTGCCTGAAGCTCGACGCCAAGACAATGGCCAGCATAAGCGCCCAGGCAAATCCGCCGACGATCGTCGGGGTGTTTGAACAGCGCTGGGGCGGACCGGTGCAGCCGACCGGGCTTTGGCTGGCGTTGGAGGACATACGCGATCCGGGCAATCTCGGCACCATCATCCGCACGGCTGATGCCGCGGGGGCCTCCGGTGTCATTCTAGCAGGACATTGCTGTGATCCGTTTGCCCCCGATTGTGTGCGAGCCACAATGGGCTCCATTTTTGCCGTTCCCATGGTGAGACATGACCGGCAAGCTTTTCTTGATCTTCTCCGGATTTGGCCAGGCGAAACCGTCGGAACGAGCCTCTCCGCCACGAGCAGTTATCGACGCACGTATCGCGAGCCACTCCTGATCGTGATGGGAAGCGAGGGAACCGGTCTCACCCCGGAGACGGAAGCGGCCTGCTCCACACTCGTCAGGATCCCCATGCGCGGCAACGTCCAGTCATTGAATGTCGCTATTGCTACCGGATTGATGCTGTTTGAGGCTACCGCCCTATGATGAAATCTTCTCACCACCCCTGCAGCGATTTCTCCAAGAAAACCCTATTGGCAGGGTGAAGGAAATTTGACTGGATCTTGAGCGACGGCCCGCCCCCAGCCTAATCTGGTCACCGTCCAACCCGGAGAGTGAAATGAAGTCGCATGCGCGTGTGGTGATTGTCGGTGGTGGCGTGATGGGAGTGGGCCTGCTCTACCATCTGGCCCTCGAGGGCTGGACTGATATCGTCCTGATCGAAAAGGGTGAACTGACTTCGGGTTCGACCTGGCACGCGGCCGGCCAATGCCCCCATTTCAACGGCTCCCTCAACATGACCAAGGTGCACGTCTATGGCACCGAACTCTATCCAAGGCTGGAAAAGCTCACCGGTCAGGCCGTTTCGTGGCATGGCTGCGGTGGATTGCGCCTCGCCACCACCGACGAGGAACTCAATTGGCTGAAGTATGTCTACGGCATTTCACGTTTGGCAGGTTACGAATGCGAGATCATCGGACCATCTGAGATCAGGCAATACCACCCGTATCTTGAAACCTTCGGAATCAAGGCAGCGTTCCGGACCGTCACCGACGGTCATGTGGCGCCAGCCGACATCACAAACGCCATGGCTGCTGGCGCCCGCCAGCTTGGCGCAGAAATCTCGCGCCGCAACCGTGTGATGGACATCAAGCTTCTCCCCAATGGCGAATGGCGCGTGTTTACCGAGCAGGGGACCATAGATTGCCAGCATGTGGTCAATTCGGCTGGATCCTATTGTGATGTGGTCGGCTCGTGGACGGGACACAACGTCCCCATAGCGAACATGCTTCATCATTACGTGATTACCGAGCCTCTGAAGGAACTGATCGACCTTCAGATGGAGCTACCAGTGGTTCGTGACCCCTACTCCCACGCCTACCTGCGCGAGGAGACAAACGGCGTCCTCGTCGGCCCCTATGAAACTGCCACAGCGCATGTGTGCTGGGACGGCCAGCCTCCCCGTTGGGACTATGAGAGCGAACTCGAAGCCCCGGAACTCGACCGGATCATGCCTTGGCTTGAAAAGGCGACCGAACGTCTTCCTCTCTTTGGACAGACTGGCATCAAATCCATCATCTCAGGTGCAATCACCCACACGCCAGATGGTGTCTATCTCTCTGGCCCCGCCCCGGGACCCCGAAACTACTGGATGCATTGCGGCGCCTCAATTGGGATCTGCCAGGGCGGTGGGGCCGGCAAGTATCTTGCCCAGTGGATGGTCCATGGTCAGGCAGAGATCAACATGCGGGAATTCGACCCCCGCCGGTTCGGAAACTGGGCTACCAAGGACTACACGGCTGAAGTGTCTGTCGCCGACTATCACCATATGTATTACTGCTACAAACCTGCCGAACAGCACCAGGTTGGACGCGGACTTCGCAAGTCATCCTTGTACGAGATTCTGAAGGCAGAGGGTGCGCAGTTTGCTCAGATTTTCGGCTGGGAACGGCCCCGCTGGTACGATAAGTCAGGCAACGGTGAAGCCTACTCCTTCAAGCGCTCGAACTGGTGGGACTCCGTCCGGGAAGAAGCCCTTGCTGTGCGGGAGCGCGTGGGCCTCATGGACCTGTCAACCTTCTCCAAATACGAGGTCCGAGGAAAGGATGCATACGCCTTCCTGGAGCGGATCTGCGCCAACAAAATCCCGACGAAAGATGGCGGCATAATCCTCGGTCATCTGCTCAACGCCAACGGCTTCATAGAGTCGGAACTGACGGTTACAAGACTAGGGCCCGAGCACTTCTATGTGCTCTCCGCAGCAGTCGCCGAACTGCACGACCTTGACCAGATGAACTGGCGAAAGATCGACTCTGAAGAGGTCATAATCACGGATGTGACGGATAACTTCGGCGTCCTCGTTCTCGCGGGGCCTCTTTCACGGCAGGTTCTCGCCCCGTGCACACAGACAGACCTGTCAAACCCTGCTTTTCGCTGGTTGACGGGCAAGGTCGCAACCGTTGCAGGCGTCGAGGGGGTCCGCCTCCTCCGGGTCAACTACGTCGGTGAATTGGGATGGGAACTGCACGTGCCCATGGCAAAGATGCCAGTGGTATTCGATGCCCTCATGCGTGCCGGCAAAACTCATGGAATTCGCCTTTTCGGTACTTATGCCATGAATTCGCTCCGCATGGAAAAGGCCTATCGTGGCTGGGGCTCAGAACTGACGACGGAGATCGACATGATCGAAGCCTCGATGGAACGCTTCCTCAGGCTCGACAAAAGCGACTTCATCGGCAGGCTCCCTACATTGCGAAACAAGCAGCGCGGACCTCGCATGAAACTGGTCTACCTGGCAGTCGACAACACCGACTCGGATTGCGTGGGTAATGAACCCGTCTATGCCGGTGACAAGCTTGTTGGTATCACCACTTCGGGCGCGTTCGGTCACAAGACAGGCAAGTCATTGGCCTTTGCCTATGTTTCTCCTGGTATGACCGAGCCTGGTACCGAGTTCGAAGTCATGATGTTCACGGAACGTCGCAAGGCTCTGATAATACCCGAGCCTGCCTGGGATCCTCGCAACGACCGTCTGAAGGCCTGAAGATGAGCCACCGGCAAAGCCGGTCACTCATCGGAATCGGGTTGATGCTTGGCGCCATGGCGCTGCTGCCCTTTCTCGACGTCGTGGCGAAACATCTTGGAAGGCAAGGCGTGCCGGTGATGCAGATCGTCTGGGCACGATTGTTCTTCGGTGCCCTATTGACGTTGCCTTTTGCAATTCGGATTGGCGGCATAAGGGGACTCGTTCCCAACTTGCCCGCCATGCATGCTCTACGGGCCAGCCTGATCGTCGCTGCAACTGCGTTCTTTTTCGCGGCACTCCACTATCTCTCGATTGCGGAAACTTTGGCGATCTTTTTCGTCCAACCTTTGATTGTTACGATCTTGTCTCCCCTGGTCCTTGGAGAACACGTCGGTATCCGGAGATGGACGGCCGTCACCGTCGGATTCATAGGCACTCTCATCATTATTCGACCAGGCTTTCAGGACTTCAGCCCGGGCATGTTCCTGGCTTTGTGTTCTGGCGCGAGCCTCGCGATATACCTGCTGTTGACACGAAAAATCGCGGGCTCGGCGCCCGCGATACTGACCACATTCTACACAAGCCTTGCCGGTGCACTCATCATGAGCGTGATCGTCCTGTTTTACTGGATCCCGCCAACTCCATCTCAGTGGGGATTTTTTGTCCTGCTGTCCCTCATCGCAAACTTTGGGCACTATCTGATCGTGAAGGCCTATGACCACGCCGAAGCGTCACTACTGGCCCCCTTAGCCTATACAGAAATGATCATGGCAACCTTCGCCGGGTGGTACTTCTTCGGGGACTTCCCGGATGGCTGGACCTTCGTCGGTGTGGGTGTTCTGATTACGTCAGCCGTATACATCTCGATGCGCGAGCGCGCGCGCCGGATAGAGCCCATCCGGGATTTCGAACAGCCCTGAACGTGAACGCCGGAACTACTGCTTGAGCCCGTCGATGCAGACTTCCGCTGATCCCTTGTTGGTCGGAATGGAACGGTAGATCAACTCGATACGGTCAATACCGCGATTGCTGCCTGCAAGGTTTATTGGACGCGTACCACCGCCGGCGGGAATGAATTCATTGACTCGCACGTCCTGACGGCTGCCATTTCCGAAGGTAACTCGCAGACTGAAAACCTCGATTGGGGAATACCGAACGCGCAAACGAATTGCGTTGAATCGGCCCTCGGCTATGCCAACCTTTAACGTGTCTCGATCAACGAAAAACCTAACATCCTTGCAACCCAAACGAACCCAGTCAGCAGCTGGCTCCGCCCCACTGCTGACGCCAAAGAAAACAAGCTTCGCCGGACCCATCGGAGAAAAGGTGACAATCACCTGCTTCACATTGCGACGTGGTGCCGCCAGTTCGAAAACCCTCGAGCTTGAACCAGCGCGGAAAACCTGTCGGACACGAATATCTTCACTCAGGCCATCACCATAGACGACCTTGATGTCCTGCACCTCGACATCGCTCTGGCGCACCTCGAAACGGATGCCACGCAGCTGCTCTCCGCCCACATTGATCACCTGTCGCTCGGGGCGAGCCTCATATGTGACGGCGCCAAGCTGAATCTCGCGGGCATCGGCTGGCTGAGCAGAAAGCAGGAGCAGACCAACGAAAGTGGCAGAGGCGGCAATTCTGAACGCGAAGAACATGGCGATTCTCCCTTCTTGATGCCGCTATGGTTAGCCTGAGGAGACAGAAACCGTCAATGAACCACGCTTACCGATCTCCCGGCAACCCGTCCACCAAAGGAACGAAGCGAACCGGAATCAGGTGCTCCCGTTCAATCCCCCGTTCATCCTTGCGCAACCTCCAGAGGTCTTGTTTCCCAGGACGCTCTTCGATCGGAAGCACCATGATCCCTCTCGGTGAAAGCTGAGCCAGCAGCGTTTCAGGTACTTCGCGAGCTGCAGCCGTCACCATGATCCGGTCATAGGGTTCGTGTTCAGGGAAGCCCAACGAGCCGTCACCTACCTTCTGGGTTATGTTCAGTAAACCAGCTGTCTGAAATCGTTCTCTCGCAGATTCAGCAAGCGTTCGGAAACGCTCGACCGTGTAGACGTGCGGACAGAGACGGCTCAATACGGCGCATTGGTAACCCGACCCCGTACCTATCTCCAGAACTCTGTTCGCAGGTTCCACCCTGAGAGCCTCGGTCATCAACGCCACGATGTAGGGTTGCGAGATCGTCTGTCCGCACGCAATAGGCAGCGCTCTATCAGCATAGGCCTGATCCGCAAAGGCTGGTTCCACGAAAGCCTCTCGGGCGGTTGCCGCGACCGCGGTCAACACCCGTTCGTCCCTTATACCCTGACGCCTGAGTGTTTCGATCAATTGATTTCGCCGCCGGTCAGCGCTCATGCGCGATCAAGAACGGCGCGGACGGCGTCCATCGCCTCGAGTTGCGTGAGATTCATGTGCAACGGCGTCACGGAGATACGTCGGTTGAAGACCGCCCACAAATCCGTACCAACTGGCGGATTGCCGCGTTCTCTCTTGAACCCAAGCCAGTAATAGTTGTTGCCGCGCATATCAGTCCGTTCATCAAGGTGGAGCAGGTTCACGTCCCGCTTGCCCTGTCGGGTCACTTCTACTCCCTGCACGTCTTCGGCCCGACAATCAGGAAAATTGACATTCATCAGACTGCCGGGCCCAAAGTTCATCCTGACTAGACGCGCAACGATGTCAGGCCCGTGTTTTTCTGCAACTTCATAGGAAAACCCATTACCATGAATGCCTGTCACCTGACTGAAGGCTATCGATTTGAAACCCAGTAGGGTTCCCTCCATCGCTGCGGCTATCGTGCCAGAATAGGTCACGTCGTCAGCAATGTTCTGCCCTCGATTGACACCTGAAAGTACGAGATCGGGGTCTCCTGGCAGGATCTTCCGTGCCGCCATCACAACACAATCCGTAGGGGTTCCGGCGACTTCAAAACGATGCTGATCGATCTTGCGATACCGGATAGGCTCCGCAAGCGAGAGCGAGTGACCTGCGCCCGAGTTCTCCTCTGCGGGGGCAACGACCCAGACATCATCCGAGAGTGTACGCGCAATACGCTCCATCGTCTCCAGGCCCGGTGCGTGTATGCCATCGTCATTGGTCACCAGTATTCGCATGATATCACTTCCTCGAAATCCTGTCGGCCCCGCCCATATAGTGCCGCAAGGCGTCAGGAATTGTTACGCTCCCATCAGCGTTCTGATAATTCTCCAGGATTGCTACCAGTGTTCGACCTACCGCCAAGCCGGAGCCATTCAGGGTATGCACATGACGTGTACCCTTGCCATCATGCGGCTTGTAGCGAGCATCCATCCGCCGGGCCTGGAAATCGCCGCAGACGGAGCACGAGGATATTTCCCGATAGTTGTTTTGACCCGGAAGCCATACTTCCAGATCGTAGGTCATGCGGCTTCCAAAACCCATATCGCCGCTGCAGAGCAACATCACACGGTATGGAAGGCCAAGCGCCTGAAGGACGCTCTCAGCCGCTTCTGTCATTTTCTCGAGTTCTCCGCGCGATTGCTCTGGGGACGTGATGGAAACAAGTTCAACCTTTGAAAACTGATGCTGACGGATCATGCCGCGCGTATCCCGCCCCGCAGCACCTGCCTCGGCCCGAAAACAGGGCGTATAAGCCGTCAGCCGCAATGGAAGATCCTTCTCGTCCAACACCTGTCCCTGAACGAGATTGGTGAGCGAGACTTCGGCTGTCGGTATGAGCCAGCGGCCATCGACCGTCCGGAAAAGGTCATCTGAAAACTTCGGCAATTGCCCCGTTCCAAACATGGCAGCATCATTGACCATGTAGGGCACGTAATGCTCCGTATAGCCGTTCGTGGCCGTCTGATGATCCAGCATGAACTGCGCGAGTGCCCGTTCCAGACGTGCGATCTGCGCCTTGAGAACCACAAAACGCGCACCTGACAGCCGTGCGGCCGACTCAAAGTCCATTTGACCAAGCCACTCGCCGATGTCGAAGTGTTGACGGGGCTCAAAAGCAAAGGCGGGGATCGCGCCCCAGCGCCGCACCTCACGATTACCGGTCTCATCCTTCCCGTCCGGAACCTCATCCAGAGGCAGGTTGGGAATGACCGCTAGGGCAGCGATCAGCTGTTGGTCAATCGAGCGCTCAGCAGTTTCCCCGGCGGCTATTGTCTCTTTGAGTGCCACCATCTCCGCCTTCAGCGACTCGGCCCGCGCCTTGTCGCCAAGCTTCATCGCCTCCCCCACCTCCTTGGAAGCGGCATTACGTCGAGCCTGCGCGTCCTGGAGCTTCTGGACATGCTCCCGGCGCTCGGCATCTATGCGGAGCAGTTCGGCTGACAAAGGCTGCAGACCACGGCGCGCCAGACCCCTGTCGAAGGCCTCTGGGTTATCGCGGATGAATTTGATGTCGTGCATGGCGGAAATCCCTTCTCGGGCTTCCTATAGGACGGACAGGCTCCTGCGGGAAGATCCAAGCGTCAGGAGGGGTCCTTGCCCGGAACGACCGCCGTGGAGTCGGAGGCTTCCCGCGCGGCTTCACGTTTCTTGCGACGGTACTCGAGGAGCCGCACGGCCTGCACCGATAGCTCGTAGAGCAGCATCAGCGGTACTGCCATCGAGACCTGCGAAATTGGATCTGGTGGCGTGAGGATGGCCGCAACAATAAAGACGCCAACTATCGCGAATTTCCGCCCGCTCTTTAGCTGGTCGTAGCTCAGCACGCCAATCTGGCCCAAGAGGGTAAGAATTACAGGAAGCTGAAAGCACAGCCCGAAAGCCAAAATCAGCATCATCACGAAATCGAGATAGGCCTCGATGTCGGGCATGAGCTGGATCCCGGCACCGTCGGTCTCAGTACCCGCCGCAAGTGCATAGAAGAAGTGGATGGCAACGGGCAGGAGAAAGAAATAGACCAGCGCTGCGCCCATCAGGAAGAACACGGGTGTCGCGATTAGATATGGAAGGAATGCCTGCTTTTCATGCGAATAGAGGCCCGGAGCAACGAACCGGTAGATCTGGGTTGCAATCAGGGGGAACCCGATGAACAGACCACCGAAAAAAGCGATCTTCAGCTTCACAAGGAACACGCCCAGCAGTTTGATCGAGATCAGCGACACATCCTGTCCCGTCGCCCACTTGAACGGCAGGATTAGCAGATGGAGAATGTCGGACGAAAAATAGAAACTGACAGCAAAAGCAACAATGAACCCCAGCACGCTGTAGATAAGGCGCGTACGCAGTTCGATCAGATGCTCAATAAGAGGCGCTTCTGACGCGTCAATATCCTGCTGGGTCATATGCTGACCGGGTCTGCTTTTTCAGAGGACGTGCCACGTTTGGCATCCGGATCCGGTATCGAACCGAAATACCTTCGGAAGTCATCCTCATGCTTCTTTCTTTCATCCACGACGACGGGCTTCTTGGTGGGTTCGGCTATGTTGCCGGCATTCCGAATGTTGTCGAATTCCTTCTTGACCTCGTCGAAGCCAGTGTCCTTCAACGCACTGTCAAGGTGACCCTGAAACTCACGCGCCATGCCGCGCATCTTCCCCACGGTCTTGCCAAGCGCACGCAGAACGCGCGGCAAATCCTTTGGTCCGATGACGATGATCGCCACCACGGCAATCACGAACATCTCGCTGTAGCCAAAACCGAAATCGAACATCTGACTGCCCGGCGCAGTTCCGCCGGCCTAGTGGAGGTTTCTCAGCTCTTGGCCTTTTCAGCCTCGGACTTCACGGCAGATTGCTGCTCGATGGGCTTCGGATCGGCAGCCGGGGCGCTGGCCGTGTCGTCGTCCGCCATGCCCTTCTTGAAGCTCTTGATGCCCTTGGCAACATCGCCCATCAGGTCAGATACCTTGCCCCGACCAAACAGAAGCACCACCACCAGGATAACCAGCGCCCAGTGCCAGAAAGACATCGCACCCATGTAACAAACTCCCCTCATCGGGAGGGAAACCCTCCCTTCACCATTCAAGACGCGGCACTAAAGCACAAAAGTCCGCCACGCCGCAACCGATGCCGGACCGGTCAGGAGATGGAGGAAGACTTTGGCTTTTCAAAGATGAAGACATGCCCTGGGTCGATCGCAAAGCGGGAAGCCGAGCCCCGAGGGGGTGCCTGCCGGGCGTCTATCAAGGCGGTCAGTGGATCCTCGAGCCCCTTGAAGAGAATGCTGCATTTCACATCATCGCCCTGGAACCGGGCTTCAGTCACGTAACCCTCCGGTCCCTCGCCATCCGGCGCATGCCTGATGCCCTGCGGTCGGACAAGCACAATGGCCTCGGCGGACCCTGGGTGGTTCGTCATCGGAAAGTAGCCCAGAGCGGTTTCAATCCGCCCATCGACGGCACGGCCAACCAGTTCATTTGCATGTGAAAAGAACCGGGCCGCCGCCGCATCGACCGGGTGACGATAGAGTTGCTCGGGCGTACCTGCCTGGATCATCCGGCCCTGCCGCATCAGGAAAATGCGGTCGGCAAGGCCCATGGCCTCGACGGGATCGTGGGTGACAAGCAGGCATGAGGCGCGGGTCTCGCGCAACAACGTCAGCGTCTCGGCCCGTACTGACTCTCTAAGCCGTTGATCCAGACCAGAAAACGGTTCATCCATCAACATCACCTGAGGCCGCGGAACCAGTGCGCGGGCAAGGGCAACCCGTTGCTGTTCGCCACCAGAAAGATGATGCGGGTAGCTTCCGGCGTAGTGGGCGAGACCAACCCGTTCGAGCGCGTGGCGGGCGATCAGTCGGGCCTCCTCCCGGGGTAGATTGCGGAGTCCGAACGCGACATTCTCGAGGATGGACAGATGGGGGAAAAGCGCAAAGTCCTGAAACATCAACCCTATATTGCGGCGCTCAGGCGGCACAAACCGACTGGGTCCTGCCATTTCCTGACCGTCGAACAACACACGGCCCCCGTCGGGCCTCTCGATACCGGCCGCCAACCGCAGCAATGTAGTCTTCCCGCAACCGGAAGGACCGAGCAAACAGACGATCTCGCCTGGTGCGAGGCTGAAGCTGACGTCTTCCACGGCGGCGGTACGGCCAAAACGCTTTGCGACGCCCTCAAAGGCCAGCAGACCGGCAAAAGTGGCGCCGGCCGTCCCGCGAGGGCCCCAGCGGCCCGTGTCACGGGCTTCAGACCGTATCTTGTTGCTGCTGCTCATCTGGGGCTGCCGTCTACAATGTTTGTCGCTGCGGCGCAAAGGCGGCGCCCACGGCCCGCCATCAGGCGGCGATGGGGACAACCCGGTTCCGACCTTCATGTTTTGCGCGATAAAGCGCACGGTCGGCACGTTTCAGTAATTCCTCGACTGTGTCCGTGGCTGTGCCAAGGCTGGACACCCCGAGCGAAGCCGTTATGGTCAGGAGACAGCCCGGAGCCGGGTTGAAGGGCTTGGCGGCTACTGCCATGCGGATGCGCTCGCCGATCCGTTCCGCCATAGGCAAATCGGTTTCAGGCAGAACGACAACAAATTCCTCGCCGCCCGTTCGACAAGCAAGGTCCACGCTGCGAACACATCCACGGATGCGGGCGGCAACATCCTGAAGCACACGGTCGCCAACATCATGGCCGTATGTGTCATTGACGGATTTGAAGTAATCGACGTCAAGCGTCAGAACTGACAGCAATTTTCCGCGGTTGACCGCCTGGTCGATCAGGCTGGACAGTTGCGTCTCGAGGTAACGCCGATTGTACAGACCGGTCAGCGCATCGGTCACGGCGAGTTCAAGAGATGCTCTGACGCTGAGCCGCAGTTGCTCCGTGTAGCGATGCCGACGGATCTGGGAGGCAACCCGCGCATGCAGTTCCTGCCGGTCGACCGGCCGGATGAGGTAGTCGTTCACGCCCATATCGAGCGCACGAAGCAGCCTTTGATGGTCGTCGGGGCCGACAACAATCAGGATTGGCGTCTGCCGGGCTTGCTCCAGCGTCTTGAACTGGGAGCAGATCCGGAGGCCATCTGATTCTTCAATATCGAGATTGACGATGATGAGTTCAAACCCACTCCCGTCATGGTTGAAGGCGTCGATCGCGTCCTGCTTTCCGGTTGCAAGAGCAACCTCATGCTTTTCCGTAAGTATGCCGCGCATGCGATCAGCAATGATCGTCCGGTTGTCAACCAACAGAACTCGCCCACCCGCCAGCGGCTTGCCAAGGGAATCGCCAGTCGCAAGGCCGAGTGGGTCGCTGCCCGTCCGGCTGCGCAATTCGTCGGTCAGCATCTTCAGCCGCACAAGACCCTTCACCCGACAGAACAGGGCAAGATCATTGACAGGCTTGGTAAGAAAATCATCGGCGCCCGCCTCCAGACCTCTCACACGGTCCTCGGGTTGATCCAGTGCAGTTACCATCACGACGGGAATGTGCTGTGTCGCCGCATTGGACTTGATGCGGCGGCATACCTCAATTCCGTCGATGCCAGGCATCATGACGTCAAGAAGAACGATATCGGGCCTCATCCGGTGCACAGCCTCCAGCGCATCCGCCCCGTTCATCGCGGTCACGACGTCGAAATACTCAGCCGCAAGCTTCGCCTCGAGCAGACGCACATTGGCCAGAATGTCGTCGACGATGAGAATGCGGGCCGTCATGCTGACTTCTTGAGATAGCCGTCAATTGTCCGGAGGAAACTCACGACAGAAATAGGCTTAGAGATATACGCCTCGCAGCCGCCTTCCCGAATCTTCTGTTCATCCCCCTTCATTGCAAAGGCAGTGACTGCGACGACCGGAATATGGCGCAGCGTATCGTCTTCCTTCAGCCACTTGGTCACCTCGATCCCCGAGACTTCCGGTAGCTGGATATCCATGAGGATCAGATCCGGGTGGTGTTTGCGTGCCAGATCCAGAGCGGACAGACCGTCACGGGTCTGGATCACCTCATACCCATTGGCCTCCAGGAGGTCATTGAACAGCTTCATGTTCAATTCGTTGTCCTCGACCACCAGAACGCGTTTCGCCATGACGCCAACCACCTTGGGGGCCCAAAGAGTCTACCCCTGGGCCTTTTTGGCCCATCCCGGGTAACCAATAGCTTAACCAAACCTGCCATCTGTTCAATGCGGCCCCGGGGTGGTTAATATCGATTCACGATGCGACCCAAAGTCCCTCCTACCTCCCAGACGGCCGACGCCGAACTTCTCGCGATCCAGGCGCTGGGTTTTCTGGCCTCTGACGGCGAGCGGCTGCAGCGTCTTCTCGACCTGACAGGCCTCGATCCAGGCGAGGTCCGGCGCGGGGCGGCAGACCCGGCTTTTCTAGGCGGTGTCCTCGATCATCTGCTTGCCGACGAAAACCTGCTTCTGATCTTTGCGGAGGATCAGGGCCTGAAACCCGAAACAATCGCGGTCATGCGCCGCAAACTGCCCGGAGCCACCCTTGATTTCTGATATCACCCGCAGCCAGCTCGAAACCCTCAGTTTCTCTGGGCGCCCACTCGTCATATGTGACGTCGACGAGGTCGTGGTGCACTTCACGCGAGACTTCGAGGACTACATTGCAGTGGAGAACCTGCGCCTCGACCCGGCAAGCTTTGCTCTGTCAGGCAATATCCGCCGCCGCGACACCGGCGCGTCCGCTCCGGACTCCCAGGTCGCCGACCTGGTGTCAGGTTTTTTTGCCGACCGCACGCGTCACATGCAGCCGATCGAAGGCGCGGTTGATGCACTCCTCGACATCGGCAACACGGCTGATGTCGTGCTCCTCACGAACCTGCCGCATGGATCCGGTGACCACCGCCGCCAGAATCTGGCCGATCATGGCCTACCCTTCCCCGTCGTCACAAACTCGGGGCCAAAGGGCCCCGCCATTCGCGATCTGGTTTCACGCGCAGGTCAGCCCGCAACCGTCTTCATCGACGACAGTCCTTCTTTCATCGCATCCTCCTATGAACACGCGCCGGATGTTCATCTGATCCATTTCCTTCACGATGACCGGTTTGCGCGTCACATCGAGCCAATCGACTATGTCTCGCTTCGCACGGGATGCTGGACGGAGGCCCGCGCTCACATCCTGCGACTGATCAGCTGAGAAGGGCACAATCATGCCCGCCGCCGACGCCATGACAGCTCCAGGGTTCTGCCGGGACTGTTTCCTGCCTCTGGCTGGTCAGGAGAAGCGGTGCCGGACATGCGGCAGCCCGCGCTTGCTTCGCCATCCCGAACTTGACCAGCTCTCCATAGCCCATATCGACTGCGATGCCTTCTACGCCGCCGTCGAGAAGCGCGACAGGCCGGAACTCGCGGACAAGCCGGTCATCGTGGGCGGAGGTACCCGGGGCGTCGTTTCCACGGCGTGCTATGTGGCGCGCATCCACGGTGTCAGATCGGCGATGCCTATGTTCAAGGCGCTCAAGCTCTGCCCCCACGCCGTTGTGATCAAGCCCGACATGGCAAAATACGCAGCCGCCGGTCAGGTGGTCCGCGCCCTGATGCAGGATGTGACGCCTCTGGTCGAACCTCTGTCCATAGATGAGGCATTTCTTGATTTACGAGGCACCCAGCGACTGCACGGCATGAGCCCCGCGCTCACGCTTGCCAGGCTCGTTGCCCGCATCAGTTCGGAGGTCGGCATTACCGCATCCGTCGGTCTTTCCCACAACAAGTTCCTCGCCAAGCTCGCTTCTGATCTCGAGAAGCCGCGTGGCTTTTCGGTCCTCGGGCGGAGTGAGACCCTCTCGTTTCTTGCCAGTCGCCCGGTCGGCTTCATCTGGGGAGTCGGCAAATCGACCCAGGAAGAACTGGCAAGGGATGGCATTACCAGCATCGGCCAGATCCAGCAGATGGAAAAGCCAGATCTCTTACGCCGCTACGGCAGCATGGGTACCAGGCTCTATCACCTTGCCCGCGGCGAAGACCGACGAACAGTTTCAACTGACGATCAAGTCAAGTCCATCAGTGCCGAGACCACCTTCGATACCGACATTCGCGATCTTGCGGAACTGGAACGGATCTTGTGGCCTCTGAGCGAGAAAGTGTCACGGCGTGCCAAGTCTGATGGCATGGCTGGCCATACCGTCGTGCTGAAGCTCAAGACGTCTGATTTCCGTCTCCGTACCCGCAGCGTGTCACTGGCCGATCCAACACTCTTAGCTGCGCGGATCTATGACGCTGCACTGCCGCTGCTGCGCCGGGAGACGGGCAGGACAGCGTTCCGGCTCATTGGAATCGGCATTTCATCATTGGTTCCCGCAATCCCGACGCAGGAGACGGAAACACTGGATGTCACGGCTGCTGCACGCGCCAAGGCCGAATTGGCCGTTGACCAGATACGTGAGAAATTTGGCCGCGCGGCTGTGGCACGTGGAATTGGCTTTGATCAAGATGACCGACCTGCGTCCGGATACGATCTTCTCTCAACACAGGGCAAATGGTATGGCCGTGGCACTTCATAAGAGCCCAGAGCTTTGCAATGAAACCAAAGACCCTACGAACCCTGCCTGACCTGCGCCGCGAGATGGCGGCATGGAGGGACAAAGGCCTCCGCTATGCGGTCGTTCCGACCATGGGAGCGATCCACGAGGGCCACATGCAACTGGTCCGTGAGGGGCTCCGTCGCGCTGATCGGGTGATCACCACCATTTTCGTCAATCCCAAGCAATTTGCTGCGCACGAGGACCTCGACAAATACCCCCGTGATGAGCCAGGCGATCTGCTCAAGCTCGGCAAGGCGGGCAGCAATGCCGTCTATCTTCCGCGGCCGGACGACATCTATCCCCCCGGCTTCTCCACCAGCGTTTCACTGACAGGCCCCGCTAGGGCGGGACTTGAGGACCGGTTCCGTCCCCACTTCTTTACCGGTGTCGCCACGATCGTTGCGAAGCTTCTTGTCCAGACCGGTGCAGACCTCGCCATGTTCGGGGAGAAAGACTATCAGCAACTGAGGGTGGTCACGCGCATGGCACGAGACCTTGACCTTCCGACCGAAGTCATCGGCATTCCGACTGTGCGTGAGGACGATGGGCTCGCCATGTCGTCCCGGAATGTCTACCTGTCTTTTGCCGAACGCCGAAGGGCAACCGCAATCTTTCAGAACCTCAATCTTGCGGCGGAGGCGATACGAAATGGTCGAGTCCCGTCGCAAGCGGCGGCACAGGCAGCTCGGCGGCTCAGGGATCAGGGCTTCAAGATCGACTATGTGACCGCGCGAAACGCCGAGACGCTGGCCCGCCCATCAATCCCAGGCGAGCGTTTGCGTCTGCTGGCGGCCGCATGGAACGGCAAGACCCGCCTGATCGATAACATCGCAGTCTGAGTTGTTGAGGAATCGGGGCTAAGACACAAACGAACCCCCGTATAGGCGAAACTTACAAAAGACCCAGCTCTGCAAGTTCGCGGCGCAGTTTTTCCGGCATGCCCGTCACGCGTGCCGCCCGTGCAAGGTCCGGAGGCGCACTCTCGGCCTCCAGATACCGCCATCCCTGAAAGGCCCGCTTCGGGGTTGGCCGAACTGGAACGATCTGCGGCTTGAACACGATCCTGCAGCGTTCGATGCCGTCCTGGCCTGTCACCGGTTCGAGCGCCGAGATCGGCTGTCGGCAGAGAATCATGCCGCGCATGACCCAGTACAAGGACCCGCCGGAAAGTATCTCGGCTGAGCGCTTGGGGAACATTCTCGTCACATGATCAAGCGAATCAATACCTTGCCTGCAGTCCTTAACCCAGGACTCGAGCTCTTCAATGTCGCTTACACCGACGCACAGCTTGACCATATGAAGTGGCATGTCGCCACCTTAGCAACACCGGCCGACCCCGAAAACGAACACCGCCAGGTTTTCCCCAGCGGTGCACATGCCTTGAGCGAACAAGGAAGGAACCACTCCAGTTCTCAGGAGGCAGCCTTGCTGACGTAACACTTCACACCACTGGATTTGAGCTTCGAACACTCGCTCCCGGCGTCCCGCTGGTTATCGAAACCAACGAGTCGAACGCGGTAGAATACCCCCTTGGTACCGAGATCGGCGCGAACCACGACCGGCTCCTTGCCAGCAAGAACCTTATAGCGGGCTTTCATCTTCTTCCAACTCGACCAGGCCGCGTCCTCCGTTGTGGCAGAGGCAAGCTGAACGGCCCATCCACCTGACGCGACGGCCGGCGCGGCGGGAGGCGTTTCAGTCTCGGCGACGGGTTGCTGCTCAACCGGAGCCGTCGCCACAGGCTCGACCTCTGCCACCACAACCTCCGTGGCAGCTGACGCGTCATCCGGCACCGTTTCCACTGCCAGGACCGTTTCCTCGGCCGCCGCTGCAGCGGCAACTTCAGGAGCAGCAGGGGGCGACAGCTCGACAGGCACCCGATCCGTGAACTGCTTCGCGACTGACGGATCCTCGACCAACAGTTCAGCCGGCGGAGCCTTTGCCGCGGGGAACTCACCTGAGGGCGCGGTGACTGCTGCGGTCTGGATATTGTCGCCTACCACAGTCGGCGCCGGAACTCCCTCAAGTGCAGCAAGACGGCGGTGCGCCGGTTCGTAATTCGGGTTTGCAGCCAACGCCTTGGTGAGCGCATTGCGGGCATCCGACGTCCGGTTCAGCTTCTCGAAAACGATCGATTCGGCGACATAGACCCGCGCCGGATCTGGGTAGTTGTACTTCAGGGCCTTGTCGAAATCGGAGAGTGCGAACAGGTACTGCCCAGGGTCACGCAGCAGCGTACCCCGGCTATAGTAGGCGTGGCTGAACTGGCCGTTCAGGAACAGGGCCGAGGTGAAATCCTCCATCGCCAGCGTTGTGCGATTCAAGCGCTGGTACGACAGCCCTCGATTATACAGGGCCAGGGCACGAACGTCCCCAGACATAGCGTCGATCCGCAACGCCGCCGTGTAGTCATCGATGGCAAATTCATGCTCGTTGATACGCTGATAGGCCAGCCCTCGGTTGAGGAGCGCATTGGCGAGGACATTCGGCGGAAGGCTCCGCGACTCAATCGCCTTAGTGTAATCAGCGACCGCGGTTTCTGGGCTACCAGCCTGAAGGGCCTTGTAGGCACGATCGACCAGACCGGTCTCGGGAGATGCGGCAAGGCTTCCGGTGACCGCCGCACTTGCAGCAAGAAACACGGAACACACCGACGCGAGGAAGGGGGCACGTAATCTCATGTGCGGCACTATCGCGCCATCACGGTTAAGAACGTCTTTCGACTGCCGGCCAGTTTGGTTGAGGATTGGTAAAGACCAAATCCATCCTGTGTCGTTTTTGGACCCTGAACCGTCCCAGTCGAGTTGACGGCGGGTCAAACTGCTGTCACAACAGTCAGGTGTGGTGCCCGCGCGCCGGACGGCAGCGGGCCTAACAGGGAACACGGTGAGGACGACCCAATCGGGGCCGAATCCGTGGCTGCCCCCGCAACTGTGAGCGGCGAGGGTTTTGGCACCAAGGGCCACTGGGAAACCGGGAAGGCCGCCAGAACCCGGCGACCCGCAAGTCAGGAGACCTGCCACACAGACGGAACCAACTGGTCACCACGGAGGGTGTTCATGACCGCGCGTATCGCTACTTCGGCCCCGCTCACAGCAACCCAGCGCCTCGGTGCAGGTCTCGCCCTGCTGTTCATTGGCCTGACGCTGACCTTCGCGGTCGGTCTGTCCAACATGGCTGTTGCCCACAACACCGCGCATGACACGCGTCATGCCATCGGCTTCCCCTGCCACTGAGCCACTGAGATATGATTGGGCGAGTTATTCTCGCCGCGCTCCTGGCTGGGATCGCGGCCGGATTGATCATGGGCGTCATCCAGCACTTCAGACTGACGCCTCTGATCATTGAGGCAGAGACCTATGAAGCCGCTGGCGTTGCGGCGGCCGGCCACACTCATGGCGATGAGACCGCTACTGAGGGCCATGATCACGGGCTTGGCGAGGTTGTCTGGTCCCCCGCAGACGGCTGGCAGCGAAGCTTGGCCACGACAGTCACGGCCGCCATGACCGGCGCCGCCTTCGCGGCGGTGCTTGCCGGCATTTCGCTCCTCACGGGCCTGCGGATCAACAGCCAGAACGCTGCCCTCTGGGGGCTCTGCGGCTTCCTGGCCGTGACTCTCGCGCCCGCCATCGGATTGCCCCCTGAACTGCCCGGAATGCCGGCAGGCGAACTTCTGGCGCGGCAGGCCTGGTGGGTGGGAACCATCGCGGCGACAGCCATCGGCATCCTGCTGATCGCGATCCGCCCCGGCCGCTGGGCCGTGGGACTGGCTATCGTCCTCATCGCCCTGCCCCACGTCATTGGCCCACCGCCGCCTGTCCACAGCGCGACGGCCGTGCCGGCCGACCTGGCTGCCCGGTTCGCCGCAAACGCCATTGCCGCCAATGCCGTGTTCTGGATGCTCATCGGGCATTTTCTGTCTCTGGCCCTCAACCGAACCGCCAAGAAACTCTACGCACAATGACCCAGCAGAAGATACCCGCAACAGTCATCACGGGCTTTCTCGGCGCCGGCAAGACGACGCTCATCCGCAATCTGCTGACCAATGCCGGGGGCCGCCGACTCGCCCTGATCATCAATGAATTCGGCGACGTCGGGGTCGATGGAGAAATCCTGAAGGGATGCGGGCAGGACGCCTGCCGCGAGGAGGACGTGATCGAACTCGCCAATGGCTGCATCTGCTGCACCGTGGCCGATGATTTCGTGCCAACGATGAAGAAGCTGCTGGACCGTCCAGATCCGCCTCAGCACATCATCATCGAGACGTCCGGTCTCGCGCTGCCCCAACCGCTGGTCCGGGCCTTCAACTGGCCAGAGATCAAGCCGCGCGTGACGGTTGACGGCGTCGTGACGGTGGTCGACGCCAAGGCCCTGTCCGAAGGCCGCTTCGCAGATGACGAGCAGGCCCTGGCCGACCAGCGCGCCGCGGATCCGACACTCGACCACGAGAATCCGATCGAGGAACTCTTCGAGGATCAGCTCAACTGCGCCGATATGGTGATCCTGAACAAGACGGATCTTCTGGGCACCGACGAACAATCTGTACTGGCCGCTGGTCTGAGGCCCCGCCTGCGCCCCGGCACGAGGCTCGTGGCCGCCCGCAACGGCGTGGTCGATGTGGCAGCCTTGATCGGCAGCAACTCGGCCGCCGAAGATGACATGGCCAACCGCCTGTCACACCACGAGATGGAGGGCGAGGAGCAGCACGATCACGATGATTTCGTTAGCTTCGTGGTGCCTCTGGGCGAAATACCAGACAAGGCAGCCCTGCTCGCGCGGATCGAGGCTGCAATCAGAACTCACGACATTCTCAGGCTCAAGGGCTTTGCGTCCGTGTCCGGTCAGCCGGCGAGACTTCTGGTCCAGGCCGTCGGGCCCCGGCTCAACAGCTATTTCGACCGGCCGTGGAAGACGGATGAGGCGCGCTCCGGAGCCCTGGTGGTGATCGGTGAAAAGCACATGGACCGCGCCGCCATCGAGGCGCTGCTGCGGGGCTGATGCATCTTCTCGCAACGACCAGCGGCACTATCGACGGCAATGCGGAGGCGGTCGATCTCAACCAGTCGCCGGCTGCTCTCGTCGTAATCTCGGCGGCAGACAGCGAACTGGCCCTTCTGGCGCGCGCCCACGACCAGGCTCCCTGTTCGCTTCGTCTTGCCAGTCTCCTCAGGCTTCAACATCCCCTCTCTGTCGACCTCTACATCGAAAAAACGCTCGCTCACGCGAGGCTCATCGTCCTGCGATTGCTGGGTGGATCCTCCTACTGGAGCTATGGCCTAGACCAGGTTGAAGAACTTGCCCGCTCACGCGGCATTATGCTTGCAGTACTGCCTGGCGATGCCGCGCCCGACCCCGACCTGGCGAGACGCTCCACTCTCGGCCAACCGCATTACGAGCGCCTCCGGCAATATCTTGCCGCAGGCGGTTTCGAGAATGCCACGGGATTTCTTGCCTATTGCAGGCATCTTACGGACGGCGCGCCTCTACCACCCGCCGCGAAACCACCTGCCAAAGCCGGTGTCTATCGCGACACTTGGGCCACGGGAAAGCCAGGGGCCGCTCTGCTGTTCTACAATTCCGTTCTGGACGGGGGCCAATCCCAACCCATCGACGCCCTTATTGACGCCCTTCAAGAAAATGGTATCGGCACGCGCGCCTTTCATGTTGCCAGCCTGAAAGATCCGGCGAGCCTCGATATCATCCAGCAAGGACTTGGCCAACAAGCGCCGGATGTGATCCTGAATGCAACGAGCTTCGCTGTCGCTTCCGGCGGGCTCGAGGATCCTCTGCGGGTCTACGCCTGCCCAGTGTTGCAAGTGGTCCTCTCCGGCAGTTCGGAACAGGGCTGGAGGGCGAGCAGCCAAGGCCTCTCGGCGCGCGATCTGGCCATGAATGTCGTGCTGCCGGAACTCGATGGCCGGATCCTGTCGCGGGCCGTCTCCTTCAAGTCCGACGATCAGTGGCATGCCGAAACCGAGTGCCGCATCGCGCCCTACCGAGCCGTGCCGGACCGCGTTCGCTATGTGGCAAGCCTTGCCGCCAACTGGGTCGAATTGCGGCGAACTCCGGCGCAGAGTCGTAAGATCGCGATCGTCCTTGCCAACTACCCCAACAAGGACGGGCGCATCGCCAATGGCGTTGGCTATGATACGCCTGCCAGCACAGTGGCAATCCTGAAAGAACTCTGCAATCAAGGCTACATGATCGCTAACGTGCCGGAGACCGGTAACGCTCTTATCGAGGCGTTGCAGCGTGGTCCCACAAATTCCGCACGCCCGGGCAAGACCAGGATGGGACAGGCGCGTCTCTCACTTTCAGATTACCACGAGCGTTTCGACAAACTGCCCGCTTCGGTGCGCTCACAGATAAGCGGGCGTTGGGGCGTTCCTTCCGGCGACCCATTCTTTGCCGTCGACGCCTTCCACCTTCCCATTGCCGTTCTTGGCAACGCCGCCGTCGCAATACAGCCTGCCCGCGGTTACAACATCGATCCCAAGGCGAGCTACCATGATCCGGCTCTGCCGCCTCCGCATGGATATCTTGCCTTCTATGTCTGGCTCACGGATGTCTTTGGCGCCCAAGCCATCATCCATAACGGCAAGCATGGAAATCTCGAATGGCTGCCGGGCAAGGCGACAGCGCTGTCCGAAGAATGCCTGCCTGAGGCCATTCTCGGTCCAGTCCCTCAACTCTACCCGTTTATTGTCAACGACCCGGGAGAAGGGACCCAGGCCAAGCGGCGCACCTCGGCCGTCATCGTCAGCCACCTCACTCCTCCCCTGACCCGGGCAGAAAGCTACGGCCCCCTCAAGGATCTGGAAGCGCTCGTCGACGAGTACTATATCGCTTCGGGCCTTGATCCGAGACGGCGCTCAGCCCTCCAGAAGACCATACTGGACTTGAGTGCATCGACCCGCCTTGACCTCGACGCCGGGTTCACGGGTGATCATGAACGGGACTTGCAGCGGCTCGACGCCTTCCTCTGCGATCTGAAAGAGGCGCAGATCCGGGATGGGCTTCACATCCTCGGGCAATCCCCACATGGCCGTCAGGAAACCGACCTTCTCGTGGCCCTGACCCGCATTGACCGCGGTCTAGGTGACAATGAGGACCAATCCATCATCCGGGCACTTGCCGCCGATTTCGGATTCAGGGATTTCGACCCGCTGACTTGCAACATGGCTGACCACTGGCTGGGCCCCATGCCTGAACCACTTCTGTCCATCTCTTCTGATCCTTGGCGCAGCACCGGAGATACGGTCGAACGGCTTGAACTCTTCGCTTCCGCTCTTGTCGAGGGCCAGCCACTCGACGGAGACTTCCCACAGGCCCGAAAGGTGCTCGGCGTTATAGATAAAAGCCTTCGTCCCATTTTACGCTCCTGCGGTACGTCGGAGATGGCCTCTCTTTTCAGCGGACTTTCAGGCAATTTCGTTCTGCCAGGACCGTCGGGAGCCCCAACGCGTGGCCGCCTTGATGTACTTCCGACCGGCCGCAACTTCTATTCCCTCGACAACCGTACTCTTCCCACCCCAACGGCATGGACACTTGGGCAAAAGTCCGCAGAAGACCTCCTCCTCCGTCACCTGCAGGACTTCGGCCATTATCCGAAGGCGATTGGTCTGTCAGCCTGGGGCACCTCCAACATGCGCACAGGAGGCGACGACATAGCTCAGGCGCTGGCACTTCTCGGGGTAAAGCCGGTCTGGGAGACAACGAGTTGGCGCGTCACCGGCTACGAAATCATCCCACTTGCCAGGCTCGGCCGCCCACGCATTGATGTTACGTTGCGTATTTCGGGTTTTTTCCGCGATGCGTTTCCTGCTCAAATCGAACTGCTCGACAGGGCTATTCGGGCGGTTGGAGAGCTCGATGAAGACCCCTCGGACAATCCCCTGGCTTATCGCATGCACGAAGAGAGCCGAGTTCTAGCCGCATCTGGCCTGTCCATAGAGGAGTCCCTCCGGCTGGCGGGCCATCGGATCTTCGGATCCAAACCGGGGGCCTATGGTGCCGGCTTGCAGGCAATGATTGACGAGAGGCTATGGACGGAGCGCGCAGACCTAGCCGCTGCCTATGTCACCTGGGGCGCACACGCCTATGGTGCGGGCGCAACAGGTTCATTCGAGCCCAAGGTTTTCGGAGATCGCCTCGCCCGCATCGAGGCGGTCGTACACAATCAGGATAATCGCGAACATGACCTTCTTGATTCCGATGACTACTACCAGTTCGAAGGCGGGATGAGTGCTGCTGTTGAACAGGCATCCGGAAAGCGTCCGCGGGTCTACCATAACGACCATTCCCGTCCCGAGCGCCCCGTCATTCGAACTCTCGAGGAAGAGGTCGGCAGGGTGATGAGATCACGGGTCGTCAACCCGAAATGGATTTCGGGCGTGAAACGGCACGGCTATAAGGGCGCCTTCGAGATCGCCGCTACCATCGATTATATGTTCGCTTTTGCCGCTACCACAGGTGCGGTGCGCTCGCACCACTTTGACCTCGCCTTCGATGCGTTTGTCGGCGATACCGCGACCCGCAATTTCATCGAGGAAAACAATCCAGCAGCCTTGAAGGAGATCGCGGCGCGCTTTGCAGAAGCCATCGAGCGAGGCCTCTGGACGCCACGATTGAATTCCGCTCATGATGTTTTGAAGGAACTGATCGCATGACAGATGATGCCATTGACAACGACAATGCCCGTCACCACGACAAGATGGTGAAGAAAAAGGCCGCCCGCGACAAGATCATGGCAGGAAAAACCATCGAAAAGGGTCTGTTGATCATTCATACCGGCAAGGGAAAAGGCAAATCCACCGCCGCCTTTGGCATGGTCTTCCGTGCCATTGGTCATGGCATGCGTGTCGGTGTCGTGCAATTCGTCAAGGGAGCGCGGCACACGGGTGAGCGCGCCCTTCTGGAGAAATTCCCGGATCTCGTCACCATCCGGGCCATGGGCGAAGGATTCACGTGGGAAACCCAGGATCGTGAACGTGACGTCGCGCATGCCCGCGCCGCATGGGAGCAGGCGAGGCAGATGATTGAGGATCCCGGCTATGCAATGGTACTGCTGGACGAACTCAACATCGTTCTCCGATACGACTATTTGCCGCTCGCAGAGGTCATCGAGGTCCTGAGGTCCAAACCGGCCTCGAAACATGTCATCGTCACGGGCCGGAATGCCCGGGAGGAGTTGATCGAACTTGCAGATCTCGTGACTGAGATGGAGCAGGTCAAGCACCCCTTCCGTTCCGGGGTCAAAGCCCAGGCAGGCATAGAGTTCTGAAGATATGGCGCAAACGCGCCAAAGCCTGCCGCACCCCTTGCTTGACCCCGCTCCCCACGACCACTAGGACAATCAGTCAGCAGCGTCCCCAGAGACGGGACTGAAAGTCACTTCCGGTGCGGCCGACCCAAAGCGGGGCCAAGTCCGGAGCTGCCTTCCGGACCGGGCCTCACACCGGGGAGCTGCATTGGGGAAGGCAGACCGATGACGGAATCCATAGGGGTCATGCTGTGTGGTCACGGCAGCCGTGACAAGCAGGCAGTCACTGAATTTGCCGTTCTGGCAAATCACCTGAAGGAGCGGCTTCCGCACTACCCGGTCGAGTACGGCTACCTCGAATTTGCCACGCCGATCATCCGAACAGGCCTCGACAAGCTTCGGGACAAGGGCGTAACCCGCGTCCTCGCCGTGCCGGGCATGCTCTTTGCTGCAGGCCACGCCAAGAACGACATCCCCTCGGTGCTCAACACCTATGCGGCAAGCAATTCCCTCCGCATTGACTACGGCAAGGAACTTGGCATCGACCCCAAGATGATGCGCGCCGCTGCAGACCGGATTCAACAGGCGCTGGACACTACTCCCTCATCCGTTCCAGCCCATGAAACACTGCTCCTTGTCGTAGGACGAGGGGCCTCGGATCCAGACGCCAATTCCAACGTCGCCAAGGTAACGCGACTGCTCTGGGAGGGTTTCGGTTTCGGATGGGCGGAGACGGCATATTCTGGTGTTACATTCCCGCTGGTTGAGCCAGCCCTCGAACACGCGACGCGGCTGGGTTTTCGTCGCGTAATCGTATTCCCCTACTTCCTGTTTACCGGAATTCTGGTTGACCGTATTTACGCAGCGGCCGATGCGGTCGCTGCGCGCCACCCCAACATCGAGTTCATCAAGGCCCCCTACCTCAACGATCATCCGTTGGTCATCGCCACCTTCGAGGAACGCATAGGCCAGATACTGACGGGCGACATCGCGATGAACTGCCAGATGTGCAAATACCGGACACAGGTACTCGGCTTTGAGGCTGAAGTCGGCGCCGTTCAGGAAAGTCATCACCACCACGTCGAGGGGATCGGGACAGCTGAAGACTGCGAATACTGCGACGGTGTCTGCAACCAGATGTGCAAGACCAAGCCACGCAAGTCTGCCTTGGTCGTCGATCCAGCGAAGGTCCTTACCGGGCAGCCCTCCCACCATCACCACGGCCATGATCATGACCACGACCATGGCCAAGATCATTCCCATCCTCACGAACACGGCCATACCCACGCACCCTACCCGCACGCCGATCATCCCCTGGGTCCCCGGAGCATGCTCAAGAAGTGACACCCTATCTCCGCGCCCCGGCTGAAATCTACCGTCGCTCCTTCGAGATCATCAGGTCAGAGGCGGACTTCTCGCGCCTTGAACCTGACTGCTTCGATATTGCGGCGAGGATTATCCATGCCTGTGGCATGCCAGACATCATGGACGATCTTCGCGTATCTGCTGATTTTGCGCAGACCGCGCGCGCTGCGATTGCGAAGGGGCGACCAGTGCTGGTTGATGCCGAGATGGTCCGTCATGGCATCATCCGACCTACCTGCCCTGTGATCTGTACGCTGAACATGCCCGATACCGCCAGGCTGGCCATATCCCGGGGCACCACGCGATCTGCCGCGGCAGTCGAGCTCTGGAGGCCGCACCTGGAAGGAGCGGTCGCCGTCATCGGCAACGCACCAACCGCACTCTACGCACTTCTCGACCTCATCGACCAGGGTGCACCCAAGCCGGCAGCGATCATCGGTCTACCGGTCGGCTTCGTCGGCGCTGCTGAATCCAAGGCTGAACTTCATGCCGATCCGAGGGGTATCGCGTATCTGACACTGCTGGGCCGTCGCGGCGGCTCGGCCATGGCAGCTGCAGCAGTCAATGCTTTGACGCGTGGCACCGAATGACCAAGTGGCTCACCATTGTCGGAATGGGCGAAGACGGATGGGAGGGACTATCCGCAGCGGCCCGTCAATCCATCCTCAGCGCAAGGCACGTCGTCGGCTCGCAACGGCTTCTATCACTGGTTCCGGAAATTTCAGGGGTAAAGCAGGAATGGCCTCAGCCATTCTCCGCTGTCCTCCAACGCATTCAACCCTTTCGTGGAGAGCAGACGGTAGTGCTCGCCACGGGCGATCCAATGAACTACGGCGTTGCCAGAAAGCTGATGGAAACCATACCCTTCAGTGATATCACTGTCATTCCTCACCTCTCCGCATTTAGTCTTGCAGCTGCCCGCATGGGTTGGTCCCTGCCAGACTGCGACACACTCACACTCCATGGCCGCGAGACGGCACACATCGAGCCCTTCATTCAACCCGATGCCCGCCTGATCGTTCTCACTGCCGACGCCTCCACCGTGGCTGATGTCGCACGGCGGCTCTCTGTGAGAGGTTTTGGCGACAGCCTGATAACTGTTCTCGAAAACATGGGAGGTACACGCGAGCGCATGACCTCTCGTCGCGCATCAGACCCAACTCACGAGCAGTATTCAGACCTCAACACACTCGCCATTCATTGCCTCGCAACCCCTGCCGCACGCATCTATTCGCGGCTGTCGGGACTTCCCGATGAAGCCTTCCAGCATGATGGACAACTTACCAAGCGCGAGGTGCGCGCCGTTACGCTTGCGGCACTCTGCCCGGGCCCCGATCAACTCCTGTGGGACATTGGCGCGGGTTGCGGTTCTGTTTCAATTGAGTGGATGAGGGCTGCGCGTGGATGCCGCGCCATAGCATTCGAACATGATGCAGCGCGGCTTGCCATGATTTCCACAAATGCTGATGCGCTTGGTACGCCACGCCTCAAGGTGATTGCTGGCACAGCACCCGCCTGCCTTCATGGCCAACCAGAGCCCCACGCCATTTTCATTGGCGGAGGATTGACCGAACCCGGGCTTTTTGAAACAGCTTGGGCCGCGCTGAAACCAGGCGGCATGCTGGTAGCAAATGCAGTGACCCTCGAAGGCGAGAGCTGCGTCTATGGGCTACAGGCGACTCATGGCGGTGATATCGCAAGGATCGAAGTCTCGCATCTGACCCCGGTTGGCGACCTCAGGGCTTTGCGGCCCCGCATGGCAGTAACCCAGTGGCGGGGGAGAAAGCCATGGTGAAGAAGCAAGGCACACTGCATGGCATAGGGGTGGGTCCTGGAGACCCAGAACTCCTCACACTCAAGGCCGTGCGGCTACTGCGTGACGCACCGGTCATTGCCTATCTAGCCGCCAATGGTGGTCAGTCGACCGCGCGCGCCATCGCCGCACGTTTCATCCCAGATACCGCACGCCATATCGTCATCGATATGCCGATGCGCACAGAGCGCGAACCGGGAGAGAAGGCTTACGACAAAGGTGCTGCAGAAATCGCCGCGGAGCTGGACACAGGTCGCGATGTCGTCATGCTCTGCGAGGGTGATCCCTTCTTCTACGGCAGCTTCATGTATGTGTTTGAACGCCTCTCTGGTCGCTACGACTGCAGGGTTGTGCCCGGTGTGACGGCCATGACGGCCTCGGCTGCCACGCTCCGGCAACCACTCTCTGGCCGCAATGCGGTTGTCAAGGTATTGCCTGCAACCCTGCCCGACGACAGGCTGCGCGACGAACTGATGACTGCCGAGAGCGCGGTCATCATGAAGGTCGGTCGTCATTTTGGACGGGTACGAAGCACCCTGCGACTGCTCGGACTGCATGCCAACTCCCATGTCATCATAAGGGCAACTCAACCTGACGAAACGATCGTCCGTCTAGAAGATGTCGTCGGAGACAGCCTGCCTTACTTCACGACCATTCTTGTGCTCAACGAAGGCAGGTCATGACAAAACCTGTCCTCTTTGTTCTGGGCGCGTCCGCACTCCCGCTTGCCCACAGGCTCAGGGCCGGACTTGACGGCGAAGTCCACGTTCCGAAATGCGTGGGCGGTGGCGATGTCACCTATGACAAGGCGACAACTCACCTTGCACAGCTCTTCAAAGCCGGCCGCACCATCATCGGGCTCTGCGCAGCAGGAATTCTGATCAGGTCGCTCGCACCTCATCTCAAAGACAAGCAGTCCGAGCCCGCCGTCGTCGCGCTGGCGGAGGACGGCACCGCAGTCGTGCCCCTTCTGGGTGGCCATCATGGCGCCAACACGCTTGCACGCCGCATCGCCCAACTGACCGGCGGTCAGGCTGCTCTCACGACGGCCAGCGAAGTAAGATTTGGAATGGCTCTTGACGAACCGACAGACGGTTTCGTCCTTGGCAATCCAGAGCACATGAAGGCGGCAACGGCAGCCATGCTCAACGGAGCGTCCGTTACCCTTGCTGGCGACCCATCTCCATTCCCGCAAGCACATCTTCCGACATCACAAGCCAGCTTCGAAGGCGTCACGCTGCAAGTCACCGAAACTAGGGCAACGGGTTCCGAAAGCGTTCTTGTCTATCATCCCCGAAACCTTGTCATGGGCCTCGGCTGTGAGCGCGGCGCTAGCCCGGGCGAAATGATCGAACTCGCAACATCAGTGCTTCAGAAACACAACCTCAGCCCTCGTTCTCTTGCAGCGGTCGCCTCAATCGAGCTGAAAGCCGATGAACCCGCGATACACGCGGTTGCGGCGCATTTTTCTGTTCCCGCAAGGTTTTTCGCAAAGACCGAACTGGTCAATGAAGCATCACGTCTTGCGACACCCTCCGAAATTGTCGCCCGTGAAGTCGGAGTTCCGGGCGTGGCAGAAGCAGCGGCCCTGGCGCTTGCGGGACCACAATCGACCCTACTCGTACCCAAGGCCCTGAGCAAACGAGCGACCTGTGCCATTGTCAGATCCCCTCAACCAATCCTGACCCTGGCTGGACAGCCGCGCGGTATTCTGCATATCGTTGGCATCGGACCTGGCAGTGCGGCATGGAGATCGCCCGCCGCGTCGGCAGCACTCATTGAATCCGAGGACTGGGTTGGTTACAGCCTCTACCTCGATCTCGTCTCCGATCTCCGCAGCAGCCAGCAGGAACATCGCTTCCCGCTCGGCGCCGAGGAGGACCGGGTCAAGCATGCGATCAGTCTGGCGCAGGATGGCCGAGAGGTTGCCCTTGTCTGCTCCGGGGATGCGGGGATCTACGCCATGGCGGCGCTCGTCTTCGAATTGCTGGAACTCTCGCCAGCGACAATCTCCGTGAACGTTATTCCCGGTATTTCTGCCTTCCAGGCAGCAGCAGCCCGCGCGGGTGCGATCATTGGGCATGACTTTTGCTGCATATCGCTCTCGGATCTGCTCACCCCCTGGGAGACCATCGAAAGCCGTATACAGGCCGCGGCCATCGGTGACTTCGTCACTGCCTTCTACAATCCCCGCTCTCTCAAGCGCCGTGACCAGATTGAACGTGCCTTCACCCTCCTCAAGCCTCATCGACCGCCTTCCACACCTGTTGTCATCGCGACAAGCCTCGGCAGACCGGATGAACGCGTTCGCGTTTTGCGTTTCGACGCCTTCGACGCCAACGATGTCGACATGCTGACCCTTGTGATGGTCGGCTCTTCTCAAACTAGGGCGATCAGTCGCGGCGACGGCCAAACATACGCCTACACCCCACGTGGTTACGCTAGGAAAAGGGATAACGAACCATGACCGTCCATTTCATTGGCGCCGGTCCTGGCGCACCTGACCTCATAACCCTGCGTGGACTGCGGCTCATCGAATCCTGCCCGGTCTGCCTCTATGCTGGCTCACTGGTGCCCGAAGAAGTCGTTCGTTCGGCGCCAAAGAACGCCCGGGTAATCGACACTGCATCGATGACTCTGGATGACATCATCGCCGAGATTCAGGCCGCTCACGCGCAAGGCAAGGATGTCGCTCGCGTTCATTCGGGCGATCCTTCCCTCTATGGAGCGATTGCAGAGCAGATGCGGCGCCTCGATGCCCTGTCGATCCCTTATGATGTGACGCCCGGCGTTCCAGCCTATGCGGCCGCGGCCGCTGTGCTCAAGACCGAGTTCACGCTTCCGGAAATAGCCCAGACGGTCATCCTGACGCGCACCGCCATGCAGGCTTCGGCTATGCCGCCCGGTGAAACGCTTGAAGAACTTGGCCGCTCCCGCGCCACCCTGGCAATCCATCTCTCGATCCGAAATCTCGCCTACATCGAAAGCGCACTGACCCCCTATTACGGGGCAGACTGTCCCGTCGTTGTGGCCTACCGCATCACATGGCCCGATCAGTTGATCCTTCGCGGAACGCTCTCGACCATCGCGGCTCAGGTTCGCGCCGCCAAACTCACCCGCACGGCCCTCGTCCTCGTCGGCGAGGCGCTTGGCAAGCATGATTTCCGCGATTCAGCCCTTTATGACGCAGCCCATGAACACGTCCTGCGAAACCGCAAGACGGCAAGGTGAGGCTTATCGCCGTCCGACACGGTTCACAGGCCCGCCGAGGTTGCGAGGCGTGTTCACGCCAGGTGTCCGCGCGCGGACCGCAGGTGCCGGCCTCAGAACGACACCCGGCCGTACCACACAATCAACCGGCATGTTGATGTAGACGCAGTAGACGACGGTCGCCTCCGAAACCGGAGCGGCCGTCATCAGAACCGCGAGAGATCCCAGCGCGACGAAGCCGCCAGTAGTAAGTTTCTTGAGCATGGACGAATCAATCCTTCACAAAGAGTATTCCCTTGTCGGGGTTTAGCTCTCGGGGATCTTCACCGCCATTGGTGAAACCCGCTAGCCGAGACGGGCAAGGGCCTCTTGCACCTTGCTACCACGCGCCTCAAGCTCGGACTTCCGTTCGCGGCTTTCCTCCAGAACCTCAGGCGGCGCCTTGGCCACAAAGCCCGGGTTGTTGAGCCGCCCATCAATGGCCGCCATGTCCTTGGCGATCTTTTCAAGCTCTTTTGCCAACCGTGCCTTTTCGGCACCGATGTCGATCACACCTTCCAAAGGCAGAGCAACAGTGGCCTCTCCCAGAACGATTTGCGCCGATGCCGACGGAACATGATCCTCGAAGGAAACCGACGACAGCCGCGACAGCCGCATGATCTCGGCTTCCCAGGCTGCGGCGCGCCGGCGGGTCTCACCATTGGCGCTTACGATGACGCAAGCAATTTTCGCGCCCGCAGGCACATTCATTTCAGCCCGCACCGAACGGATCTCCGATACAAAACGGATGACCCATTCCATCTCCTCATCGGCCACCCTGTCACCGAGCCCCACATAGCGTGGCCAATCAGAACCGATCAGCCATTCCTTGCGCTTGCCGGTCTGCTGCCAGAGTTCCTCCGTCAGGAAGGGCATGAACGGATGCAGGAGCAAGAGGATCTGGTCGATGACCCACGCCGTTGTGGCGCGGGTTTCGGTCTTCGCGGGTTCATCTTCACCACCCAGTATCGGCTTTACCAGTTCAAGATACCAGTCGCAGAAGATGTTCCAAACAAAGTGATAAAGTGTCCCGGCAGCTTCGTTGAACTTGTAATCTTCTATTGCCTTGCGAACCTCGGCCTCCGTGCGAGCCGCTTCACCGGCAATCCAGCGGTTGACGGTCAGTCGTGCCGCCAGCGGATCATATCCAGCGTCATGCCGCACGCCATTCATCTCCGCGAAACGGGCGGCATTCCACAGTTTGGTTCCGAAATTGCGGTATCCTTCAACGCGCTGCTTCGAGAGCTTGATATCCCGACCCTGTGCGGCCATGGCAGCGAGGGTAAACCGCAAGGCATCTGCTCCATAGGCGTCGATCAGATCAAGAGGGTCGATGACATTGCCCTTTGACTTCGACATCTTCTGGCCCTTTTCGTCGCGGACCAGGGCGTGGATATAGACTGTGTGGAACGGCACTTCCTTCATGAAGTGCAAGCCCATCATCATCATCCGCGCGACCCAGAAAAAGATGATGTCGAAGCCAGTGACAAGCACATCGGTCTTGTAGTGCCGTTTCAGTTCCGGCGTCTCATCCGGCCAGCCCAACGTTGAAAAAGGCCACAGAGCCGATGAAAACCAAGTGTCCAGAACATATTCGTCACGGGTCAACGTGACGGCCTGGCCATAATGCTTCTCTGCCGCAACAAAGGCGTCCGCATCCGTCTCCTCGACGAACACCTCGCCATCCGGTCCATACCAGGCAGGTATCTGATGGCCCCACCACAATTGCCGCGAGATGCACCACGGCTGGATGTTGCGCATCCACTCGAAGTAGGTCTTCTCCCAGTTTCGCGGTACAAAGCCGGTTTTCCCCTGCTCCACGGCAGCGATCGCAGGCTTTGCGAGTTCAGATGCATTCACATACCACTGTTCCGTGAGCCACGGCTCGATCACCACGTCAGATCGATCACCATGCGGAACCTGATGGGTGTGCGGCTCGATCTTGTCGAGAAGCCCCAGTGCCTCGAACATATCGACGATGCGCTTGCGGGCCGTGAAACGGTCGACACCATGCAGCGCCCGCGTCTCAGCTGGCGCTTCGGCGAATTCCGCACTGTTGAGATCGATCTTGCCAAACTGATCAAGCATGTTGATCTGAGGAAGAGCGTGACGCTTACCGACATCAAAGTCGTTGAAATCGTGCGCAGGCGTGATTTTGACCGCACCCGTGCCCTTCTCGGGATCAGCATAGTCATCAGCCACGATAGGTATGAGCCGCCCCACCAGAGGCAACCGCACAAGCTTCCCGATCAGGTGCTTGAGTTTGTCGTTGTCCGGGTGAACGGCCACGCCGGAATCGCCCAGCATGGTCTCGGGTCGCGTAGTCGCCACCACAATATACTCATCCGATCCCTCGATCGGATACCGAAGATGCCAGAGATTGCCCTTGATCTCCTTCTGCACCACCTCGAGATCGGAAATGGCCGTGAGAAGTTTGGGGTCCCAGTTGACCAGCCTCTTGTCCTTGTAGATCAAGCCTTCCTTGAAGAGCTTTACAAATACCTTGATCACGGCCCGCGACAGGCCCTCATCCATGGTGAAACGCTCGCGCGACCAGTCACAAGACGCACCAAGGCGTCGCAACTGGCGCGAGATGGTGCCGCCGGATTCGGCCTTCCAGGCCCACACGCGTTCGAGAAAGGCTTCCCGGCCCATGCTGCGACGGTCTGTCTTGCTTTCGGCCTGCAACAGCCGCTCCACGACCATCTGGGTTGCGATACCGGCGTGGTCAGTACCCGGCTGCCATAGCACATCACGTCCGCGCATGCGCTCGAACCGGATAAGGATGTCCTGGATCGTGTTATTGAGCGCATGCCCCATGTGCAGCGATCCCGTCACATTGGGTGGCGGAATAACAATGGTATAGGGTTCAGCCTTGGGCTTCCGACCGGGCTTGAAGAAGCCCCGGGACTCCCACTCAGCATAGAGCCGGGCTTCCATTTCAGTGGGATTGAAGGTCTTGTCGAGCATGCGGCGCCTGGAGTCGAAGTGGTTGATTGTCGGGCCTTAAACACCAGCCGGGCTCTGCATGCAACCGCAACCGGACCGCTAGAGCTTCAACTTTGCCGGCTCTTGCGGCGCCGTAAACTCGACGCCGAGCTCCTCCGCCGTTCGCCAGACGATCCGTGCCTTGCGCATTTCCTTCTCGATCACGAATACAAGATAAAACTCTTTTGGCAACAGCCCGGCCTGGCTACATACCAGACGGGCCCCGCCCTCCGAAACATCCCGGATCGTGCAGTCGATCACCGATGGGCGGTCGAAGTACAAAATCTTGCCGCGCTTAAGCACCCGCTTCCGGGGCCAGCGTCGCCTCTCCGGCCTCGAATCGCCGGCTTCGCTCATTGCAAAGCCATCAGCTTTCTACCCGCGCCCATGGCGCGCCCCCACGCCACCGCCCCTACGCCGCGGCGCGCAGGATGACCCACCACACAACCTCGCTTCCCTACACGGATTTCAGGGGGTTGGAAAGCAGCGGGGGTGGGGAGCGAAAAACGAGCGGTTAACGCCCGGTCCGGGCCACGCGTTCAATTTCTTCGCGAACCAGACGTTCGACCATAGACGGCAGGTTGTCGTCCAGCCATTGCTTTAACATCCCGCGCAGCATGTCTCGCGTCATGTCCTCGACCGCCTGCCCGTCGACCGAGCGCGCCGCTACACTTCCAGCCAGCCGTCCAAAGGAGGATTGCACCGCCTGCGAAGACTGATCCGAAAGAATGCAAGTCTCTTCTTCGCGGTGCCGCGCCGGATCGAGGCTCGGAGCCGCTCGCGCAGGACTGCGTGCGGAGATCTCTCGTCCTGCCACACTGCTGCGCATGCGCGGAGCGGCTGCATGTTCGGCCTCCTGCAAGTTGCGGCGGGCCGATGCAGTCTGGATGGTCTCGACAATGCTCTGGGCACGTTCACGCGGCGACAGTCCTGCCTGCGGTTGCGACAAGCGATCACGCAATTGCCGGATATCACTTGCGGCCGCCGCCAATTCATCGCCGACGCGGGCGACACGGTGTGCGGGTTTCGGACGGTTTGGAGCATCACGGCTCGGCGCAGCCAGTGGAAGATCACCGATGTCGTCCTGTATGGCCCTGCGGATAGACGCCAGAAGGTCTTCCATTCGCGGTTCAGCCGTCACAACGTTCATCCTGTAACAAATTGATCAAGTCGAGATTACGCCACTCGTTAGCCCATGTCGACAGGGTGCCTGCCTCTATTCGATGGTATTGGCCCCCGTACCGAACCATTTTCCACGGACCTGCCGATAATTCTCCTCGGGATTATAGATCGGCACCTTGAGGCCGACATGGGTCGCCGTGAGTTGGCCGATAGACGCAAGCAACTGGTAACCCGCGACCACCCGGTTTTTTTCAGCGACCACCTGAAGGACTTGGGCAAACACCAGCTCCCGCTGGGCGTCCAGCACATCCAGTGTCGTCCGCGTACCCGCCTGATACTCCTGCTGAACACCATCCAGTGCCAGCTGGGCGGCGCGAACCTGTGTGCGCGTGTTCTTGATAATTTGTCCCAATCCGACATAGGCATTCCACGACTGCACCACGGCAGCGCGGACATCCCTGGCAATCTCGATGACCTCGATACGCCGTTGGCTGGCCCGTTGTTTCGCCTCGCGAACCTGCGAATAGACTAGTCCAGCCTCATAGAGCGGCATGCTGAAAGAGGCGCCGATAAGGGCCGACTGTGAGCCATTGTCATCAATGCCAAGGTCCGGATCATCCACAACCGCCGCGGCTGTCAGCCCAGCGCTAGGCAGCAACCCGGAACGCACAACGCCGACGTCGCTGTTGGCTGCCACTTCCACGAAGGCCTGAGCCAGGAGCCGTGGGTTGATCTCGCCTGCCACATCCAGTGCTGTCTGCATGGATTTCGGCAACTTCGAAATCTTCGGATAGTTCAACTTGCCCGGTTCGTTGCCGACTGCCTGCACATAGGACGCGACATCCCGCGCAAGCTGAGTCTGAGCATCGACCAGCGCGCTTTCGGACTCCGCCAGACGGGCCTCCGCCTGAGCGACGTCCGTCCGCGTGATCTCGCCCACGGCGAACCTTTCATTCGCAGCCCTGACCTGCTCCTGCAGCGCCGCAACATCCTGCTTGCGCAGCACGACGATCTGTCGCCCGGCATAGACGTTCATATAGGCCTGCACGACATTGAAAAGCACCTGCTGCTCGGTCTCGAGCAGTCCCTGACGGCCGGCATCGACCCGCGCCTCGGCGGCCTTGGTACCTTCAACCGTCCTGAACCCGTTGAACAGCGGTTGGTTCAGTTCAATTCCAAGATTGCCCGACGTGGCGTTGTTGGTGATCACCGTGTCTTCGAAACCACCCTCATCAGGAATTTCGACGCTCTGCGACCCGGTGATGCGATCGATCTCGCCACCGACACCGATCGTCGGCCGCCAGCCCGACAAAGCCTGCGGCACGAGTTCATCCACAGCCCTCTGCCCCGCCCGCGCGGCATTCAACGTGGGATTGGTCACGTAGGCTTTTTCCATGGCGCCGAACAGGGTGTCAGCATTGACCACCACGCACTGCACCGCCAAAGCGGCAGCCAGCGCCACGCCACCGAGCAGGGCCCGAACTCGAACAGTTCTCATTCACGCACCTCGATTTGACCGGCCAGAATACTGCCCCGGGCCCCGGGCTGCGCACCACTTACCATCCCGCCGCTCAGAAAACGAAGGCGGGTTTCTTCTTTCGCAGACCCGGCAGAGCCGTTACCGACGCATCGAACACGTTACGCATCGCAAGTGCCTTGCCGGACCTTGTATAGATCTTACCTTTTGCCAAGTCTGCCTCACCGACAACTGCAGCTAGCCGACCGCCTTCGGCCAACTGCTCAAGGAGGCTTTCCGGAACCTCTTCGGCACGACCTTCGAGAACAATCACATCATAGGGCTTCCCGGCTGGGAATCCATCGGCCAATGCACCTTCTGCAACGCGCACATTTGCAACCACCGACAGCAAACGCTGCGCTGTCCGCACAAGCCCAGGATCGCACTCGAGGGCCACGACATCCGCTGCCATTTGACTGACAACGGCTGCACCGTAGCCGGTTCCGGCCCCCACCAACAGCACCCGGTCGGATGGTTTGATTGCCGCATGCTGCAACAGCCGAGCGAAGGCCATCGCTTCGATCAGCGCGCGCCTGCCAGACCCGGATGACTCGGGCTCAAGCGGTACATCTTCATCCATGTAAGCCAGCGCCCGCATACGTTCCGGTACGAAATCCTCGCGCCGCACCTGCTCCATGGCCGCAATGATACGCCGGTCCGTGATCCCGTTGGGGCGCACTTGAGATTCAACCATGTTGAGGCGGGCTGCGTCGAGATCTGTCATCTGTTTTCCGGCGATTGCGCTCTGATCTAACTGTTAGCGAAGGCGCGGCGCCAAGTCCACAAGGCCGCTCCGATCATGAACCGAATAGAATGCGCGGAAATGCCCCTCAGGCCGCGATTGGCACTTGTCAGAACAACGCCCCCATGCCATACAGAAACATCAAATACCACGTAACTATTTGATCTCAAAAGGCCTCGTGGCGGAGTGGTTACGCAGAGGACTGCAAATCCTTGCACCCCGGTTCGATTCCGGGCGAGGCCTCCACTCCCGAGCATGCTGCATCCTCATCGGTCTTCCTCTGCCCGGATGCGGGACTCGTCTTCATGTCCGTGATTCCACGCATGTGATAGACGGCATCATGTAGCTATCCTTCATTTGATTCATCGGCAGGAGAACTCCATGTTGGCAAGACTTTACGCGATTGGCGCGGCGCTCTTTTTGGCGGTTCTGCCTGCCAGCTCATCCCTCGCGGACACGCCGTCAGGCTACGTCATCTGCTCCGACCAGCAATACGCCCTCTGCGCTTCCGCCGACGCCTTCATCTATCAGGAGGTGAGTTACGCGAAGTGCATCGTGAAGAATGGCGACAGCATCAGCGCTCCGCCCCTTTACTACACCGAGAAGGGCAAGATGAAGGACATCTGCAACTTCAACGCCTCAGGCAAAGGCAACGGTTTCATGGCGAGCACCTTCAGCCTTCCGGAGGAGGTGGTCAAAGGCGGCAGCAAGGCTCTCTACACCTGCCCCGGCGGCTCAACGGGCGCCTATGCCCAGTGTGACGGCGGCACCTGCTTCACCAGCACGCGTGGACAGCGTTTCCCCGGTCTGGGCCAACTCGGCAAGGACGAGATCATCTGCTCTTGCCCGATCACGCGGCCCACGACTTCGGATGCGCCCTTTGGCTACCAGTTCATAGGACCCTACCCTTGCGACAATCGCGTCTTCTCCTACTGCACCCAGAATGCGCAGAACGGAGACATCGTTCCGGTGGGGTCTCCGCCCGGTTCGGGCCGTGCACTTACCATGGCCCTCTACGGAAACGTTCCGCCGCTCAATCGCTGCGATCCGCCGAAGTAATGGTCACTACAAGAGTTTGCAGCTTGATGTTCCGTGGTGCCGCCGCGCTTCCTTGCAGGCGTCATTGAACATCTCCTTGAATTTGTTCTGATTGTTAGGACCACTCGTCGGTGAAAAGCCCTGAACCTTGTATTTCGCCGGAATGCCCCATGACGTAACTGCAAACAGCACGTTCCGGGACGTGTACCTCCCTTTATTGGTCGAGCTGTCGCTGATTTCACCGAAATTCGCAATGTGGGGGCCGCCGCTCGATCCACCTTCCATGCCAGAACCCCCGACGTAGTCGAAGCCGTCCGACATTTCCATGTGCCAGGATTGCGTCATGACCTCGCCGCCGTAATAGTTGCCGGGGTACCCAATCTGCGTATTTGACCAGTAGGGCTGAAGGCAGTCGGCGTAGCAGAAACCATAAGACCCGACATCCTTGCCGATCTCGCGACTGGTTCCCACCCGCTTGTCAAGGACGATGAGACCAACATCGTAACCGCCATCGAGTTCGCCGGTATTGAACCATTTCGTCGTCGTAAAGAACGCAACTGCCTTGGCACTTCCATAAGAGCTCGGGCCGTTCTCGTAGGCTGGATAGAACTCGGCACTCTTGATCCAGCCCGCAGCTCCGTTACCGCCTGTATGAACGCAGTGGCCGGCCGTGGCGAGTATGGAATTAGAGATCAACGCAGCAGAACACGTGTATGTTTTGTTGTCGGCCGCCTTGAAGATGAGCCGTCCGGTTGCCCGATAGGGGTACACAAGAGGTGAGAGCACCCTGCTGTCCGAATAGTGCAGAGGCTCACTCAGGCTATCAACTCCGTAATTCCGCGGCCCAGCGTCCCGCGCCTCCGGCGCCCGAGGGGTAGCCGGCGCTGTTGCCGTGCCGGGGCTGCCTGAAACCACCTTGGGAAGTGGCGCGGAGCTGGATTCCTGGAGGTCAATTGTGATCTGCTTGAGCCGCAGCGACTTTACAGTTCGCTGCATCGGGATTGCCTTCAGGCGAGCATCGGCAGACAGGGCCGCCCCTGGATCAACCCTGCGACTGGGTATCTGATCGGCGAGGACAACTGCGCACTGCCCAACCAAGGCGGCGGCGATTGCGGTGCCCAAAGCAAAAACCCGAAGCGTCATTGGTTGTCCCTCCATCGTTTACGCAATATTACCTATTGAAACCAGCCGACATTGACAAGCGAAAACTCTTTAAGCTTGGCGAACTGTAAATCTGGTGTTACAGTCACATGTATGGATCGGTTGACATCTCTTCTCGATCGGACCCCGACTCCGGAGGCGATCCGGAGGCTCCATCGTGATGAGCTGCAAAGGTTTGCAGCCGAATTGCGCGCGGAGGTCATCGCCGCCGCCGCGGAGACGGGCGGGCATTTCGGAGCAGGCCTCGGGGTCGTCGAACTGACGGTCGCCCTGCACTATGTCTTCGACACCCCGCGCGACCGCCTGATCTGGGACGTGAGCCACCAGGCCTACCCGCACAAGATCCTCACCGGCCGCCGCCACCGCATCCGCTCGATCCGCCAGCGCGGCGGGCTCTACGGCTTCACCCAGCGTGCCGAGAGCCCCTACGACCCCTTCGGCGCGGCGCACAGCTCGACCTCGATCTCGGCGGGCCTCGGCATGGCCCTGGCGCGCGACTTCGCGGGCGGCAGGAACCACGTCGTGGCCGTGATCGGCGACGGCGCGCTGAGCGGCGGCATGGCCTATGAGGCCATGAACCACGCCGGCAGCCTGAAGAGCCGCCTGATCGTCATCCTCAACGACAACGGCATGTCGATCGCCCCGGCCGTTGGCGCGCTTGACCGGCACCTCCAGGACCTCCGCCGGGGCAAGCTGCCCAGCCTGTTCGAGGGCCTGGGCTTCCGCCATGAAGGCCCCGTCGACGGCCACGACATGAGCGCCCTGCTCGACACCCTCACCGGCCTGCGCGACGCTCCAGGCGAGGGCCCCGTGCTGCTGCATGTGGTCACCGAAAAGGGCCGCGGCCACCCCTTCCCCCGCCCCGACCGCGAACGCTATCACGCGGTGCCGAAATTCGACCCCGTCACCCTCGAATTCAAGACGCCCAAGGCCAATGCGCCGAGCTTCACCCAGGTCTTCGCGGAAGGCCTCGTGGCGGCGGCGCGCCAGGATGACAAGGTCGTCGCCATCACCGCCGCCATGCCCTCGGGCACGGGCCTCGACATCTTCGCAGAGCACTTCCCAAGCCGCTGTTTTGACGTCGGAATTGCCGAGCAGCATGCGGTGACGCTGGCCGCCGGACTGGCCACCGAGGGCATGAAGCCCGTCTGCGCCATCTACTCGACCTTCCTGCAGCGCGGCTTCGACCAAGTGGTGCATGACGTGGCACTGCAGCGCCTGCCGGTGCGCTTCGCCATCGACCGCGCCGGGCTCGTCGGCCAGGACGGCGCCACCCATGCCGGGGCCTATGATCTGGGCTATATGGCGATGCTGCCGGGCATGGTGGTCATGGCGCCCGCCGACGCCGTCGAATTGCGCCGCATGCTCGCAACCGCCATCGCCCATGAGGACGGCCCCATCGCCCTGCGCTATCCGCGCGGCGAGGCGGCCGGGATCGACCAGCCGGGCGAGAGCCGCCCGCTGGCCATCGGCAAGGGACGCCTGCTGCGCGAGGGCATCGATGTCGCCCTGCTGTCGCTGGGCGGCAGGCTGGGCGCGGCACTGGCCGCCGCCGAGGCGCTGGAGGCCGAGGGCATCTCCGTCACGGTTGCCGATGCGCGCTTCTGCAAGCCGCTCGACACCGAACTGATCGAGGGTCTGGCGCGCCACCACGGGCTTCTGGTGACGGTGGAAGACGGCGCGGCGGGCGGCTTCTCGGCCCATGTGCTGCGCCATCTGGCCGAGCGCGACCTGCTGGCGCGCACCCGCGTCCGCGCGCTCACGCTTCCCGACCGCCCGATCGCCCACGGCACCCCCGCCGAGCAATATGCCGATGCGGGACTGGACGCCGCCGGCATCGCCGCCGCCATCCGCGCGGCCCTCCACTCACACGCCTGAGCATCGCGGCGCGGGTCATGCCGCGCGAAGCCCGGCAGCTGGCGCATGATGCCGCGCATTGCCAAAACCGATGCCGCCGTAGACTCCCCCATAGACCGAAAATCGCCTCTCCGGGCGGCGGCGGATCGCTGTCAGTGATCGCTGACAGCGCGCGCTGACTGGTGCGGCTGACATTTCCGGCAGAATTCAAACCCGGATGCCGCTCTCAATGTGATCTCAGCGAGTTGAGATGCAAACAATTGCACCCGCCGGGTCCTGCTGCGCTCGCACACGAAGCAAATCCACCCCGCGCGGGGCAGTTCGCTTCGCAGTACGACCCGCTCCCTCTTGTCGCGGCCTATGCCACGCTCGAGAACGGAACCGCCGACCAGCTGGAAATCGTCGAGATGACGGACTCTGCTGCCGCTCACTTGCACCCGCGCCCTGCTGTGGAACGAACAGGCGTCCGCGATGGGACTACTTCACCTTGGTGAGGCTGAACATGAACAGCCCACCCGAATAGCTGCCGTAGCCATTGGCGATGCTCTTGTCCTGCGCCAGCGTCAGCCGGATGGTATTGGTCTCGCCGCCGAGGTTCAGCGTGCCGGTGTAGGCGCAGTTCGGCCGGTTGCTCAGGGACAGACTGCCGCTGATCAGGTTCACATCGGTCTGCGAGGCCCCGGTGATGGAGCTGCAGGTGGCAGGTTCGACAGCGCCGCTCTTGTCAATGGTGATCCTGCACGTCGTCACCGAGTCATCGGTCGCCAGCGCATAGAACTGCCAGCTCCCCTTGAGCGAGTTTTCACTGCACGAGGCCTGGGCACTGCCGACAGACAGTCCAGCGACGGCCGCTGTTGCAAGGATCGTACGGGCAAGAAAACGACTCATCGCGGATACCTTTCATGTTTGCGTTTCGGGAGAGCATCCCGCAGAAGACATTGGTCAGTCACCGGTTATCTTACCGTCAATGCAACCCGCGGGTTTCAAGCTGCCAGGGCAACCCTTCGATAGCCTTGCCCGACGGGCCGGGAGCTGCACGCTCATCCGCCACGGGCTGGCGACGGTCCGCGTCTACCTCACCATGGCGGGGCTGAACATCATGAACTCGCCCTCATAGCGCTCTGCAAGTCTCCGGCCAGATAGGCGCAGGTCGTGCCGCCGACCCCGCCACGGTCATCAACCGTGAGCCAGCAACTGATCACCGACTCCGCGGTCGTCATCGCAAAGATCTGCAAGGTTCACTTGATGGATTCCTGATTGCACGCCGCCTGCGCCCCGCCGGCTGACAGGGACAGGATCGCCGCAACTGTGTCAACGATTTCATTTCCGGCAACAGCCCACGAGCTCTTTCCGCCGTCGGCCAACAAGCTGACGTTACTGGAACATCTCATCAAGCTTTTCCTCGGTCTGCTGGCCCGACTTGAACTCAAGCTTCCCCTCCTTGATGACGTGCGAGAGATAGGCCTGCAGCAACAACCCGCTGTCGATCGAGAAATTGACACCCTCCTGGAACGCCCCCTTGTTCAACTGAAGCCGCCCAGCCGTGGAGCCGTCCTCGTAGATCAGGAAGATGACCTCAGTCGACGACTTCCCCTTCTCCCCGTTCTGCCGCTCCTCGGGACATTGTTCCGCCGGAAAACATGTCAACCTCTTCGCATAGTTTTTTCTCACCTTGTTCTCGTGAGCAATTCTCGAATTCTTGCCCAGCTTGACCAAAGCGGTCTTTGTATTCTCGAGCTGATCGAGATTCATTTCTATAAGATTGCGCGTGGTGTCGTTCTCTGCAGAGGTGTCTATCAGGCGAAAATTGAACATCAGTTCGCCGACATTGGTCACCTTTGGCTCTAGCCAGAACTCGCCTTCCTCCTTGGTGCCGGGTATATAGTAAGGAACCTTAGGAAATACCTGCGATGACTTCCGGGCCGTGATGTAGAGATCCTTATCGTTCGGCTTGACTGATGTGAGATATACATTGAACTTCTTATTCTTCTCGTCAAACTCCTGAGTCAAGATCTCAATGCGCGACTCAATGGAGGCAATCGTCTCTTCAATTGTCGCCTTCGCGTCAGCGTCCTGCGTCGACCCTTCCTCACTCTTCTGCTCAACCAACACATTGGAGAGAATCTCGATTTCGACTTGCAGTTCACCTATTCGCTTGTTCACCTCGTCGGGATTGCCGAGATCGAGCGTCTGTTGCGTTTCAAGCGACGCGACTTGTGTTGTGTTACCGTCAGGTTCAGACGATGAGTTGGAGGCGCTCGCTTGACTGGCGTTGTTGACCTGAACCTGAACAACGGTCGTGTCGCCCCCAGCGGACGATGCAGCGCCCCCACCTCCAGCCGTTGAAGCCAAGATTACCTGCTGCTGGCGAAACATCGACAGCTGCTCTATAGCCTTCGTGAAACCGGTTAACGAAACGGTCCAAGTCGCAAATATGCTGGCGACTTCCAACTTGTGCCCAGGACGCAACCTTTGCTCCAGGGCGATCACCTGCACATCACTGATGTACAAGCCATTGGCCCTCACCTCGGCCTGGACCACTCCGAATGCGCGACCATCCACTGCCAGGCTGACCGGTGTCATCGTGTTGATGGCTGCAGGTGGAATGACGGCACTTGGCGTGATGATAACCAGAGGCTGCCCAGAAACATCATAGGTGAACGAGACACCCTGACCATTCGTTACGGACATCAGACCGTCCAAACTCGGGGATGAATTCCAACTCGGACCGGCTGGAGCCGCTGCCTTTTTGCGGCTCGATCCTGAATAACTCTTGCGGCTGCCATTCGCTATTGCCGAACCAATCGCACCGCCTATCATGCCGCCCACGAATGCTGCACCTACATTATCGGCTGCAGCCTGGTCTGCCAAAACCATCGAAAAGACCGACGCAACAATAATTGACACTTTCTTGTTCATAGCCCCTCCCTTATCTCAGATACTCTACAGAGTTGTTCTAAGTTGTTTATCTGTTAGTATACATGAGCTTGTTCTTTTGGCTAAGATTTTCGACTGGAGGATCGCGCTTCTGTAAACCCGTTGATGAAAATATCCGTGCAATTTCACGCTTCTATCTGGCACAACTTAAGATAATTCTTCCCTGTGGGCGATTGGCGAAGTGTAGAGCGCTATCGGTGTGGGTCATTTGAACGATCCGCTCTGGATCAGAGCCCTCACTCGCTCCTGGTCTGGCGGCGCGGGCCGAAGCCGAAACGCCGGGCCTGGGCCGGAAAGCGCCGATGCAGGAAGCCGCCGAGTGCCACGGCGGCACGGCGCTGGCCGCGCCGGACCGGCGGCAGGTCAACCGCGAGGATCGCCAGACCCACCGGCACCATCCAGAAGCCCAGGACCGGCAGGAAGCCAAGCAGGCCGCCCGCCACCATGCCCCCGCCCAGCGCCATGCGCAGCGCCGGATGGCGTGGCAGGTGGAAACTCCGGCCCAGCAGGCTGATCTTCGGCATGGCTCTCCCCGTCCTCGGTGATGCAGCCCCGATATGGGGGGCCGCACCCGTTCAGAAAACGCTTTTCGCAGCCGGAACGCTCTGCTATAGCGCGGCCAATTCCCCGATAGCTCAGTTGGTAGAGCATTCGACTGTTAATCGAATGGTCCCTGGTTCGAGTCCAGGTCGGGGAGCCACCCTTCCCTAAACCATCGGCCCGGCACGCACCGGGCTGTATAGAGATGATGCCCGCTCCGGGTGTCATTTGATTCCAAGGAGAACTTCAATGTCCCTCAAGGCTCTGGCCCGCGCGGCCGTGCTCACCGCGGGCGTCGTTCTGGCGGCAACCGCCAGCCTCGCCCAGACAGCCAACCAGCACGTGCCGCTCGCCAAGACCATCGGCAAGCCCGTCAACCAGGCCCCGGTGCCCTCGCTCGGCGTCATCAATTCGCAGGGTGCGACACTGGCCGACGGCAAGCTCACCCTCACCGGCGTCGCCGGCAATGTCATCGTCTTCGCCGACCGCCCGGTGCGCGCCGCCGGCCACGAGGACATGGACCTGTTCATTGCCCGCTGGGGTGATGGCAAGGACAGCTTCGCCAAGAACCCGCCGAACGCCACCATCTCGGTGCTGGGCGGCGAAGAAGCCGGTGTCGCCGATGCGGTCGTCGTCATCTCCAATCCCAAGCTCGACGGCAGCACGCTGACCTTCGACGCCAAGGTGCTGGAAGGCGACCTCAAGGGCACCAAGGGCCCCGCCGCACTGTTCATCGATGGGTGGTACGTGACCCCTGGCGGCTATGTCGTGCATGGCCATCATGGCTGGTATGCCGCGCCCGTCTATGCCCCGCCGGTCTATGCGCCGCCGCCGGTCTACGCGCCGCCGCCGCCCGCCTGCGGCTACTACCCCTATCCGCCCTGCTACTGAGCAGATCGGTCATCACCACCGAAGGCGCCGGCTCTGCCCGGCGCCTTTTTCATGTGCCGGCATTTGACGGACACTCCCGCCTCGGGCATCACTAGCGCCATGGATATCAAGCAAGACGTCATCGCCGCCATCGGCAACACGCCGCTCATCAAGCTGCGCAAGGCCTCGGAGATCACCGGCTGCACCATTCTGGGCAAGGCCGAATTCATGAACCCCGGCCAGTCGGTGAAGGACCGCGCCGCCCTGTTCATCATCCGCGATGCCATGGCGCGGGGCGAGCTGAAGCCAGGCGGCACCATCGTCGAGGGCACGGCCGGCAACACCGGCATCGGCCTCACCGTGGTGGCCAATGCGCTGGGCTTCCGCACCGTGATCGTCATTCCCAACACCCAGAGCCAGGAGAAGAAGGACGCGCTCCGGCAGCTCGGCGCGGAACTGGTCGAGGTGCCGGCCGTTCCCTACAAGAACCCCAACAACTACGTGAAGTATTCCGGCCGCCTCGCCCGCGCGATGGGCGCCGTCTGGGCCAACCAGTTCGACAATGTCGCCAACCGCAAGGCACATATCGAGACGACCGCGCCGGAAATCTGGACGCAGACCGATGGCACGGTCGATGGGTTCGTGGCGGCGGTCGGCTCCGGTGGCACGCTGGCCGGAGTTTCCATGGGCCTCAAGGCGAAGAACCCGAAGGTCAGGATCGCACTCGCCGATCCGATGGGCGCGGCACTCTACAACTGGTACAAGCATGGCGAGCTGAAGGCCGAGGGTTCCTCGATCACCGAGGGCATTGGCCAGGGCCGCATCACCGCCAATCTCGAAGGCGCTGTCGTGGACGACGCCTTCCAGATCCAGGATACCGAGGCGGTGCAGATCGCCTTCGACCTCCTCGAGCACGAGGGCCTGTGCATGGGCGGCTCGACGGGTGTCAATGTGGCGGGTGCCATGCGCCTCGCGCGTCAGCTCGGACCCGGACACACCATCGTGACGATCCTCTGCGACTATGGCACGCGCTATGCGTCCAAGCTGTTCAACCCCGCCTTCCTGCGCGAGAAGAACCTCCCGGTTCCGGCCTGGCTGGAACAGGTGCCGCAGGTGCCGGACGTGACCGAACCGGTGCCTGCGTGAGCACCCTCCTCCTGTTCCGCGACGACGCCTTCCTGAAGGACTGCACGGCCAGGGTGACCGCCGTCACCGAACGCGGCGGCATTGTGCTCGACCGCAGCGTGTTCTACGCCACGGCCGGTGGCCAGCCGGGCGACCGGGGGCGCATCCTCTGGGACGGCGGCGAGGCCCAGATCGCCACAACCGTCTATGACGAGGCAAAGGACGTCGTTCAAGTTCCAGCCGAGGCCCAGCCCCTGCCGCCCGTCGGAGCGGAGGTCACGGCCGTCCTCGACTGGGACAACCGCTTCCGCAACATGCGCGCGCATACGCTCATGCACCTGCTCTGCGCCTCGGTGCCCTTTCCCGTGACCGGAGGCGCCATCAACGAGGACGGCGGCCGCATCGACTTCGACATTCCCGAGGGCCAGATCCCCGACAAGGCCGCGCTTGGCGACAGGCTGAACCAGCTGATCGCCGAGGATCACGCCGTGTCCTTCCGCTGGATCAGCGATGAGGAGATGGCAGCCAACCAGCACCTGATCCGCACCATGTCGGTGAAGCCGCCGATGGGCACGGGCCGGGTGCGCCTGGTGATGATCGGCGAGGACGGCAAGGTCGATCTCCAGCCCTGTGGCGGCACGCATCTCGCCTCGACGGCGGCCATAGGCCCTGTCGCCGTGGCCAAGATCGAGAACAAGGGAAAGATCAATCGCCGCATCCGCGTGGTGTTCCAATGACTGGTGACATTGTTTCAACGGACTGGCTCGCAGCCCGCCTCGACGCGCCCGACATCGCCATCATCGATGCCTCCTGGCACCTGCCGACCACGGGGCGCGATACCAGGGCCGAATTCCGCGCCGCTCATATTCGCGGTGCGCAGTTCTTCGACATCGACGACATCTCCGACACGACCTCGCCGCTTCCGCACATGCTGCCCGCTCCCGCGAAATTTGCCGCACGCGTGAAGATGCTCGGCATCGGCGACGGCAAGCGGGTCATCGCCTATGACAGCGTGGGCCTGTTCTCGGCGGCGCGCGCGTGGTGGATGTTCAAGGTGTTCGGCCATGACGACGTGGCCGTCCTCGACGGTGGCCTGAAGAAATGGATCGCCGAGGGGCGGCCCGTTGCAGAGGGTGCCGCAAGGCTGGTGCAGGCGCGGCATTTCACGCCGCGCCCGCGCACCTTCATGGTCAAGGACATGCGCGCCGTCGCCGCCGCGCTGCAATCAGGCGCGGCGCAGGTTGCGGATGCGCGCTCCGGAACGCGCTATCGCGGCGAGGAAGTGGAGCCGCGGCCGGGGGTGCGCCCCGGACACATGCCGGGCGCGCGAAACGTCCATTATGCGAGCCTGCTCAATCCCGACGGCACGCTCAAACCACCCGCCGACATCGCAGCCGTGTTTCAGGCGGCGGGGATCGACCTCGCCAAGCCGGTGATCACCTCCTGCGGTTCGGGCGTGACGGCGGCGATCCTTGCCCTCGGCCTGACGCTCGCGGGTGCGCGCGGGCATGCGCTCTATGACGGCTCCTGGGCCGAATGGGGCGCTGATCCGTCGGTTCCCGTTGCCTCCGGTCCCTGACGCGCGGCCAGCCTACAGCACGACCCGCATCTCGCCCTCGGGGGCGGCACCGGGGAGGCTCAGCGTCAGCGCATAGACCGGCACATGCAGCACATCCGTGAGGCCGAGGTTGCGGCAGACGGTGTCGTGATGCAGCGCCGCCGTGGGACAGGCGCTGAGACCATGCGCAGTGGCCGCGAGCATGATGTTCTGGCCGATGTGGCCCGCCTCGATCAGCATCACGCGATAGGCGTTGGCGTCCTGGTATTTCCACATGGGCCGTTCGAGATGGGCGACCAGCAGGATGATGGCGGGCATGGCTGCGGCCCAGTCCTGCCCCGCCAGCATCCTCTCGGGCTCTGCCTCGGCGCCGCCGCGTATCAGTTCCAGGCTGTGGTCATAGCCCGAGTAGTGATAGAAGCCCGGCGCGAGATCAGCAACGGCCGCGACATAGACATAGGCCTCATAGGGGTTGCGCGCGCCGCCGCTGGGCGTGATCGCAAGCGGCAGCGGGCCAGAGGGCGTCTCGACGCTGCCGGTGATCGCCAGTCCCGCATAGAGGCAGTCAGAAAGTTGCTGCAGCGACAGCGGCACGGGCGCGGCCACGCGGTTGGTGCGCCGGCGCAGCATGGTGGGAAGCAGATCGGCGGACTCCAGTGTGGACCCGGGACGGGGCAGCGCCGTCGCCGCCGCGGCATGGCGGCGCAGGAGATCAGGCTGGCTTCCCGCCTTGCGCAGCGTGGCCTGGGCCTCGGCCTGCTCGTCCAGTGACATGAAATCGCAATTGAGCGTCGCGCAGTGCAGCGCGGCGGCGGCCATGCCCCATTTCCATTTACGCAGGAACTCGTCCTCGCGCGCGCTGGCCTCGGAGCCCTCGATGAGGGCGAGATCGTTCTCGACCAGCGAGTCGACCAGAAGACGCTCCGCCTCACCGCCAGGCAGGGCCAGGTCGTCGCCCACCGCGCCATCGCCGAGGCGCTGCAGGCAGGCCACCGCCTCCGGCGAGCACAGGACAGCGGATTTCGTCAGGAAATTATAGACCAGCCAGCCCTCGGGATGAGGGGTGGCCAGAAGCGTGCGTGAAGCATGAATGCGCATGGCTGAAAAGATCGGCGGTCCACCCCCCGGATGGACCGCCTTCGCACGAGTGCGTCAGACCTTGTTGAAATACTTGCCAACAGATGCGCCCGTAAAAGCGGACGCGTCAAGCTTCTGCACCGGTGCGGGTGACACGACGACGACGGTATTGCTCTTCATTGTATCCTCCTTGTTTGCCGGCCAGCGGAGTGTGGACCGGTGAGGATGATCATCCATTTGAAATCGTCGTGGAACACGCCTTCGCAGTTGAATCGTTTCCCTCCTCCCGACGCAACATATTGAAATGCCACAATGTTTGAAGACGATTTCGCACTTGTGCGAAGGCTGAGGCGATCAGCCTCATTCGCTGAGCCGAGAATTTACAATGCTTTGCAGATCAAGGATTTTTTAACCCACGACCCGGGCGCAATGCCTACCAAGCGACCGGACTACCAGAAAACTGAACCTAGTAGCCAGGAGCACACCACATGATTGTCTCGAAGACTCAACTCGGCGCTGAAAATGCAAAGTCCAGCGATTTACGAACTCTCGACGCCGCTGCAACGCGGCAATTCCTCGAAACGACCTTGCTGAAATCCTTCGATCCGGAACTCCGGCTATCTGCGCGCCTAAATCCTGCAGAAACGGCGCGTTTCGTAGCTGAACTAGCCCGCAAACTACGGCTTGCGGCGTTGTGGTCCGGACAGGTCAATCTCGTCTGGATGATCGAGAATCTCTACTACGAGTCATATACTGCCGGTTGCGTAAAGGAACCAACTGCCGAGAAGGTTCGGCCACGCAGTCGCATCACCAACTAACCCGTGGCAGCAACTCTATCGCCGGGAACAAATTGCTTCGTTGAACGACCTCGCAAGAGGTCGTCAACATCAATCGCCTGAACTTGGTTGTGTCCAGTCGTTGTTTTGGCGGACATCATCAGGCGAATTACAGGATCAACTCTCGCATCTTCCAGATCTATTGGGCCAATATCCAGAAGAAGTTGGCGTCTTGAACCGCCAACGCCGATGTACTGCAATGCTACATTTGAGGCGATCTGCCCTCTATTCTTGCGAGTAATCGCTAGGCCGGAATAGTAATTTGTAGCAAATAGAGACTCGAGGTTTACAGCGACGTGACTCAACTGAAACGGCGGATAGCGGTTCACACCAACAAACGTCGCCTCCCTTGGACCGGTGAGTACGACTCCGATGTGCTTCCCGCGACCAACATAGCCCTTCGCGCTATCCAGTAACGGCGTGTGAGTCCTTCTACTGAATGTCAACACACCACCCCTCTGACGCACCGAAATCAGTGACCGCACAAGAACGGACGACGACGAATGCAGCGGGAAGTAACAGTAGTAATAGCCCTCCGGGATCGCCCCTGCGCCGCTGGTCACCGCCCCGCCCGTCAGCTGTGACAGGCGCTGGGTCGCCAGCAGGGTGATGAGTTCGTTGCTGCCCATATAGGGCCCCGCCGGCTCGGCTGCGGCGCGCGGTGGCTGCGCGGGCTGTTCAGCCGCGCCGCGTCCCGTGAACAGCTGCTCCTCGCTCACCCCCAGAAAGCCGCAGATCTTGCGCATGGATCGCGCGCTCGGAAGCATCTGGCCGCAGAGATATTTGTTGAACTGCTGGCGGTTGATCCCCGCCCCCTCGCAGACCGCAGAAATCGATCCGAACCTCTGACAGTGCTTGCGGAGTTCCTCACCGAAAATGCGCGCGTCCACCAGTCCACACTCCCCTTCTCCGCAAGGGATTACAGCGGCCAGTGTTAAGGAATCACCCCATGAAACCGATCTGTTTCAACGTTCTCGACTGCACGCGCCGATTGAGCACCGTTCCCGATGCTCCCGACACTTGCAATCCATACCATATGTTGTGGCGCGTGCTCAGCGAACCGGCGGGGCGTATTGCAGGCCGCCGTTCATCCACAGTGCATTCTTGCCGCGGGCAATCTTCAGCGCAGAGCCCTCGCCCACATTGCGCTCGAAGATCTCGCCGTAGTTGCCGACCGCGCGGATTGCCAGCTCGGCCCAGTTTTCCTCAAGGCCAAGGCCGATGCCAAACCCGGCCGAGGTGCCATCCGGACCCGGAACGCCGAGCAACCGCTGCACTTCCGGATCCGTCGAGGTTGCCTTCATCTCGTCGATGTTCTTCGAGGTGATGCCAAGTTCCTCGGCGTTGACCAGAGCGAAATAGGTCCACTTCACGATATTGAACCAGGCATCATCCCCCTGGCGCACAACCGGCCCGAGGGGCTCCTTGGAGATGATCTCGGGAAGCACCAGATTGTCGTCGGGCTTGGGCATCTTGAGGCGCTGGGCGTAGAGGCCGGACTGGTCGGTCGAGTACGCATCACAGCGCCCGTCATTGTACGCCGCGATCACCTCGTCGTTCTTTTCGAACGTGACGAGCTTGTAGTCCATCTTGTGCGCACGGAAGAAGTCACCGATGTTCAGTTCCATGGTGGTGCCGGTCTGGGTGCAGACGGTGAGCCCGCCGAGATCCTTGATCGTGGCCACCTTTGGCGTGCGCGCCGTGTTCACGATGAAGCCCTGTCCATCGTAATACATGACGCCCACAAACTTGAGGCCTGATGAGGTGTCGCGGCTCATCGTCCAGGTCGTGTTGCGCGAAAGGACGTCAATGTCACCCGACTGCAGGGCCGTGAAGCGTTCCTTCGCGGTGAGCGGCACGAACTGCACCTTCTTGGGATCGCCCAGCACCGCGGCAGCCACCGCGCGGCAGAAATCCACGTCCATGCCCGTCCAGTTGTTCTGCTCGTCCGGGGTCGAGAACCCCATTAGACCCTTGCTCACGCCGCAGGTGAGCACACCCCTCTGGCGCACATCGTCGAGCGTGCCGGCAGTGGCCGCACCAGCCGCCATGGCGGCAACCGCCGCGCCAAGCAGGAAGGAGACGAGCTTGTTCTTCATCGAAACATCCTCTTTCTGAACGCGGCCGCGCCGGATTCGCCTGCGGCCCCCGCAATGCCGCAAAACAATCGGAAAACGGGTATCAGGTCAAGGAGAAAGCAGCCCTTCCGCGGCCTCGGCCAGAGCCTCGGGGCCAGCGGCGGAAAGCGCGGGCGGCTTCGCCGGACGCGCGATCATGACGACCGGAAGCCCAAGCAGGCGCGCTGCCTGAAGCTTCTCGGTGCCCAGCGCGCCGCCGGAATTCTTGCACACCACATGGCTGATCGCATGGCCGCGCAGCAGCGCCAGCTCCGCATCGCGGGTGAAGGGCGGACGCTCGCGCAGGATCACCCAGCCCGGCGGCGGCGCGTGTGGCGGCGCCTCGATCATGCGCGCCCATCCTGTGAGATCCGGCCGCGCAAGGAACGGCGCCACCTCCTTACGCCCGATGGTCAGCAGCACCCGCGCTCCCGGCGGCAGCAGGCTCGCCGCCGCTGCGGGCGAAGCCGCGTCGATCCAACGGTCGCCGTCCCCCGCAGACCAGGCAGGACGATCCAGCCGCAGCAGCGGCACCCGCAACCCGCCACAGGCTGCATGGGCGTGACGGCTCATCTGCGCTGCAAAGGGATGCGTGGCGTCGATCACCAGTGCGATGCCCTCGTTCCGGAGATAATCCGCCAGTCCCTCGATGCCGCCGAATCCGCCGACCCGCAGGCGCCCGGGCGGGATCTGGGGATCGGCCGTGACACCGGCGAGCGAGGTCACCACATCATGCCCGCGCTCATGCAGCCGCCGCGCAATCTCGCGCGCATCGCGTGTGCCGCCGAGCAGCAGAACGGGCCTAGCCGGCATGGCCGATGATCGCGCCGTCACGCGCCACGATGATCACATCGGCCGCCACCGGCGCATCGCCCAGAACGGCGCGCACGGTCGCAAGCGCATCCGCCGCGACCCGCTGAACCAGCGCCGGGGTTTGCGCCATTTCGAGAACCTCAAGCGCACTGTTGGCCGCAAGCACCCGCGCCTCGGGCAGTTCCGGGCAGCGCGCGGCGAGCCATGCCAGATCGAGTTGCGAGCGTCCCGAATGGAGATCGAGCGCGCCCTGTCCCAGCTTGCAGATCTTGGCGAAGCCGCCGCCGATGGTGACGCGCGGCACCGGATGGCTGCGCAGGTATTTCAGCAACCCGCCCGCGAAATCGCCCATGTCGAGCATCGCTTCCAGCGGCAGGCCGTAATGCGCCCGCACGGCGTCCTCCGAGGTCGAGCCCGTCGAGCCCGCCACATGCGCAAGTCCCATGGCGCGGGCAACATCGATGCCGCGATGAATCGACGAGATCCACGCCGCGCAGGAGAACGGGTTCACGATGCCGGTGGTGCCGAGGATCGACAGGCCGCCAAGGATGCCGAGCCGGGGGTTCCACGTTCGTGCGGCCAGTTCCTCGCCGCCGGGGATCGAGATTTCGATGTCGACGTCGCGGCCGCCCAGTTCCTCCACCGCCTGCCGCATCATCTGGCGCGGCACGGGATTGATCGCGGGTTCCCCCGGCGGCACCGGCAGTCCCGCCCGCGTCACGCGGCCCACCCCCGGCCCGGCCCTGAAGCGGATGCCCTCGCCGCCCTCGCGGACCGTGGCGACGACCATGCAGCCATGGGTCACATCCGGGTCGTCTCCGGCGTCCTTGATGATTCCCGCCCGGGCCCAGCCCGGCCCGGCCTCGGTCATGGCCAGGGCGAAGGCGGGCGTCTCGCCCCTGGGCAGCGTTATGGTGACCGGATCGGGAAATGCGCCCGTCCGCAATGCCGCAAAAGCCGCCTTCACTGCCGCGGTTGCGCATGCGCCGGTTGTCCAGCCGCGCCTTAACTCGCCTTCGGGCTTCTCACTTCGCATCGGCCCACTGTATAAGGCGGCCATGGGACTTGGACCAACGAAAAGGATCGGCGACTGGCTGGAGGCGGGTCAGCAGACGACCGGCTTCGCCCGACTCGATTCCGAGGGCTTCCCGGCCTTCGAGCCGGGCTGGGTCTGGCTCGTGGGCGCGGGGCCCGGCGCGCCGGGGCTGATGTCGCTCCTCTGCTATCACGCGCTCCAGACCTGCGATGTCGTCGTCTATGACGCGCTGGTCAATCCCGACATCCTGCGCTGGGTGAAGGTCGGGGCCGAACTCGAATATGCCGGCAAGCGCGGCGGCAAGCCCTCGCCCACCCAGAAGGACATCACCCACCGCCTCATCGACCTGGCCCGAGCGGGAAAGCGCGTGCTGCGCCTCAAGGGCGGCGATCCCTTCATGTTCGGGCGCGGCGGCGAGGAGTGCCAGCATCTCGCCCTGGCGGCGGTGCCGTTCCGCATCGTGCCGGGCATCACCTCGGGGATCGGCGGCCTGGCCTATGCCGGCATGCCCGCCACCCACCGCGACACCAATCACTCGGTCATCTTCCTCACCGGCCACGACGCGACGGGCTCCATGCCCGCCAATGTCAACTGGGCGGCCATCGCCAAGGCCTCGCCGGTCATCGTCATGTACATGGCGCTCAAGCATCTGGGCGAGATTTCCGCCGCCCTCATGGCCGGTGGACGCGACGGCGATGATCCCGTGACCATCGTCTCCAACGCCTCCATGCCGCATCAGCAGGCGGCCCAGACCACGCTGGCCGAAGCCGGGGCCTTCATCGCCGCGCAGGATCCTCCCACCCCCGCCATCATCGTGGTGGGTCGGGCAGCCGACTGGCGCAACCTGCTCGACTGGTACAAGGGCCCGCTCAGGGAGAACCCGATTGGGTAATGCTCCCGCGCGCCAGCACGCCGTGCGGCCGCTGCCATGACCCAATCCGGCAAGCCCCGCTGCAAGGCCCTGCTCATCGCCGCGCCCGCCTCGGGCAGCGGCAAGACGCTCATCACCCTCGGACTGCTGCGCGCCTTCCGCGACAGCGGGCTGCGCGTCGCCGCCGCCAAGATTGGCCCGGACCACATCGACCCGCGTTTCCACGAAGCGGCATCGGGCCGTGCCTGCTTCAATCTCGACGGCTGGGCCATGGCGCCCTCCCAGATCGCCGCGCTGCTGGACCACCTCTGCGAGGGTACGGATCTTCTCATCATCGAGGGCGTCATGGGCCTGTTCGACGGGCCGCGCGGCGCCAGGGGCTCGACCGCAGACGTCGCCGCCCTGCTCGGGATTCCGGTGCTTCTCACCCTCGATTGCCGCCACCAGGCCCAGTCGGCGGCAGCATTGGTGCAGGGTTTTGCAAGTTTCCGCGCCGATGTAACGGTCTCGGGCGTCATCCTGAACCGCGTCGCGAGCGAACGCCACGAACATCTGCTGCGCGAGGCTCTCGGCCATCAGGTGATCGCCGCACTTCGCAACGACGAGGCGCTGGCCTGGCCATCGCGTCATCTGGGACTCGTGCAGGCCAGCGAGAACCCGGCGCGCGAGGACTTCATCGCCGAAGCCGCCCGTCGCGTGTCGCATCCGGATCTTCTCGCACGGCTCCTCGCGGGCGCAGTCGTGCCGGCTCCGGCGGCCATCGCCTCGCGCCACCCGCTGCTCAAACCGCTGGGCCAGTCCATCGCGGTCGCGGCCGATGATGCCTTCAGCTTCGCCTACCCCCATGTACTGGACGGCTGGCGCCGGGCGGGCGCCACCCTCTCGTTCTTCTCGCCGCTGGCCGATGAGCCGCCCGACCCCCGCGCCGATGCTGTATTTCTGCCCGGCGGCTATCCCGAGCTTCACGCCGGACGCATTGCCGCCGCCAGCCGTTTCCTTGACGGCCTGCGCCGCCACCCCGGCCTCGTCTACGGCGAGTGCGGCGGCTACATGGTACTCGGCGAAACCCTGACCGATGCCGAGGGCAGGCCACACGCCATGGCGGGACTGCTCCCGCTCGCCACCAGTTTCGCCACCCGCAAGCTGCACCTCGGCTACCGCCGCCTGACGCCGCTCGGGAATGCTCCGTGGGCGGACGACATCCGCGCCCATGAATTCCATTACTCCGCCCTCACCGCCGAGGGGACGGCAGACCGCCTGTTTGCCGCGCATGACGCCGCCGGCACGCCCCTGCCCCCCATGGGCCTGAGGCGTGGACGCGTCATGGGGTCCTACGCCCATGCCATCTGCGAGGCGGCATGACCCGGGCGATCATGTTCATGGGCACGGGATCCGATGTCGGAAAATCGTTGATCGTAGCGGGGATTGCGCGCGCCTTTGCAAATCGCGGTCTGGTTGTAAGGCCGTTCAAGCCGCAGAACATGTCGAACAACGCCGCCGTGACGGCCGATGGCGGCGAGATCGGACGCGCCCAGGCGCTCCAGGCCCGGGCCGCGCGGGTGGACCCCAGCGTCCACATGAACCCTGTCCTGCTCAAGCCGGAGACCACGACCGGCGCCCAGGTGATCGTGCAGGGACGGCGTCAGGGCTCCATGACGGCGCGCGACTACTTCCGCAACCGGCAGCAATGGATGAGCTCCATCATCGACAGTTTTGGCAAGGTTTCGCATGGGTCCGACGTCGTCCTGGTCGAAGGCGCGGGCAGCCCCGGCGAGATCAATCTGCGCGACGGTGACCTTGCCAACATGGGCTTTGCCGCCGCGGCCGATCTTCCGGCCGTGCTCATCGGCGACATCCACCGGGGAGGCGTCATCGCCTCCATCGCCGGGACCTTTGCAATTTTGCCACCGGATGATCGCTCAAGGCTAAAAGCATTCCTTATCAATAAGTTCCACGGCGATCCTGAATTGTTTTCTGAGGGCCGGAGCTTCCTCGAACGTGAGACGGCCACACCCTGTGTGGGAATTGTGCCACATTTCGAAGCGGCGCGACTGCTTCCGGCCGAAGATGCGGTCGCACTTGAGGACTCCACTCCATCCAACTCCAGTGGAACGGTTATTTCCGTTCTGCGCTTGCCTCGCATTGCCAATTTCGACGACCTCGACCCGTTGCGCCTCGAACCAGGTGTCCGTCTGGTTTTCGTTCACCCGGGCGAACCCATTCCCGCTGACAGCCGTCTCGTCATCCTGCCCGGCTCCAAATCGACCATTGCCGATCTCGCGGCGCTTCGCGCCGAAGGCTGGGACATCGATCTCATGGCCCATGTCCGGCGTGGCGGCCTGGTGCTCGGCCTGTGTGGAGGCTATCAGATGCTCGGTCAGAAAATCCATGATCCACAAGGACTTGAGGGGCCGGCAGGGGGCGCGCCGGGGCTTGGCCTTCTGGCTGTCGAGACAAGCCTTCTGCCAGACAAGACACTCACCCGCACAAGCGGACAGCATGTGCCGACCGGGACGCCGCTGAGTGGCTATGAAATTCATCTCGGAAGGACCGACGGGCCGGATTGCGCGCGACCCTTCGCCATGCTCGATGGCCGCACCGATGGTGCAATCAGCGCCACGGGTCAGGTCATGGGCAGCTATCTCCACGGCTGTTTCGGCAGCGATGAATTCCGTGCCGAATTCCTGAAGCAATTGAATATTGTCGCGGGCAGCCAACGCTACGACCACACCATTGACACGACCCTCGACCAATTGGCCCGGCACATGGAAACGCATCTCGATCTCGACCGCATTCTCAGCCTCGCGAGGACACTCTGATGGACTGGCCCGTGATGGTCTTCGGCCGCGCCGCCACGGCCTTGCTGATCGAACGCTTCGCCGGTTATCCGGACGCCCTGTTCGAGCGCCTGCGCCACCCCGTCGTGTGGCTGGGATCGCTTGTCGGGCTCCTTGATGACAAATTGAATCTCCCGAATGTTTCGCCACAGGACGGACGCCTGCGCGGCGTTGCGGCGCTGGCCATTCTGATTGCCGCCGCCTTCATCCCGTCCGTGATCATCGCCAATCTTCTCGATGGCTGGAGCTGGGGCTGGCTTGCCGAAGCGCTGCTCGCCACCACACTGATTGCCCAAAAATCCATGCGCGACCATGTCGTGGCGGTCTATGATGCCCTCGCCCGCTCATTGCCCGAGGCCCGCAGCGCCGTCAGTCGCATCGTCGGCCGCGACCCTGCGCAACTCGATGAATCCGGAATCTCCAGGGCGGCGCTCGAGAGCCTTGCCGAGAATGCCTCGGACGGCATCGTGGCGCCGGTACTCTGGTATGCCCTGCTCGGTCTTCCAGGCATCGCGGTCTACAAGGCGATCAACACGGCCGACTCGATGATCGGTCACAAATCCGAAAAGTATCAGTACTTTGGATGGGCCTCCGCAAGGCTCGACGACCTCGTCAACCTGCCCGCCTCGCGGCTCACGGCCCTGCTCTTCGCAGCCTGTGTGCCGCAGAGCTTCCACCAGATCCTTGCCATCACCCGGCGCGATGCGCCGCGCCATCAGTCGCCCAATGCCGGCTGGCCGGAAGCCGCCATGGCCGCCGCGCTTGGCCTGCGCTTCGGCGGCCCGCGCAGCTATCAAGGTGAGCACATTGACCTGCCCTATATGGGCGAAGGTCGCGACGAGATGGACCGCAGCGACATCAAGCGCGGCCTGTCGCTCTTCTCAAAGGCCATGTGGCTGCTGTTCGCGGCATTGATCGCGCTGTACGTCATCCTTTGATTCGCATTGGTATTCCTGCGGTTACCAGAAATACCTCATCCGCTGCTGCAGCCAGACGCTGATTGGCCAGTCCCTGCTCGTCACGGAAGCGCCGGGCCATGGCGTTCTCGGGCACGATGGACAGTCCGACCTCATTCGAGACCATAATCACTCTTGAAACGCTGTCCGCGAGTGCCGAACACAGATCCTCGACCGCCGGTGCAATCGGCCGCTCATGGTGCATGAGATTGCCCAGCCAGACAGTGATGCAATCGATCAGGACAAGCCCTCTGGCGGCGCGCAAGGCAGCGGCGGGATCGAGCGGCGCCTCGACTGTCTGCCATCCCTTGCCAGATCTCGCCTCGCGATGACGGGCAATCCGTACCGCCATCTCATCATCGAAGGCTTCGGCAGTTGCAATGTAAGTTCTTGGTAAAGCGCGGCTTTCGGCAAGCTGCTCGGCAAAGCTACTCTTGCCGGACCGGGCCCCGCCCAGAACCAGCGTGACCCCGCTCACGGCTTCACCGCCGGAATGCGGGCGATGAAGTGGCCCCGCATCCGGTCAGGCCACTGCCGGAACGGCACCTCGCCTGCCTCCGTCTCGCCATGCATCTGAAACCATTCAAGAATGGCATCCGCCTGGGCGCGGGTCGGCTCATGATCGCCGGTAAAGTAGCTGAAGCGGGCGCCATCGCGCAGCACCACACTGCAATGGCGCTTGCAGTTCCACAGGCAGGCCTGGCTGGTCACCTGAAGCGGCAACCCCTTCGCGGCAATGGCATCGCGCATGTGCCCCGTCAGCGTCTCGCCACCGGTGCGGCCATCAGGCCCCGTCTTGTCGGTTGCCGAGTATTTGCAGGTGCTGCAGATGAGAATGTCGCGCATCGGAGGGGGCGGCTCGCAAACTGTTGCCAAGGGGCTGTCCTTCCATGTAGGCAATATCCGGGCCTGTCAACGCGATGAAAACGGCATGAAATTCAATTCGATCGCCTTCCTGGCCTCGGACTCGCCGGAAGCCCGCGAGGCGGCACAGCGGCTTGGCAGCCTGCATGGCAATGCCGATCCGTCCCGGGCGGATTGCGTGGTCGCCCTCGGCGGCGACGGCCTCATGCTGCAGACCCTGCATCGCTTTGTTTCAACAGGCATCCCGATCTACGGGATGAACCGGGGCACAGTCGGCTTCCTGATGAACGACTACGCAGAGGCCAATCTGCTGGAGAGACTGGCCGCGGCAGAGCTCACCACCATCCATCCGCTCAGCATGACGGCGGTTGACGAAACCGGCCAGCGGCACCGCGCCATTGCCTTCAATGAAGTGTCTCTGCTGCGGCAACGCCACCAGGCCGCCAAGCTCATGATTTCCATCGACCACAAGCCGCGCATCGACGAGCTGATCTGCGATGGCATCCTGGTTGCCACACCGGCGGGCAGCACCGCCTACAATCTCTCCGCCCACGGGCCGATCCTGCCCATCAATTCGGAACTCTTGGCACTCACGCCGATCAGCGCCTTCCGCCCGCGCGGCTGGCGCGGCGCCATTCTTCCGCAACAGGCACGCGTCACCATCACCGTGCTCGAAAGCGAAAAACGGCCCGTTGCGGCAGTAGCCGATCATGTCGAAGTGCGTCACGTGCGCGAGGTCGAGATCGCCCAGGATCAGGGCAAATCCGCAAGGATCCTGTTCGACCCCGGACACTCCCTCGCGGAACGGGTGCTCAGAGAGCAGTTCCGGTTCTAGCGTTCGCGCTTGAGAAGCAGCTGCAGGCCAGCGCAGATCAGCACGAAGAAGCCGAACATGATCACCGGCACGGGCGAGCTCACCACCATGCCCGCGAGCACCATGACGAAGACGGCGGCAAGGCTCACGAAACCGAGCGCGATCAGCACGCGGGAGCCCCCGGTCTGCCGGGCGGTGCGGTAATGGGCCGCGTGCACGGCCAGATAGCACAGGATGAAGGAGAGGCTGGTGAGGGCCGCGATGCTGCTCAGATGCATGAAGTTGATCATCAGCAGGATGATGATGAGCGACAGTGCAAAGCCCTGGGCCGCGGTGTTCCAGAGCTTGCGGTTGAACGCCTCCGGGAGCTGGCCGAGCTGAGCCTGATGATAGGCGACGTTCATCTCGCCGAACAGGTTCGAATTGACCGCCGATGCCGTCGAGAGCAAGGCCGCTAGCGACATGACCACGAAGCCCGCATTGCCAAACAGCGGCCGGGCGGCCTCGGCGAGAACCGTTTCCTTGTAGTGTTCGACAAGCGGCAGCGGCAGGCTTCCGAACACCGCCACGGCAAGCCCCAGATAGAGCACCATGACGATGGCGATGGCAATGAAGAAGGCCCGCGGCACCGTGCGCCTGGCATCGCGCACATTACCCGCGGCATTGGCCATGATCCCGAAGCCGGCATAGGCCAGAAAGGTCAGCCCCAGCGTATCGGCGATGCCCCTCGGCGATCCATAGTTCTCGGGCGCGAGCAGAGCGGGCTTCACCACGCTCAGGGCCGCCATCATGAAGATCGCGAGGATGGCGAGCTTGACCGCGACGATCAGCGTCTCGATCCTGCCGACGCTCGAGACGCTGACGACATTGACGACGGCAAGCACGATCACGAGCAGGCTGGCGCAGGCGTCGGCCCACACGAAGCCCTGACCATCGCCGGAGAACAGAAGCCGGTCGGCGTAGGCGCCGAACGCTTTCGCGACCATGGCCGAGCCGATGACGAGGGTCACATAATACAGGAGCGAAAAGGTTCCGGCGGCGACGCCATTGCCAAGCCCGCGGGCCAGAAACTCGACGATGCCGCCCGAGGAGGGAAAGGTGGCGATCAGCTTGGCATAGGAATAGCCGGCCAGCAGCGCGACCACGCCGGACACCAGAAAGGAAATCCAGGCCGCCGATCCGGCCTTGGCGCCCACCAGCCCCAGCAGCGCGAAAATGCCCGCCCCCACCATCGAGCCTACGCCAAGTGCAACCACCGACCAGAGGCTCAGGGCCTGACCTGTTTGCTGTTCCATTGAGTCCCTGATCCCGTCACACGGAGAAGACGTTGAGGCCGAGCCTGTTGGCGAACTGGCTCACCGCCCGCACCGCCCTGACGCTGTTGCCCGCCGCATCCAGCGGCGGGGCAAAGGCGGCGATGGCCATCCTGCCCGGCGCCACGGCCAGAAGCCCGCCTCCGACGCCGCTCTTCCCCGGCAGGCCGGTTGTGAAAGCCCAGTCGCCCGAGGCGTCGTACAGCCCCTCCATGGTCATCTCGGCCAGCACATGGGGCACATGGGCAGCCGAAATCACCCGCTCGCCGGTCAGGGGGTTGACGCCGCCCGAGGCCAGCGTGGCGCCCATCACGGCGAGATCATGGGCCGTTACCGCGAGCGAGCACTGGCGGGTGTAGACATCGCAGGCCTCCATCGGTTCGCAATACATCGTGCCATAGCTGTAGAGGAGCCAGGCGATGCCACGGTTGTGAAAGTTGCTCGCCGCCTCGGAGCGATAGACCTCATCCATCAGCGCCAGCGGCCGGCCCGCAAAGCGCCCGTAGCAGGCGAGCAGCTTCTGCCAGCGCTCGGCGGCGGAGGCCGCGCCGAGCAGGCTCACCGTCGACATTGCCCCGGCATTGACCAGCGGCGACAATGGCTTGCCGCCATGCAACTCGACGGCGATCACCGAGTTGAACGGCAGACCCGTGGGGTTCGCGCCGATCTTGGACCGCACCGTCTCGGGCCCGGCCTCCTCGATGGCCAGCGCCATGCTGAACACCTTGGAAATCGACTCGATCGCGAATTCATGCCGCGTATCGCCGATTTCATGGGTGGCGCCATCCCTGGTCACGACGGCGATGCCAAACAGTTCGGGGTTCACCTCCGCGAGCGCCGGGATATAGGAGGCATTCTTGCCCCCCTGCACGCCGCGCACAGCCTCGTAGACCTCCCGCAGGGCTTGCTCCAGCGCATCCGCGACAGTGCTTTGGCCAGACCCCGTCATGACTGCCCCCTTGTCAGCGGCTTCCGGGCTTCGGCGCGGCGCCGGGCTGCTCCCAGGAGAACGGCTCCATGGCCGCGTCCCCCGTCGCGGTCTTCCACTCCGGCTTGCGCATCGCATAGATCACGAAGGGAATGGCAACGAAAAGGACGTTGCCCGCGATCAGGAAGCCGATGAAGGTGGCGGGGCTGCCAACCGAGATCTGCGAGGGCGGGAAGAAACTCAGCACGAAGGCCAGCAATGCGCCGAGGAACCCGACCGCGCCGATCACATACATGCCCACGGCGCCGCCCGGAACGCTGTAGGGCCTCGGATGGCGGGGGTTCCTGATGCGCAACCAGATGGCGGCCGCGAACATCAGCAGATACATGATGAGATAGAGCGTGATCGTCAGCTGGCTGAGGATCTGGTAGACGGCCTGCACCGAGGGCAACACCACGAACAGCAGCGTCAGCAACGACACGATCACACCCTGAATGATGAGGATGTTGACCTGCACGCCCGCCTTGTTGGTCTTCTGCATGAAGGGCGGCAGATAGCCGGACTGGCCGACCGCGAGAAGCCCACGGGAGGGGCCGCCAATCCAGGTCGAGACACCCGCGAGAACGCCAATGGCCAGTGCGATGGCAAGAACAGGCCCGAGGAAGCCGAGGCCGAAGGCGTTGAAGAAGTCGTCATAGGCGACAAGCAGGCTCTGGGTCAGGTTGATCTGAGCCTGCGGAATGATGAAGCCAATCGCCAGCGTGCCGAAAACGAACAGAACGACGGTAATGATCGAGGACAGGAAGATGGCCTTGGGATAGTTGACCGTTGGATTGTCAATGTCTTTCACGTGGACCGCAGACATCTCCATGCCGGCATAGAAGAGGAAGATGCTGGAGGCCAGAACAAGATTGTTGATGTTGGTGAGGTCCGGGATCAGGTCGCCCGCGGAAACCGGCATCTGCAGGGGCTTGCCCATGATCAGCCAGATCACGCCGAAGACGATGATGATGCCGCCCGGAATGATGGTGCCGATGAGCGCGCCATATTTGCTGAGCTTGGCACCGGCCTCGACGCCACGCATGTTGACGAGGGTTGCGCCCCAATAGACGATGAGGCAGACGGCGAGCACATACATCTTCTGGGCTGCGAAGGCCTCGTCCCACTTTTGATCAGGACCGATGAAGGCGAGCGACACAGCGGCGAAGGTGAGCACGGTCGGGAACCAGATCGTGCTTTCGATCCAGAGCAGCCAGATTGCCAGAAAGCCGAGACGCGGCCCGAAGGCCTCGCCAACCCAGCGGTAGACGCCACCCTTCTGAGGCCAGCCCGCCGCCAGTTCCGCCGCAACGAGCGAGACCGGGATCAGGAACACGACGGCGGCGAAGAGATAGTAGAAGATCGAACCCAGGCCATACTCCGCCTCGGCGGGAAGGCCGCGCAGGCTGACGACCGCCGCGACATTCATGATCGCCAGCGTCATCACCGACAATTTTATGGTGGAGGCCACCGGCGACCCGCCAGACCTGACCGCGGTTTCCTTTGCCATCCTCGAGTTCTCCCCTCAATTCGCAGCCAGACCGCTGCTCTCGCCTCAGAAATTCACCAATAGCTGCGCGCCAAGAACCGCCACATCGGACCGATCCGTGTCACCATTGGGATTGATGATGTATTGGAAATCAGGCGTGATCCCGAGCCAGGGCGTTGCCCAAAGCGTGTAGTTGACCTCGAACACGGTCTCGGCGGTCACATTGCGCAGGTCACCGCTGAGCTTGCCGTAATAGACCGCGAAGGCCGCCGTGTCAGTGTCACGGCCCGGCAGGAGCCCCTCATAGCTCGCTCCGCCGGCAAGCATCACAGGCATTTTGTTGATGGCCTCATCCGGCTGAATGGCGATCGAGAACCATGGCGTGAGGCCCTCTGAACTGCCGGGGCCTCCTTCACGGTAGATCATCTGCTGGCCCATTACGTAGAAGCCGAAGTTCCCGGTCTCCTCGTGCTTCGGCCCGTGGCCTCCCTTGCCGTCAAGCCGCGCATAGCTGTCCCCGGCATAGAATGCACCCAGGTAGTAGGTGCCGGGCAGGCCCTTGTCGCCCTTGGCCTGCTGGTGAAGATAGGTCATCTGGCCAATGGCCATGAGCCCATCGTCAAGATCGAAGTCAAAATCGGTTCCGCCGGTTCCCTTGAGAGCCGAGGCCTTGGCGTTTGCGGTGTAAACGCCGCCGGCAAACTCAAACCGCGACTCCGGTTTGATCGTGGCAACCGCAGCCCATTGTGTCGAGGGGTAACTCGTGAACGGGACGGTATTGAGCGGCTGGCTCAGCGGAATGGCGTTCACGGCAACGCTGACATAATCCGCAGCAACCGGAAGAGCCGCAAAGTTATTCGCGGTCGTCATCCGGCCCACCTGGATCTCCAACTTGTCATCGAGGAGTTGCTGCTGGGCGTAGAGCTGGCCGAGATAGGCGCCATGTGGAGTGTAAGCGCTCGCGACATTGAACAGATTGTTGATGCGGCCCTTCGTCGACATGTTGCTGCCGCCTGCAAGCCAGCCTTCGGCGTGAATCAGGAAGCCGGTCAGACCAGAGAACTTTCCGAAATCAAGATCTGCGGCCAGCAAGGTCGAGTTCGCCGGCGCCGAGGACTGCCGTGTTCCGCCCGAGGTGTTGCCCATCAGCGCGGTGACGGTGAAGCCGCTCAATGTCAGACCGGTGTCCTCGAGTTTCTTGCGCTCTCCGCCCCAGTCGCCGAGCGCCGAGGAGCCCTTGAGCCAATCCTCGAACCAGTCGCCGGTCTTCGGCACGGCCGCCGCGGCCTCGCGCCGCGGGGCGGTCTGCCTCTTCACCAGATCGGATGCAGCCGATTTGCCGCCATAGGTCCGCCCCACGACTTCGATGTCGATCACCTCAACCTCGCTGACATCGACCAGAGGGGTAGAGCTGGTTCCCGGTGGCGGCGAAGCGGCCGTCTGAGCCGCGGCATCATCAACCAGCGCGAGGCCCGCGCCCAGACCCAGAATGAAGATGCCAGCCCCCCGGATTGCAAAGTGAGGCAAGCTCACCATTTGCCAAGAAGAGCGGCCGCAAGCCCGATCATCCATGCTTGTAGCTCCCACGCTCACGCTCGGTCAGCGGCACGCTCACCGGGTGTTTCTCGAAGCTCGACATTGCCCGCCGCAGGTCATCGACAAGCAACTGAGCCAGGTCCCGGCTGACGCCCTGACGGATCATCACCCGCATGACGCTGATGCCGGAGGCTCCGCCGGGCAAGGCGAAGGCCGGAACCTGCCAGCCGCGCTCAAGCAGTTTCGCCGACAGATCGTAGAGCGAATAGGGAAGCGTTGCCCCCTCCTTCACCCTGAAGCAGACCGCCGGTATGCCGGTCTTCGGATCGCCGGTGTTGATGAACTCGAAGGGGCCGAGCCTGCCGATCTGAGCGCTCAGCCAATGCGCGGTGTCGTAGCAGGCCTGCTGGATGCGCCTGTAGCCCTCCCGGCCCAGCCGGTTGAAGAGGTAGTACTGCGCAATCACCTGCCCCGCCGGCCGCGAGAAATTGATCGCGAAAGTGCCGACCTCGCCGCCCAGATAGGGAACCGAGAAGATGAGATCATCGGACAGGTCGGCCTTGTCGCGCCAGACCACCCAGCCCGCACCCAGCGGGGCAAGCCCGTATTTGTGGCCCGAGGTGCTGATCGACTTGACGCGAGGATTACGAAAGTCCCAGACCATCTCCGGCGCGCAGAAGGGGGCGAGGAAACCGCCGGACGCGGCATCGACGTGAATGTCGATGTCGAGGCCCTTCTCGGCGTTGAGACGATCGAGGGCTTCGGCGAGCGGTGCCACAAGCTCATAGTGGCCGGTGTAGGTCACGCCCAGCGTCGGCACCACGCAGATGGTGTTTTCATCGACGGCCGCCAGCATGCTTTCGGGATCCATCTGGAACTTCCCGGGTTCCATCGGGATTTCACGCAGCTCCACCTCCCAGTAGCGGCAGAACTTGTGCCAGCATACCTGCACCGGCCCGCACACCAGGTTCGGCTTGTCGACGCTCTTGCCCTGGGCCTTGCGCCGCGCCTTCCATCGCCACTTCGCGGCCATGCCGCCCAGCATGCAGGCCTCCGACGAGCCGATGGTGGAGGTTCCAACCGTATTGGCGGCATCCGGCGCATTCCAGAGATCGGCCAGCATGTGCACGCAGCGCAACTCGATCTCGGCGGTTTGCGGATACTCGCTCTTGTCGATCATGTTGCGGTCGATCGCGAAGTCCATGATGCGATGGACTTCCTCTTCCTCCCAGGTCTGGCAGAAGGTGGCGAGATTCTGCCGCGGATTGCCGTCGAGGTAGAGTTCGTCAGTCACCAGCTGGTAGATGTCGCGCGGCGTCTGTTCCGACGGCGGAAACTTGAATTTGGGCAACGGCTTGGCTGTGTCGCGGCCCGCGAATGTGGAATCCAGAAGCCGGTGCCGGATCGAGTTACGATCGACAATCGCCATGTGAGTGCCCCCCGCCTTTTTTTGGAAGGCTATGGGTGGGATCACGCAACGTCTTTCAAATTCGTTTTCCCGGATCTGTTTCCGATCAGGTTCGGCGCAACCAGAGAACTAGCTTCTTCGTAGTTACAACTCGTAACTGAGTCTTATTTCTTGAAATCCTTTTCTATGCAATATTTTTGTGACATGAACTTCGGGATATGCTTTGCCGGTGCGAGATGATCCTCGAAAACTCAAGCGATCTGGTTCACGACCTCCAGTCATGCGCGGCAAGCAGGCACGCCGACCGGCTGAGCCTGCTGCGGACCCATGTCGACACGCATCTGGGCGAGCCGCTTGATCTTGCCTCGCTGTGCGCGATCAGCGGTCTAAGCAAGATTCAGCTCATCAGCCTGTTCAAGACAGGCACGGGTCAGACACCCCACCAGTTCGTGCTGAGCCGCCGCTTCGCAGCTGCCGAACGTATGCTGTTGGACGCCCGCCTGCCGCTGGCCGAAATTGCCTATGCGCTCGGGTTCTCGAGCCAGAGCCACTTCACGTCGTCGTTTCGCCGCAGCTATGGCGTGAGCCCGGGGCAATTGCGCCGCAGACTGCGGTCCGAAGTACCGTTCGACTGGCAGGCCGGAACCAGAGCCTGACAGCCATCGAGCTACGCAGCTTCGGGGACGAGATCGTCCTTCAGGCGGCGGGCGATGAGCCGGGCCCGGCCCGATGCATAACGGCCGACAACCTCGAGGCTGCGCGGCTGGTCGGCCTTTGGCATGGCCGAATAGCGCGTCATCAGCGCCTCGACCACGCGGCTGCCGAATTCCTCGCCGCTGAGCCGGACGCCATCCAGCCGCTCATCATGCGCCACATCACAGACGGCCTGCAGCGGCCAGTGGCAGGCGGGCGGCAGACCGGCCCGGTCGATCAGGCTCCGCAGATTGCCGCTGCCGAACACCTGCTGCCTGACCCGTTCAACCGGCCAGTGCGCGAGAATGGCGAGGCAGTGCGTGACGATCTCGATGTCGCCGCGGCAGGCGGCGCGCACGATGATCGAGGGCGTCAGTATGTCCTGGTTGATCAGGAACGAGACGAGGGATGACAACTGCTGGACGCTGGCCGACGCCAGCACGGCCAGCACGGCATTCTCCTCGGCATCGGCGATGAGATCGGCCGCGTCATTGGCTGGCAACCAGTCGCGCTCGGCAAGCAATTTCTGAAGCCGCGTGGCGGCCCGCCGTGCCTGCAGGATACGGATCGAGGCCGGGAGATCGGTGCGCGCCAGTAGTCGCTCAACACCCGCCTCGATGTCTGCAAAGCGGTCGTACAGCGTCTGAAATTGCTCGGGCGCCAATGGAATCGATGCATTTTCGAGCAGCAGGGCGTTGGCCTCAAAGGGAAGCGACTTTACCGTGAAATCGATCACATCCGGCGTGATGTCAGGCCGGAGGAGAACGGCCGCCTGGCGTGCGGCATCTCCAACACGCAGCACGGAGAACATATGAACCTGGGTGAGAGCCGGGGTCGTGCCGAGAAAGGGAACAGCGATGTCATCATCGTCAGAAACAATCGCAAACAGAAGATCGGCATTGAGATCGGCCAGTCCGACAAGGCCGGCGGCGAGAGTACGCCGAACCTCGGGCGCCTCGTCGGCAGCCAACCGGAGGGCAACGGGCAACACCTGCTGGCGTTCGCCCGGAGGCTCAGCTGCATCTCCGAGGAAGCCCGCGATCTGCCGCGCGAGACGCATGCGCTGCGACACGCTGCCCTCAGCCAGAGCCTGCATCAGAAAATCGACGTCGAGACCGAAAGACGGTTCCTGTGGCTGATTCTTTTCCATGAGACGATGCTCCTCTATGGGACATCCTCCCACCCAAGGTTTAACATTCCGTTCACCGCATCCGTTAACCTCTGGAACCCGAGAGACCCTTAGTCTCCAGAGAGGCTCGGCCGCGCCTGCGTGGCGACCGGACTCACGGTCATGACATCACTGCCCTGCGCGCGCAGGTGATCGGCCGTCCGCCACCGCCGCCACAGGGCAAAGCCACCAAGCGCTGACTGCACGACGATCATGTAGATCAGGAAGCCGTCACCGCCGATACGCCGCATGAGCGCTCCGACAAGCAGCGGACCAATGATCGACCCCACGCCGTAAACAAGAATGAGCTTGGCGGAGGCGCCCAGAACCTGCTCCTTGCGGAGATGGTCGTTGGCATGGGCAACGACCAGCGAATAGATGGGCAAGGACACGATGCCGAACGCCGTCATGAGGGAAATGAGCATGAGACGGGAGATATAAAAGCCCCCGATGAGCGTCACGGCAGCAATGACGACCGAGACGAAACTCAGCAGCATGATGATGGTGCGTCGGTCGAAGCGGTCCGAAATCCAGCCGATCGGATATTGCGAAAAGATGACGCCCAGTGGCGGCAATGCCATCATGATCGACACCAGTACCAGCGGAAGCCCTTTCGAGAGCCCGAACACGACACCGAGTGCGAAGAAGGCGCTCTGCGCCAGACCGCAGGCGAACACTCCGACCAGCGCCAGCGGCGAGGCCCGCCAGATTCCTCGCAGCGAAGCCGTCTGCGCATGTTCGACGCTGGGCGCTTCTGAGGGCAGGAGGATCAGCGGTACAAGCGATATCGAGAGCAGGCAGGATACCAGGATGAAGCGCACGAACCCCGAGTCATCCGGCACGTTGAGCAGCAATTGTCCCAGCCCCAGCGCGCCATAGGTCACGATCATGTAGAAGGACATCATGCGGCCGCGGTTGCGGTTGGTGGAAGCGGTGTTGAGCCAGCTTTCACAGACGATGAACATGCCCGAGACGCAAAGGCCGGTGATCACGCGCAGCACGAACCAGAAGACAGGATCGACCCAGAGCGGAAACAGCAGGACGGCGGTCGATACGCTGGACGCCAGCCCGGCAAAGGTCCGGATATGACCAACACTGCGCACGAGGCGCGGCGTGAGGACAGTCGACAACAGAAGCCCGGCCGAATAGCCCGCCATCACGAAGCCGGTGACATCCGTGCCGAAATGGTTCTGGTCGGCCGCCAGACTGATGAGAGAGCCGCTCAACCCATGCCCGAGGCACAGCATCGCGACACTCGCAAGCAGCACCCAGAGAGAGCCAAGGTTCATGTCGTCTCCGCAGTCCCGCCAAGGTCACGAACAGCACTCCTGCCAGTGCCGCCCGACCGTCAGACCTGCAGGCCGGCCTGACGCAGTTTGAAATGCAGGAGGTCGCGGTCGAAGGGCAGCATCAGGACATCCGCCGCGCCATCGAGGATCGTCTGACCGAAGAGGGCCGTGTCCGCCGTCTCGGCGTAGAGGAAAACAACGGGCGGCTTTCCCTGCCCGCTCAGCCGCAACCGCTTCACGAACTCACGGGTCGGTCCGCCCTTCGCGTTTGCCGACACCAGCACCACATCGGGGGCGTTGTCGTTGCAGAACCTGACAGCCTCGTCAGCCCCCGTGCTGAAAAACGTCTCAAGACCAAGGCCCGACAGCATCTGGTGCAGATGCTGCCGGCTGCGGCCATTGTCATCAATCAGCAGACACCGGGTCATGTCTACAAACCTCTCCAGTCCGAGGGCGAACCGCCCTGCACCGTACAGTCTTCGTGAACTGCGCCCGGAAGGTTAACGACGCGTTAACCGTTGAAAACCGTCGATGGCGGAAGCCAGCTATCCCGTTGTTCTTCCGTATGATTGCGAGTTGTTAACAGGTCTGCCTCGGATCTCGCGCCGACATGTCCGGCGCGGCGTCCGCAGACAGACCGACCCGCCCGAATCAGGCCAGAGGCGCTAGTCCGGCCGGCGGAGACGCCAGGCCTCGGACACCGTGATGTAGTCGCTGTAGCCGAGCCTGGCGATGGGCCGCATGGCAACCGTATCGACCCGGCCTTCCTTCACGAAGCGATCCGCGATGTGAACGCCCAGCACGCGCCCGATCACCATGTGGTTCTCAGCCGTGCCAGTGTCGTCGGGCAACGGGATGATCTGAAAGAGCCTGCACTCCAGGCAGGCCGGACTATCCGCCACGCGCGGCGCCTTGATGAAGCGGCAAGGCGCCCTCTCAAGCTTCGCCAGCTCGAATTCGTCCGTGGCGACATGCGCCGATGAGAGGTTCATCTGCTCCCGCAGATCCCAGGTGGCGAGATTGACCGCAAACTCGCCCGTGGCCTCGATGTTGCGCAGCGTATCCTTCGGCGGACCACTACCGAAGGCAACATAGTGCGGATCCTGCGCGAAGGCGTTGAAGAAGCTGTAGGGTGCAAGGTTGGCGATGCCCGCCGCCGAAACCGTCGAGATCCAGCCGATCGGACGGGGCGCGACGAGGGCCTTGAAGGGGTCGAGCGCCAGACCGTGGTCGTTCTTCACCGCGTCATAGAACATCAGAGACTCCGCAACAAGCCAGGGAGTTCGGCGACGCTGGCAATCGTATGATCCGCAAGATGGGCGATGTCCTCATGCGCTGCGTTGCCGCTCAGAACCGCAATGGCGAGGCCGGCACCGCCGTTGCGCGCTTCCTCCATGTCGTGATGATTGTCACCCACCATCGCGATCGACGCCGCCGGCAGGCCGGTGACCTCGGCGAAGCGGCGCACCATGTTGCCCGACGGCTTGGCGACGGGCACGGTGTCGGCTGCAATGATGTCTTCGAAATGCTCGATGACCCCGACATGGGCCATGTGCGCCCTCGCCGACACATGGCTGTCATTGGTGGCGATGCCAAGCCGAAGGCCCATGCCGCGCAGTTCCGAGAGTATCGGCTCCAGCGGCATCAATGGCCTGAGACGGTCCCGCACCAGATGGGTGTAGTCGTGGTCAAGACGGCGCACCTTCTCGGCCAGCGCCGCGCTGTCAAGGTCCGGCCACCACAGGCTCGCCAGCTGCCGGGTCGTGCCACCTGCCAGGACCGAACCGGCGCGGAAGCGTCCGGACGACCTGTCGTAGCCTGCCCTTTCCATCAGAGCTTCCGCGCCCTCGTGGCCGGTCGCGAAGAGGTCCATCAGGACCTCGCGGTAGATCGGCACCCAGGTCGCGTTGACGTCGATGAGCGTGCCGTCCTTGTCGAAGAGAACACCCCGAATTGTCATCGCGTTTTCCAGCGCGTGAGCAGTGCAGCCGCATCCGGACGTGGCCTGTCCTCGAGCGGCGACAGGGCCTGACCCAGATAAATCAGCCCAGCCACCCGTTCATGAGGCGCGAGGCCCATGGCGGCGGCGATTTCACGGTCATAGGCGACCCAGTCGGTGTTCCACTGGCAGCCAAATCCCAGCGCCGTCGCGGCTATCAGAATGTTCATGCATACCGCACCGGCCGAGAGCTGCTGCTCCCAGACAGGGATCTTGGGATGCTCCGCCGCCGTCGAGATCACGCCCAGCACGACAGGAGCCCGGAGGAACAGACCCCTCACGAAATCAAGGCTCTCGGCGCCATGATCGGGATGGAGCGCCTGCCATCGGGCCCGCATGATCTCGCCGAACTGGGACCTCGCCTCCCCCTCCCACAGGAGGAAACGCCACGGCGCAAGCTTGCCGTGATCAGGCACACGCACGGCGCAGGCCAGGATCCGGTCAAGATCCGACGCCGACGGGCCCGGACCCGTCATCGCCTTCGCGGAGGCCGATTTTCGGGTCTCTAGAAGGCGCAGCACCGTCGATGTATCGTTGAGGTCCGACATGGCAGCAATCTGGCGGTCTTCCCCCCAAAAGGCAATGGCGGGCGCCATGACGCTGCGATCTTAACCAATTGTTAGGCTGTCGCTTGCGCCACCCCCCGCGCAGGCTATGGTCAGGGAGCCGGCCGAAAGGCTGGGGTTTGAGTAGAGGGGACTCCGCTTCCCTAAGGGCCGCAGGGTCCATCGAGGCGACCGCCACCGCTCCGTGCGGTGGCGGTTTTTTCATGCAGGTTGAAGCGTGGCGAGGAACGATGCCGCGGCTCCCAGGATCTCCTGCTTTCGAGCGTCATCCATCCTGGAAAGCGTACGGTAGGGCATGGCCATGCGCGGATTGCGGCGGAGGTGCTTCTCATTCCGCATCAGGAAATCCCAATAGAGGTAGTTGAACGGACAGGCCTTTGGACCAAGCTTCTCCGCCGGATCGAAGCGGCACCCGGCACAATAGTCCGACATGCGGTTGATGTAGGCGCCCGACGCCGCATAGGGCTTTGATGCCATGATGCCGCCATCGGCAAACAGAGCCATGCCGTGGGTGTTGGGAAGCTCCACCCATTCGAAGGCATCGGCATATACCAGGAGATACCATTCCTCCACCGCCTTCGGATCGAGGCCCGCAAGCAGTGCGAAATTGCCTGTGACCATCAGGCGCTGAATGTGATGCGCATAGGCATGTCGCCTGGTCTCGCCGATCGTCTGGCGCAGGCAGTTCATGTCCGTTTCCCCGGTCCAGTAGAACTCCGGCAGGGGGCGGCGGGCTTCCAAAGCATTTGTTTCGCCATAGGCCGGCATCTTCAGCCAGTAGAGCCCGCGCACATATTCACGCCACCCCAGCACCTGACGGATGAAGCCTTCGACCGCGTTGAGGGGCGCCCTGCCCTGTTTCCAGGCCAGCTCGGCGCGCGCACAGACCTCGCGTGCGGTCAGGAGCCCGATGTTGATATAGGGTGAGATGACCGAATGATAGAGGAAGCCATTGCCCTGTTTCATGGCGTCCTGATAGTCGCCGAACTGCGGCAGACAGGCGGTGATGAAGTGATCGAGCGCTTCCAGCGCATCCGGCCGTGTCACCGCCCAGCCGAAAGGCTCGAGATCGCCGAAATGACCCGGAAAGCGCGCCGCGACCATGTCAATCACTTCGCGTGTCAGCCCATCGGGTTCGAAGCGCTGACGTTCCGGCGGTCTCGCATCGCGGGGAAGTGACTTGCGGTTCTCGGAGTCGAAATTCCACTGGCCGCCCACCGGGTCGTCACCCTCCATCAGCAGCCCGGAGCCGCGCCGCATGTCGCGGTAGAAATATTCCATGCGCAATTGCTTGCGGCCTTTGGCCCAGGCCGCGAAACCGGCAGGTGTCGAGAAGAATCGGTCATCGTTGCGGATCTCGGCACCCCAGCTCCGCATCATCTCGCGCACCCGCCACTCGCCGGGCTCCGTCACCACGATCGCCGACGACGGGTGACGCGCAATGGCGCGCTCGACCTCGGTGGTGAAAGTGCCGGTGTTTGCCGGATCATCAAGCCGGACATAGTCGACGGTGAGACCCGCGGCGCGCAATTCCGCTGCGAAATGGCGCATGGCAGAAAAGATCAGCGTAAGCTTCTGCTTGTGATGTCTGACATAGATGGCTTCTTCCGCCACTTCCATCATCAGCACCGTGTCGCCCGGCGCATGGTCGCGAAGGGATGACAGCCCATGCGTGAGCTGGTCGCCCAGAACGATACGCAGCGTGCTCATCTGGCCTTCGTTTTCAGTGCGGTGCGGCAGCGGTCCGAACAGGTCTTCACATTGTCCCAGTCACGCTGCCATTTCCTGCGCCACGAGAAGGGCCGCCCGCAAGACTCGCAGAGCTTGGAGGGCAGCGCCTCTTTCTTGCGCATGCGCGCCATGCTCAACCCTTGGTGCGCAGCATGGAGCGCCCACCGTCGACACCCACCACCTGGCCGGTGATCCAGGATGCATCGGGCGACAGGAGGAAGGCGGCCGCAGCCGCCGCGTCATCAGCCTCGCCCAGCCGCTGCATGGCATGGAGTCCGGCAATCGCGGTCGCCATCTGCTCGCTGGAAGTCAGCGCCTCCGCGAGCGGCGTCCGGGTGAGCGACGGGGCCACACAGTTCACGCGGATCTTGGGCGCCAGTTCAGCGGCAAGCGACAGCATCAGTCCCTCGACCGCGCCCTTCGTCATGCCGATCGAGACATGCGAGGCAAACCCCTGCGCCACTGCGACCGTCGAGAACAGCACGACGCTCGACGGACCCGGGGCAGCCTTCAGCGCCGACAAAGCGGCCTGCACGGCGCGCATGGCGCCCAGCGCGTTGATCTCGAAATCACGCCGCACGTCATCATCGGTGATGCGCGCAACGGGCTTCAGATTGATGGTGCCGGCGCAATAGGCAAGACCGGACACCGCAGGACCGGCAGACTTGACGGCGGCCTCAAGAGCCGCCCGGTCGGTGACGTCGGCCACCGCGAAGGATCCCTTGAGTTCGCCCGCGAGGGCTTCGAGCTTCGCGGCATTCCGGCCAATGGCATGGACGGTGTTGCCAGCGGCCGCGAGACGGCGGGAAAGAGCGGCGCCGATGCCACCGCCTGCCCCGATCACGATCATTGTGCTTGTCATGGCTGCTTGTACGGCGGCAACGGCATGACGGTTCAGAAAAGGGGGGTTCGGCCGCGAATACTCCACTCAGCCCCGGGCGCGACCCCGAATCGCGCTCCGGGAGCCCAGTAACAGCAAGCATCAGGTCCCGGGCCTCACCCCCGCTTGAGATCGGGAGGCGTCGCCTCTTCCCTCAGCGCGGCAAGGGCCTCATCAAGGCCCATCGCGGTCTGATTCTGGGAGCCCAGGCGGCGCAGGTTCACCGCCCGGTCGTCCATCTCCCGCTTTCCAACAACCAGCATGACCGGAACCTTCTGCAACGAATGTTCGCGGACTTTGTAATTGATCTTCTCGTTCCGCAGATCCGCATCGGCGCGCAGGCCTGACTGGCGCAGCGCATCACGCACCTCGAGCGCATAGGCGTCGCTGTCCGAAGTGATCGTCGCCACAACCACCTGGGTTGGCGCCAGCCACAGCGGGAAGTGACCCGCGAAATGCTCGATGAGAATTCCCAGGAACCGCTCCATCGATCCACAGATGGCGCGGTGGATCATCACCGGAACCTTCTTCTCGCCGTCCGCGCCAATGTAGAAGGCACCGAACCGCTCCGGCAGGTTGAAGTCGACTTGCGTGGTACCGCATTGCCAGTCACGACCGATCGCGTCTCTCAGGACATACTCGAACTTCGGACCGTAGAACGCGCCCTCTCCGGGGTTGACCGCAGTCTTGATCTTGCCGCCCGAATCGGCGGCGATCTTCTCCAGCACACGCGACATGATGCTTTCGGCACGGTCCCAGGCGGCATCCGAGCCAACCCGTTTTTCAGGCCGCGTCGAGAGCTTCACGACAAACTGGTCAAAGCCGAAATCCTTGTAGGTAGAGAGGATGAGATCATTGATCTTCAGGCACTCTTCCGCCATCTGGTCCTCGGTGCAGAAGATGTGCGCATCGTCCTGCGTGAAACCGCGCACCCGCATGAGACCGTGCAGCGCGCCGGAAGGCTCATAGCGGTGAACATTGCCGAACTCGGCCAGACGCAGCGGGAGTTCGCGGTAGGACCGGAGCCCGTGCTTGAAGATCTGGACGTGTCCCGGGCAGTTCATCGGCTTGATGGCGAAGACCTGCTCATCCTCGGTTTCATCGCCCGCCGAGGTCGCCGCGAACATCGCCTCCTTGTACCAGCCCCAGTGGCCCGACGTTTCCCACAGCGACTTGTCGAGCAGCTGCGGCGCGTTCCCCTCCTGGTAGTCGAGCTTCGCCAGCCGTCGGCGCATGTAGGCAATGAGCTGCTGGAACATGGTCCAGCCCTTGGCGTGCCAGAAGACGACGCCCGGCCCCTCTTCCTGGAAGTGGAACAGATCCATCTCGCGGCCGAGCTTGCGGTGGTCGCGCTTCTCAGCTTCTTCAAGCGCCGTCAGATAGGATTGGAGGTCCTTTTCATTGGCCCATGCGGTGCCATAGATGCGGGTCAGCATCGGGTTCTTCGAGTCGCCGCGCCAGTAGGCGCCTGCCACCTTCATCAGCTTGAACGCGTTGCCGATCTTGCCCGTCGATGTCATGTGCGGCCCGCGGCACAGATCAGTCCACCCGCCCTGGTCGTAGAACTTGATGTCCTGGCCTTGCGGGATCGCATCCACCAGCTCGACCTTGAAGAGTTCGCCCTTGTTCCGGAAGAAGGCCTTGGCCTCTTCCCGCGTCTTGGTGGACTTCGTGAACGGCTTGTCGCGCTGGATGATCTCGCGCATCTTCTTTTCGATGGCCGCGAAGTCCTCGGTCGTGAACGGCTCGTTGCGGAAGAAGTCGTAGTAGAAGCCGTTCTCGATCACTGGCCCGATGGTGACCTGCGTGCCGGGGAAGAGTTCCTGTACCGCCTCCGCGAGCACATGCGCGCAATCATGGCGGATGAGTTCAAGAGCCTCCGCGTCTTCGCGGGTGACGATCCGGAGTGTTGCGTCGCCGTTGATCGGGTCGGCCAGATCCACCAGCGCGCCATTCACCACGGCGGCGATTGCTTTTTTCTCGAGCGACTTGGAAATTCCGGCCGCCACATCGCGGGCGGAAACCCCCGGTTCAACCTGGCGCTGGGCGCCATCGGGGAAGGTCAAGGTGATCATCTGTCCTCCTGCTCACTCCCGCCAACGAAGCGGGTAAGCAAAAAAGTAGTCTCTTTGTATCTTCCATCTCACTCATGCCACGGCTTGACCGTGGCATCCTCTTCGTGGCCACCAAAGAGGACCCTCGGATCAAGTCCGGGGTTGCGTTTTCGCGTTTAGTGCGTGGTCTTTCCAGGGTCAAGGCCGTTGCCCTCCTTGATCCGCCAGATCGGGCCTTCATAGACCTCCGGCACCGGATCGAAGCCGGACTGGCCCCAGGGATGGCAGCGGCAGACGCGCGCGAAGCCCAGCGCCATTCCCCTTCCCGGCCCATGCCTGGAAATGGCCTCGCTGGCATAGTCCGAGCAGGTCGGCAGGTAGCGGCAGCGCCGCCCGACGAGCGCGGACAGCGTCAGCTGATAGACCCTGATCAAAGCGATGAGAACGGTTTTCATGGCGAGGCCGCAGCCTTATACCTCTCGGGATGCGAGATTCAAAACCCAACATCCTGTTCGTCATGGCGGACCAGCTGGCGGCCCAGTTCCTGCCCTTCCACGGCCATCCGCTGGTCAGCACGCCCAATCTGTCGCGACTGGCGGCCGAGGGCGTCGTCTTCGAGAATGCCTATTCGACGAGCCCACTGTGTTCGCCCGCCCGAGCCACCGTGATGAACGGGCTCCTGCCCTCGCGCACAGGCGTCTATGACAATGCGGCCGAGTTTCCATCCTCCATCCCCACCTGGGCGCATTACCTCCGGCTTGCAGGCTATGCGACCTGCCTCTCCGGCAAGATGCATTTCGTGGGGCCTGATCAGCTGCACGGTCTTGAGGAACGCCTGACGACCGACATCTACCCCGCCGATTTTGGCTGGACGCCGGACTGGCGGCTCCGGCAGGAACGCATCGACTGGTGGTACCACAACATGACTTCGGTGCTGCAGCCGGGCGTCGCCGAAATCACCAACCAGCTCGAATTCGACGACGAGGTTGCCTTCCTCGCCATTCGCAAGATCTATGACTATGCGCGCTTTTCTCCCGAGAAGCCCTTCTGCCTGATGGCCTCCTTCACGCATCCGCATGACCCCTATGCGGCGCGGCGCAAGTTCTGGGACCTTTACCGAGACAGCGACATCGATCTTCCGGCGGTGGCCCGCATGGACCGCGCCGAGCTCGATCCGCACAGCCAGCGCCTCTATGACGTGTCAGCCATGGACGACTACACAGTCACCGAGGCAGACCTCCGTGCCGCGCGTCATGGCTACTATGCCAACATCTCCTATGTCGATGATCTGCTCGGCCAGATGATCGCCGCCCTGGACGCAACCGGCAAACTCGACGACACCGTCATCGTCTTCACCTCGGATCATGGCGATTTCCTCGGCGAGCGGGGGTTGTGGTACAAGATGTCCTATCTCGAACCTTCGGCGCATGTACCGATGCTGGTCTGGAACCCCAGGCGGTTTCGGGCGCGGCGGGTGAAGGAGCCCGTCACGCTGGCAGACATCCTCCCGACCCTCACCGCGATTGCGAACACTGGTACGGCGACGCTGGCACGACCCGTTGATGGCCGCTCACTCTATCCCCTCCTGATCGGCGGCATGGAAGACCCGGAGGGAACGGCATGGGGTGAATATCTGGCTGAGGGTGCCATCGCACCGATCTACATGCTGCGCCGGGGCCCGTGGAAGTTCATCCATTCTCCGCCCGATCCGGACCAGCTGTTCAACCTCGAGGATGATCCGCTGGAACGCGTCAACCTCGCACCGGGCCACGCGCTGGCGCGCGCCTTCCGTGCCGAAGTCGAGGCGAAATTCGACATCGCCCGTATCCACAAGGAGGTGCTGGAAAGCCAGCAGGCCAGGCACGTGCTGTTCGAGGCGTTGAAACGGGGCCATCACTACCCTTGGGATTTCCAGCCGCTCCGTGATGCCTCCGAACAGTACACGCGCAACCACATGAGCGTCACCGACCGCGATCTCAAATCGCGCTTCCCGCACGCGCCCTATATCGAGAGCAAGCGCCGGCGCTGATCGCCTTCGGGCCTTGGCGACGCATCTCCCGGCACCCTTGATCCCAGCTAGTCCGTGCCGACGCCGGAAGACGCACCGGGCGCGTTCCGCCTGCCCTCGATCTGGTTCACGGCGTCCACCACCGCGTCGAAGGTCAGCAGCGTCGAGGCGTGCCGCGCCTTGAAATCCCGCACCGGCAGAAGCGCCTCCAGCTCCGCCCACTTACCCGTGGGCGGCGCGCCATCCTCCTTCAGCATCCGGTACATCTGCTCGCGGAGCGCCCGCAACTCCCCCGCCGTGGAACCGACCACGTGACGCGCCATGATCGAGGAGGACGCCTGCCCCAGCGCGCAGGCTTTCACCTCATGGCCGAAGTCGGTCACCACCCCGTCCGTCATGGCGAGATCGACCGTCACCTTGGAGCCGCAAAGCCGGGAATGGGCCACAGCCGTGGCGTCGGGATGGGCCAGCCGTTGCAGGCGAGGTATGTCCGCCGCGAAGCCCAATATCTGCCTGTTGTAAATCTCGTTAATCATTCCAACACTTTAACCCAACCACGCCAAGCTGCAACCGGGTGCATGACGATTTGCCAGCACGCTTTCTCCCGTGATATGGGGAGCCCCAGACAGCAAGGCCAGTGGTGCCTGAAATCCGCCATCGTCAGGAGCGTAACGTCGAGAAATGGACGCCGTCATCAAGAAGATCCCGGCCAAGCCGGTCAAGCGCCCCACGCAGGAAGAGGCCGAGGCCGCCGTGCGCACCCTCCTCGCCTGGGCAGGCGACAACCCCGACCGTGAGGGGCTGCTTGATACGCCCAAGCGGGTGGCCAAGGCTTTCCGCGAATATTTCTCCGGCTATGAGGATGACCCGGCCGAGGCGCTCTCGCGCACCTTCGAGGACGTCGGCGGCTATGATGACATCGTCATGCTCCGCGACATCGAGTTCAACTCCCATTGCGAGCACCATATCGCGCCGTTCATCGGCCGTGCCCATGTCGCCTATCTGCCGACCAAGGCGGTGGTGGGCATATCGAAGCTGGCGCGCGTGGTGGAGATCTACGCCCGCCGCCTGCAGACCCAGGAAACCATGACCGCCCAGATCGCCAATGCCATTTCCGATGCGCTCCAGCCGCGCGGCGTGGCCGTGCTTCTCGAGGCGGTGCACACCTGCATGTCGATCCGTGGCATCGGCAAACGCAATGTGGCGACGATCACGACGCAGTTCACAGGTGAGTTCAAGTCAAACCCCGTGCTCCAGGCCCGGTTCATGGAACTGGTGCGCGCGCCCAGCAACGGGTTCTCCCTCTGATGGCCGCAGGCCTCGATGAAACGCTCGAGTTTCAGCCGAGGTTTGACGCCGAAGGACTGATACCGGCCATTGTCACCGATGCGGACGACGGACGCCTGCTCATGGTGGCCCACATGAACGCCGAGGCCCTGAATCTGACCCGCGAAACCGGCATCGCGCATTTCTGGAGCCGGTCGCGCAAGGCGCTTTGGAAAAAGGGCGAGACCTCGGGCGAGACGCTGCGGGTGGCCGACATTCTCACGGACTGTGATCAGGACGTCCTTCAGCTCCGCGTGACGCCTCAGGGCCTTGGCGCGGCCTGCCATACCGGACGCCGCAGTTGCTTCTACCGGCGCCTCGATGGCGACCGTCTGAGACTTCTTGATGATGACCGCCTGTTCGATCCGGCGACGGTTTACGACCGCCGTGGCGCCAGCACGTAAAACGCAAGAAGCCCGCCGACAAAACCTCCGATGTGCGCCTCCCAGGCAATGGTTGCCTCGGTGCCGAAGGGCGTGCCGGTCCAGCCCGTGCCGCCCGACACCAGCGTGATGGCCAGCCACACCACCATGAAGAGCAGAGCCTGCGGCGCGTGCAGCAATTCGGCCAGGGACAGAGGCCGCGCGCCGCCCGGCACACGGTGACCGTACATGATGGGTATGGCTGCGGAAAGCAGACCGGACACCGCACCCGAGGCACCGATGATGACCACATCCTGTCCCCAATAGAGGCCGAGGCTCGCCAGGCCGCCCGCCAGACCGGCCACGAGGCAGATGGCCAGAAACCGGACACCACCCATGTAGCGCGCCACGGGCGTGCCAAAGATCAACAGCCACAGCGAATTGAACAGGAGGTGCATCCAGTCGCCATGCAGGAGCATGTAGGTCAGCAGTGTCCAGACCTCGTTGCGCGGCGGCAGGATCCGGAACGGGTTGAGCGCCAGAGTCGAATAGGCCCACACGAACCAGTCCTCGCCGCCCAGAACGAGAGCGACCTGGATGCACGCCAGCGCGGCGATGACCGCCAGCACGACGGGCGGCACATTCAGAACCGGAGGGGATTTGCCACTGCCCCGGGGGTCACCGGGCAGCAGACGCTTGGCATCTGGAGAGTCTCGCATCTGGCACGGAGGCTGCATCGTGACGCCCGCAAGGTCAATATGGAACAGCGCCCGGCGCTGCGGCAGGGAGTGCAACAGAGATGCAGCCAAGCGATGACATCCGGCAAGCCCGGGCCGTTGAGGAATTGCCGCCGGAGGCCGAACGGCTGCTCGGAGCCTGGGATGACCTCCGGGCCGGGCGACCGGCCCCCGACCGGCAGGATCTCGATTTGGGACAGCTCGGATCCATTCTTCCCTCCCTGTTCATCGCCGAGCAGATGGGCCCGGGTCGGGGCCTCGCGTGGCGGCTCGCGGGCACCGCTGTCTGTAATCTCTACCGCCGCGAACTGACGGGAACGGGCCTTCTGGATGACTGGCCAGCCTTCGAACGCGGTGTCATCGAGCGCTTCCTGCACGGCGTCACCCACGCCCACCGTCAGGCGGCGTTCCGTCTCCGCCTGCGGACTGACCGTGGTCAGTCAATCCTGGCGGACATGCTGGCCCTCCCGCTGATCCCGCGCACGGGCCGGACCCAGGTTCTGGGCGGTCTCTTCCCCGGCGTTGATCCGCAGCTCCGGTTCTACGGCGCGATCACCGACATGGAAGTTCAGTCGGCACGGTTTCTCAAGCCCTCAAACCTCAAGGCGGCGACCAACCCGCCACTGCAGGCTCGCCGCAAGTTCCACGTGATAGCTGGGGGTCTTGGCCTCAACTGAGACCGTCTCCGGCCGCACCGGTCACGGGCCTCGCGCAGGAGAGAACCCGTTGACAACTTTCGGCAAGCGCGTTCTGGCCGACGCGCCCCCGCCAACACCGCCACCGCTCGCTGCGCGGTATCGACTGCCCGACGGCACCGAGCAGGATTGCCGGGTCACCGACGTCGATCCCGACATGGCGCTGTTCCTGACGCCTGACCCGCTCCCTCCCGGAACCCCTGTCGTGGCCTATATCGAGCAGCTGGGACGGGTCGATGGCCTCACCCGATCAGCGGACACAGTTGGGGTCTGGGTGGAATTCACCCATGACGGACCCCGGCGCGCCCGCTTCATCCGGCATCTGCGCTGGCTCATCCAGAGCTCGGACGGGGAGACCACGCCCGCCCGTCGGCATACGCGCTTCGAGCCCCTCCAGCCCCGGACCAGCCTGCTGCTTCCGGGTGGACAGGCGCAAGACTGCGAATTGCTCGACATCTCGCTCTCCGGAGCAGCCATACGCGCCGCCGTGATCCCCCGGGTTGGCACGACCCTGGCGCTGGGCCGCATGCGCGGACGGGTTGTCCGTCATTTCTCCGGGGGCTTCGCCATCGAGTTTCTCCAGCCCCTGCAGGCGAATGAATTGCACAGGCTTCTCCGCTAGGCTGATCTGGACCCTTCCCCCAGGCCCGCGCGCAGCATAGGCTGAGGCGTCCCGAGGAGACCTGCCCATGCCCGCGCTTGCAGACCACATGACCGCCAACTCATTGCCCGGTGACGGACTTCTGGTCGGCCGGGTCTGGAACCCAGCGGTCGCCGGACCCTGTGTCGTCAGACGCGAAGGCGGCAACCTAGTCGACATCACATCCAGTTTCCCGACCATCCGTGACCTTTGCGAAGCGGGCGACCCCGCCGCTGCAGCGCGTGCGGCGACCGGTCCAGCACTCGGCGAGGTCTCGGCCATATTGGCCAACACGCCTGCCGAGGCGCGCGATCCAAACAAGCCGTGGCTCCTTGCCCCCATCGATCTGCAGGCGATCAAGGCAGCGGGCGTCACCTTCGCCACCTCCATGCTGGAACGGGTGATCGAGGAACGCGCCCGCGGCAATGCTGCAGCCGCGGCCGACATCCGCGCCAGCATCGGGGCGCTGATCGGCGACGACCTCTCGAAGTTGAAGCCCGGTTCACCGGAAGCAATGAAGCTCAAGCAGATCCTGATCGAGAAAGGGGCCTGGTCGCAATATCTTGAGGTCGGGATCGGGCCGGATGCGGAGATCTTCACCAAGTCCCAGATCATGTCGGCGGTGGGCCATGGGATGGAGGCGGGGCTCCATCCGAGTTCGACCTGGAACAATCCCGAACCCGAAGTCGTGCTGGTCGTCGCCTCCTCCGGCAGGATCGTCGGCGCGACGCTCGGCAATGACGTCAATCTTCGCGATGTGGAAGGACGCTCGGCGCTTCTTCTGGGCAAGGCCAAGGACAACAACGCCTCCTGTGCGCTTAGCCCCATGCTCCGGCTGTTCGACGCCAGCTTCTCTCTCGATGACGTGAGGACCATGCAGCTTGCGCTGCGCGTCGAGGGCGGGGACGGCTTCGTGCTGAATGGCGCCTCCAACATGTCCAAGATCAGCCGGGATCCCGCGGATCTCGTGCGGCAGATGATCGGCTCGCACCACCAGTATCCCGATGGCGCGGTGCTGTTCCTCGGAACACTGTTCGCACCCGTTCAGGACCGGGGCGAGCCGGGCAAGGGTTTCACGCACCAGTTGGGCGATGTCGTCACCGTCGCCTCTCCGCAACTGGGCATACTCTCCAACCGCATGACGACCTCCGACAAGGCGCCGCCCTGGACTTTTGGCGCCAGTCACCTTCTTCGCAACCTGGCTTCGCGCGGACTGCTGTGATGGCAGGCGACCACCCCAAGTATTCCGGGCCGATCGCCGAACTGGCAGCCAATGTCGCCCTGCCGTTCACCCAGGCGCGGGCCATGCCGAAGAGCGTCTATACCTCGCAGGAATTCCTGTCGGCGGAGATCTCGAAGATCTTCGCCCGCGAATGGTACTGCGTGGGCCGAGCGTCCTCGCTCAGGGAGCCGGGCGACTACATCGCCTTCGAACTGGCGGGCCAGCCCCTGATGGTCATCCGCGACCAGACCGGCGACATCCGCTGTCAGTCCAATGTCTGCCTGCACCGCATGTCGACACTGCTCGAGGGCCGGGGCAACAGGAGGCTCATCACCTGCCCCTATCATGGCTGGACCTATGAGCCCGACGGACATCTGCGCGCCGCGCCGGCCATGAAGGCCAATGACGGGTTCTGCCGCGAGCAATACCGCCTGCCGCAATTGCGCACGGAGGTCTGGCTCGGCTGGATCATGGTGTCGCTCAATCCCGATGTGCGGCCAATGGCCGAGACCTTCGCCGAGGTGGCGGACATGCTCGGCCCCTATGACATGACCAACTACACGGAATGGTTCAACGAAAGCTTTGTCTGGAACACCAACTGGAAGGTCCTGGCCGAGAATTTCATGGAGAGCTACCATCTCCCCGTATGCCACGCTGGCACAATTGGCGGGCTCTCAAAGCTGGATGAAATGATCTGCCCGCCCTCGCCGCCCCATTTCAACTGGCACACGATCCTGAAGGACCCCGCCTTCCGCATCGCCTGCGCGCATCCCACGAACACGCGAATGGAGGGGGACCTCCGCCGCACCACCTATCTGCTCGCGCTTTATCCCAGCCTCCTCATCACCCTCACGCCCGGATATTTCTGGTATCTCTCGCTGCACCCCAAGGATGTCGGCGAGGTCCACGTGGTTTTCGGCGGTGGCATGTCGAACGATTTTCTTGCCGACGCCGATGCGCAGGAGCATTTCTCCACGCTCAAGACCCTGCTCGACAAGGTCAATGTGGAAGACAAGGGATGCACGGAACGCGTCTACCGGGGCCTGCGCTCAAGCCTGGCCGAACCCGGCCACCTCTCGCATCTGGAACGGCCCAATTATGATTTCGCGACCTATCTGGCCCGGATGACTACCGCCTGATCCGACCCGCTCTCAGAAATCCTGGACGTCCACGACCCCCGCGATGGCCTTGATGGCGCCCTTGATCTGTGGCGTCACCGTGAATTTGGCCCCCAGAGACACATGTACTTCCCGCCCCTGATCCATCAGCATCACCAGCTTGACGGGCGCGCGGCCGCCATTCTTCAGCCGCGCGGCGATGGACTCGAGCGGGGCCTGGTCCCTGACGAAGATCTCGAGGCCGGTGACCAGCTGCGCCGTGGCCTTGTCGAGCAGTTCAACGCCCTGAAGCCTGAGCTTGACGTCCTCGCCTTCGACATCGGCCTCAACCCGTGCAATGACGGCGGTTCCCGGCTCCAGCAGGTCGCGGCAGGCGGCAAGCGTGTCCGAAAAGCAGATGCACTCAAACTGGCCGGAGGGATCCGAGAAACCGACGAAAGCAAACTTGTTGCCCGTCTTTGAACGCCGTTCCTGGCGGTGGGTGACGGTTCCCGCAAGCTTCGCCGCTCGTGCACCCTTGGTGATCGCCTTCTCCTGAAACGACAGCCACGTCTCGACTGACAGCTTCTGCAGCGGTTTGACATAGTCGTCCAGTGGGTGGCCCGACAAATAAAATCCGACAGCCTCGAATTCCTGGCCAAGCCTCTCCATCGGAAGCCACGCCTCGCGCCGCGGCAGAACGAGGTCGCTCACCGACGACACCCCGCCGCCGAACAGATCGTTCTGCCCGGCCTCGACCGCACTCGCCGTCCGGTTGGCAAGCCCAAGGATCGATTCAACCGCATCAAGCACCTGTGCACGGTTGTTGTTGAGGCAATCGAAAGCTCCCGCCTTGGCAAGGCTTTCAAGCGCGCGCTTGTTGAGAACACGGCCATCAATCCGTTGCGCGAAATCCCCCAGCGAGCGGAACGGCCCACCCTCGCCCCGTACTTTCACGAGATGTTCGATTGCGCCCGCACCCACATTCTTGAGCGCGGCAAGGGAATAGAGGATCGCTCCATCCTGCACAGCAAAATCGACACCGCTCGCATTCACGGATGGCGGCAGAACCCGGATCCCCACCCTTTGCGCCTCGCGGCGGAACAGCATCAGCTTGTCGGTGTTCCCGAGGTCCAGTGTCATCGACGCGGCGAGGAACTCGACCGGGTACCGGGCCTTGAGATAGGCCGTCTGATAGGACACCACCGCATAAGCCGCAGCATGCGACTTGTTGAACCCATATCCCGCGAACTTCTGAACCAGTTCGAAGATGTAGTCGGCCTGCTGGGCCTCGACCTGCTTCTCGACGGCGCCGCTCACAAAGCGTTCCTTCTGGGCGTCCATCTCGGCCTTGATCTTCTTGCCCATCGCCCGGCGCAACAGATCGGCCTCTCCGAGCGAATAGCCCGAGAGCACCTGCGCAATCTGCATGACCTGCTCCTGGTAGACCATGATGCCATAGGTCTCTTTCAGGATAGGCTCGAGCAAGGGATGGAGATAGTCCGGGGTCTCATCGCCCTTCTTGCAGGCAATGAACTTCGGAATGTTGTCCATCGGACCGGGGCGGTAGAGCGCAACGATTGCAATGATGTCCTCGATGCGGTCTGCACGCATCTTGCGGAGCACGTCGCGCATGCCAGAACTTTCGAGCTGGAACACGCCGACCGTATCGCCATGGCCGAGCATCTCATAGGTCAGCGCATCGTCGAAGGGGATCTTGGCAATGTCGAACTCCGGAACACGCACCCGGATCAGGTCCTGCGCCTTCTCGATGACCGTGAGCGTCTTGAGGCCGAGAAAGTCGAACTTCACCAGCCCCGCCTTCTCGACGTATTTCATGTTGAACTGAGTGGCGGGGATGTCAGACCTTGGATCGCGGTAAAGCGGAACCAGTTCCTCGAGCGGACGATCACCGATCACGACACCGGCCGCATGCGTTGAGGCATTGCGGTAGAGACCCTCGAGTTTCAGGGCGATTTCGAACAGGGTCCGGACGGTGGGGTCCTTGTCCCGTTCTTCCTGAAGCTTCGCTTCACCGTCAATGGCCTGCGCTAGCGTGACCGGATTTGCGGGGTTGTTGGGAATGAGCTTCGAGATGCGGTCAACCTGGCTGTAGGGCATCTGCAGCACACGACCGACATCGCGGGTTACCATGCGGGCCTGAAGCTTGCCGAAGGTGATGATCTGCGCGACCCTGTCGGCGCCATAGCGTTTCTGGACGTAGTCGATCACTTCACCCCGTCGATCCTGGCAAAAGTCGATGTCGAAGTCAGGCATCGACACGCGTTCGGGATTGAGGAAGCGCTCGAAGAGGAGGTTGAACCGGAAGGGATCCAGATCGGTGATGGTCAGGACATAGGCCACGAGCGAGCCAGCACCTGACCCACGCCCCGGGCCGACGGGAATGCCTCTGGATTTGGCATATTTTATGAAATCGGCAACGATCAGGAAGTAGCCCGAGAACTGCATCTTCGTAATGACGTCGAGCTCGAAATCGAGCCGCGCCACATAGTCCTCGCGTGTCTTGCCCTCCACCAGACCGCGCGTGGAAAGCCTCTCCACCAAGCCCTCATGGGCCTGACGCCGAAGCTCCTCGCCTTCGTCGCCCTCGGCAAAGCGCGGCAGGATGGGGGCGCGCGATTTCACGCGGCAGGCGCAGCGCCTCGCGATTTCGACCGTATTCTCTATGGCCTCGGGCAGATCTGCGAACAGTGCGGCCATCTCGGCCTGATTCTTGAAATAGTGTTCCGGCGTCAACCGACGGCGCTCCTCCGTCACGAGCAATTCGCCTTCCGCGATGCAGATCAGCGCGTCATGCGCGGCATAGTCGTCGGCACGGGCAAAATAGGGCTCATTCGTTGCCACCAGAGGAACGTCGAGCCGATAGGCAATGTCCAGAAGACCTATCTCCGCGTCGCGTTCGGCAGAGAGCCCATGCCGCTGAAGCTCGATGTAGAGACGATCTCCGAACAGCGTCTTGAGTTTCTCCACCAGTTCCGCCGCAAGGCCGGCCTGACCAGCGAGAAGCGCTTCATTCACCGGTCCGCCAGGACCGCCGGTCAGACAGATGAGACCCTGCGCGTGTGCCGCAAGATAGGGCCAGGTTACGTGATGTTCGGCATTGTCCGGACTCGAGAGATAGGCCCGGCTCGAAAGATTCATGAGGTTTCGGTAACCGACTTCGTCTTTCGCCAGAAAGACCAGAGACGGGATGCGCCGGAGCCCCGTTACCTGCCGGACCCCGCCTTCGCGGGCCTCGGACAGATCAACCTTCAGTGTGCAACCAATAATCGGCTGTACGCCTTTCTCGGCAACCGCCTCTGAGAACTCAAGGGCGCCAAAGAGATTCCCGGTGTCCGTGATGGCAAGGGCCGGCATACCGGCATCTCTCGCAAGACTGGCCAGCGCCTTGATCTGAAGAGCGCCCTCGGAGAGGGAGTAGGCAGAATGCGTATGGAGATGAATGAACGGAACCGGTCGTGGATCTGGTTTCGCCATGAGCCCTAAGCCTCGACGATACGCCCGCGGTCGAGGCGCGCGATGCGACTCATGCCTCGAGCAAGCTCAAGATTGTGGGTTGCCACCAGAGCGCCGAGCCCCTCCTCCCTAATGAGCCTGAGGAGTTCATCATGCACCCGCGCGGCAGTCTCAGGATCAAGGTTGCCGGTGGGTTCGTCCGCAAGTAGCAGAAGCGGACGGTTCGCCAACGCGCGGGCAATGGCCACCCGTTGCTGCTCGCCGCCCGAGAGTTCGGACGGACGGTGTTCAAGACGCGACGCAAGTCCCATGCGGGTCAGCAGATCGCGTGCACGATTTTCCGCTTCCTGCCGCGATGCGCCGGCAATGAACTGCGGCATCATCACGTTTTCAAGCGCCGAGAACTCAGGCAGCAGATGATGGAATTGATAAACAAAACCGATACCGATGCGGCGGATCCTGGTTCGTGCCTGGTCATCGAGCGTCGAGCAATTCTGCCCGGCAACCAGCACGTCTCCCGCCGTCGGCGCTTCCAGCAGCCCGGCTATATGCAGGAGCGACGACTTCCCCGACCCGGACTGCCCAACCAGTGCAACGATTTCCCCGGCCCGGACGGTCAGGTCGAGATCGCGGAACACCTCGAGACGACCCCTGCCCTCAGCATAGCTGCGGGCAACCGAGCGAAGCTCCAGAGCTGGTGTCAGCGTCTTCATTCGTAGCGGAGCGCCTCGACGGGATCGAGTTTCGCGGCGCGCCACGACGGATACAGCGTGGCAGCAAAGGACAAGCCGAGTGACATCGCGACGATCAGCACCGTCTGCCAGGAGTCCATCCGGGCGGGCAACTGCGCGAGATAATAGAGCTCCGGATTGAAGGGGTCGACGCCGGAGATCCACGAGATGAATTGCCGGATCCGTTCGGTATTGAGGCAGATCAGGAGCCCGGTCACGAAGCCGCCCAGTGTGCCGGCCACGCCGATGGCGGCACCCGTCAGAAAGAAGACGCGCTGCACCGTGCCCCGCGTGGCGCCCATGGTGCGCAGGATCGCGATGTCGCGACCCTTGTCCTTCACCAGCATGATGAGCCCGGAGATGATGTTGAGGGCCGCAACCAGGATGATCATCGTCAGCACGAGAAACATGACATTGCGTTCAACCGCAAGCGCATTGAAGAAGGTCGAGTTGCGCTCCTTCCAGTTCGATACCGCCATGTCGGTTCCCGCCTCGGTCATGATGGGCAGCAGATATTGCTCCACATTGTCCGGATCATCGACCATCACCTCGATCTGGTTCACGCCCTCATCTGTCACGAAATAGTCCTGTGCCTCGGACAAGGGCATGTATAGGACGTTCTCGTCATAATCCGACATGCCAACCTTGAAGATGGCCACCACAGGGTAGTCACGTATCCGCGGCGCGTTGCCGATGACCGTGTCAGGTCCGTCGGGCGAGATCACGGTGATCCGGGACCCGAGGCCGAGCTGGTGACGCCACGCCATGCGCTCGCCAATGGCCACGCCGCCCGCTGTGTCGAAACCCTTGAAGGACGGCGTGGCATCAGGCGTATAGTCCTTGTTCAGGGCCGTGCGCAGATCACCATTGTTGAGGCTTGGGAGCTTCTGTATGTCGGCCTCGGATATGCCGCGCACCAGGGCACCCGTGTTGTTGTGGAGGCTCGAGGCCATGGCCTGGCCCTCGACCAGCGGAACCGCGCGCACGACCCCCGGGATCTGCGTCAATCTCTGAGCCAGCGCCGCATAATCCGGCAGCGGCGAGGTATCGGACCTGTAGACGCTGACATGGCCCTGGAAGCCGAGAATCTTGTCGAGAAGTTCGGCCCGAAATCCGTTGAGCACGGCCATCACCACGATCAGCGTGGCAACGCCCAACAGAATGCCCAGAAACGAGAACAGCGAAATGACGCTGATGAACCCCTCGCGGCGCCGTGCCCGCAGATAGCGACCCGCCAGCATCCACTCGAAGGGCGCGAAAGGCCTTGTATCGGGCAGCGTGTTCGCCATCAGCCAGCGAAGCGTGCTATGATCTGGTCCAGCGCGATGTTGTTCCGCTCGCCGGTGCGACGGTTCTTGATCTCAGCCACCCCGTCCTTCAGGCCGCGCGGCCCGATGATCACCTGCCATGGCAGTCCGATCAGATCCATGGTGCCGAACTTCGCTCCGGCGCGCTCGTCACGGTCATCGTAGAGAACGTCGACACCTCTCGCCTCGAGCCCACGATAGATCCGGTCGCAGACGGCGTCGGTTTCGCCATCTCCTGCCTTGAGATTGATCAGCCCCACCCGGAAGGGTGCAACCGGCTCGGGCCAGATGATGCCTGCCTCATCATGGCTCGCCTCGATGATGCCGCCCACGAGCCGCGAGACACCGATGCCATAGGAGCCTGACTGCACCGTCACCTTCTTGCCATCCGGTCCCTGAACCTCGCAGCCCAGCGGCTCTGAATACTTGGTGCCGAAGAAGAAGATATGCCCGACTTCAATGCCCCGCCCGGTGACGCGCCGCTCGGCTGGAACGCGGGCCTCGTAATCCGCCACGTCGTGCATTTCCGAGGTCGCGGCATATTTCGAGGTAAATTCCTCGACAACACTTGCCACGGCGCCGACGTCGTCATAGTCGATCTCGAAGGCCTGCCAGTCCATGTCATGGAAGGCCTTGTCGAAGAACACCTCCGACTCGCCCGTGTCCGCGAGAATGAGGAATTCGTGACTGTCCTTGCCGCCGATCGGCCCGGTCTCGGCCCGCATCGGAACAGCTTTCAGACCCATCCGCGCGAAGGTCTTGAGGTACGACACGAACATCTTGTTGTAGGCGTGCTGCCCGGCCTCGCGCGTGAGGTCGAAGGAATAGGCATCCTTCATCAGAAATTCACGTCCGCGCATGACACCGAAGCGCGGTCGCACTTCGTCTCGGAACTTCCATTGTATGTGATAGAGATTGCGCGGAAGGTCCTTGTAGCTCTGCACACCCTGACGGAAGATGTCGGTGATCATCTCCTCGTTGGTGGGGCCATAGAGCATGTCGCGGTCGTGCCGGTCCTTGATGCGCAACATCTCCTTGCCATAGGCGTCGTAGCGGCCGGACTTGCGCCAGAGATCCGCAGACTGGATCGTCGGCATGAGCACCTCGATGGCCCCCGCCCGGTTCTGCTCCTCACGCACGATCTGCTCGATCTTGCGCAGCACGCGATAGCCAAGCGGAAGCCAGGAATAGCTCCCGGCAGCTTCCTGACGAATCATGCCGCAGCGCAACATGAGACGGTGCGAGACAATCTCCGCCTCCTTGGGATCATCGCGCAGAATGGGCATGAAATACTGGGAAAGGCGCATGGGAATCCTGCTTCAAGGGCGAATGCGGCTGTTTTACGGGAAACGACCCGGAACTCAAGTCGGACCCGGCTTTCATCAGCCTGCAAGATTGCCTGCCCAATCAGGTCCAGCGAGCGATGAACAACTTATAATTGATGCCATTTACTCGAATTGTGGCAACCATGTGTCATTTTTAACTCGACATGGTCATCTCCTGTGCTAGCGTCACTTTCAATAAGAACGAGACCATGGTCAATCGACCCAGGTCTGGGGAGGTAGGTTCCGGGCGCGCATTGCGCATCAGCCCCGCCGGTCCGGTCACCGGCAGACAAGGAAACCGAAATTGAAAAAGGCGAGGCACCTGCCTCGCCTTTTTCTTTCCGACCCTTTGCCGCGGGTTTCTTCCGTTTGGCGGGCTACACCTATTCAGGTCGGCATGTCCTTCAGGAACGGGACGTCATCAAACCCAATCCATCCCTGGGTAACCTGCCCCAGGATCAGAAGAAAAACGACCGTGGCAAGGACCGTCGTTGCCAGAACCTTGCGGATCAGCATGGGATGAACAGGCGCACCGGCCTCGTTACCCGGCGCCACTGTCTCGCCCGTCTCATGCGCATTGCGAACGCCGAAAGGCAGCACCGCGAAAAGGCACACCCACCAGACGATGAAATAGATCGCGACCCCGCTCCCGAAACTCATGCCTGCTCGAGCTCCACCAGCGTCCCGCAGAAATCCTTCGGATGCAGGAACAGCACCGGCTTGCCATGCGCCCCGATCTTGGGCTCGCCACTGCCCAGCACCTTCGCGCCCTCCGCCTTCAGCCTTTCCCGCGCGGCGAATATGTCCTCGACCTCGTAACAGACATGATGCATGCCGCCTGCCGGATTTTTCTCGAGGAACCTCCGGATCGGCGAGTCCTCGCCCAGAGGCTCAAGAAGCTCGATCTTGGTGTTGGGGAGTTCCACAAACACCACCGTTACGCCATGCGCGGGCACGGCCTGGGGTTCGGACACCCGCGCACCCAACATGGTCCGGTAGACCTCTATCCCCTTCGCAAGATCAGGAACGGCAATTGCCACATGGTTCAGACGTCCGAGCATCGGCTGTTCTCCTTCGAACCCCTTCTACGACAGCCGAAGGCTGGCGCTCAATGCGGCCTTTCGGCCAAGGCGCGGATGATCCACTCCTGCTGGTCCGGAAAACGCACCCCCCGGGGCTTGAAGACATGCCGGTCCAGGAAGAATGACATCAGGGTCAGGCCGTCAACGACATCCGCAGGCGTCGCCGAACCACCCTCGCGCAGGAAGGCCGGCAGCCGGAACAAGCGGTCGCGGTAGGGCGCGCCCGCCGCGGCCGACACCGCCTTTCCCGACCTCGGCGAAACATAGATCAGCTCGTCGCGGCTCCCCGTTGCAGCACAGCTCGACAGATCGAGCCCGAAGCCAAGCTCCTCGAGGAGACCCAGCTCCCAGCGCACCAGAAGTGCTGGCCACAGCGTGTCATCCGCAATCGCCTCCAGCACCACGCGCATGGCAGCATAGAGGCGCGGATGCGGCTCACGCTCGGGCAGCTGCTGGGCAAGTCCGGTGATGGTCGCGAGACCTGCCAGGCGGAAGGGTGCCTCCATGATGGCCCCGGCCCGCAGATCGAGAGGTTCGATACTGTAGGTGCCAAGCTGCTCCTCGAGCCGTGCCCGCCATACTGCGGCCACTGCATTTCCGGCTTGAAGAACCGGGCGTTGAGCGCGGGAGCGGCCGCCACGAACCAAACCCAGAGCGCGCCCGTGCTGTGCCGTGAAGATTTCGGCGATGGCGCTCGTCTCGCCATGACGGCGCACAGACAGGATCACGCCTTCGTCGCGCCATTCCATGGATCAGACGTCGAGACCCATGTTCCGAAGCCGCTCCTTGTCCTCGGGCCAGCCCTCCCGCACCTTGACGAAGAGAAACAGGTGCACCCGGCGTCCAAACTGTTTTTCCATCTCGGCGCGGGCCAGCTGGCCGATCAGCTTCACGCTCTGTCCGCCCTTGCCGAGCACGATGGCTTTCTGGCTGTCGCGCTGCACATAGATGATCTGGCTGATCTTGACCGAACCGTCCTTGTTCTCCTCCCAGCCTTCGGTTTCGACCGTGGAGGCGTAAGGCAATTCCTCATGGAGACGTTCATAGATCTTCTCGCGGGTCATCTCGGCAGCCATGAAGCGGAGCTGCACATCGGCCACCTGGTCCTTGGGATAGAGCCACGGTCCCTCGGGCATCCTTGCGGCGAGATAGGCCAGCACATCCGCCGTGCCGGATCCGGTCAGGGCGCTCACCATGAAAACCCGGTCGAAGGCAAAGGCGGCGCCGAAATCGGAAGCCACCTCAAGCAGCCGTTCACGGCCCATCAGGTCGATCTTGTTGATGACGAGGATGACGTTCGCCCTGCCGACGGGAAGCCCCGCGATGATCGCCTTGGCCTCATCCGTGAGCCCCGGCCGCCCATCCACGAGCAGCAGGATGACATCGGCATCGCCAGCCCCCGCCCAGGCGTTCTCCACCATGACGCGATCGAGTTGACGTCGTGGCTTGAATATGCCCGGCGTATCAACCAGCACGATCTGGGCTCGTCCCTCCATTGCTATGGCACGGATCCGCGCGCGCGTTGTCTGCACCTTGTGACTGACGATCGACACCTTGGATCCGGTGAGCTGATTGACAAGCGTCGACTTGCCTGCGTTGGGCGCACCAATGATGGCACAGAAGCCACAGCGCGTGGGCGCCTGTCCTTCAACCGGATCTGCCGTCATGACCTCAATTCCTCACGTTTCAGGAACGCTTCGGCTGCATCCATCTCCGCCGCGCGCTTGCTCTTGGCAGTGCCCTGCGCGGGAGCGCGATCCTTCACATCCACCTGCCCGACGAACACGGGCTCGTGTTCGGGACCCTCTCGGCTGATCACGCTGTAGAGCGGAATCGGCAGGGAACGCCCCAATGCCCACTCCTGCAGGAAGGTCTTGGAATCCTTCACCGCTGGTCTTGGCATGCTCAACTGCTCCTCCCACGATCGGAGAATGAGGCTCCGCGCCTCCTCGAAGCCTCCGTCGAGATAGACCGCCGCGACCAGGGCCTCCATCACATCGCCCAGCACGCCGCGATTGAGGTTCATGCCCTTTGCCCGCTCACCCGCTCCGACGATAACCAGTTCCGCAAGCCCGATCGTGTCCCCCGCCGCTGCACAGGACTCGCGCCGCACAAGCGAGGAATGGAGGGCCGTGAGTTCCCCTTCGCCACGGTCAGGAAATGCCCGGAACAGGTATTCGGCGATGACCAGCCCCAGCACCCGGTCGCCGAGGAATTCGAGGCGCTGATAGTCGCGCTCACCTGCGTCACTGCTGCCGTGGGTCAGCGCCTCGGTCAGCAGGTCCTGATCACGAAAGCGATATCCGATGCGCTTGAAGATGGCTTCGGGCGTTGCGACGGCGCGGGTCAAGGCCGGATCAGATGAGCGTGAAGAAGCGAGACCAGCGGATGGCGAACGGCCAGCGCCAGACCTCGAACAGGCTTGCATCCGGAGATACCGAGAAGAAGATGATGTCGGCGCGCCCAACGAAATTCTCGATCGGCACAAAGCCGACTCGCGGATAGCGCGAATCCTGCGAGTTGTCGCGGTTGTCGCCCATCATGAAGAAATGCCCGGGCGGAACGACATATTCGGCGGTATTGTCGGCGTCACCCATGGGTTCTGTGTCCAGAACACGATAGGTTACGCCATTGGGCAGGGTTTCGAGGAATTGCGGCACAGGCGAGCCGAGGCCAGGTTCGGACGGATCAGTGTAATCCTCGATCCGTTCCTTCTTCACGGCCTGTCCGTTGATATAGAGCACGCCCTCGCGCATCTGGATGCGGTCGCCGGGAAGCCCGATCACGCGCTTGATATAGTCGATGCTGGTGTCGGTCGGCAGCTTGAAGACGGCCACATCGCCGCGTTCGGGATCAGCTGCCAGGAACACCCTGCCTTTGAAATCGAAGGGACAGCAGGTGACGATTTGGTTGCCGAACAGCCCGAGCGAGAAGTTGAATGAATACCGGCCATAGCCGTAGGACAGCTTCGACACGAACAGGTAATCGCCCACCTTCAGCGTCGGATACATCGAAGCCGATGGAATGTTGAAGGGCTGATAGAGGAAAGTCCGCACCACAAAGGCGATCAACAGCGCCTGGATGATAACCTTGACGGTTTCCCAGACCCCGTCTTCCGACTTGCGCCGCGTGTCCTGTGCCGCCGCCATCTTATGGTCTTTCTTGAACAATCCCGGCCCGGTCGTGCCGCGCCGGGTCCAACATTCCCGGCGTATAGACCCTGCCCATGGGCGATGCAACGCGACCGGCTGCAAGGCGTTTGACTGTTGCTATTTGGTTACAGTCGGGATGCCCAGGCAGCCCGTCAGGCGGGCACCGCCTCGATCATCACAAAGGCGTGGGCATAAGGAAAATCGTCAGTGATGGTCAGATGGATGCGGGCGGCATGCCCAGGGGGCAGCATCTGGTGGAGCCGCTCACGGGCGCCGCCTGTCAGGACCATGGTCGGTTTTCCGGACGGCTCGTTCACCACGCCCATGTCCCGCCAGAACACGCCAGCCCGGAAGCCCGTCCCCAGAGCCTTGGAACAGGCTTCCTTGGCCGCAAACCGTTTGGCGTAGGAGGCAGCCCGCGCCACGCGCCGCTCCGACTTCTTCACCTCGACTTCGGTGAAGATCCGTTCGATGAAGCGATCGCCATAGGTCGCGAGCGTCTGCTCGATGCGACGGATGTCGATCACGTCATTGCCGATGCCAACGATCATTTGAGGCCGCGGCTCCCGGGCTTGACGGCTGGGACGGCCGCCAGTTCAGGCGGAAGCTGGTCGGCCGGATAAGTCGGAATGTCGAGGCGGGTGAGTGCCGCCAGTGGAACGCCGATGTCCGCCTTGCCCCCGGAGCGGTCGATGAGGCAGGCCGCTCCGACCGTAACGCCACCCTCCTCCGCAATCCCGGCGATGCACTCCCGGGACGAAAGACCCGTTGTCACGATGTCCTCGACCATCAGCACCCGAGCGCCTCTCCTGATGTCGAAACCCCGGCGCAGGACCAGCTTGCCATCGACCCGTTCGAAGAAGATCGCGGGGACGCCGAGTTGCCGGCCCATCTCGTAGCCAACGATGACGCCACCCATCGCGGGCGAGGCCACCAGATCGATGGACTGGATGCCGAGCGCCTTCACTTGCGCCGCCAGCGCCGCGCACAGACGCTGGGCACGTTGCGGTTCCATCAATACCCTCGCGCACTGCAGATAGCGGCTTGAATGCAGACCCGAAGAGAGGATGAAATGTCCCTCCAGCAGCGCGCCTGCGGCACGGAACTCGTTCAGCACGTCGTCCTTGTTCATTTTTTCTATCCTGTCTTGCGGTTGACCTCGCTCACGGCGATCTTGCCGCGCAAGCTGTCCATGATGTTGTTGAGGTGCTTGAGATCGGTCACCTCGACCGTGACATCGAGGTCGAAGAAGTCGCGCGAGCCCTCGCGCGCCACCATCTGCAGCGCATCGATGTTGCCGCCAAGATCGCTGATGGCCTGTGTAACCTGCGACAGTGCACCAACCTCATTGAGGATCGTGACCTTGATACGGGCTGGGAAACGCTGGTCCTCCGAGCCTGTATCCCACGCGAGATCGACCCAGCGCTCGGGTTGATTGTCGAACTGCTCCAGCGCCTTCGCGAATATCGGGTAGATCGTGATCCCCTCGCCGGGCGTCAGAATGCCCACGATGCGCTCGCCCGGAACAGCGCCCGTCTCGGGCGCAATGCGCAGGGCGGTGGTGCGGGCGACGCCCCGGACGGGTACGGACAGATCGGGATCGGCCTTGCGCGCCGGGCTGCGGAGCCGGAGTTCCTTGAGCTTGCTGTCGTCGATCGTCAGCCCCATCGCCTTCATCAGGTCGATGGCCGAGAGTTCGCCGCGCCCGATGGCGGCCAGCGCATCCTCGCGGTTGCGGTGCCCGAGGCGCGGCAGCGCTGCCGAGACCTCCTTTTCCAGATAGGTCTTCCCGAGCTTGGCCAGCATCTTTTCGACGATCTCACGGCCCAGACCGGCAAACTGCTTGCGCGCGGCCGCGCGTGTGGCGCGGCGAATGGCGGCACGCGCCTTGCCGGTCACGGCGAGCCCTTCCCAGGCGGCTGGTGGCGTCTGTGCCTCCGACCGGATGATGTCGACCTCGTCGCCATTGCGCAGCGCCGTCACCAGGGGGGCGTGGTTGCCGTTGATCTTGGCACCGACACAGCTGTCGCCGACTGACGTGTGAACCGCATAGGCGAAATCGATGGGCGTGGCGCCCTTGGGCAGAGCGATGACCTTGCCCTTCGGCGTGAAGCAGAAAACCTGGTCGTGAAACAATTCGAGCTTGGTATGCTCGAGGAACTCGCGCGGGGACTCGCCTTCCTGCAGCATCTCAACCAGATGGCGAAGCCAGCGATAGGCATTCGATTCTGCGGCCGGTGCCTTGAAGCCGTCCAGCGCCTCCTTGGCGTCCGGGGCATCCTTGTAGATCGCATGGGCTGCGACGCCCCGCTCGGCGATCTCATGCATCAGGCGCGTGCGGATCTGCATTTCTGCACGCATATGGTGCGGACCGATGACAGTCGTGTGGATCGAGCGGTAATCGTTCTGTTTGGGCGTCGAGATGTAGTCCTTGAAGCGGCCCGGCACGGCCCGGTAGGTGCGGTGGATGATGCCCAACGCCCGGTAGCACTGGTCGACCGTACCGACGATCACCCGGAAGCCGAAGATGTCCGAGAGTTGCCCCAGCGACAGGAGCTTGCGCTCCATCTTGCGGAAGATCGAATAGGGCCGCTTTTCCCGTCCATGGACCTCCGCCTTGATACCGTTCTCGGCAAGCTTCTGGGTCAATTCCTGCTCAATCAACTTCAGCACGCCGCCGCTTTCAGCATGGAGCTTGGCGAGGCGGTCGAGGATGATCTGATAGGCCTGCGGGTTGATGACCCTGAAGGCAATGTCCTCAAGCTCGTCGCGCACCGCCTGCATGCCCATGCGGCCGGCCAGCGGGGCGTAGATGTCCATGGTCTCCTGGGCAATGCGCAGCCGCTTCTCCGGCTTGACGTGCTCGAGCGTCCGCATGTTGTGCAGTCGGTCGGCCAGCTTGACCAGCAACACACGCACGTCGCGCGACATCGCCAGCAACAGTTTTCGCAGGTTTTCGGCTTGCGCGGCTTCCTTCGTGACGAGGTCCAGCTTGGCGATCTTGGTCAGACCGTCAACAAGGGACGAAATCTCCGGGCCGAATTTTTCCTCGATTTCTTGGTGGGTTGCCTCGGTATCTTCAACCGTATCGTGAAGCAGGGCCGCGGCGATGGTTGCCGAATCCAGCTTCATCTCAGTCAAAATGGCAGCGACTTCAAGGGGATGGTTGAAATACGCCTCACCGGACGCGCGTTTCTGATTGCCATGCGCCTTCATCGCGTAGACATAGGCGCGGTTGAGCAAATCCTCATCCGCATCAGGGTCATAGCGCGAGACCCGTTCCACCAGCTCGTATTGGCGCATCATGGCGGCAGTCTACGACAAAAAAGGCCGGACTCCAGTGGTCCGGCCATGAAACTTTGCAATCGCGTCCGGCTCAATAGCCGTTGCGCTGGCTCCCCGGGCTTTCGGCCGGCGGCATGCCCTCAAGGCCTCGAAGAAGGTCCTCCTCGGTCATCCGCTCCATTTCGGGCTGATCCTCGTCGGCTGCGTCATTGACCATGACCATGTCGCCCGACTGCTGGATCAAAGGAACTTCGGTCGCTTCCGGCTCGTCCACCTCGACATGCTTCTGCATGGAGTGGATGTATTCCTCGCGGAGATCCTCAGGAACGACTGTGGAATCAGCGATTTCACGAAGCGCAACGACCGGATTCTTGTCGTTGTCGCGCTCTACCGTGATCGGCGCGCCCTGCGAGATCGAGCGGGCGCGATGGGCCGCCAGCAGAACCAGTTCAAAGCGGTTGGGAAGCTTGTCGATGCAGTCTTCAACGGTGACGCGCGCCATGGGGCCCGCACTCCTCTGGAAATGAACGGAATTGCGCGCTCTTAGGCTGGTTTTGCGGCCAAATCAAGCCCATGGGCATGGCGGCGCCGGTTCAGGGCTGCGGCTCCTTCAGGATTTCCAGCAATTTGCCCCGGACCCGCTCCGGATTGACGCCCTGCCTGAGCATCTGTTCGATCTTCATGAGTTGCATGGATTCTTCGAGCATGTCTGCCGGGTTGAAGCTCGGCGGGAAGGAGCGCGGCGGGAAATCCCGGAAAGTGGCGATGAAGTCCAGAACCGCAGTCGTCACCCCATAGACATTCCCGATGTGGTTGAGCTGCCAGTCCCAGAAGGTGTTGGAGGTCACGTCAGCGCGCTCATAGGGGTCCTGGAACAGGTTGAAGATCTTCTGCATGCGCAGCGTCGTGAATGGCTCGGCCCACACCTGCATGGTGCCCTGCACGCGCTGCTCGGAGAAGACGTATTTGTAGTCACCCTCGCGGTAGGCCACGAGCAGACCATCATCGTCCGCATAGAAGAAGTTGTGGCGCGCACTCTTGACGCCGTTGTTGTTCGCCGCGTTGCCGGTGACGGAGGTGAGGAAGCGCGACTGGTCATAGCCGTCGAGATGAACCCTGTAGGTCCGGCCATTGGCCTGATAGCCCTTGAGCAGCTTGCTGACGATGTCCGGCTCGCCGGCAATCGCCACCAGCGTGGGAATCCAGTCGTTGTGGCTCATCAATTCATTGGTGACGGTTCCGGCCTTGATGTGGCCGGGCCAGCGCACCATGGCAGGCACCCGGAAGGCACCTTCCCAGTTGGTGTCCTTCTCCGAGCGATAGGGCGTCATCGCACCGTCCGGCCACGAGTTCATGTGCGGCCCATTGTCGGTGGTGTAGACCACCAAGGTGTTTTCGGCGATGCCCATGTCGTCCAGAGCCTTCAGCAGGCTTCCCACGGTAGCGTCATGCTCGATCATGCCGTCGATATATTCGCTGTCGCCGTGGCCATAGCGACCGCGATGCTCAGGCCGCACATGCGTGCGTAAATGCATGCGGGTGGAATTGTACCACAGGAAGAACGGCCTCCCCACCGCATGCTGACGCTGCATGTAATCGATAGCTGCCGCCGAGGTCTCGTCATCGATGGTCTCCATGCGTTTCCGCGTCAGCGCCCCGGTGTCAACAATGACCTGCTTGCCGATCTTGCCAAAACGCGGATCGACAGTCTGGTCGTCGACGTCCGTCGCGGTGGTCCTGAGCACGCCGCGGGGGCCGAACTTCTCGCGGTAGGTCGGATCCTTCGGATAGTCCGGCAGTTCCGGCTCCTCTTCGGCATTGAGGTGGTAGAGATTGCCGAAAAATTCGTCGAAGCCGTTCACGGTCGGCAGGGTTTCGTTACGGTCGCCAACGTGGTTCTTGCCAAACTGTCCTGTTGCATAGCCCATGCTTTTCAGCAGTCCGCCGACGGAAGGGTCTTCCTGGCTCATGCCCATCGGGGCTCCCGGGTAGCCCACCTTGCTCAGTCCCGTGCGGATCACATGCTGGCCGGTGAGAAAGGCCGAGCGACCCGCCGTGCAGCTCTGTTCGCCGTAATAATGCAGGAAGCGCAGACCTTCATTGGCGATGCGGTCGATGTTGGGCGTCTCGTAACCCATCACGCCGTCGCTGTAGGCGCTGATATTGGCAATGCCGATATCATCTCCGAAAATCACCAGGATATTTGGCTTGCTCTCCTCCGCCTGGGCCTGAGGGGGCGCAAGTGTTGCGGCGACTGCGAGCGCTGCAAACATGCTCACGCGCAAGAACACCGTGTTCGTTGCATGTCTCATGGAAGCACTCCCCGCTATCGGAACCCAGCCTTGCTGACCGGAATACGAGGACGCCGCATTGACCCTGCTCAAATGACAGATCGTTGGCAGCCGTTCGACGAGAGAGAGAAGCGGTGCACTCGAAACGCGAACTACCGGCCCAGCCAGAGCGTAGCGAGTCCGAGAAAGGCAAAGAACCCGACTACATCCGTAACGGTGGTGACGAATGTGCCTGAAGCAACCGCGGGATCGATGTCAAAGCGGTCGAGCGCCAGCGGCACGAGGATCCCGGCAAGAGCCGCCGCGAGCAGATTGATGACCATGGCGACCCCGATGATGAGCCCCAGCGCATCGGAGCCGAACCAGACCCAGGCAAAAAGGCCGATGATCAGCGCGAACAAGCACCCGTTGAGCAAACCGACTGCGCACTCGCGCAACGTGAAACGCAGGGCATTGACCGGTCCCAGAGAGCGCGTGGCCAAGGCCCGCACCGCTACGGTCATGGTCTGCGTTCCGGCATTCCCGCCCATGGAGGCAACGATCGGCATCAGAACGGCCAATGCCACCATTTGTTCAATGGTAGCCCCGAACAGTGAAATGACCCACGAGGCGAGCACCGCAGTCAGGAGATTGACGAACAGCCATGCAAAGCGCGAGCGCGTGGTCGCCGCGACCGAATTGCCGATCCCCTCCTCGGCTCCGACGCCACCCAGATGCAAGACCTGCTCGGCGGCTTCCTCCTGGATGACGTCAACGATGTCATCGGCCATCAGCGTGCCGATCAGCCGACCGCCGTCATCGGTCACTGCTGCCGACACCAGATTGTACTTGTCGAAGCGGAAGGCCACGTCATCCTGCTCGTCACTGGCCCGGAATACCGTCTGCTCGGTATCCATGATGGCGTCGATGCGGCGGTCGTCCGGGGTGCGCAGCATCCGGGCCAGCGGCACCGTACCGACGAGGTGAAAGGCCGGATCAACGACATAGACTTCGATGAACTGCTCGGGGAGATCCTTTTCAGTGCGGATGAAACTGTTTGCTTCTCCGACGGTCCATGATGCCGGAACGGCCACGAACTCCGTCTTCATCAGGCGTCCGGCCGTGTTTTCCGGATAGTCGAGGGCGCGCGTCAGCGCCGCGCGATCCTCCTTGGACACCTTGGCCAGGATCTCACGCTGATCGTCGCGCTCGAGATCCTCGATGAGGTAAAGCGCATCGTCGGTGTCGAGCTTCTTGACGGCGGAGGCAATGACGTCATTTGGCAACGCCTCCATGAGCTCATCGCGCACGCCCTCATCGAGTTCGGCCAGCGCCTCGGCGTCAAATGAGCGGCCCAGCGCCGCGATCAGCCGGATGCGGTCTGGCTGGTCGAGCGCCTCGATGACATCGGCCAAATCGGCGGCATGCAGGTCACGGGTGAGCTGGCGCAGCGCCTTGAGCTGCCCGCCATCCAGCGCCTCGGCAACGCGTGCGAGGAAGGCGGGCTCGATCACGCCCCAGTCATCCCGCGTCACCATTTGCTCATGCTCGGTCATGACCGAACTCTCAATCCCATCCCGGAGCCAAGCGCAAGGCCAAAGACGCAAGACCAAAGACGCAAGGCCACTCATCAGGGGCGCCCGAGCCCCATCAGGAGCCAAGCAGTCAAATGCCAAACCCCACATGTCCGGGCTCATCAAATTTTGACAAAACCCGCAGACTAGTTACATGTCGCGCACTTGAGGGCACCTGACTTCAAGACACACCACGTGGAGCGCATAACATGAACGCACTTGAAAGCAGGACCATGCGCAAGGTGACGTGGCGGCTGGTGCCATTTCTCATGGCTTGCTACTTCATAGCCTATCTCGACCGCGTGAATGTGGCCTTTGCGGGCCCTTCGATGATGGAGGACCTCGGACTGACGGCCGCTGCATTCGGCGGCGCCGCAGGCATATTCTTCATCGCGTATTTCTTCTTTGAAGTCCCCAGCAATCTGGCCCTGAACAAGTTCGGCGCGCGGGTCTGGATTTCTCGCATCATGGTGACATGGGGCGTCATCTCCGGCGCCCAGGCCTTTGTTACCGGCGAAGTCAGTTTCTATGTCATCCGCCTGCTGCTGGGCATTGCCGAGGCCGGCTTCTTTCCAGGCATCATCTTCTACATGACGCTGTGGTTTCCCGCGGCCTACAGGGCCCGCATCATCGGCCTTTTCATGTTCGCCATTCCCGTGTCCACCGTCATCGGCTCTCCGATTTCCGGCTTCATCCTCGATCTTCACGGTGCGTTGGGGCTCCAGGGCTGGCAATGGATATTTCTTATCGAAGCGTTGCCAGCGATCATCATGGCAGTGGGTGTTCTCGTCTATCTCACAAACAGGCCCGCAGAAGCGGATTGGCTGACAGATGAAGAAAAGACATGGCTGCAGGGCCGCCTTGACGATGAGCGCAAAACCCGCGAGGCCCATTTCAAGAAGGACTGGTTTCGATCGGCCTTCAACATGCGCGTCATGGCGCTTGGCCTCGTCTACATGGCCACCAACATACCGCAGTATGGCTTGAGCTTCTTTCTTCCGCAGATCATCAAGGAATTTGGTGTGTCAGACATCAAGGCGGGGTTCATCGCGACGCTGCCCTATCTGGCGGGCGGCCTTGGCATGATCATCTGGAGCCGAAACTCCGACAGGACAGGCGAGCGAGTCTGGCACTGCATCATTCCTTTCATCGCCATGATTATCGGTCTTGGCGCCGCAGCGCTTGCAGACAGCCTGCTGCTGAAAATGGCGTTGCTCTGCGTGGCTGCCTGGGGGTTCTTCTCCGTTCTCCCCGTCTTCTGGTCATTGCCGACATCCTTCCTGAGTGGAGCAGGTGCCGCGGCGGGCATCGCAGCCGTTAACTCGATTGGAAATCTGGGGGGCTACATTGGACCTCAGATCTTTGGCCTGCTGAAGACGACAACGCAAACCGATTCCGCCGGGCTGGCATTCCTCGCGGCGGTCGCGGCCGCCGGCGGTTTGCTGGTCTGGCTGCTTGGGCACAATCCTGATCTGGAGAACCCGGACGGGAGAAGAGGCTGACCGGCCTTGATGGGGTGGGCGACTGGAGGCGGGAGTAGCGCTCCTCCCGCGCGGGGTGTAGGGAACACGGCCGGCGCGGGCGTGGCGGAACGGTAGACGCAGCGGACTTAAAATCCGCTTTCTGCAAGGAAGTGAGGGTTCGATTCCCTCCGCCCGCACCAATCGTGCCGCCCGCGAAATCCGCCGGGAGAGTTAACAGTTTTCCTGGAAAAATGGTGCGGCCAAGAGGACTCGAACCTCCACGGTGTTACCCGCTAGCACCTCAAGCTAGTGCGTCTACCAATTCCGCCATGGCCGCACGCCACATCGTTGGTGGCGCGGTGTCTAACAGGCGCCCCCCCATTAATCAACCCCTTTGCGGACGGGTCCGGAGGGCGGGTGTTGGTGAATGCTTCGCTACGCCAACCGCTGGCATTTGCACCCGCGCCTGAACGCGTTCTCAAAACCTCGGCGCTAGGTTTCCGGACACTGGAGATCGGATGAGGCGTCACATGAGAGTTCTGAGCGCTTGGGGCCTGGCCCTGCTGCTGAGCCTGCCCGCCTGGCAATCAGGGTCGGCGGCCACCGGAGACGAGACCCCGGCAGCTCCCGCGCGGATCGCCGCCAAGGCCCGCGAACACAACGCCCGGACACTGCCCCCTGTCGGTTTCGTTCGCTTCTGCGGCCAGCACCTAGGGGAATGCACGCCGACACCCGGACCGGCGGAGATCGTCATGTCGGCAGAACGCTGGCGGTTGGTCTACCGTCTCAACAGCTTTGTAAACGCCAGGATTCAACCCGAAAGCGACCAGACGCTCTATGGCGAGGCCGAATACTGGGCCTACCCGACCGTGGCGGGCGATTGCGAAGACTATGCGCTTCTCAAGCAGCGCTATCTCGAGCGGTTGGGATTTCCCCGCTCCGCGCTGCTGATCGCGGTTGTTCTGGATGAGGTGAATGAGGGCCATGCCGTCCTCATGCTGCGCACCCGGGAGGGGGACTTTGTCCTCGACAACCGCCACAACCGCATTCCGACAACGGCAGAAGCTGGGTACACCTTTCTGAAGCGCCAATCCCAAAGCGATCCCCGCGAGTGGGTATCGATGACACCGCCCGGCAAGGTGCTCGCACGCATGACAGATTAACCCCCGCGCCGCGGTTGCGGCAGCACGAAGAATGGCCCGGTCGGCGTCCCCTCGCTATCCCCACCAGACCGGGACCCAGGAGCCGGCGCAGCCCCACCCTGTGCCGGCTCCGCCCATTTCAGGGTCAGCGCGACCAAAAAAACTGAGCAACCGTTCAATTATTCGAATGGCTGAACAAAAATCATGGAATAAATACGTATTCTTACGGATCTCGATACACGTTCTGCTGATCACGACTCCAAAATATGCCACCTATCATTGTGAAACAGAATGCTCTTGGAGCATTACTTTCCATGAGGTGGACAAATGGATACTGTTAACGGACGTGTAAACACAAGTTCCTCGGTCTTCGAGGCCTCGACCAAGGATCCCCTCATCGCCATCACCACGGCGCTCGAGGACATCGAAAAGCTTCTCGCCGCCTATCGCAAGTCGGAGGACGTGCTCGATCGCATGGCCGTGCTGACAGAAATCGAAGCTCTGCGCCGCTTCGTGCTGGTCCGTGGAGCCCTGATCAAGAGCCTGCGCCAGCCCAGCCGGACCGATGGTCGGCCACTGGGCAAGCTGATCTGCGAAGCCCTCCAGGGTATGATCGGCGACGTCCCCAATCTCGTGAAGGCCTGTTCGCTGCAGGGCGCGCGCAACATGGAGCGCGACACGCGGCGCGCCATCGCCTCTCTGAACTTCATCGGCAGCCTCGATCCCACATTTGTGTGAAATCGTTTTCTCCCTCAAGCGTTCGGGGAGCCCATTCCTGCCAGCACGGCCAGCCTGACCAGCGAGGCCGTGTTGGAAATGCCGAGTTTCTGAAGCACATTGGCCCGATGGGCCTCGACCGTGCGCTGACTGACGGACAGAGCTTCGGCGATCTGCTTGCTTGAACGTCCGGCGACGATGGCATCGACGATCTCGCTTTCCCGATCCGTGAGCAACCGCAACATGCGGCGGGCCTCGCGGATGCCATCCGCCAGCTGCGCAGTCTCGCGTGCCTTGCCAATCGCCGCTGATATGGCCGCAAGAAGCGACTCCGGTTCGTAGGGTTTCTCCAGGAAGTCCGCGGCTCCCATCTTCATCGCCTGGGTTGCCGTTCGCACGTCGCCATAGCCGGTCAGGATGATTTTCGGGAAGCTGTGGCCCTCGTCGGTAAGGCGCGTCAGAAGCGTGGTGCCGAGCGTCGCTCCGAGATTGAAATCGATGAGTGCGCAATCCACCGGCTGGCTCCGCGCCTGCACGAGCGCGCTTGCCGGATCGTAGCTGACGCAGGTTCGATACCCTGAGGCGCCCAGCAGGCTGGCCAGCGACTGGGCGAAGCCCCGGTCATCATCGACGATCATGATGGTCTTGCCCGTCATGCGAGTGTGCCTTCCTTTGCTAGCGGAACGGTAAAGGTGAACGCCGCGCCTCCGGTGGGGCGGTTGCTCCAGGAGAGAGCGCCGCCAACCGTCATGGCGATGCGCTGGCAGATCGCCAGTCCCAGGCCCATGCCACCCTGTACGGAGCGCGCGAACGGTGTGAACAGCGTGCTGGCGACTTCGGCATCGATGCCGGAACCGAAATCGGCAATCTCGATATCCGCCATGTCGTCGCGCACGGTGATGGTAACTACAGCGCCCGGACGCCCGGCCTTGGACGATGCCGTCAGCGCATTGCGCAGGAGATTCACCAGCACCTGCCCGATGAGCGGAAGGGATCCTTTGACCCAGACATTCGCCTGCGCACCACTGAACATGACCGGCGGGGCATCGCCCCCCATGGCAATGAGGCGGATGGACTGCGAAACTGCCTCCTGGAGATCGCAGACCCCGGTCTCGTCCCAATCCTGGGGACCCAGCCGGCGGACGTTGCGCACGACCTCGATCGCCCGGTCAACCTCCTCACTGAGATGGCCCGCAATGGCCAGCGGTTCCTCTCCGGCATGACGGAGTTTCAGCGACACCTTGAGGGCGTAGGCATAATTGCGGATGGCAGCCAGTGGCTGGGTCAACTCGTGCACGATGCCGCCTGAAACTGCCGCATAGGCGAGCAAGCGGCTCATCTCGGAGAGCCTCTCGTCATAGGCCCGCGCCTGCCGTACAGCACGTTCCTCCACGGTCACATCGGCGATCGTGACAAGTGTCCGGAGCCTGTCTGGCCACCAGCTCTCATCGCCGCAAACAAATGCGCGCAGGATGAAATGCCGCGAACCCTCGACCGACTGGATTTCGACCTGCTGCGTCGCAGGCAGGCCTTGTGGATATTGCTGTTCCGGGACCGCCAGAAGCGCACGCAGGGCACCACCAATGCCGTCAGCCTCTGCCAGCGTGGCAGCATCGGCACCTTCCACTGCCGCCTGGCCGAAGAGCGATATGGCGCGCCGATTGGAGAACACGACATGCCCATCGGCCGCGACGCCGATCACGGCGTCATCCAGCGCATTCAGGATACTGGTCCGTACCGCCCGGCTCGCCACGCAATCACGCTCTGCCATCTTCAGCCGCGCAACGCTCCGCCGCAATGAGAACGCAACGGACAACAGCGCCAGCAGCAGGAGCGTGATCAGCAGACCGAGTGCGACGAGGTAATCCGCCCGCCGCTGTTGTTCGACCTCCCGCCGCCGGGCATCGACATTGGCAATGTCGATCATCAGCTCACGGACAGATCTGGCATCGCCACGCAATTGCGTCAGAAGCGCACCCTTTGCCGAAGGCTCCCTGACGCTTGACAAAAGCCCCTCGGTCTTCTCCGCCGATTGCAGCAACTCGAGCAACTTGTCACCACTCATGTTCCGGCGCACTGGTTCAAGCGCGGGCGAGTCCCTGAGGGCAAAGATCCGGCTCAGATAGATCTCGCCACGCAGCGCGATGTCATCAGGGCTGGCGTCGGTCTCGACCGCGAGCAACAGGCGCTGATGCTCGAAGCCGATCTGGTAGATTGTCCACCGCGGATCGTCCTCCGGCGCGAGGATCGCCTTCACTTGATAGACAACCGCAATTCCGGCCAACGCGATGAGCACGACGAGCACCGGCAAGGCGACAGCTGCGAGGCCGGCCCAACGGCCTGACGCAGGACGGTCAACAGGATCGCGCGTCATCGCTACCCCGCAACCCGCTCATTTGATTGTTATCCGCGAGACCTGCCACAACGACTGGGCATACCGGCCCTGCGTTTCGAGAGCGGGCACATCGGTAAAAGGAAACACGACGAAGAGCGGACCCTTGTCGCGCACCGGAAGGGTCTGCCCCTCGCGCTCATAGGCCAGAAGAATGTCGTAGGCCTCCACGTCGGCAACATCCAGATCAGAATGATAATCGTCGAGCGCCTCGATACGGAGAACTGCGCCGTGGCCGCCAACGGCGGTCACCAGATCCCGCAAGAGCACGCCCCGATAGCGCACTTTGGTCTTTTCCCAGGGGTTGCGGGTGAGGACTTCCTCCGCCGGGAGCGCCCGGAGGCCGGGCAGGTCGAACTTCACTTCGAACTGGCCCTCACAATCCTGGATCAGCCCGTCCACAGTCAGAACAACCGGTCCCGTGGGAACCACAGGGTGACAGTCCCGCGCCACGCCTTGTGCCGACACGTGCAGAAGCAAGAACGCTGCAAATACAACAAAAGCAGACAGAACCTGCCCAGACCTTCCGATGCCCCTCATCTCGCAAGCCTATGAAATAGGACGTAGATTGAACGTGTTTCCACGTAGCGATTATTGACCATGCGGTCAGTGCAAACGATTAGTTTCATTACGCACAAATACGTAGGTCTGCAACCCAAAACAAGCCGGAATCAAGAAAAACTTGCAGACTGCCTACACGAACAATCAAAGATTGATTTGTGGACTAATTAACGTTTACGTCAAGATGAGTTAGTGTATGCTACCGAGATCGAAGTCCTGCCGCATAACGCTGCCAGTTTCGAACATAGGACTCTGCGGATCGCGTGAGCCGCACCGCTCCTTCCGCATCGATCTGTCCCACGACCTTGCCCGGTTGACCCATCACCAGCGAGTTGTCGGGGATAACCTTGCCCTCGGTGATCAGCGCATTGGCGCCAATGAGGCAATTGCTGCCGATCCGCGCCCGGTTGAGAACCACAGCCCCCATGCCGATGAGCGTATTCTCACCAATCGTGCAGCCGTGGAGAATGGCCTTATGACCGATGGTGCAATTGCGTCCGATGCTCACTTCCAGCCCAGGGTCGGTGTGCACCACCGCGCCATCCTGGACATTGGCGTTCTCGCCAACCGTCATCCACTCATTGTCGCCGCGCAGGACTGCGCCGAACCATATGCTGGCCATGCGTTCGATCCGCACCTTGCCCAGCACCACTGCCGTGGGCGCAACCCAGTATGCGCCATCCTCCGGAACCTGAGGGGAGATGCCATCGAGGGAATAGAGCGGCACGGCACCTACTCCTCGAGGTCGAAGTCCAGGATCGCCATGGAGAAGTTGTAGGACAATTCGCCGTCCTCCTCATCGCGGAAGATCACCCCCACGAACTCCTCACCGATATAGACCTCAGCCGAGTCCGACTTCTGCGGACGCTTGCGCACGCTGATCGAGGGCAACTCGAACTTGGTGCGCAGGAATTTCGTGAGCTTGGCGATTTCTTCGGGTTTCACGGGCGGCCTCTCAGGCAATGGCGACGCCGCCCCTGTAAACCTATTCCCCGGAGCCTGCAACCGGCTCCACATTGTGGTCCATGGCACGCGCCGGCTCGGTGCAGCCTGCATAGCCGACGACCTTGGCCGGAACGCCTGCCACCGTGGTGTTGGCCGGAACGTCGTGCAGGACGACAGAGCAGGCCGCCACGCGCGAGCAGTGGCCGATTTCAATGTTGCCCAGGATCTTGGCCCCTGCCCCCACCAGCACGCCCTGACGGATCTTGGGGTGGCGATCACCCGCCTCCTTGCCCGTTCCGCCCAGCGTCACGCCCTGCATGATCGATACATTGTCCTCGATGACGCAGGTCTCGCCGATCACGATGTCATGGCCGTGGTCAACCATGATGCCCTTGCCGATGCGGGCGCCGGGGTGGATGTCGATCGATGTGATCACCGAGAGCCGGCTCTGCAGGTAGTAGGCAAAATCCCTGCGGCCGATCTGCCACAGGCGATGCGCCATCCGATGGGTCTGAATGGCCTGGTAGCCTTTGAAATAGAGCAGCGGATCGATGTAGCGGTGGCAGGCCGGGTCGCGGTCGAAGGTCGCGATGATGTCGGCGCGGGCTGCGTGGCCGATCTCACGCTCCGCCTCCATGGCATCGTGAAAGGCATGAACGATCAGATCGGCGCCGATGTCGGCATTGCCAAGGCGCTGTGCGAGGCGGTGGGCCAGCGCGGCCTCGAAACTGTCGTGGTTGAGGACCAGCGAAAAGATGAACCCGCCCAGCGCGGGTTCCTGCCGGGTGATCTCCTCGGCCTCGGCACGGATGCGGGTCCACACCGGATCAAGCTTTTCCACGGACTGGGTCTTGGTGGCCTGACGCATGGGTTACTCCTGAACTCGGTCGGCACTATAGCCCAAACCGACCGGAATGTGTATCCCGTCACATGCATTGTCGTGGCAGCTTCAGTGGCCTAGAAACGAGGTCATGAGCCCGCTCCCATCCCCTTGCCCCCATGTCCAGGCCTTCGCTGACGGTTCGACGGGCTGGCTGGTGCTGAACCGCCCCGACCGGCGCAATGCGCTCAATGCCGCGATGTGGGCCGCCGTTCCAGCTGTGATGGACGTTCTTGCCGGCATCCCCGATGTACGGGTCATCGTGCTGCGCGGCGCCGGCAGCGAGGCCTTCGCGGCCGGCGCCGACATTTCGGAATTCGGTGATGCACGCAATGATGCCGCTGCGGCGGCGCGTTATGAGCAACTCAACGGGGCGGCCTTCGCGGCCATTCGCGGATGCACCAAACCGGTGATCGCCATGATCCAGGGCTTCTGCATCGGCGGCGGCCTGGCCATCGCCCTTGCCGCCGACATCCGCATTGCCGACCGTTCCGCCCGCTTCGCGCTTCCACCCGCCCGCCTCGGCCTTGCCTATCCCCTCGACGGTCTCAGGGACCTGGTCGCGACTGTGGGCGCCGCCGCCGCAAAGGAGATGATCTTTACCGCCCGCCGCCTCACCGGGGAAGACGCCCTGGCGGTTGGCCTCATCAACCGCCTCGCGGACGATATCGTCGTGGAAACACAGGCACTGTGCGAGGACATTGCCGAAGGCGCACCGCTCACCATCACTCACGCCAAGCGCGCCATCGACATGATTGCCGGACGGCCCGGGGCGATCGATACCGACCATGTCCACGAACTCGCCGCGCGGTGCTTCGACAGCGCCGACTATGCCGAGGGCCGCGCCGCCTTCGCTGAGAAGCGAAAGCCCAGGTTCAGCGGACGCTAGGCAAGAAAGTCCAGTACCGCTTCCTTGAAGCCGCGGTCGCCCACAGCGTTCATGTGGTTGCGGTTGGGCAGGATCACCCCGCGCGCACCCGGAATGGCGGCGACCAGGGTTTCAACATCGCCGGCAACCTCGTCCCTGTCGCCCGCCACTACAAGTACCGGAACCCTTATTGCCGAGAGGCTCTCCGCAGTGATCTTCTCGCGCGAGGCGCGGATACAGGCCGCGAGCGCCCTGAGGTCGCTCCTCGTCAGTTCTGCAAAGATGCGAAAGGCTTTGGCAGTGGGGTCCGTCACGTCGTCCCGGCTCGGCGCCTCAAGGGCCGCCGCAATGGCTGCCGACCCACCCACCCCGGTGATCATGCGCGCGGCCAGTCCGGCGAAGACGGCACGGCGCACCCGTCCGGGATGAGCCATGGCGAAGACGGCCGCCACCCTTGCTCCCATGGAATATCCCATGATGTCTGCCTGTTCGATGCCGAGATGGTCGAGCAACCTCAGCGCATCGCCCGCCATGTCTTCCGGAGTGTAGAAGGCAGCGTCATAGAGCTTGCCGCTCTCGCCGTGGCCGCGGTGATCGAAGGTGATGACACGGCGACCGGCCTCGGTGAGCGTCCGGACCCAGCCCGTATCCCACCAGTTGACGCGGCCCGTCGAGGCAAAGCCATGGAGAAGCAGAATGGGCGGGCCGTCTCCGGCGGTCTCATAGGCGATCGGCACTCCGCCGGAATTGAAATTGTGCATGGCCGCGAAGATATGCTAATCCGCCCTCGAAACAAGCATTTCGAGGTTGGCATGGCAACGGGCGCGACACCGCATTTCCAGAACCAGATGGGTCTACCTGTCATCGAAGTCGGCGCGCGTGAATTCATGTGCATCGGCGCCCTCCCGCCTTTCGATCACCCGCATATCTTCATCGACATGGGCTCCGAGACCGAGACGGTTTGCCCCTATTGCTCGACCCTCTATCGGCACAACCCGAAGCTCCGGGCGGACGAGTCGATTCCCGCTCAGGCCGCCTGGGCACATCAGGCTGCCTGACACACTCTCCATCCGCGAAGCCCGGCGCATGGCACTTGCGGCGCAGGGTTTCACCGGCTCCCACCGCTCCGCAAAGCCAGGCTGGAGCAAGATGGAGTCAACACTCCGTCGGCTGCATCTCCTCCAGATCGACAGCGTCAATGTTCTGACCCGCTCGCATTACCTGCCGCTCTATTCCCGGCTCGGGGCCTACCCGCAGTCGATACTCGACGCCCGCAGTTTCGGGGCTGAAAAGCGCGCGCTTTTCGAATGCTGGGCACATGAGGCCAGCCTCCTGCCGGTCGTCCTGCATCCGCTCATGCGCTGGCGAATGGCACGGGCACGTGCCGGTGCTGGCACCTATGCGGCAATGGACCGCTTCGGCAGGGAAGAACGCCGCTACCTGAAGCAAGTCCTTGATTTTGTTTCGCGGCATGGCCCAACGGCCGCCAGCGATCTCCCAGAAGCCGGCAAGGCGGAGGGTGGCTGGTGGGGGTGGTCGCGTGGAAAGCTTGCGCTCGAGACGCTCTTCGACCAGGGCCTTGTCACCGCCGCCACGCGACGCGGCTTCGAACGCCTCTACGACATTCCCGAACGCGTGATCCCGGCCGATATCCTCAGCCTTCCCACCCCTCGGGAACCCGAAGCAATCCGCCAGTTGATGGCATTATCGGCGGCAGCGCTCGGCATCGCCACGGAAGCCGATCTGCGTGATTATTTCCGCCTTCCACTGGCCCAGTCACGCAAGGCGCTCTCTGAACTTGTGGAAGATCAACGGCTGATACCCACCTTGGTCGACGGCTGGCGGCACACCGCCTATCGCCACCGTGATACACGGCTTCCACGCAAGGCGGGCGGCAACGCCCTGCTGTCGCCTTTCGACCCCATCGTCTGGGAGCGGCCCCGGGCGGAACGCCTGTTCGGTTTCCGCTACCGGCTTGAAATCTATACGCCCGCCCACCAACGCACATATGGCTACTATGTCTTGCCATTCCTGCATGGAGAGCGGCTCACGGCACGCGTTTGCCTCAAGGCGGACCGCAAGGCCAACACGCTCCGCATCAATGCGGCACACATCGAAGATCATGCAAAACATCAGGAGACTGCGGAGGTCCTGGCCGCCGAATTACGACTGATGGCAGGCTGGCTCGGCCTCGGGGCTCTTGCGCCAGGCAACAAGGGCAATCTTGCCGCGGCTTTGAGGGCCGCGCTCTAGACTAGCCCTTCGGTAGTTAGCTCCACAGTGACCTTCTCAATTGCGGCACGAAGCGTCGTGACAACCATGTCCACCTCAGCCTTCGTGATGATGAGCGGTGGCGAAAGCACGTCCAGATGCCCGATGGGCCGCACCAGGAGACCGCTGGCCTCGCAGGCATTGGAGATGCGCTTGGAGATATTCACGCTGTCGGGCAGCCTCTCCCGGGTCTTCTTGTCACGAACATATTCCACACACATCATCAGGCGGCGTCCCCGGACATCGCCGACAATCGGAAGATCCCGCAGTTCACCGAGACGCGCCTCAAGATAGTCCCCAACCCTCGCGGCATTGGCGCAGAGTTCCTCGCGCTCGATGATCTCGATGTTCTTGAGCGCCACCGCACAGGCCACCGGATGCCCCGCATAGGTGTAGCCATGGGTGAACCACGCATCGGGATCCGGTGCAGAAATGGCGTCCTGAATGGCGTCCGAATAGATCACGGCGGAGAGCGGAATATAGCCAGAGGTAAGCCCCTTGGCACAGACGATCATGTCAGGCGTCACGCCAAACTCGTCCTGACTTGCGAACATGTGGCCAAGCCGCCCGAAGGCCGTCACGATCTCATCGGCGATGAACAGGATTCCATGGCGGGTGCAGAGCTCGCGCATGCGCGGCAGATAGTTGGGTGGCGGCAGGCACACGCCGCCCGAGGCCTGGGCTGGCTCAGCGATGAAACAGGCAATGTTCTCCGCCCCAAGTTCCGCGATCCGCGCCTCGAACTCCTCCACCAGAAAGTCGCTGAACGACTCAAGGCTCATCCCCTCCGGCCGCCGATAGGGATAGGGTGCCGAAAGATGATGAACGAGATCCGGGATGTATTTGAAATGCGGCGACTGATCCCCATCGCGCTGGCCAACGGTCATCCCGAGATAGGTCGAGCCGTGATAAGAGTTCTTGCGCGAAATGACATAGCGCCGCTGCGCCTCGCCCCGACGCGAATGGTAGTAATGCGCCAGGCGGATGGCCGTATCGACAGCACAGGATCCTGAGGTTGCGTAGGCCACATGGTTCAGGTCACCGGGCGCCAGGGCCGCAAGCTTTGCCGCAAGCCGCGCGGCCGGCGCATTTGTCACGTCCACGAAGGTCGTCGTGTAGCACAGCTGGAGTGCCTGCTCGGCCATCGCTTCGGCAATCTCGCGGCGCCCGTAGCCCGCGTTCACGCACCACATGCCGCCGATGCCATCGAAATAGCGCCGGCCGTGGGCGTCGGTCACATAGCACCCGTCGCCCTCGACCAGGACGAGTGAGCCATCCCGTCGGAAACTGTCGAAATGGGTGTAAGGGTGCAGAACATGGTCGCGGTCCTGCTGCCAGATCTCCTGGGCATTGAAGCGGTTGTTGGCCTGATGCAGCATGTAGGACCCTTGACGGCTTATTGAATGCTCATTCAATAACACGCCAAGATCAAACGCGCCACCCGCAGACATTTCTCCAATGTTTTCAAAGCAGTAGATCACGCCTTCTGGTGATGTGGCCCTCGACCGCCCTGAGCAGTCGACTGCAATCCACGTCCGTCACCATCAGGGACAGGGCAATGAAGCCACGCTCGGCGATGTAGATTCCCTGCTCCAGAAGGTCGAGAAACAGAAGCTGGCGAAGCCGCTTGTCCGTCCGGTCGAGGTCCTCGGGACGGGCGATCTCAGCCGCGGACGGATGAAGCGCGATCATCGAGCCCTGCCCGGTCGCCTTCATCTTCACCTGATAGCGCATGAACAGTTCATTCAGCCCGTCGCGCAGCCTGTCCCCACGGGCATTGAGAGCCTCGCAGGCCTCAGCCGTGTAGATCCGTGTCATCGCGACGCCCCCCACTGTCATGGTGAGCGTGTTGTTGTTGAAGGTCCCGGCATGGGGCAGCGCGTTGGGCCTCGCTGGATCAAACAGTTCCATGATCTCGCGCCTGCCACCAAAGGCGCCGACACTCATGCCGCCACCCAGATATTTGCCGAGTGTCTTGAGATCGGGCTCAACTCCAAGCTTTGCCGACAGGCCGCCGGGGTGCAGCCTCGAGGTCATCACCTCATCGAAAACCAGCACGATGCCGTGGCGCGCCGTCTCCTCTCGGAGCATCGCGAGGAACTCCGGACTTGCCGGAATGCAGCCACCACCGCCCAGCATGGGTTCGAGGATCACGGCTGCCAGTTCGCCGGCATGCTCGCTGATCAACCGCCGCGTTTCGCCAGTGTCGTTGTAGCGGCCCAGCACGCAGTCGAAGGGGGCATTCACCGGTGAGGCGCCGTGACTGAAATAGAGCGTGCCGCCATGGTAGCCGCCCTGCATCGGCATGATCTTCGCACGTCCCGTGAAGCAGCGCGCAGCGGCCAGCGCCATCATGTTCGCCTCGGTACCGGAGTTGGTGAACCGCACGAGATCAAGCGCAAAACGCCTGGTCACCACCTCGGCCAGCGTCACTTCGGCAGGGTGATGACCTCCGAAGTTGAGGCCCTTGTCGAGAGCGGCCCGGGCGGCCTCCAGAATGTCAGGATGCGAATGGCCATAGAGGCCCGCGGAATACTCGCCAAGCAGGTCGAGGTAGGTGTGCCCGTCGACGTCTGTGATCTCCGCACCCGAGGCCTGCTCGACGCGCAGCGGAAAGGGAGACGTGAACAGCACGGTTCGGGTATTGCCGCCCGGCATGACTTCGGACGCACGCATGTGCATTGCGTGGCTTTTCGGATTGCGGACAGTGAAAGCGGCGCTGGCTTCTGCAAGCGCTGACCCGATCCTGTCTGATCCTCCATCTGCCATTGTGGGCCCTCAGGCCGTCGCCTTCTCGCCAATGGGTGGCGCGAAGGTCAGATGCATGTCCCAGGGCAGATAGATCCAGGTGTCCTGGCTCACCTCCGTGATGAAGGTGTCGACCAGCGGACGCCCCGCTGGCTTTGCATAGACGGTCGCGAAATGAGCCTTGGGCAGCATTTCACGAACCACCCGCGCCGTCGCGCCTGTATCCACGAGATCATCGACGATCAGCACGCCCGCCCCGCCGTCACTGCCTGCGATCTGACTGCCAATGCCCTTCAGCAGAGTGATCTCACCCTGCTTGTCATATTCATAGGACGCCACGCAGACCGTCTCGATGACCCGGATGCCGAGCTCACGGGCCACCACCGCGGCAGGAACCAGCCCGCCCCGCGTCACCGCCACCACGGCACGAAACGGCCCGAACGCCGAGAGCCGCCATGCCAGGGCCCGTGCATCCCTGTGGAACTGGTCCCAGGACACCGGAAAACTCTTCTGCCACTTCTCGTCCATGATCTGCGCCCCCTTGTTGTCCTGCCTTATGCCTCTCCGCCCGCGCGCCCGCAATGCTCAGGACCAGCCACGTGCCTTGCCCTGTGCCGTCAATTCCTCGGCCATGCGGCGCACGGCGGCATAGGCATCCGCCAGTGCGACAGGGTCGCGAGCGCGCAATACCAGATTGGTGGCGAACCCGTCGGCAGCCTGAAAGGGATAGGACCCGATGACCACGGTGGGAAAGGCCTTCTGTATATCACCCAGTGGCTTGGCGGCATCGCCTTCCCCACCCTGGAACTCGACCGTTCGTGACTGCATCGGCACCCCCCGCGTGAGGCGACGGGCAACATCCTCCATCATGGCATTCATGATCTTCGGGACACCGGCCATGACAAACACATTGCCCATCTGAAAGCCGGGAGCGCGGGAGACCGGATTGTCAATCAGACTGGCACCTTGCGGCATGCGCGCCATGCGCATGCGCGCCTCGTTAGGCTCACGGCCCATCTCCCTGAAATAGGCCAGCAGGATTTCGACCGCCTGCGGGTCATGATCAATGGGCACCCCGAAGGCCTTCGCAACCGCATCGGCGGTGATGTCGTCATGGGTGGGGCCGATGCCGCCCGTTGTAAAAACGTAGCTGTACCGATGCCGCAAGGCATTGAGCGCAGCGACGATGTCATCCTCCTGATCGGCCACCACGCGGGCCTCCTTGAGGTCGATCCCCAGCACGGTCAGCATGTCGGCGATGAAACCGAGGTTCTTGTCCTTGGTCCGGCCGGAGAGGATCTCGTCGCCGATCAGAAGAACGGCAGCCGTCGGTTGCGTGTCGGTCATGCGCGGAAACCCCTGTTTGACCATGGCTGTGCCAGCACGCCCCGGCCCTGTCAACGCGCCCACTGCCTTGGGCCTTGCATGCCCCGCCCGGGAGCCCTATTTCCTGTGGGCAGCTTGGAAAGGCGGCGGTTGAGGCTACCGGTCGATCCTGTAAACTCCTCGGAATGTGAATCATGCCCAGGGCCGGGACCGGCCCGGCTCTGGATGACGCCCTGAATGACTTACGCCGCTGCCGACGAAATCACCTCTCCGCGCTCGACCCGCATCAAGCTCCACGCCCCGGCGGACTTCGAGGCCATGCGCAAGGCTGGCCGCCTCACGGCCGAGGCGCTCGACCTGCTGGTGCCGCTGGTGAAGCCCGGCGTGACCACGGATGAACTCGACCGGGTGATCGTGGAATTCGCCCGCGACCACAAGGCGGTGCCAGCCCCGTTCAACTATCGCGGCTATCCCAAGTCGATCTGCACCTCCATCAATCATGTCGTCTGTCATGGCATTCCCAACGACAAGCCGATGCGTGAGGGCGACATCGTCAACATCGACGTCACCCTGATCGTCGACGGCTGGCATGGCGACTCGAGCCGCATGTATCCGGTTGGCGAAATCAACCGGAAGGCCGAGCGCCTCATCGAGGTCACCTATGAATGCCTGATGCGTGGCATCGCCGTGGTGAAGCCTGGTGCCCGTCTCGGCGATATCGGTCACGCGATCCAGACACATGCCGAGGCTGAGCGCTGTTCGGTGGTGCGCGATTTCTGCGGTCATGGCCTCGGCCGCAACTTCCACGATCATCCGAATGTGCTGCATTATGGCCGCCAGGGCGAGGGTGTCGAACTCAAGACCGGCATGTTCTTCACCATCGAGCCCATGATCAATCTCGGCCGGCCGCATGTGAAGATCCTCGGTGACGGCTGGACCGCCGTGACCCGTGACCGTTCACTTTCCGCCCAGTTCGAGCACACGGTGGGCGTCACCGAGACCGGGGTAGAGATCTTCACCCTGTCGCCCAAGGGCCTCCACCACCCCCCATACCGGATCTGACGGGCATGCCGGGATTTGGGGATGTCCAGGACAGCACACCCCACTTCCTAGGCCACCGCGAACGCCTCAAAGAACGATTTCGAGAACATGGCGGGCAGGCGCTTCCCGATTATGAACTGCTCGAAATGGTCTTGTTCAGGGCCATCCGGCGCGGAGACACCAAGCCCATCGCCAAGCTGCTGATCGCCCGCTTCGGCAGTTTCGCGGAAGTCCTGAGCGCCCCTCCCGACCGCCTGATGGAGGTCCCCGGCGTCGGCGAGGCGGTCGCCACCGAGATCAAGATCGTCCATGCCGCAGCGTTGCGGCTCATGCGCGGTGCCGTGCTGAACCGTCCCCTGCTCTCAAGCTGGAGCGCAGTTCTCGACTATGTGCGCGCCGCCATGGCCTTCAGCGACATCGAGCAGTTCCGCATCCTCTTTCTCGACAAGAAGAACCAGCTGATCGCCGACGAGGTGCAGCAGCAGGGGACAGTCGACCATACGCCTGTCTATACCCGGGAGGTCATCAAGCGGGCGCTCGAACTCGGCGCCTCGGCAATCGTGCTCGTGCACAACCACCCTTCGGGCGACCCCTCGCCCTCTGCGGCAGACATCGAGATGACCAGAACGCTGATCGACGCCACCCAGCGGCTTGGGCTCACCATCCACGATCACGTAATCGTTGGCCGCAAGGGCCATGTCAGCTTTCGCGCCAGCGGCCTGATCTGAGCATCGCCAGGGCTTCCGGCGTATCGATGTCGGTGAGTACCGCCGCATCGGGCATTGCGACCTCGACGATCTCCTCCGCCAGACCCGGGAACAGCCCCCGCGCGCCCGCATCACCGCTCTGCGCCTGAAGCGCCGCGAAATGTTCGCGACCCCACAGCACGGGATTGCCGCGCCGGCCCTCGAAGACCGGAATGCAGATCGAGCGGTGCTCCGCCGGATTGTAGGCCGCAATCAGCCGCCGGACGGCATCCGGACCGACCAGCGGCATGTCGCCAAGCCCGATCACGGCGGCGTCGGTATCCGGTGGAAGCGCCGCCACGCCCGCCCGGAGGGAACCTGACATACCCTCGGCATATCGGCTGTTGTGCACCATCATGACTGGCAGACCCCGCAGGGCCGCCTCGACCTGTTCCCGGTCCCTGCCCGTGACGACGACTGTCAGATCGGCCGCCTGACGAAGCGACGCCACCGTGCGGCGGATCATCGGCTGTCCGTCAACGTCGGCGAGTAGCTTGTTCTCCCCCATGCGGCTCGACTGTCCCGCGGCCAGCACAACTGCCACGACGAGCGGCGCACGCTGGGTCTTGGGCTTGCCCTCGCGCGGTGCAGGCCGTGTGGGTATCTCCGCCAGAAGCCCGCCCGCCCCCATGTCCATGATGTCTTCGGCCGTGACGCGAACATCCGCCATGACGCGCGCCAGCACCCAGTCGAAGCCGTTGAGCTTGGGCGATCGGGCGCAGGATGGCACGCCGATCACCGACACCCCGCCCAGCCTCCCCAACATCATGAGATTGCCGGGGTCGACCGGCATGCCGAGATGCACCACCTCGCCTCCGGCCCTCACGAGTGCCATGGGTATGATGTCGCCCCGGTCGACGATGGCAGACGCGCCAAAGACAAGGATCGGACTGGCACCCTCCGCCTGCTGGGCAGTAATCGCCGCCGCAACCTCATCCACGGAATGCTCCACAATGCGGACGCTGCCCAGCGTACCGCCCAGTGCGCTCACACGCTCGCGCATGGCCTCTTCCGACTTGACGATGATCGAAGGCTTGGTCTGCGGCAACTTGCTGATCACCAGTCCGGCGCGCTTGTCCCGAAACGGCGCTACCCGCAACAAGGGCTCGTTGCCGATGATCGCCAGCGCCTTGTCCAGAACCCCGCGCGGCACAGAGAAGGGAATGACCTTCACGGTCGCCACCATCTCCCGTACTTCGACAGGCGCATAGGGCTGAACCGTTGCCAGTGTCAGGCTCTCGTCCAGCCGGTTGAGCGCCCTCACGCGGCCAGCATCGACGAGCGCCAGCCCCCTGCAATCGGCGTAGAGATTGGCGCGACCGGTGAACGGCGCCTGCGCAACCGTGCCCGCCGCACCAATCGCCCGGGCCACCGCGGCAGCCGCCTCATCCTCGGGGACATCATCAGGTCCTAGTCGAGCCGCGAAGACGGTCTCGATTCCCGATGCCCGCATCAGCGCGAGATCATCCGGGCTCAGCACCCGGCCCTTCTTGAACATGCCATCGCGGTGCTTCACCGTGTGGGCGAGGATTGCCCCCTCAGCCTCCGCAAGCGGCAGCTCCCCAAAGTTCATCTCAAGCCCCGAGGCGCAGCGCGCGTGT
>OMIC01000002.1 GCA_900298995.1 Hyphomicrobiaceae bacterium | reverse complement strand
GGCAAGCTTGGCGTGATCGAAAAGGGAGCACTCGCTGACATCCTGGTCGTCGATGGAAACCCGCTTGAGGATATTGATCTCGTTGCGGACCCCGAAAACAGTTTCAGTATCATCATGAAGGCCGGTGTCATCCATAAGAATATTCTTGGCAGCGGAGCTGGTTGACTGGGCGCCAATCGGTCGAGAGAGTTTGCCCCCTCGGCGCCCCTTCGCACCTCGAACGATCTCATCTCCCTCGCGGGCGTCGTTCAGTGGTAGAACGGCAGCTTCCCAAGCTGCATGTCGTGGGTTCGATTCCCATCGTACCACCACGGAACGCGGTGGAGCCCATCACAACTTAGTTCAATGACTTCATGATCCTCGGGTGACCTACCGAGAAGGAATTCGGCATAGCTTGGGTGATGGTCGGTTGAGGGGAGCAATGGATCTCCTCAAGTGGGATGCTGAGCGCTGCAATGAGATGCCCTGTCCCTGCAGTCGATGCATTACTCAGCCCAGCATTGGAGTGACGTGGTGGCCTCCAGCCAAGGAGCCGACACCCCCATCGCCAGCTGAATATTTTCCACATTCAGCGACCTGTGTGATGGGTCCCTGGCTATGGCCACTGAGGACGCTACACGAAGCCAGTCGATGTTAACTTGCGTCCCTGAGGCTCCCCACGTATTGAATCGCTTCATAATATTGCCTTCAACTTGAAGCCAAGCAGGAAATTGCCATGAACAAACTCAGCCGCCGTGCAGTCACCTTCGCAGTTGCCTCTCTCTCAGCAGGACTGGCCACTGCGGCCCACGCCGAATTCAAGGCCGAGGTGAAGTACGCCCAAGTAGGCGACATCAAGATGGCTTACTACACGAGAGGGAAGGGTGACCCGCTGATCATGATCATGGGTTACACCTCGACCATGGCCGCGTGGGATCCCGCGCTGCTCGATGCGCTGGATGACAACAACACGCTGATCCTGTTCGACAATCGCGGCGTTGGTCTCTCGACCGACACCAAGGAAAACAACACTACCATGCAGCAGATGGCCGATGACACGGCGGGCTTGCTGAAAGCGCTGGGCTACGAGAAGGCCAACGTGATGGGCTGGTCGATGGGCGCACGTATCGCTCAGCAGGTAGTGATCCGCCACCCGGACCAGGTGATGAAGGCGATCTTTGCAGCACCCAACCCGGGCGGTAGCAAGCAGGTTCCAGCAGAGGCGTCTGTCGCCAAGGAGCTGAACGATCCCAAGGTTCCAGTACTCGACAAGGCCGCACTCGCCTTCCCCAACACACCGGAGGGCAAGCAGGCAATGAAGGAGTCGCTCGACCGCATCGCTGCAGCCCGGTCAAGCGGCGAGGCACCAGATGACATGGAATGCTCACTCGAGACGGCCAAGCGCCAGAATGACGCTCGTGAGTTGTGGACCAAGGACCAATCAAACTACGAGGACCTCGCGAACATCAAGGTTCCAGTGCTGGTTGCCGACGGTCGTGACGACCTAATCGATCCGCCGCAGAACTCCTCGATCATCGCCGCGCGCGTTCCCTTCGCGTGGCTCGCTTTCTACGAGGGTGGCCATGCTTTCCTGTATCAGTCGGCTGCGAAGTTTGGAGCTACGGTGAACCTGTTCCTCTCGAAGTGATCAGCTAAAGAGGGGGTGGCGCAAGCCGCCCACTCGTCCGGACTGCGTTTCGAAGCCACGAGGAATAGACCAATGAAGCTATCACTCAAGATCGGGATTGGTGCGCTCATCGGGCTGATGAACGTGGCGGTCACCAGCATCTACTTTGCTGATCGACCGATCGGCGCATCGACTTCCTACCCTTATGCGGCTGGCCAACTCTTCGGGCTGCAGTCCTCCACATACTTCCGGCAGATCGACGTCGCAGGATCGTGGGAGTTCTGGTTCCTCGTGGGTACCTTCCTTGGAGCCTTCGTCGGGGCGCTGCTGTTCGGTCACTTCAAGCTCTCCGTGGTGCCGTCGCTCTGGGCCAACCTCAAGGGGCCTTCGGCGTCAAAACGGTTGGTCTGGGCCTTCATCGGTGGCTTCCTGCTCATCCTCGGGGCACGCCTCGCCGATGGCTGCACCAGCGGCCACATCTTGTCAGGCGGCATGGAACTCGCCGTCAGCAGCCTAGTGTTTGCCGTCTTCGTGATGATCTCGGCTGTCGTCACTGCACGCTACTTCTATGGAGCCTCGCAATGATCCTCGCATTCATAGTCGGCATACTGTTCGCACTGATCGCCCAGTATGCGCGGCTCAACAGCTTCAACACCATCGCTTCTGCGGCATTGCTGAAGAACCATGACGTGGTTCAAATCCTGTTCTTCGCCATCGCTATCTCGAGCATCGGCTTTTTCGTTATGTATCTGATGGGAGGGGCGAGCATCAATGTTAAGCCCTTCTACGTCATCGGCGTTTGCGTAGGTGGAATTCTGTTCGGCGCTGGGGTCGCTATCCTCGGCTATTGCCCCGGCACCATGCTGATGGCACTGGCGGAGGGCAAGGCAGATGCCCTGCTTGGCTATGTTGGCGGAATCGCTGCGGCCCTGCTGTTCACGCTGGCCTACCCCACGCTGCTGCCGCTGATCGGGCCTGACTTCGGCGCCATCAACCTATACGCTGCGAGTGCTACGATAACGGCGATGATCGTCGGCGTCTACGCAGTGGTCCTGCTGTTCATGGCCTTCAAGCTTGAGAGTAAGGCCTGACGAGGGCTACGCACCACCGCTCACCACCCCCTTGCCGCCCTGCCCCCGCTCCACTAATCTCGCTTCCGTCGCGGGCGTAGTTCAGTGGTAGAACGGCAGCTTCCCAAGCTGCATGTCGTGGGTTCGATTCCCATCGCCCGCTCCATCCGCATTTGTCAGCATTCTGCTTGCCGGCGTGGGCTCGGCGCATTCGCAAGGCCGCTCCGTGCAGGGCGCCTTTCCGCTTGCTGCGTCGGTCAATCTGTCATGGGGTAGACGAAGCGCGACAGGCTGAACATGATCGACGTACTCCAGCCGAAGGCGAAGACGCCAGACGTCGCCATGATGACGATCAGCAATTGCCACTCCACCGGAAGGGCGTCGCTGATGAATCCCACCGTGGTGTAGGAACTGCCGGCCAGCATCACCGCCATGTGCCCGTTGGGCATGATGCCGGACCATTTCAGCGACATGCCCCAGATGTAGATCTGCAGCAGATGGCTGGCAAGCAACATGAGGATTCCGAGATAGAACACGGCATGCGCCCGCCTGAAGCTCTTCTGCCGGACCAGTCTGATGATCCGTGACTTTGCAAGAACCATGACGAGCGTCACGAAACAGGCGTGAACGGAAAGACAGATCAGCAGTGTGAAGCCGCCGAGCAGAATGGCGTGCCAGTTGAAGACATACAGCTCTGGCTGAGTTGTCATGGCTGGATCCGCTCCCGTGACTGACGCCACCGCAAGAGTGTGGTGACTGTCTGCCAGTCATTCCATGGCCGTCCGCCCGGGGATGTCAAGAACATCCCCGGGCGGCTGTGCTTTGGCGGCGCGGCGGTTACTTGCTGTAGGTCAGCAGCAGGTAACCCACGACCCACGACAGTGCGGCACCGTTCACGTCGGCTGGCACGAGCGCCCGCTCGAAGCGTTGGCGGTTCTGCCGGAACAGGCCGCGTGTCGGATCGCTCAGCAGCGTGGCGATATAGGCGCCATGCGGGCAGGCGCGCTGCACGTTCTCATTGGTGTTGATGGACGTCCATGTCGTGATGCCCGCAGTGCAACGTGTCTTCACCGTGCTGTTGAAGTTGTTGCCGCCGGAATAGGGTTCGGCCACCAGGCCGAAGGCGTCGAGCGTGTATTTGATGCCGCCCAGCCCCACGAACTTTGCCGTGACCCCGGTCAGGTCGAGTGGCGTCGGCATGTATTGCGCGATGTAGCTGCGCATGAAAGCCTGGCACTCCGACGGTGTGAAGGCGCCATCCTGCGAGAGGCCCTTGTGGCCTTCGTCCTTCACGTCATTGAGATGGTCGAAGCCCGTTGCCCAGCACTTGTAGGCCATGAGCTTCCCGCTTGTGTCGCGTGCGTCGCGCAGCGCCTTGCGCATGTCGTCTTGCCCGAGATGCAAGATCGTGTCGGCATGAACGGTCATCGCCTGTTTGTTGATCTTGAAGTGGATTGCCTTCGGATCCGTGCTGCCGGCGCCGATCGGATAGACGATCTGAACGGAGGATCCGCCCACTTCCAGCGTACCGACCACCGGTGACTGGGGCTTGGGATGGCCCGGACGGTCGAAGGCGTTGGTATACTCGTCATTGGTATTGATGAAGGTCCAGAGCCCTTCTTCCTTGGCGCCGTTGATGGTGCGGGCTTCATTTGCGGCGTTGGTGAGGCCCTTTTCGGTCATGCCGGCCCGGATCACGGCATAGAGGTCCTGAACGGCCGCCTTGCCGCACACTTCACTGGCCGTGCGCATCCCGGCCGTGGCAAAGACCTTCACGATCACATCGGCTGGGTTGACGGCCGGAGTCATTGCGCTCAGTTCCGCCTTCAAGCCGTTCCACAGCGGGAACATCACATTGGGATTGACGTTCTTGGTGGCATAGAAGGCCTGAGCCGCGGGATCGTCACCAGGAGGGCAGGCATAATTGTCGATGCCGTCATCGGGCTGATAGCTGGCGTCGGGTACGTCATCGACGACCTGTTTGAACAGCAGCTTCAGTTCCGGATAGGGCGCCTTGGTGACCCTGTAGAAGAAGAGCCGCGTGCCGCCGCTCCCCGCATCCACGATTGCCGTGTAGATGGGTCCGGTGGCGAGCGCCGCATTCGGCGCGAACAGCATTGCGATTGCAACGAATATCCAGGCAAAGGTCTTGCGGGCAGTGGTCATGCGGTTTTCCTCAGTTGCGTCGTGAAGGCAACTAGCAAGACCCACTTGTCGATTGTCAAATAAATTCAGACCAACTGTCACAAAGTAAGGCCGCCCCGTTCGGCCGTGACCTGCCCTGCCGCAGCGCCCGGGCAGTTGGAATCCGGTCGTGAAAATTTGGCGCCGATCGCTGCATCTGACGCATTCATGGATCTGCCCTCCGATTATCCTCCAGTGTGACGTCGCGGCTCGGCCGGAGTTCGAAAGGAGGGAGAGTCCCATGCGTGCCACACTTCTCACCTTTGCCATTGCGGGTCTTGTGCTTGTCGTCATGCCCCCTGCAAGCCCGGTCATCCTGTCGGGCAAGGCGGAGGCCCATACGACGCGGAACTGGACGCGGGCCGACCGGCAGCGCTACTGTTCCCAGCGGGCCGAGCGCTACGCAAACCGCCAGACACGCCGGACGACGGCGGCGGGCGCCCTCACAGGGGCGGCGGCCGGTGGCATCATCGGCGGCAACCGTCGCGGCACCGGCCTTGGCGCGCTGGCCGGGGGCGGCGCCGGGCTTGGAACGTCCAACGCCAGATGGACGTCCATCTACGACCGCTACATGCGCAACTGCATGAGCTGGTAGGGACACTCAATACGCGGCGTCGTGGTGTTCCCTGCCGAACGTCCTGGCGGAAGCCGCGCTTGCCTCAGGCGCGAGAGAAATCATTTCCGGAAACCGTCTTCTGCCGCCGCACGGTGCGGCGCAGTCAGGCCAGGCCTTGCTCTGGGCCCGGCCTCGCACCACAGCAGCCTTCACGTCTTCCTGGCCGGGAACAGCAGTGCAAATCCGAACCGCGCGCCCCAGCCGTCCGGCCCCAGCCCTTCCGGAGACACCAGCCAGCAGCGCACGCCACCAAAGAAACTTACGGGCTGCCTGCCGACATGGGTGAGCTTCGAACTACTGTACTGACGCCATTTCGGCGCGCTCAAGCTGTATCAAGTCGCGTGCCCGGCGGATAAGGCGACAGGGTGGTGCCTGATGGCGAGAGTGCTGGCGAGTTTCGATGCCAGGATCCAGCGCGAATGGGCGCAAAGATTTCATTCCTGTACCGGCAGGCGACTGCCATGGATGAAGGAGGCGTCAAATGCACCGCCTCCGCTGCTGTGAGACTGGCCGGGCAGGCGGGGTCCAGCACCCGCCGGACGTGCATCGACCACCGCGGCAAGTGCAACGGATGATCTGACAGGACGCAGCAATACTCGACTTTGGGGTGCTATTTGCTTAACCTCCCGGCGGAAGCCCCGTCCGTCTCGGGCGGTGGCCACATCCGGGTGACGTGACGATGGACGAGCTGGTGACGGCGCACGCGGGAAGCCTGCCTGGCCTCAGCACGAGCGGCTGGTTTTCCGAGCAGCCGGCCGAATTCCAGGCGCGCATGGCAAAGCTGGGCCGCTGGATCGGCATGAAACGCGGCAACGTGATCTGTTCGGCGGGCGATGAGGCGGATGCGGTGTTCGGCCTTGGCGATGGCCTGCTCGATATCGCGATTCCGGTCAGCGCCAGCCGGGAGGTCGTGGTGCATCGCGCCGCGCCCGGCTTCTGGGCCGGGGAAGCAGCTCTCCTTCCGGCCGCGCGCTCTCCGGTGTCGATCCATGCCGCCAGCCATGGCCGGCTGTTCCGGCTCTCTGCTGCTGCCCTGCAGCGCAGCCTCCGCCACCATCCACAGGACTGGCTGTGTTTCTACCGGCTGGCCCACGGCCATGTGAATGCCGACCTGACCCGGCTGGCCGAGGTGATCGCACTGCCCTCGCGCGTGCGCTTCGCGCGCACCCTGCTGCGCCTGAGTGAAGCCTCAAGCGCCGTGCGCATGACCCAGGAGGAGCTGGGCCGCATGGTCGGCCTCAGCCGCTCGGCGTTCCGCAGGTGCTTTGCCGACCTGATCGATCAGGGCATCGTCGAACTGCAATATGGCAGCATCCGCATCAGGGACCGCCGCGCGCTGCAACGCGAGGCGGCGCGGGTGGAGGACTGAGCCTCGCTCCTACTGCAACGTGCCGAGGTAGTAGACCAGCGACAGGATGCGCTGCTGCGCCTGCTGGCCTGCGACATCCGATTGGTCAGGCGTCTGAGGCTTGGCGTCGCGGCGATACCGGTCGCCCCACAGCGGCATGTCGCGCGTTCCGTGCGCCGCCACGACACTGCTGCCCTCGATGATGTCGTGGATCTTCTCGACCGGATACGTGCCGCCGTTGCGCTGGGCAATCATCGCCAGGTTCGGGGCAGGGGTCTTGAGCATCTGCCCGATGGGGCCGTCACCACGGCCCTCGAGGCCATGACAGGCGGCGCAATGCTGCCGGTATTCTTCCTGGCTGATCTTGGCATCCTGGGCAGTTGCGGTTCCTGCGAGACTGACGGCGCAGGCCGAGAACACCAATGCGCCGAGAAACAGGGAGGTTGAACGGGTCATTGCACGACCTCCAATAGATCAAACTTTCAATATACAATTTACAATAGATATTTCAATCATTGCTGTCACGGGCGCGGCTGCCCGCCAGGCACACGGCGGGCGTGCATGGTCCGCGGCCTGTTTCTCAGTGCCTGTGGTGGATGAAGGCCTTGAAGTGCTTGGAGAGCTTGAGGCCCTGGCGCTGGTAATTGGAGCCGATGCCCTGGCCATAGACCTGCTCGGGCGCCTCGGTCAGAGGCTCATAGACCAGCCGCCCGATGATCTGCCCGTCTTCGAGGATGAAGGGCACCTCATGGCTCCGGACCTCCAGCACGGCGCGCGCCCCCTCGCCGTGGCCCGCGCTGTGTCCGAAGCCGGGGTCGAAGAAGCCGGCGTAATGGACGCGGAATTCACCCACCAGCGGGTTGAAGGGCGTCATCTCGGCTGCGAAGGCCGGCGGTACGCGCACGGCCTCCTTGGAGGCGAGGATGTAGAACTGGTCGGGATCAAGCACCAGCGAGCCACGCTGCCAGATCGGTTCCCAGAAATCCGACACCTCGAGAGCGTCCTTGCGGTCCACGTCGATGAGCCCCGCATGGCGCTTTGCACGGAAGCCCACCGGCCCCGAGTCCTCCAGCGTCGAGAGATCGACCGAAAGTGCGAGGCCATTGTCGATGTTGACTTCACCGGATGAGATCAGTCCGTCGCGGGCGTGGAGATCACGGATCAGCTGGTCGCTGGCCAGTGAAGCGCCCTGCCGGAAGCGGATCTGCGAGAGCCTCGAGCCCTCGCGCACCAGGATCGGAAAGGTGCGCGGCGAAATCTCGGCATAGAGCGGGCCTTCATAGCCCTCCGGCACCTTGTCGAACTCCTGCGCATAGTCGGTGATGACGCGGGTGAAGATGTCGAGCCGCCCGGTGGAGCTCTTGGGATTGGCGGCGGCGGCAATGCCCTTAGGCAGTGCCAGCTGCTCGAGCAGCGGCACGATATAGACGCAGCCCGTTTCCAGCACTGCGCCATCGCCGAGCGGCATCTTGTGCAGCGCCAGGTCTGCCACGCGCTGGGCGACGGTGGCGCGCGGGCCTGGCAGGAACGAGGCTCTCACCCGATAGGCCCAGGGACCGAGCCGCAGGTCGAGGCTGGCCGGCTGGATCTGATCCGGCGCAGCCGGACGGGCGAGCCGGATCTGCCCCGCCTCGCAATAGGCGGCAATGCGGCGGGCGGGCAGGATGCCCTGGCGGTCGTTGGGGGTGTCCATCGCCACCACATGGCGGAAAGCCCGCGGCTTTGGCAAGCTTCGCTGTGGAAAACCCCGGTTGATCAGGTAAACTGACTGCATGTATGAGTGCATCACCAGGGGCGTGAAGGTCATTGTCCGCCCGCAATATCTCGACGGCCAGTCCAGGCCGGAGGAGGGCCATTACGTCTGGGCCTACACCATCACCATCGAGAATCACGGGCGCGAGACGCTGACACTGCGCACCCGCTACTGGAAGATCACCGATGCGCTGGGCCAGGTGCAGGAGGTGCGCGGGGCGGGCGTGGTCGGCGAGCAGCCCACGCTCAAGCCCGGCGACAGCTACAGCTACACCTCGGGCTGTCCTCTCAAGACCTCCTCGGGCTTCATGGTGGGGGCCTATCAGATGCAGTTCGACTCGGGTGAATTCCTCAATGTCGAGATCCCCGCCTTTTCGCTCGACAGCCCGCACGAGAAACATGCCATCAACTGAGGCACCATGACCGGACAGACCTATTCCACCGAGGAGATGCTGGCCCGCCTCGTCGCCTTCGACACCACGAGCCGCGATGGCAACATCCCGCTCATCGCCTTCGTCGAGGATTATCTCGACGGCTGGGGCGTGCCGCATCTGCGTGTCGACTATGAGGCTGGCCGCAAGACCAACCTCTTCGCCACCATCGGACCCGCCATTGCGGGCGGCATCGTGCTCTCGGGCCACACCGACGTGGTGCCGGTCGACGGCCAGTCCTGGACCAGCGATCCCTTCAGCCTCAGCCAGCGCGGCGAGCGCCTGTTCGGTCGCGGCACCTGCGACATGAAGGGCTTTCTCGCCGTGTGCCTCGCCGAGGTGCCCCGCTTCCTGAAGGCCGGCCTCAAGGCGCCCATCCATCTCGCGCTGTCCTGCGACGAGGAGGTGGGCTGCAAGGGCGTGCGCCCGCTCATTGCACACATGCGCGACAACCTGCCGAGGCCCCGCGCCGTCATCGTCGGCGAGCCCACATCGATGCAGGTGGTCAACGCCCACAAGAGCGCGGTCACCTTCGCAACCGAGGTCATCGGCCACGAGGCGCATTCGAGCCTCACCCATCAGGGCGTCAACGCCATCCTGGTGGCAGGCGAGCTTCTGACCGAGATCAGCCGCATCCGCGAGGATCTGATTGCCGAGGGCGACCCCACCCGGCGCTTCGATCCGCCCTATTCCACCATCCATGTCGGCGTCATCGAGGGCGGCACCGCCAAGAACATCATTCCGCGCCGCTGCGCCTTCCAGTGGGAGACCAGGCTTCTGCCCACCGCCGATCCGGCCTATGTGCCGCGCCGGTTCGAGACCTTCGCCCGGCGCCTCGAGCCCGCCATGCGGGAGGTGGCGGCCGACACCGGCATCGCCACCGAACAGGTCAACGTCGTGCCAGGTCTCGCGCCCGAGAAGGACTCGCCCGCCGAGCGTCTCGCGCTGCATCTCGCGAGCGCCAACGCCACCCATGCGGTCAGCTATTGCACCGAGGCCGGGCTGTTCCAGCAGATCGGCATTCCCGCGGTCATCTGCGGGCCGGGCTCGATCGAACAGGCGCACAAGCCCGATGAGTACATCGACATGTCCGAGTTGCGCAAATGCGAGGGCTTCATGGCGAAGCTGGTGCAGCAACTGGTGTAGCGCCATCCACATGAGGCGATGACTAGCACGTTATAGGAATAAAAGTCAAGGACAAAATTCCTCGACCCTGCTTCCGTCATGCCCGGACTTGATCCGGGCATCGGCTTTTCGTCCCTCACTGCAGCAGCCTTGGGATCTCCTCGTTGAACTCCTTCTCGAATACCTTCTTCTTGCCCTCGAAGGCCTCGATCCTGCCCCAGATCACCCAGTGCGTTTTGGTGGCCGTCATCCGGCCATAGGTCTCGGTGCGGGTGTGCCAGTTGCCGCGCCGGCGCTCTTCCGTCCAGTGGGTCTCCATCTTCGCTGAGAGCGGGTCGTCGGGCAGGATTGAGTAGGTCTCGCGGCCCGCTCCCCCCACGATCAGGCCGTGCGGATGCAGTTCATACTCGCCGAAATCATCCTCGATGGCGATGTTCAGCGCGCCGCTCGTTCCGTCGATCGTCGTCTCGCGCCTGTTCCACGGCTTCTTCAGCTCCGTCATGTCGGCGGGCGGCGCGGCCTCCGCGCTTTTCCAGGACAGCGGCGCCTCGCCCGAAATCTCCTTGCGGATCGGCAGGTGGAGCTGCGACTTGCCGGCATGGAGGGTGAGCGTCACGGGCTCGGGTGCGGGCCACATCATGGGGAAGTAGCTGGTCGAGACCGACACCCGCAGCCTGTGGCCCTTCGGTACCCGGAAGGCGATGTCGTCGAGCTTGATCTTCATGCGGTAGTGCTTGCCCGGCTCGAGCGGCATCGGCGTTTCGCGGCTGTCCCGCATGCACAGGTTCTGCAAGTGATAGGTGATGCGCGAGACTTCGCCAGTGGGCCAGACGTCGTTGAGGCGCACCGCGATATGCGCAACGGGCTTGTCCACCGAGAATTCCAGTTCCACGGCGGGCTGGCCCACGATGTCGATGTCGGTGATGAGTTCCGGCGTGTCGAAGGTGATCGACTGCGCGTCATCGCGTTGCTGATCACCCGGAAATTCGGGGCCCAGCCAGATGATGCAGTATTCACCGCCATCCGCGCCGGTGGTCTGCTTCGAGCAGATGCTGAGCGGCGTTTCGGTTCCCGCCGTTGGCCCGATGCCGCCCGAGTTGAGCCACCACTTCTTGGTCTCGACATTGCCGAGCCCCCAGTAGCCGTCGCTCAGCCAGCGGCCGTTGATGCGTTCAGGGAAGGTGCCGGGCTTCCACGGCTCCATCACATAGTAGCGATAGTCGGGATCGCGCGTGACGCCGGTGTTCTCGCCCTTGAGCCACTGGTCCCACCAGCGCAGCGCCTCCTGCAGGAAACCGATGCGCGGTTCGGGCACGGCGAAATGCGGATACTTGTGCGCCCAGGGTCCGATGATCGCCTTGCGCGGGCAGCGCAGCCCCTTCATCAGCCGCGGGACGGCGTTGGAATAGGCATCGTTCCAGCCACCAACCACCAGCGTGGCGGCGTCGATCGCGCTGAAGGTCTCGCACACCGAGCCGTGTTTCCAGTAGGCGTCGCGGTGCGGATGCGAGAGCCACGGGATCACCAGGAAGGGCTCGTTCTCCAGCCGGTTCATCCACATCTTGCGCCAGCGGTTGCCGACGATCTTCGGGTCAGGCGGACGCGAGGAATAGGCGAGCATGGTCGCCGCCCAGCCCATCATCTCGTTGATCACGGTGCCGCCCTTGTAGTGGACGTCATCCTCGTAGCGGTCATCGGTCGAGCAGATGGTGACGATGGCCTTCAGCGCCGGAGGCTTGCGCGCCGCCACCTGCAGCGCGTTGAAGCCACCCCAGGAGATGCCGAACATGCCGACCTTGCCCGTGCACCATTTCTGCTTGGCAATCCAGGCAATCACCTCGAGCGCGTCATCCTGTTCCTGCCTGGCGTATTCATCGGCCATCAGCCCGTCGGACTCGCCATTGCCGCGCATGTCGACGCGGATCGCGGCATAGCCGTGGCCTGCGAAATAGGGGTGCGTGAGCGCATCGCGCACATGCGTGCCGTCGCGCTTGCGATAGGGCAGATATTCGAGAAGGGCTGGAACCGGATTGTCCCTGGCATCCTCGGGCAGCCACATGCGCGCCGCGAGCCGGGTGCCGTCCGAGAGCGGAATCCAGAGATTCTCGATCTCCGTCACCTTGCGCGGGAACTCCGTGATGGTCGTGATGGTCATGTGCGTCCTCTGGTGAACTCAGGCGGGAAGTTGGCCGTGATGCGCGAGTGCGGCGCAGGCGGCGGTGATGGCGGCGAAACTGTCGCGGGCGGGCTTGCTCATGTGGCGGGCCCGCAGGAAAGCGTGAACGAGCATCGGCTCGTCGCGCACCCGGGCCGCGACACCGGCGGCGCGCAGCTTTTCGGCATAGGCCTCGCAGTCATCGTGCAGCGGGTCTAATGCGGCCGCCACCAGGAAGGCAGGCGGCAGGCCTGAAAAATCAGTCTCGCGCAGAGGCTCGGCATATTTGCTGCCACCGCCTGCGTAGACATCGCGATAATAGATGACGTCGCGGGTCGAGAGGCCGGGGGCCGTGGCCTGCGTCGCGTAGGAGCCGTGCGTCATGTCGCCGCCGAGGCCGGGATAGATCAGGACCTGGCCGCTGAGCGCGGGTCCTCCCGCATCGCGGGACTTCAGGGCAAGCGCCGCCGCAAGATTGCCGCCTGCGCTGTCGCCGCCGATGATGATCCGCTCATGCGTGCCGGCCACCGCGCGCAGCACCGCCCATCCGTCCTCGAAGGCGGCGGGGAAGGGGTGCTCCGGGGCCAGCCGGTAGTCGACCGCCACCACCTCGATCCCGGCGCCCTCGCAGAGTTCGGCGCAGATATCGTCATGGCTCTCGAGGCTGCCCAGCACGAAGCCGCCGCCATGAAGATAGATCATCACCGGCGCGGGTGCGGCGGCCGTCCGGCGGTAGCGGCGGCAGGCGACGCCGCCGAGCGAGAGGTCTTCGCTCACGACGCCCGGAGGCCTGGGCTTCCGGAAATGCGCGCAATAGCGGTCATAGAAGGCGCGCTGCTCGGCCATGGTGAAGTTCACCGCGTCGGGCGGATAGAAGCGCTCCCCGGCGATGAGGAAGTCCCGGATGCCGGGGTCCTCGAGCCATCCATATGTCTGTTCGGAGGTCATTGGCCGCAGGTTAGAGCATCGACCGGCCCGATGGAACCGCTCCCGTGCGGCCCCGCCCCGGCTCAGGACAGAAGCCCCTCGTGCCCCAGCTGGCGCACCGCCTCCACAATGGCCGCGAATCCTGCTTTCGCCGCCGCGCTGGCATGGCGGGCGCGGATATAGGTGTGGGCGAGCGCGGGTTCATGCCGCAGCACACAGGCAACCCCCGCCGCCCTGAGCTTGTCGTGGAAGATCACCCCGTCATCATGCAGGGGGTCATGGCCGGCCACGCTGATGAAGGTGGGAGGCAGTCCGGACACGTCGGTCGCGAGGTTGGGCAGGGCCACCGGGTCTCGCCAGGCCGGACTGCCGCGCGGACCGAGAAAGGCCTCGAGATATTCCACCATATGGACGCGTTGCAGGGTGGGCGACATGGCATGGGCAAGGTAGGAAGCGGTCTCGGTGTTGGCGCCGAGCGCCGGATTGACCAGCACCAGCCCGCGCAGTTGCGGCCCGCCCGCCGCCTTCAGCCTTAGAGCGAGGCCTGCGGCGATCTGGCCGCCTGCGCTGTCACCGGCCGCCACGATGCGGCCGGGATCGAGGCCCAGGGCGCGCCCTGAACTGCGTATCCAGTCGAGCACGGTCGCGGCATCCTCGACCTGCGCCGGGTGAGGGTGCTCGGGCGCCAGCCGGTAGTCGAAGGCCACGCTCACGACATCTGCCTGATCGGCGATCTCCGCCGTGATGTCGTCGTGGGTTTCGCAACTGCCCCAGGCCCAGCCGCCGCCATGGGCATAGAGCATGGCTGGCTTGGGGTCCTCTCCCGGCGGCCGGAAGATCCGCACATGCAGGCCGCCGACGTCGAGATCCTCCACCATCAACCGCGGCGGACGGCCCGCGCGGTTGAGTCGATAGTTCTCATCGCGGGCCGGACGGCGGCGGGCCAGCGGCCAGTCGGGCTGCCAGGCGGGGCCCAGCTTCGCTGCCTCGGCGAGAAACCGCGCCATCTCGGCATCGAAGGGCTCACTGCTCATTGCACTATGCTCCGGGACGTTAATCTGTCATATCCGGCTGCGATCCTGCCGCAATGCCGCTTTCCCGTCCATCGCTCAAGACCATGTGGCCCTTCAGCCGAACCCCCGATCCACAAGAGACGCCCGGCGCCCCGCCGGAAGAAACGCGCGCGGCCGATGCGGCCGATGTCGTGCGGGCCCTGTCGGAACCCGCGCTCGTGGTCGATGACCAGGGCGTGGTGAGGCTGGCCAATGCGGCGGCGACCGACGTTCTCGAAGCCGATCCCGCCGAGCTTCACCTCTCGGCCACGATCCGGGTGCCGGCCGTGCTCGAGGCGGTTGCCGCCGTGGCGGCGGCGGGCGAGGGCAGCGTCAGTGTCGATTATGAACTCCGGGTTCCCATGCTGTGCAGCTTCCGTGCCCATGTCGCGAGCCTCGGGCCGGGGCGGGGAGCGCTGGTCGTGCTCCGCGACCTGACGCGCGAGCAGCAGATCGAGCGCATGCGGGCCGACTTCGTGGCCAATGCGAGCCACGAGCTGCGCACGCCGCTTGCCGCACTCTCGGGCTTTCTCGACACCATCATGGGCGCGGCCCGCCATGACGAAAAGGCGCAGACACGTTTCCTCGGGCTGATGCGCAGCCAGGCCGACCGCATGCGGCGGCTGATCGATGATCTGCTCTCGCTGTCGCGCATCGAGATGAACGAGCATGTGCGGCCCTCGGGCGAGGTGGATCTGGCGCAGGTCGCCGCACATGTGCGGGACGTGCTCTCCGGCATGGCGCGCGAACTGGACTGCGAGGTGACGATCAGCGGCGAGTCCACGCTGGCCGTGACCGGAAGCCGGGACGAACTCGTTCAGGTGGCGCAGAACCTCGTCGAGAACGCGCTGAAATACGGAAGCTCCGGCAAGCGCATCGAGATCACGCTGCGCCGGACGGGCGAGGTCGCGGAGCTGAGCGTGCGCGACCACGGTCCCGGGATCGCGCCCGAGCATCTTCCGCGCCTCACCGAACGCTTCTACCGCGTCAATGTCCAGGACAGCCGGGCGCGTGGCGGAACTGGCCTCGGGCTGGCCATCGTCAAGCACATCGTCAACCGCCACCGCGGCAAGCTCAGCATTGTCTCGACGCTTGGACAGGGCAGTGAGTTTTCTGTCAGGATTCCTATTAAACCCTGATTTTTCAATCTGTTGTACTGTCATATAGTCGTGATCTTTCAGTCACATAACCGTTTTGACGCAGCCCTAGCTTGCGGCGGCCTCAGACAGGAGAGATCAACATGAAACGTTTGCTCATCGCCGCCAGCCTCGTTGCACTGGCTGCCGCGCCGGCCTTCGCCGGCCGCGACCAGATCCGCATCGTCGGATCGTCCACCGTTTATCCGTTCACCACCGCCGTGGCCGAGCAGTTCGGCAAGGCGACCGGCATGAAGACCCCGGTTGTCGAGTCGACCGGCACGGGCGGCGGCATGAAGCTGTTCTGCGCCGGTGTCGGTGAGGACACCCCGGACTTCACCAACGCGTCGCGCCGCATCAAGAAGAGCGAGTTCGAGGATTGTGTCAAGAATGGCGTCACCGAAGTCATCGAGATCAAGGTGGGCTATGACGGCCTCTCCATCGCCCAGTCGAAGGACGCCAAGGAACTGGCGCTCACCAAGCAGCAGGTGTTCCAGGCGCTGGCCAAGGAAGTTCCCGACAAGGACGGCAAGCTGATCCCCAATCCCAACACCAAGTGGAGCGACATCGATCCCGCTCTGCCCGACGTGAAGATCGAAGTGCTTGGCCCGCCGCCCACCTCGGGCACGCGTGACAGCTTCGCCGAGCTGGTGCTGGAGGCAGGTGCTCTGAAGTACAAGAGCCTCGAAGAGATGAAGAAGGCTGATGCCAAGGCGTTCGAGAAGGTGTGGAAGTCGATCCGTGAGGACGGCGCCTATGTCGAAGCGGGCGAGAACGACAACCTCATCGTCCAGAAGCTGCAGGCCAACCCGAATGCCCTGGGCATCTTCGGCTTCTCCTTCCTCGAGCAGAACGCGAACTCCATCAAGGACGTCGCAATCGACGGCGTGAAGGCCAGCTACGAAGCGATCGCTGACGGCTCCTACAAGGTGGCGCGTCCGCTCTTCGTCTATATGAAGAAGCAGCATATCGGCGTCATCCCCGGCATGAAGGAGTTCATTGCCGAATATGTGTCCGAGAAGGCGCTGGGCGAAGATGGTTATCTGGCCGAGAAGGGCCTGGTGACGCTGCCGGGCGAGCAGGCGGAAAAGACGCGTGCGGTTGCGGCGAACCTTGACGTCATCACGGCTGACGGGTTGAAGTAACTGCACTCTGGAACAGGGGGACCGCGGATGAACCGGCCCCCTGATCCTCGATTTCTCGGGAGGGTGCCGGCATGTTCCTCTGGGCCATTGTGCTCGCCGTCCTGATGGCGTCCGGCGCTTTTCTTGCCGGTCGCCGTCATGCTCTGGCGCTGGCAGTGGCCGGCGACGCCCGGCTCCACTCCCTTCCTTCCTATCATGGTCTGCTGCTGGGCGCTGCCGCCCTGATCGGCGGCCTCGCCCTTGCGATCGTCGCGGGCCTCCTGCTGGGTCAGCAGTCGCCGCTCACACCAGCCGCTGCCGTGCTGGGGGCCGCTGTGGCGGCCACTCCACTCTATCGCCGTACCAGTCTCGACTTCCGGGCCCGCAACGCCTTCGAGCGCGTGGTCATGCTGGTGCTTCTGGCCTGCTCGGCCGTGGCGGTGCTCACCACCATCGGCATCGTGTTCTCGGTGCTGTTCGAGACCATGGTGTTCTTCCGCTCCGTCTCACCGGTCGAATTCCTGTTTGGTCTTCACTGGTCGCCAACCGGCACGCCACCCTCCTTCGGCTTCGTGCCGCTGCTGGCAGGCACCTTCCTCATCACGCTCATTGCCATCCTGGTGGCGGGTCCGCTTGGCCTTCTCTCGGCCATCTACATGGCGGAGTATGCAGGCTCGCAACTGCGCGGCGTGCTGAAACCGCTGCTCGAGATCCTCGCCGGCATACCGACCGTCGTGCTGGGCTTCTTCGCAGCGCTTCTCGTGGCTCCTCTGATCCGTGGCACGGGTGAGTCGATGGGGCTTGCGGTCGCCTCCGAGTCGGCACTTGCCGCCGGTCTCGTGATGGGCATGATGATCGTGCCGCTCATCTCCTCGCTTGCCGACGATATTATCAACGCTGTGCCGCAATCTCTGCGCGACGGCTCCTATGCGATGGGCGCCACCAAGTCCGAGACCATCCGGCGCGTCGTCATTCCTGCGGCGCTTCCGGGCATCGTCTCGGCCTTCATGCTTGCCATCTCGCGCGCCGTGGGCGAAACCATGATCGTGGTCATGGCGGCTGGTCTTGCCGCCAACCTCACCGCCAATCCGCTGGCGGCGGTGACGACCATCACCGTCCAGATCGCGACCCTGCTGGTGGGCGACCAGGAATTCGACTCGCCCAAGACGCTCTCGGCCTTTGCCCTGGGCTTCGTGCTGTTCTTCTTCACGCTGATCCTCAATTACATCGCGCTCCGCATCGTTCAGAAATATCGGGAACAATATGACTGAGCTGCGCGAAAGCCTGATCCGGAAACGTTACGCCGCGGAGCGGCGGTTCCGCATCTATGGCGCATCGGCTCTGGTGCTGACGGCAGTGTTTCTGGCGCTGCTGCTGGCCAGCATCGTCTGGCAGGCGGTGCCCGCCTTCACGGAAAAGTCCGTGATCCTCGATGTCGTGATTGATCCCGCCGAGGCTGATCCGGCCAATCCTGCGGCTGGCAATTACGATGGCATGGTGAAGGCGGCGCTCAAGCAGGTCCTGCCCGATGCAAAGAGCCGCGCCGAGCGCAAGGCGCTCAACGGGCTTCTGTCGTCAGGTGCCGGTGATGAATTGCGGCGGTTGGTGATCGCTGATCCTGCGCTGATCGGCCAGACAGTAACGCTCCCCGTGTTGCTGTCCGCCGATGCCACGCTGTATCTCAAGGGCCTCCAGACGCGCGTTGCTGTGTCTGCCGGCGCCTCGCCTGTGACCCTTGCCCCAGCCGAAGGCGGCGAAGGCTTCGTCCTGAGCGGTCCGGGCGTCAGCAGTAAGCCCGGGCTCTCGCCGGGCCAGATCGTCATGAGCGGCAGCGCCGCGCTGCGCATCACCGCCATTGAATCCGGAACGGCTTCGGCCGAGGCGCTGACGCCCATCGATGCCTCGCTCAGCGCGCTGACACCGGGCAACTGGAAGACACTGAGCTTCTCGGCGCCCGAGGCCGACCGGCGCACCAGCGACCTTCAGGCGACCTGGCTCGAGCAGCTCAAGGATGCCGGACGGATCGAGACCGGGTTTGCATGGCGCTTCTTCACGGCAGGCGACTCGCGCGAGCCGGAGCTTGCCGGTATTCGCGGGGCTCTGGTGGGTTCGCTGCTCACCGTTGCCGTGGCGCTCGCCCTGGCGCTGCCGCTGGGTGTTGCGGCGGCGATCTATCTCGAGCAGTTTGCGCCGAAGAACCGGCTGACGGATCTGATCGAGGTCAACATCAACAATCTTGCCGCCGTGCCGTCCATCATCTTCGGACTCCTCGGCCTCGCGGTGTTTCTCAATTTCTTCGGCATGCCGCGCTCCGCGCCGGTGGTGGGCGGGCTGGTGCTGGCGCTGCTGGTTCTGCCGACCATCATCATCGCCTCGCGGGCCGCGCTCAAGGCGGTTCCGCCCTCGATCACCGAGGCGGCGCTGGGCGTTGGCGCCTCACATCAGCAGGCGGTATTTCACCATGTGCTGCCGCTGGCGCTGCCCGGCATCATGACCGGCACAATCCTGGGGCTTGCCCGCGCCTTCGGCGAAACGGCGCCGCTCCTGATGATCGGCATGGTCGCCTTCATCGCCGATGTTCCGCATGGCTTCACCGATGCGGCAACGGTTCTGCCGGTCCAGGTGTTCCTGTGGTCGGACCTGCCGGAACTCGCCTTCAAGAACAAGACCGCTGCCGCCATCATCGTGCTGCTGGGCGTGCTCTTCATCCTCAATGCGGCTGCCATCTATCTGCGCCGGCGCTTCGAGCGCCGCTGGTAAAGACAACGGAGTGAGAACATGAATGCCGCCGTGCCCTACCAGACCGTCGTGACGCCGGCCAGCCCGCGCATCATGGCCGAGCGCCCGATGAAGATCACGGCGCGCGGGGTCGACGTCTATTACGGCGACAAGCACGCGATCAACCAGCTCTCGATCGACATTCCCGACCGCGCCGTCTCGGCCTTCATCGGGCCCTCGGGCTGCGGGAAGTCGACCTTCCTGCGCGCCATCAACCGCATGAACGACACCATCCCGTCCTGCCGGGTGACGGGCGACATCGTGATCGACGGAGAGGACATCTATGACTCGAAGCTCGATGTGGTGCAGCTACGCGCCCGCGTCGGCATGGTGTTCCAGAAGCCCAACCCGTTTCCCAAGGCGATCTACGAGAACGTGGCCTATGGCCCGCGCATTCACGGCATGGCGAAAAACAAGGCCGAGCTCGACGTGATCGTCGAGCAGAGCCTGCGCAAGGCCGGGCTCTGGGAGGAGGTGAAGGACCGTCTCGCCCATCCCGGCACGGGGCTTTCGGGCGGCCAGCAGCAGCGCCTGTGCATCGCCCGGGCCATCGCTGTGAACCCCGAGGTCATCCTGATGGACGAGCCCTGCTCGGCGCTCGACCCCATCGCCACCGCCAAGATCGAGGAGCTGATCGACGAGCTCCGCCAGAACTACTGCATCGTCATCGTCACCCATTCGATGCAGCAGGCCGCGCGCGTTTCGCAGCTCACCGCCTTCTTCCATCTCGGCACGCTCGTCGAATATGGCGACACCGACGAGATGTTCACCGCGCCACAGGAAAAGCGCACGCAGGATTATATCACGGGCCGCTTCGGCTGAGCCTGGAGGAGACGCAGATGTCCGATCATATCGTGAAGGCCTATGACGAGGATCTCGCCCAGCTCAAGACCATGCTGGCGCAGATGGGTGGTCTCGTCGAGCAGCAGCTCGACGACGCCATTGACGCCCTCTACCGGCGTGACACGGCGCTCGCCGATCTGGTGATCCAGAACGACGAGAAGGTCGATACGCTGGAGCACCAGGTGGAGGAGAAGGCGATCCTCACCATCGCCAAGCGCCAGCCCGTGGCCCGCGACCTGCGCGAGATCATGGTGGCGATCCGCGTTGCCTCCGATCTCGAGCGCATCGGTGATCTCGCCAAGAACACCGCCAAGCGCACCCACGCCATGTCCGACCAGCTGCCGCGCAAGCTGATGGCGGGTGTCACCCGCATGGGCCGCATGGCGCAGGCTGAGCTCAAGGGCATTCTCGACGCCTATGCCCGTTCGGATGCGGCCATGGCGCTCGAGGTGTGGCGCTCGGACGAGGATCTCGACGCCCTCTACAACTCCATCTTCCGCGAGCTTCTCACCTACATGATGGAGGATCCGCGCAACATCAGCCTGTGCACGCATCTTCTGTTCGGCGCCAAGAACATGGAGCGCATCGGCGACCATGCCACCAACATCGCTGAAAACATCCATTACCTCGTGCATGGCAAGCCGCTGGCCGAGGGCCGGCCAAAGAAAGATGTGACCAGTTCGCTGCGCATCGAAGGCTTCAATCCGTCGGACGAATAGAACCATGGGCGCATCCATTCTCATCGTCGAGGACGAGGAGCCGATCCAGATCCTCCTCAGCTACAATCTGGAATCGGAAGGCTATCGCGTGCGCCACACCGCCGAGGGCGAGGAGGTGTCGAAGCTCATCGGCGAGGAGCGTCCCGACCTGATCCTGCTCGACTGGATGCTGCCGGGCATCTCGGGCATCGAGGTCTGCCGCCTGCTGCGGGTGCGGCCTGAGACGCGCGACATTCCGATCATCATGCTGACGGCGCGCAGCGAGGAGGCCGAGCGGGTGCGCGGTCTTGCCACCGGTGCTGACGACTACATGGTGAAGCCCTTCTCGGTGCCGGAACTTCTGGCGCGCATCCGCACCATCCTGCGCCGGGTCAATCCGGAGACCGTTGCCGATCAGCTCAAGGCGGGCGAGCTCTCGCTCGATCGCAAGACGAGGCGGGTGACCCGCGCGACGCGCGACATCAACCTCTCACCTACCGAGTTCCGGCTGCTCGAGCATCTGATGCAGAATCCCGGCCGCGTCTATTCGCGCGCGCAGCTTCTCGACACGGTGTGGGGCCATGACGTCTATGTGGACGAGCGGACGGTGGATGTGCATGTCGGGCGGCTGCGCAAGTCGCTGAGCCGCGGCCGCGAGATGGACCCCATCCGCACGGTACGCGGCATGGGCTACGCCTTCGACGAACGCTTCGGGCGCACGGGCCGGGACTGACCGGTCCGTCTCAGTTGAAAGAGGATCGGCGGTTGCGCCGGTCCTGGAGCGGCTGGTAGGCGAGCCGGGCATGGTATTCGCAATAGGGCGAGCCATCGCGCGGGCCATGGCCGCAGAAGCAGAAGTCTTCGCTGCCCGGATCGCCGATCGGCCATTTGCAGGTCTTGTCGGAGAGATGCAGGATGGTGACGCGCCCATCCTGCGGCAGGTCGACGAGGCGCAGCGGCTGCGGCTCGGGCAAAGCCTGTGGCCGGGGCTGCATGGCGGCGCGCATCATCGGCTTGAGGGCGTTGCTGCCGGCAGTGGCGAGGCTTGGGAGTGCGCCGCCGGCGCGTGCGGCGAGGCTCGGTTCCCGCGGTTTGCGCGGGGCGCGCGGCTGGGCATTGCGCTGTGGTTGCGCCCGGCCGGAAAGGTTGAGGCGGTGGACCTTGCCGATCACTGCATTCCGGGTCACCCCCGCGCCAAGCCGTCCGGCGATCTGGCTGGCGCTCAGACCCTCCGTCCAGAGTTTCTTGAGAAGCTCCACCCGTTCATCTGTCCAGGACAATTTTGCCCCTCCTAGATTGATTTCCTGCCCGCCGCTCAACGGAATCCCTCATGTCTCGCGGGACAACGATCCGCCCCGGCGCATTGCAACACCAAACTGACTGTTGGACGCTACATCTCGTAGCTGATCGGGGCGACCCTACAATACGCAGTGACTCGCCCGCAACCTTCCAGGCCAGAATCGGGATCGTTTTCCCCAGTTTCCCGCTCTGACGTCTGGTTAACCAAACCTTACCAGCAGGCGGAATCGGGGGTCCATGCGCTGTTTTGACTCAGTGTGGACAAGCGTGAATCAATGTCGTGAATCATCGGGCTGGACGGTCGCCGCGCGGCTGCGATTGACCCCAGGGCAGTGCAGTCTTATAAGTAATGAGTGCTTGAGGCGCCCTCCACGACCGGCGGGCGCTTTTTCATTTCAGCCTCCAGGATCGCGCCATGATGTCTCCGGTTCTCCCCACCTATGCCAGGGTAAAGGTTGCCTTTGAACGGGGCGAGGGCATGCGCGTCTACACCGCCGCGGGCGAAAGCTACCTCGATTTCGGTGCGGGCGTCGCGGTGACCAGCTGCGGCCACTGTCATCCCCATCTCGTTGCTGCGTTGACCGAGCAGGCGGCCAGGATCTGGCACACCTCGAACCTGTATCAGATGCCGGGCCAGGAGAAGCTCGCGCAGCGCCTCATCGACGCGAGTTTCGCCGACACCGTGTTCTTCACCAATTCCGGCGCCGAGGCACTCGAATGCGCGATCAAGATGGCGCGCAAGTACCAGTCCGCCATCGGGCATCCCGAGAAGTACCGGCTCATCACCTTCGAGGGCGCTTTCCATGGCCGGACCCTCGCCACCATCGCGGCAGGCGGGCAGGCGAAGTATCTCGAGGGCTTCGGCCCCAAGGTCGACGGCTTCGACCAGGTGCCCTTCGGTGACCATGAGGCGCTGAAGGCGGCAATTGGGCCGGCCACCGCAGGCATCCTGATCGAGCCCGTGCAGGGCGAGGGTGGTATCCGCCCGGTGCCGCCGCAGTGTCTGCGCGGCCTGCGCGCGCTTTGCGATGCGCATGGGCTGTTGCTGATGTATGACGAGGTGCAGTGCGGCATCGGCCGCACTGGCAAGCTCTTCGCGCATGAATGGGCGGGGGCTGCGCCAGACATCATGGCGATTGCCAAGGGCATCGGCGGCGGCTTTCCGATCGGCGCCTGCCTTGCAACCGAGAAGGCCGCCGTGGGCATGACCGCCGGCACGCATGGTTCCACCTTCGGCGGCAATCCGCTGGGAACGGCCGTGGCCAATGCCGTGCTCGATGTCATCCTCGCGGCAGGTTTCCTCGAGGGCGTGCTGCAGCGTGCGCTCAGCCTGAAGCAGAAGCTCGCCGGCCTCAAGGATCAGCATCCCTCCATCATCGAAGAAGTGCGCGGTGAAGGCCTGATGATGGGCCTCAAGTGCAAGGTGCCGAACACGGCGCTGCAGCAGGCAGCCCTCGACCAGCATCTCCTCGTCATCGGCGCGGGCGACAATGTCGTGCGGCTTCTGCCGCCGCTGATCCTGACCGATGCCGACATCGCCGAGGCCGTGGACAAGCTCGACCGCGCCTGCCGCGCGCTCGAAGCCAAGCCAGCCGCCTGAGGATCGTCCGTCATGTCCAGCCCCAAACATTTTCTCGACATCGCCGATCTCGACACAGCGACGCTCAGCTCCATCCTGTCCTCGGCCCGCGCCATGAAGGACCGCCGCAAGGGCCTGCCCAAGGGTCTGCGCGAGGCGGGCGAGCCGCTCAAGGGCCGTATGCTGGCGCTGATCTTCGAGCGGCCCTCGACGCGCACCCGCGTGTCCTTCGAGGTCGGCATGCGGCAGCTGGGCGGCGAGACGCTGGTGCTGACCGCCAATGACATGCAGCTGGGCCGCGGCGAAACCATTGCCGATACCGCCCGCGTGCTGTCGCGCTATGTCGACGCCATCATGATCCGCGCCGCCCGTCATTCCAATCTCACGGAACTCGCGGCGGCGGCCAGTGTGCCGGTGATCAACGGCCTCACCGATCTCACCCATCCCTGCCAGGTCATGGCCGACGTGATGACGCTCGAGGAACACGCGGGCCCGCTCAAGGACCTGACGGTGAGCTGGGTCGGCGACGGCAACAATGTCGCGGCCTCGTGGATACAGGCGGTCGGCATGCTGGGTGGCCGGCTTCGCATTGCCGCGCCTGCCGAGCTGGCTCCGGCGCCGGGCGTCATGGACTGGGCCCGGGCGCGGGGTGCCGATGTGCGCCTCACGACCTCGCCCGAGGAGGCGGTGCGCGGGGCCGATTGCGTGATCACCGATGCCTGGGTGTCCATGCATGACACCGATGCCGCCAGCCGCCACAATCTGCTGCAGCCCTATCAGGTGAATGCGCGGCTGATGCGCCACGCCAAGCCCGATGCCCGCTTCATGCACTGCCTGCCCGCCCATCGCGGCGAGGAAGTGACGGACGAGGTGATGGACTCCGCCAGTTCGCTGGTCTTTGACGAGGCCGAGAACAGGCTGCACATCCAGAAGAGCATCCTGCTGCATTGTCTGGGGGCGTGATGGCCGAGACCGCCGACCTGCCGGGCGATGACATCGTCCTGCCCTTCGAGGTCAAGCCGCTCGGGGTGCGCGGGAGGCTGGTTCGCCTGGGCGCGGCGGTCGACGACATCGTGCACCGGCATGCCTATCCGCCGCCAGTCTCGGCCCTTCTCGCCGAGGCCGTGGCGCTGGCCGCGATGCTGGGGGCGATGCTGAAGTTCGACGGCAAGTTCATCCTGCAGACCAAGACCGACGGTCCGGTCGACATGATCGTGGCCGACTATGTGTCGCCCGGCCGCATCCGGGGCTATGCCCGCTTTGACGCTGCCCGCGTCGCCTCTCTGGAAACAGTCAGCCAGGCGGCGCTGCTGGGCAATGGCTATCTCGCGATGACCGTGGATCAGGGTCCGGACATGGAACGCTATCAGGGCATCGTGCCGCTGCAGGCCAGTGACCTGACCGCCGCCGCCCATGAATACTTCGCGAAGTCTGAGCAGATCCCCACGCGCATCCGGCTGGCGGCGGGACCGCTGCTGGCCCGCGGAAGCCGGGCCGAGGCCTGGCGGTCGGGCGCCATCATGGTGCAGCACCTGCCGCGCGAGGGCGGATCGAGCCCGCTGCCCAGCCATTCTGGTGACGCGCCCGAAGGCGCCGATGCGCCGCCAGCCGAACATGACGACTGGGTCAAGGCCCGGCTGCTGCTCGACACGGTCGAGGACCACGAGCTGCTGGATCCGCAGCTCTCAGCCGATCGGCTGCTCTACCGCCTGTTCCACGAGGATGGGGTGACCGCCTATCCGCCACTGCCGCTGGCCCGCTACTGCGGCTGCTCACAGGAATCCATCCGATTGATGTTAAAGCGTTTTCCTGCCGAAGATCAGGCCGACATGGTGGCCGATGGCGAAATCGGCGTCACCTGCGAATTCTGTTCCACCGTCTACCGCCTCAGGCCGGACGACCTGTCGGCGTGAAAGGCAAGCCTCCGGTTCCTGGCCCTTAACTTATCTCCCAACCTGTCCAAATCGTTAGTGGCATTCACCACCCCCTTGTGCGACTGTCGTTGACGGACCACGATCGCCGTGACAGTTTCACGGCCAGTCCGGGCGCAACGCCCTGAAAGGAAAGAAGAAGAGACGAAAGCGGCGGAGCATCACGGACCACCCTCCCCGGGCTGGTCCTGCAAAGGGTCTCCGGTGTTTTTCCGTTACGGTTTGAACGGTCACTGAAGGAGAGAGACGAATGACCGAATTCGAAATGAAGATGAAAGCCGCCCAGAAGGCCGTAGGCCTGGGCAAGCTGTCGCGCCGCGACTTCATGCAGTTCGCGATGGCGTCGGGCATGACGCTGTCGGCGGCCAGCATGCTGTTCGCCAGCGCGGCGCGCGCCGAGCCCAAGCAGGGCGGCGTGTTCAAGGCGGCCGTCGGCCATGGCCAGACGACCGACTCGCTCGATCCCGCCACCTGGTCCAACGGCTTCACCTTTGCCTGGGGCAAGTCGGTCATGGGCGCGCCGCTCGTGCAGATCAACCAGAAGAACGAAGTCGTGCCGCATGTCGCCGAGAGCTTCGAGCCCGCCGATGGTGCCACGAAGTGGGTGATCAAGCTGCGCAAGGGCATCACCTTCCACAACGGCAAGACGCTGACGGCTGACGACGTGGTCGCCACCATCAACTATCACATCGGGCCCGACTCGAAGTCGCCGGCCAAGGGCGTGCTCTCGGGCGTGAAGAGCGTCAAGGCCGACGGCCCCGACACGGTGGTCTTCGAGCTCAACGGCGGCAATGCCGACTTCCCCTATCTGCTCTCCGACTATCACCTTGCCATGTACCCCTCAGAGGGCGGCAAGATCCAGTGGGACAAGGGCATCGGCGCCGGTCCCTATGTGCTCAAGTCTCTTGAGCCGGGTGTGAAGCTGGTGGCCGAGCGCAACCCGAACTATTTCGGCAAGACCTGGTTCGATGGCATCGAGGTGCTCTCGATCATCGACGTCGCGGCCCGCACCAATGCCTATCTGTCGGGCGAAGTGCACTTCATCGACCGCGCCGACCTGAAGACCATCGACATGCTGAAGAACGCACCGGACACGGAGCTCTACAACGTCTCGGGCTTCGCGCATTACACCGCGCCGATGCACTGCGACACCGCGCCGTTTGACAAGGTCGAGGTGCGCCAGGCGCTCAAGTGGGCGATCAACCGCCAGGATCTCGTTGACAAGGTGCTCTACGGCTACGGTTCGCCGGGCAACGACAATCCGCTCTCGCCTGCGATCAAGTACGCGATCCAGGCCGAGCCGGTCTATTCCTATGATCCGGAGAAGGCCAAGTCGCTGCTCAAGAAGGCCGGCATGGAAAATCTCAAGGTCGATCTCTCGGCTTCGGATGCCGCCTTCCCGGGTGGTGTCGATGCCGCTGTGTTGATGGCCGATCACGCCAAGGCCGCCGGCATCGAGATCAACGTGGTGCGCGAGCCCAATGACGGCTACTGGGACAATGTCTGGCTCAAGAAGCCGTGGTCGCTGTGCTATTGGGGCGGCCGTCCGACGGCCGATGCCTTCCTGTCGATCTCGCTGGCGGCCGATGCCGCCTGGAACGACACGCGCTGGAAGAACCCGCGCTTCAACGAACTGCTCGTCGCCGCGCGCGCCGAGACCGATGAGGCCAAGCGCCAGGCGATGTATGCCGAGTGCCAGCAGCTCGTCCATGACGACGGCGGCCAGGTGGTCCTGATGTTCAACAACTATGTGGGTGCGCTGTCGACCAAGATCGGCCACGACGCCTACAACTCGGACTTCGACCACGACGGCGGCTTCATGTATGAGCGCTGGTGGATGGCGTAATCGCGCCAATCCATTAGGAAATTTTGTGATAGGGGGCTCCGTCAAGCATTGACGGAGCCCTTTTCTCATGGGAACGTCGCCTTGGCTGGCGAGAGTGTCCGCCGGGGCCGCGAATTTTATTCGGGGCACGCCGAGAAGGGACGGGGCGGCTGCCGTCCCGCCAGCCTAAAGACACAACAGGGCCGGCACCGCCGGCATCAGGGAGAAAACGGATGAACGATACGCAGAACAAGCTGGACGCGGCGCTCAGGCAGGCCGTGCGCGGCCGCATCACGCGGCGCGAATTCACCCAGCTGGCGCTGGCCTCCGGCGTGAGCCTTGCCGCCGCCAACAGCATGTTCACCAAGGCCTATGCCGACGAGCCCAAGAAGGGCGGCACGCTGAAGATCGGCGTCGGCCATGGCGCCACGACCGACTCGATGGATCCGGGCACCTATCCCGACCAGTTCACCGGCACCGCGCTGTGGGGCACGCTCTCCAACAGCCTCACCGAGATCGACGCCGACGGCAACGTGGTGGGCGACATTGCCGAGAGCTTCGAGGCCTCGGACGGCGCCAAGAAATGGGTGTTCAAGCTGCGCAAGGGCGTCACCTTCCACGACGGCCGCGCAGTGACCGCCGATGACGTGGTGGCCTCGCTCCAGCATCACCGCGGCGAGGACTCGAAGTCGGCCGCCAAGTCGCTGCTCAAGGAGATCGTCACCCTCAAGGCCGATGGCGACACGGTCGTGTTCGAACTCACCGGCGGCAACGCCGACTTCCCCTACACCGTCTCCGACTATCACATGCCGATCATGCCGAAGAAGGACGACGGCTCGGTGGACTGGGAGTCGGGCAACCGCACCGGCGCCTACAAGCTCGACAAGTTCGAGCCCGGCGTGAAGGCCAGCTTCTCCAAGAACCCCAACTACTACAAGGCCGACAGAGGCTGGTTCGACGCGGTCGAATTCTATTCGATCAAGGACGTGGCCGCGCGCACCAACGCGCTGATGTCCGGTGAGATCCACTACATGGACCGCTGCGATCTCAAGACCCTCGACATGCTGAAGTCCAACCCTGACATCACGGTCCAGGAAATCACCGGCTATGGCCACTACATCTACGTGATGAACGTGACGCAGAAGCCCTTTGACGATGTCAACGTCCGGCTCGCCATCAAGTATTCCATCAACCGGGATGACGTGCTTGAGAAGGTATTCCTCGGCCATGGCACGGTCGGCAACGACAACCCGATCGCGCCGACGGTGAAGTTCGCGGTCGATCCGCAGCCGCGACACAGCTACAATCCGGACAAGGCGAAGGAGCATCTCAAGAAGGCGGGCCTCGACAGCCTCACGTTCGATCTGTCTGTCGCCGATGCCGCCTTCTCGGGCGCCGTCGACTCGGCGCTGCTCTGGAAGGAGCACGCCAAGGCCTGCAACATCGACATCAACGTGATCCGCGAGCCCGATGACGGCTACTGGGACAATGTCTGGCTCAAGAAGCCCTTCGTTGCCTCCTACTGGAGCGGACGCCCGACGGTCGACTGGATGATGACCACGGCCTATGCGGCGGATGCTGCCTGGAACGACACGTTCTGGAAGAACCCGCGCTTCAACGAGCTGCTGGTCGCCGCGCGCTCGGAGACGGACGAGGCCAAGCGTGCTGCCATGTATGCCGAGATGCAGCAGATCCTGCATGATGACGGCGGCCTGGTGAACATCCTGTTCAACTCCTATGTCGAGGCCCATGCCAAGAACCTGGGTCACAACAAGGTGGCGGCCAACTGGCAGCTCGACGGCATGCGGATCGCCGAGCGCTGGTGGTTCACCTCGTGATCTGAGCCGTTACGAATTGGCGCCGGGGGCCGGGTTGCGCGTCAGCGCGCCGGTCCCCGGCATTTTCCTGTGGCAAGGCAATGTGGTCAGCGGCTATTGACGTGAAGGGCCCGCGGAGAGGCCGACGGGGGGACGCATGCATCCGGTTCTGAGAACCGTCCTGCAGCGCTTGGGTCTTGGCGTGCTGACGCTGTTCGTGGTGTCGGTGGTGATCTTTGCGTCGCTCGAGATGCTGCCCGGCGGCTTCGCCGAAGCCATCCTCGGCCAGGGGGCCACGCCCGAGACGGTCGCCGCCTTCAACCGTGAGATCGGCCTCGACCGGCCAGCGACGGTGCGTTACGTCGAATGGATCGGCAACATCTTCCGCGGCGACTTCGGGTACTCCTATGCCGGCCTCGGCGGCTCGATCAAGCGCAGCGTCACCGACCTGATCGCGCCCCGGCTCTACAACACCTTCTTCCTCGCCATCATGACGGCCATCGTCGCGGTGCCGCTGTCGCTCATCCTCGGTATCCTGGCGGCGCTCTACCGCAACAGCTGGTATGACCGGATCGTCAATTCGGTGACGCTCACAACCATCGCCACGCCGGAGTTCTTCATCGCCTATCTGCTGATGTTCTTCTTCGCGATCCGGAACAAGTGGTTCTATTCGCTCTCCACCGTGTCCGACACGACGGATTTCATCGAACACATCTACCGCGCGGCGCTGCCTGCCATCACCCTGATGCTGGTCATCGTGGCACACATGATGCGGATGACCAGGGCGGCGCTCATCAACCTGCTGGCCAGCCCCTACATGGAAATGGCCCAGCTCAAGGGCGTGCCGCGCCGCGAGGCGATCATCAAGCATGCGTTGCCCAACGCCTGGGCGCCAATCGCCACCGTCATCGCCTTCAACCTCGCCTATCTGGTGGTGGGCGTGGTCGTGGTGGAGGTCGTCTATGTCTATCCGGGCATCGGGCAATTGATGGTCGACTCGGTCTCGAGCCGTGACATGCCCGTGGTCCAGGCCTGCGCGCTGATCTTCGCGGCCACCTACATCTTCCTCAATCTCCTGGCTGACATCATCTCGATCGTCACCAATCCCAGGCTGCTGCACCCCAAATGACCGCTCAATCCCCACAATTGCGACAGGTGCGCGCGCGCCGGAGCCTCTGGGAGAGCACCCGGCGAACGCTCTCGTCGGCGCCGTTCAGCGCATGGTTCGGCATGATCGTCATTCTCCTCTATGTGATCGCGGCAGTCTTCGCGCCCTGGATCGCGCCCTATGGCGAGGCGGAAATCGTCGGCAAGGCCTATCAGCCGCCGGGCCCCGAGTTCTGGTTCGGCACCGACCAGATCGGCCGCGACCTGTTCTCGCGCCTCATCTATGGCGCGCGCAACACCATCGGCATCGCCTTCCTCACGACGCTGCTTTCATTCGCGGTGGGCGGCACGCTGGGCGTTCTCACCGCGCTGAAGCGCGGCTGGCTCGATCAGGGCATCTCGCGCGTGGTCGATGCTTTCCTCGCCATTCCCGTGCTGATCTTCGCGCTGATGCTGCTCGCGGTCTTCGGCAAGAGCATCGTGAACCTCATCCTCATCCTGGCGCTGCTGGACTCGACCCGCGTATTCCGCCTGGCGCGCGCCACCGCGCTCGATGTCGTGGTGATGGATTACGTCGAGGCCGCCAAGCTCCGTGGCGAGGGCATGGGCTGGATCATCTTCAAGGAAGTACTGCCCAACATCCTGCCGCCCCTCATCACCGAGTTCGGCCTTCGTTTCTGCTTCGTCTTCCTCACCATCGCATCGCTCTCCTTTCTCGGCGTCGGCATCCAGCCGCCGACCGCCGACTGGGGCTCCATGGTGGCCGAGAGCAAGACACTGATCACCTTCCCGGTGCGGACCTTCCCGTGGATTCCCGCGCCCTTCTATCCGGCCCTCGCCATCGCGATCCTGACAGTGGCGATCAACTTCGTGGTGGACTGGTTCCTCCACAAGACCAGCGGACTGCGCGATGAAGTCTGAAAAGCAGCGCGTCCGGGGCGAGACCCTTCTTGAAATCCGCGGCCTAAGGATCGAGGGCAACTCGGATGGCGTCTGGCACCCCATTGTCAAGGGCGTGGACCTCAGCCTGAAGCGGGGTGAGGTGCTGGGCCTCATCGGCGAGTCGGGTGCGGGCAAATCGACGATTGGCCTGGCGGCCATGGGCTTTGCGCGCCCGGGCTGCCGGATCATCGATGGCAGCATCCTGTTCGACGGCATCGACCTGCGCGCCGCGGGCGAGGAGGACAAGCGCACGCTGTGGGGCTCGCGCATCGCCTATGTGGCCCAGAGTGCGGCGGCCGCCTTCAACCCGGCGCACAAGATCATCGACCAGACGGTGGAAACCGCCGTGCGTCGCGGCGTCATGGATCGCGGCAAGGCGGTTGCGGATGCCGTCGACCTCTATCGTCGCCTGCAGCTTCCCGAACCGGCGCATATCGGCGAGCGCTATCCGCACCAGGTGTCGGGCGGGCAGTTGCAGCGCGCCATGACGGCGATGGCGATGTCCTGCCGTCCCGACCTCATCATCTTCGACGAACCCACGACAGCCCTCGACGTCACCACTCAGGTCGAGGTTCTGGCCGCCATGCGCGACATCGTCGAGCAGTTCCATACGGCAGCCATCTACATCACCCATGACCTTGCCGTCGTGGCGCAGATGGCCGACCGCATCATGGTGCTGCGCCATGGCCGCGAGGTCGAGGAAGCGCCGACCCGCGTCATGCTGAGCGAGCCCAGGGAGGATTACACCAAGACCCTCTGGGCGGTGCGCAAGCTCGCCAAGCCTGAATCGGTGAGCGATGACATCGTGCTCAGCGTGCGCAACGTCGATGCCAGCTATTCCGGCGTGGTGAAGGTTCTCGACAATGTCACCGTTGGCCTGCCGCGCGGTCGCACGGTTGCCGTGGTGGGCGAGTCGGGCTCTGGCAAATCCACGCTGGCGCGGGTCATCACCGGGATTCTGCCGCCGTCCCGGGGCGAGATCCTGTTCAACGGCAAGCCGTTGTCGCGGGCGCTCAACGAGCGCGACAAGGACACGCTGCGCCGCATCCAGATGATCTACCAGTCGGCGGATACCTCGCTCAATCCCCGCCAGACGATCCGCGACATCATCGGCAGGCCGCTCGAATTCTATCAGGGTGTCCAGGGTGCCGCGCGTGACCGGCGGGTGGCTGAACTTCTCGATTCGATCGAGATGGACGAGAGCTACATCGACCGGCTGCCAACCGAGCTTTCGGGCGGCCAGAAGCAGCGCATCTCGATCGCCCGCGCGCTTGCCGCCGAGCCCGACATCATCATCTGCGATGAGGTCACCTCCGCGCTCGACCAGATCGTACAGGAAGAAATCCTCACCCTGCTCATGCGGCTGCAGAAGGATACCAACGTCTCCTATCTCTTCATCACTCATGACATTGCCACGGTGCGTGCGATTGCCGACGAGATCGTGGTCATGCATCAGGGCAAGGTGGTGCAGCAGGGGCCGAAGTCCCAGGTGCTGAACCCGCCGCATCCGGCCTATACGGAGCTTCTGCTCTCGTCCGTGCCGCAGATGGATCCGGACTGGCTGACCAACCTGCTGGCGCGCCGCGCCGCAGGGAAGGCCGGGGCCTGAGGACCGCGCGACACCGTGCCGCCATCCGTTCACCCGCATCGCATGTCCGGCGGCACCCGCTTCATCGAGGCGGGAGCGGGCGAGGCAATTCTCTTCATCCACGGCGCGGGCGGACAGGCGTCATTCTGGACGCCGCAGCTCGAGGCCTTCGCGGTCAGCCACCGTGTGGTGGCGCCCGATGTGACGGAGGCGGACGCCGTGGGGCAGATGCGGCGTCTGCTGGACGACCTCGACCTCTCCGCCGTCAATCTGGTTGCGCATGGCGAGGGTGCGCGCATCGCGCTGGCTCTGGCGGAATTGCATCCGCACCGGGTACGCCGCGTTGCGCTGATCGAGGCTGTGATGCCGGATGGGGTGGCTCTCACTCTCCGCTGTCCTTCACGGGCCATCGCGCATGGCGATGACGCGGCGCTGGCCGCCTTCCTCGGCGGACGCCTGAGCCGCTTCGACAACCGCGAACTCCGCACCGCCTTCGGAAGCTTCATGACCGGCGTGACGATCGTCACCACCGCCGGAACGGACGGCCAGCCGCGTGGTTTCACCGCCAACAGCTTCACGTCCGTCTCGCTCGAGCCGCCGCTGCTGCTGATCTGCATCGGCAAGACCGCGGCGAGCGTCGATGTCTTCGCGCGGGCGCAGGGCTTTGCCGTCAATATCCTGTCGGAAGCCCAGAAGGATACCTCCGTGCTGTTCGCCTCCAAGCGGCCGGACAAGTTCGAGGTAGCGCGCTGGCGATCCGGGCCCTTCGGCAATCCGCTGATCGAGGGCTCGGCCGCCTGGTTCGACTGCGCGCGCCATCAGGTCATCGATGCGGGCGATCACATCATCCTGATGGGCCATGTCGAGGCCTTTTCCTATTCGGATGCCAATCCGCTGGGCTATGCGCGTGGCCATTACATCACGCTGGGACTGGAACAGGCGGCCGTGAACGCGGCGTCTTCGGCAAGCCGCACCGTGGTGGGGGCCATCCTCGAAAGCGACAGCCGCCTCGTGCTTCTGCCCGATCCGGCCCGGCCCGGCGGGCTCGTGCTGCCGGAAGTGGGCCGCACCGGTCCCAACGGCAGCGCCTCGCAGCTCGATGATCTGCTGCGGCGCGAGGGCATGGACGCCACGCTGGGCTTTCTCTTTGCCGTGTTCGAAAACCCGGAAAGCCGGGAACAATACATCTATTATCGCGGAGAGGCGCTCCTTCATGCGCGCGGGCGCACGGTTCTGGCCGATTTCGAGGACCTCCCCTGGGAGAAGCTTCCCGACGAGGCGACCCGCTCCATGCTCCGGCGCTATGCCGCCGAGCGCAAGATCGGACGGTTCAAGGTCTATTCCGGCGACCACCGTCAGGGCTCGGTGAAAGCCGTCGATTGACGGGAAATCGCGTCCGGGCTTTGATGTCCGTCAACGTGGCTAATTCCCGGAGGGAGCGCATGTATCTCGGTCTGGATTTCGGAACCTCCTCGGTCAAGGGCGTGCTGATCGACGCCAACCAGAAGATCCTCGCCACGGCGAGTGCGCCCCTGAAGGTCTCGCGCCCCCATTCCGGCTGGTCGGAGCAGAATCCGGAAGACTGGTGGAAGGCCTGCAACACGGTGGTCAAGGCCCTCGGAAGGATGAAGCCCAAGGCGGTGGCCGCCGTCGAAGGCATCGGCCTGTCCGGCCAGCAGCATGGCGCGACACTCCTGGACAAGGATGGCAAGGTGCTGCGTCCCTGCATCCTGTGGAACGACGCGCGCTCGTTCCGCGAATGCGACGACATCATGAACCGCGAGCCCAGGGCTGTGCCGCTGGCTGGCAACATTCCGCTGGCGGGCTATACGGCGCCCAAGCTGGTGTGGGTGAAGAAGCACGAGCCCAGGACCTTTGCCAAGGTCGCCAAGGTGCTGCTGCCCAAGGACTACATCCGCTTCCGCATGACGGGTGATTATGCCTCCGACATGTCCGACTCCTCCGGTACATTCTGGCTCGACATCGCCAGGCGTCAGTGGTCGCCGCTGCTGCTTGCCGCCACCGACATGTCCATCGACCAGATGCCGAAACTCTATGAGGGGATAGAAGCCACCGGCCGCCTCTCCGCGCAGGTTGCCAAGACGTGGGGCATGCCGAAGCGTCCCGTGGTGGCGGGCGGCGGCGGCGACAATGCGTCCGCGGCCTGCGGTATCGGTGCGGTGACCGACAATGCGGCGCTGGTCTCGATCGGCACCTCGGGCGTGATGTTCGTGTCCAACGACACGTTCCGACCCAATGCCGGGCGCATGGTGCACGCCTTCTGCCATGCGGTGCCCGGCACCTGGCATCAGATGGGTGTGATCCTCTCGGCGGCGGCGAGCCTCGAATGGCTGGCCGGCGTCCTCGGTTCACCCGCGCCCAAGCTCACGGCTGCGCTGGGCAAGACGCTGAGCGGACCGTCGCCCGCCCTGTTCCTGCCCTATCTTTCGGGTGAGCGCACCCCGGTTGGCGATGCGCAGGTACGCGGTCTCATCATGGGGCTGGGCCATGAGAGCGACCACAAGACACTGACGCATGCCGCGCTCGACGCCGTGGCCTTTGCGTTCCGCGACTCGCTCGAGGCCCTGAAGGATGCCGGCACCGAGGTGAAGCGTGTGACGGCGGTGGGCGGCGGCTCCAAGTCCGAACTGTGGCTCAAGATCATAGCCACGGTGCTCGGCGTGCCGGTGGACCTGCCGGCGGCGGGCGATGTCGGTGGCGCCTTCGGCGCGGCACGGCTGGGCCTCATCGCGGCAACAGGGGCCGATTTCCGCAAGGTGCTGACCGCGCCCAGAACCGCGCGCACCATCAAGCCGGAAGCGCGGGCCCGCGAGGCCTATGAGGAGCATTACCGCCGCTACGCCAAAATCTATCCCGCGATCAAGGAGATCTATCGCTGATGCCGTCTTTCTATTCCCGTCGCGAGCCGATCCGCTACAAGGGCCCTGCCAGCACCGAGGACCTTGCATTCCGGTGGTACAACCCCGATCAGATCGTGCTTGGCAAGCCGATGCGTGAGCAGTTGCGCTTCGCGGTCGCCTATTGGCACACGCTGTGCTGGCCCGGCACCGATCCCTTTGGTGGCGACACTCTGCAGCGCCCGTGGCACCACATGGCCGATGAAATGGCGGCAGCGCGGATCAAGGCCGATCTGATGTTCGAAACGCTCGAGCTTCTCGACATCGACTTCTTCTGCTTCCATGACCTCGACATTGCGCCCGAGGGCAAGTCACTGAAGGAATTCAACGCCAATGTGACCGAGATCGCCCGTATCTTCGAGAAGAAGATGGCGGCCAAGAACAAGAAGCTCCTGTGGGGCACGGCCAACATGTTCTCCAACCGTCGGTTCATGGCGGGTGCGGCCACCAATCCCGATCCCGACGTGTTCGCATATTGCGCCGCGCAGGTGAAGCATTGCATGGACATCACCAAGGATCTGGGCGGCGCCAATTACGTCATGTGGGGCGGCCGCGAGGGTTACGAGACGCTGCTCAACACCAATATCGGCCAGGAGCTGGAGCAGGCCAAACGCTTTCTCTCGCTTGCCGTCGAATACAAGCACAAGATCGGCTTCAAGGGCCCCATCCTCATCGAGCCCAAGCCGCAGGAACCCACCAAGCACCAGTATGACTATGACGTGGCCACGGTCTATGCCACCATTTCGGCTCTCGGACTGAAGGATGACGTCAAGCTCAATATCGAGCAGAACCACGCCATCCTGGCGGGGCACAGCTTCGAGCATGAGATTGCGCTCGCCGCGGCCCTTGGCGTCTTCGGCGGCATCGACATCAACCGCGGGGATTATCAGAGCGGCTGGGACACTGACCAGTTCGCCATGAATGTGCCGGAAATGACGCTTGCCTTCCTGGAAATCCTCAAGGCCGGCGGCTTCACCACCGGCGGGCTCAATTTCGATGCCAAGATCAGGCGTCAGTCGATCGATCCCGATGACATTCTCCATGCCCATGTCGGCTCGATGGACGCCTGCGCGCGGGGGCTCCTGAGCGCCGCGAAGATCATCGAGGACGGCAAGCTCGGCGCCATCGTGGCGGAGCGCTATGCCAAGTGGAAAGAACCGCGGAACCGCGCCATGCTCGAGGGCAGGGAGACGCTCGATCAGATCGCTGCCCGGGTTCTCGCGCAGGGCCTCGAGCCGCAACCGCGCTCGGGCCGCCAGGAGTGGATCGAAAGCCTCGTCAACACCTATCTCTGAACATTCGACATACGGGAGGACACCAATGCCGGCAAACATCAAGGGACCAGCGATATTCCTGGCGCAATTCGCGGGTGACAAGGCGCCGTTCAATTCCTGGAACGCGATCACCAAATGGGCAGCGTCGCTGGGTTACAAGGGTGTCCAGATTCCGAGCTGGGATGGCCGGCTGTTCGATCTCAAGAAGGCTGCCACGTCCAAGGCCTATTGCGACGAGATCAAGGGTGTTGCCAATGCCAATGGCGTCGAGATCACCGAGCTGTCCACCCATCTCCAGGGCCAGCTGGTCGCAGTGCATCCCGCCTATGACGAGGCCTTCGACGCCTTCGCTCCGCCGGAATTCCACGGCAAGCCGAAGGAGCGTCAGAAATGGGCGGTGCAGCAGGTGAAGTACGCCGCCAAGGCGTCGCGCAATCTTGGCCTCGGCGCGCATGTCTCGTTCCCCGGCGCCTTGTGCTGGCCGTTCCTCTATGGCTGGCCGCCGCGCCCGCCGGGCCTGATCGAGGAGGGCTTCGACGAGCTGGCACGGCGCTGGAAGCCGCTGCTCGACGTGTTCGAGGAGAATGGCGTTGACTGCGGCTTCGAACTGCACCCCGGCGAGGACGTGATGGACGGGGCCACCTTCGAGATGTTCCTCGAGCGGCTCGACAATCATCCGCGCTGCATGATCAACTACGATCCCTCGCATTTCGTGCTGCAGCAGCTCGACTATCTCGACTTCATCGACATCTATCACGAGCGCATCTGCGCCTTCCACGTGAAGGATGCGGAGTTCAACCCGTCGGGCAAGCAGGGCGTCTATTCCGGCTTCCAGCCCTGGCTCAAGCGCGCGGGCCGCTTCCGCTCCCTCGGTGACGGCCAGGTCGATTTCGGGGCCGTGTTCTCGAAGCTTGCCGGCTACAACTATGACAGCTGGGCGGTGCTCGAGTGGGAGTGCTGCATCAAGGACTCCGTGCAGGGGGCCATCGAGGGCGCACCCTTCATCGCGGCCAACATCATCAAGACGACCGAGAAGAGCTTTGATGATTTCGTCGCGGGTTCTGCCGACAAGGCCAAGATCCGCCGGATCCTCGGCATCAAGTAACAGCCTCTACGGAGACAGAGCACATGGTTTCGGGACGGAGCGATGCCAATACGGGCCGCATCAGGCTCGGCATGGTGGGCGGCGGGCAGGGGGCCTTCATCGGCGCCGTGCACCGCCTCGCCGCGCGCATGGACGATCAGTACGAGCTGGTGGCGGGCGCGCTGTCGGCCGATGCGGCGAAGGCGCGGGCCTCGGGCGCCGAGCTCGGCCTTTCGCCCGACCGGGTCTATGCCGATTTCCGCGAGATGGCGCGCGCCGAGGCGAAGCGGCCTGACGGCATCGAGGCGGTGTCGATCGTGACGCCCAATCACATGCATGTGCCGGCCGCCATGGCCTTCATCGAGGCCGGCATCCATGTGATCTGCGACAAGCCGCTCGCTCTCAACCTCAAGGAGGCAAAGGCGCTCGAAAAGCTGCTGGCAAAAAGGCCGGGGGTGATCTTCGCGCTCACACACAATTATTCCGGCTATCCGATGATCCGTCAGGCGCGGGCGATGATTGCCGCGGGCGATCTCGGCGAGATCCGTGTGCTCCAGGGCGAATACCCGCAGGACTGGCTCACCACGGCGCTGGAGAAGACCGGGCAGAAGCAGGCGGCGTGGCGCACCGATCCCAGGCGGTCGGGCGCGGGCGGCTGTGTTGGCGACATCGGCACTCACACCTTCCAGCTTCTGTGCAATGTCTCGGGGCTTGCGTGTGAGGAGCTATCGGCGGATCTCACCACCTTTGTGAAGGGCCGCGCGCTCGACGACAATGTACATGTGATGCTGCGCTTCAAGGGCGGGGCCAAGGGCATGATCTGGGCCAGCCAGGTGGCGCCCGGCAATGAGAACGGCCTCAAGATCCGGATTTACGGCACCAAGGGCGGACTAGAATGGACGCAGGAGGATCCGAACTATCTCTGGTTCACGCCCTTTGGCGAGCCAAAGCGGCTGATCACCCGTGGCGGTGCGGGATCGAATGCCGCGGCCGGACGGGTGACGCGCGTGCCGCCGGGTCATCCCGAGGGATATCTCGAAGGCTTCGCCAATGTCTATTCCGAGGTGGCCCGCGCCATCAAGGCGCGGCGTGCAGGCAAGAAGCCCGACAAGGATGTGACCTTCCCCGGCATTGCCGACGGCGTCGCCGGCATGGCTTTCATCGAGGCCTGCGTGAAATCATCGGAAAAGAACGGCAGGTGGACGCGGGTCTAGCGCATTCAGGCGTCGTCTGAACGCATGATCCTGTTTCGCAGGCGGCGAACGGCATACCATACGGCCAGCACGACGAGCGGAACGCTCAGCAGGCTGACGATTTTCATGTCTGCCTGCATATAAGCGCCAAGCCCGTCGATCAGCTTGCCCAGAATGCCGATCATGTAATAGCTGATGGCGACGACCGACAGGCCCTCGACCGTTTCCTGCAGCCGCAACTGCTGGCGGCCGCGCTTCTCCATCGACTTCAGAACCTGCTGGTTCTGCGCCTCGAGCGCAATGTCGACGCGGGTGCGCAGCAGGTTGGAGGCGCGTTCGCTGCGCTCGGCGAGGCTTCTGATGCGGTCGGCGACGGCCTGGCAGGTGGCCATGGCCGGCGAAAAGCGGCGGTCGAGAAACACGCCGATGCGCTGGAAGCTCTGCAGCTTCTCCTCGCCCAGCTCGGCGATGCGCTTGTCAACGAGCGCGGCATAGGCGCGGGCTGCCGCGAACCGGTAGCTGGTGCGGCTCGACACTTCCTCGACGTCGCGGGCAATGCGGCTCAGTTCGGCCAGCAGCTCCGCATCCTCCTGGCTCTCGCGCGAGGACAACATGTCCGCCGTCACCTTGGAGACCGCGCGCTCAAGCCCCGCCAGCTCGCCCTGCACCTTGCGCGCCAGCGGCAGCGCCAGAAGCGCCATCATGCGATAGGTTTCGATCTCGTGGATGCGCCGCACCACGCGGCCAAGCCGCAGTGGCGACAGGCCATGATCCTGCACCAGCATCCGGGTGTATCCGTCGGGCCCGATGCGAAAGTCGGTCCAGACCGTCGCGAGGCCAGAGCTCACCCGCGCACCGGCAATGTCCTCGTGGCCGAACAGCGTCACGAGATCCTCGGTCGTGGGCTCGCGCTCGTCCCGCGACATGACGCGGGTATGAATGCCGACCAGCCGCTCGCCCGGCAGGTTCTCGATCCAGCCGATGGGCAGCAGGGTCAGGGCCTCGCCCTGATCGGGTCCGCCCTCGGACACGACACTGACGCGGTAGAATTCACCATGCCGCTCGTATTTGATCTGTCCACCGGCAATCTCGGCGCTGTGGTGGGCGGCGCCATCCGCCGGTGGCTTCACGCCGAGGGCGTCACAGAGCAGCCGGATCTGGGCGAGGGGGTCGCCGTCACCCTCCCTGAGCGTGAAGGCGAGGTGCGTGACGCGCGCCGGTGCAATCACCGGCAGGCCCGGCCGCCCGTGCAACTCGTCATTCAGGATGTACCGAAGCTCGTGATCGCGCATGCTGCCGCCCGGACCATGCTTTAGGGGGCTGGCCGACTGCGGTCAACCGGGGCACTTTCCCGGCTCCGGCGCATTCAGTATGGTTCGCGGCCATGACGGGAGCGGGGCAGGCCGGATGGATCAGGGGTTGGGCGTGAGCAGCGGCAGACCGGCGCTGCGCAAGGCCGAGCCCGGGGTGCGTCGCCGGCAACTCATCGCCGCCACCGTCGCGGTCCTGGCGCGCAAGGGCTATGCGGCTCTCACGATTGCCGACGTGGCGCGGCAGGCCGGACTCTCCGCCGGCATCGTTATCTTTCATTTCAGCAGCAAGGACGCACTGCTCGCTGCAGTTCTCACCGCCCTCGCCGCTGAATACCGCAGCCACTGGGTGGGCGCCCTCGGCCGGGCGGGTGCGGCGCCGGCCGAACGCCTCAAGACCCTGCTGCTTGCGGACTTCGATACCCACGTCTTCACCCCGGAGAAACTGGCTGCATGGATCGCCTTCTGGGGCGAGGCCCAGGGACGGCCGGTCTATGAGCAGATCTGCACGGCCCATGACGCCGAGCGTCGGGCCCGCATCGAGGAGTTGTGCCGCGCCCTGTGCGCGGAGGGGGCCTATGGCCATGCCCCCGGACTTGTCGTGCATGCGCTGGATTCGCTGGGAGACGGCCTTTGGCTCGCGCTGGCCTCTGGTGGCACCGGGCACCTGGGCAGGGTCAGTGCGGGCGATGCCCAAAAAACCATCATGTCGGCGCTGGAGGCCTTCTTTCCCCGGCATTACCCGCCGTCCGGGTGAGCGGAATGGCCGTTCCCCCTTCCGCCCCGTGATGAAATCACTATAAGGACGACTGCATTTCCATCCTCACACGTTCCGGAGACCTCGCCATGACCAAGATCCGTGTCGCCATCAATGGCTTCGGCCGCATCGGCCGCAACATCGTTCGCGCCATCTATGAATCCGGACGCCAGGACATCGACATCGTGGCCGTCAACGATCTGGGCCCCGTCGAGACCAATGCGCATCTGCTGCAGTTCGACTCAGTGCATGGCCGCTTTCCGCGCGAGGTGACGGTCAAGGGCGATTCGATCTCGATCGGATCGGACCAGTTCAAGGTCACGGCGATCTAGGATCCGAGCCAGCTGCCATGGAAGGATCTCGGCATCGACATCGCCATGGAATGTACCGGCATCTTCACGGCCCGTGACAAGGCCGCGGCCCATCTGACCGCCGGCGCCAAGCGCGTCATCGTCTCGGCGCCCTCGGATGGCGCTGACTTCACCGTTGTCTATGGCGTCAACCACGACAAGCTCACCAAGGACCACATGGTGATCTCGAATGCCTCCTGCACAACCAACTGCCTGGCGCCGGTCGCCAAGGTGCTGAATGACGCAATCGGCATCGAAAAGGGCATGATGACCACGATCCACTCCTACACCAACGACCAGCCCTCACTCGACCAGATGCACAAGGATCTCTACCGGGCGCGCGCGGCAGCGCTCTCCATGATCCCCACCTCGACGGGTGCCGCGAAGGCCGTTGGCCTCGTGCTGCCCGAACTCAAGGGTAAGCTCGACGGCTATGCCATGCGGGTTCCCACCCCCAATGTCTCTGTCGTGGACCTCAAGTTCATCGCCAAGTGTAAGACCACGAAGGAAGAGGTGAACGAGGCGATCATCAAGGCCGCCAACGGATCACTGAAGGGCATCCTCGGCGTGACCGCGAAGCCCAACGTCTCGGTGGACTTCAACCATGATCCGCATTCCTCGGTCTTCCACCTCGACCAGACCAAGGTGATGGACGACAGCTTCGTCCAGATTCTGAGCTGGTACGACAATGAATGGGGCTTCTCGAATCGCATGGGCGACACCGCCGTGCATTTCGGCAAGCTGATCGGCTGAGCACACGATGACCCGCTCCATCCGTGTCGCGCCCTCCATCCTGGCCGCTGATTTCGCGCGGCTGGGCGATGAGGTGCGCGCCATCGATGCGGCGGGTGCAGACTGGATCCACATCGATGTGATGGACGGGCATTTCGTGCCCAACATTTCCTTCGGCCTGCCGGTGATCGAGGGCATACGCCCGGTTACTAGGAAGGTCTTCGACGTGCATCTGATGATCGCGCCTGCAGAGCCCTATCTCGAGGCCTTCGCGCGTGCCGGTGCGGATGTCATCACCATCCACGCCGAGGCAGGCCCGCATCTCGACCGCTCGCTGCAGGCGATCCGGGCGCTTGGCAAGAAGGCGGGCGTGGCCCTCAATCCCGGCACTCCAGCCTCGGTTCTCCGCCATGTGCTGGACCGGCTTGACTTGATCCTCGTCATGACCGTGAACCCTGGCTTCGGCGGCCAGGCCTTCATTCCAGCGATGCTGGACAAGATCGCCGAGCTGCGCGACATGATCCGTGGACGGAATATCGATATCGAGGTCGATGGCGGCATCACCGCTGCCAATGCCGCCGACGTCGCCCGCGCCGGGGCCAATGTCCTGGTGGCGGGTTCGGCAGTGTTCCGCGCCAAGGACTACACGACAGAAATCCGCGCCATCCGCACGGCGGCCTCGAGCCTCGCCGTCTAGGCCTGCGCCGTCAGGGGCGCTTCTCGACCCATTCGAGAAACGCCTCGAGCCATTTCGCGACATAGCGCCTCGTGTCGTCGTCGGTCAGAAAGCCGTCGGCGGAGAACTTCACTTCGTTATTGGTGATGAACACCTCGGGACGCGGCATGACGATGGCCTGCAGTGCCTGGAGGTTCTGGCGCAGATGATACTGGGCGCGCGCCGTGCCTGTGACCTGGCCACCGCCCGCGCCGACCACACCTACCCGCTTCCAGCGATAGGGAGAGCCGCCGCGTGAGAGCCAGTCATTGGCATTCTTCAGTACACCCGTCATCGAGAAGTTGTATTCCGGACAGGCGATGACGATGCCATCGGCGGCACGGATCCTGGCGTCGAGTTCGGCAACGGCTGCGGGCCTTCCGTTCGCCGCTTCATCATCTTCGTCGAACAGCGGAATGCCATGCAGCGTCGCAATGTCCATCTGCACATGCGCAGGTGAAAGGCCTGAAATGGTGTGCAGCAGTCCGGTGTTGGTGGAAGCCTTGCGGAGCGACCCGCTGATGCCCAGAAGTCTTGTCATGCTGCCCCCTTGAGTTTCTGAAAGGCCGCGAGTGCTCGGTCGCGCGCCTTGCCGTGATCCACCATCGGGTGCGGATAGTTGCGGCCCAGCGTTACGCCCGCCTCCGCCAGAACCAGTTGCGGCGCTTCCCATGGCCGGTGGATGAATTCCTGGGGAAGGCGGGCAAGTTCGGGAACCCATTTGCGCACATAGCTGCCCTCGGGGTCGAACTTCTCGCCCTGCAGCACCGGATTGAAAATGCGGAAGTAGGGCGCAGCATCGGCTCCGCAGCCCGCCACCCACTGCCAACTCGCGGAATTGCTGCCGATATCGGCGTCGACCAGCGTATCCCAGAACCAGCGCTCGCCCGCCTGCCAGGGAATGAGCAGGTCCTTGATGAGAAAGGAGGCGGCGATCATGCGCACGCGGTTGTGCATGATGCCGGTGGCCCACAATTCACGCATGCCGGCATCGACGATGGGATAGCCCGTCCGCCCGCGCTGCCAGGACTTGAGTGACGCCGGGTCATCACGCCACGGGAAGTCGGCGAACTCGGGCCGGAATGGTTCGGCGGGCAGATGCGGCCAGTGATGCAGCAGGTGATAGGAGAATTCCCGCCACAGAACTTCCTTGAGGAATTTCTCTGCCGGCTTGTCGAGCTTGCCGCCTGCGCCGAGCTGTGTCCGTCGCACGGCGTGCCAGCACTGTGCCGGACTGATCTCGCCGAAGTGGAGATGTGGCGACAGGCCCGAGGTGACGGTCCGGTCCGGGCGGTCCCGCAAATCTGCATAATCGGCAAGACCCGTCTTGAGAAAGGCCTTGAGCCGCGCTGCGGCACCCTCTTCGCCCGGTGTCCAGGTGGCGGAAAAGCCCCTGGCCCAGTCGGGCGCATGGGGCAGGAGGCCCCATTCCTCCAGGCGCTCACCCTTCACCGCGCCGGTCCAGGCCAAAAAGCGCGGTGCGGGCTTCAGCGGCTTCGGCTCGCCTGCCGCAAAGCAGGCCTTGGAGAAGGGTGTGTAGACACGGTAGGGCTCGCCGGATCCGTTGCGGATCGCTTCGGGCTCATGCAGCAGAAAGCCGCCGTAGCGGTGGCAGGCTGCTCCGGCGGCATCGCAAGCCGCCTTGACGCGGCGCTCCAGTTCGCCCGCCCATGGCGCGTAGTCGCGCGTGAAATGCACTGAGGTCGCGCCGGTTTCGGACAGGAGTTGGCCGATCACCTTGTCGGCGGCCCCCCGCCGGAGAACCAGCGGTACCCGTGCTGCAAGCGCGGACAGGCTCCCGTGCAGCCACCAGCGCGACGCGCCACCCATCGGCCAGTCGCCCGGCGTGGTGTCATCCAGAACATACAGGAAGATGACGGGCCCCTGCGCTGCGGCTGCGGACAATGCGGCGTTGTCGGCGAGGCGGAGGTCCTGGCGGAACCAGAAAACGGATGGCTTTTCCATGGTCCTGATACGCTGCCCGGGTGTGGCGGATCAGGCCACGGGCTCAGCTCGCCGGTGAGCTTTGGCGCGCATTCTTGCGCCATGTCCAGGGCATGTCGAAGCGCGCCGCCCAGATGCCGCGGCGGTTGGCGCGGGCGTCCGTCTCGGCCCCGGCATAAGCCTGGCTGTAGCGCCGGTAGGCAACCGCCCAGCCCTGCTTCACCATCCAGCGGTTGAGCTCCTCGCCCGAGGCGGTGCACACGGCGATGAGCCGGCCATAGCGGTCATGGCTGCTGGCCTCGCAAATGACAGCGGCCGACCCGATCCGGTCGGCGAGCGCGAAGGCGGCAGCCTTGCCACAGGCCCAGGATCGACCATCGCGGTCGCAGCGTTGGCGGCTCTCGGGGGCATCGATTCCTGCAAGGCGGATACGTCGCCCATGGATCTCGATGGTGTCGCCATCGACAACCGAGGCGCGTCCGGCGATCACCGCAGGCCCCGCGGCAAGCCCGCCGGCCAGCCATGGCACGGCTGCGGCGAGCAGCAGCGCGAGGACGGGGAGCCTGGCAAGTGCACGAAGGGAATCGACGGCAGACATGCACCCTGTCTGCCAGCGCCGCCTTTCGCGGCGGTTAAGGCCGCGTTCCACAGCTTGACTTGGCCCGAGGCCCGGCCCTATACCCCGCCATCTCCGGCGGGGTAGCTCAGTTGGTTAGAGCACGGGAATCATAATCCTGGGGTCGGGGGTTCAACTCCCTCCCCCGCTACCATCTCTCCGATCCGGGCGGTTGCCCGGTCCGGCTCCTCAGTTGGCCGAGATGGTATGGACCGAGAAATCCCTGTTGAGCCGGATGTCATAGATCTTGCCGTCGGAGCACTTGGCGTCATCCATTTCGTAGAGCCCCGTGCCCTCGGTTTCCACCTCGGCGGCGGTGGCGGTGCAGCCCCAGGCCTTGAGCGATGCCTCGATCTTGGCCATCTCGTCGGCGGATGGCGCCGGGCCGGCTTTGGCAGCGGTTGCGGCAAGGCTCAGTGCCGCAGTGACGAACAGAATGCGCTTGATCATGATCGGCTCCTTATTCTGGAAGGAGCCCAGAGAATATTCCCGCCCGCCACCAAAGGCAACGGGCGGGAGTCCGTTTTGTCAGCGGGTCTTGCGGCGGGCCGTCCGGCGCTTGGTCTTGCGGGCGGCCGTCTTGCGCGATGCGGTCTTGCGCGATGCGGTCTTGCGCGATGCGGTCTTGCGCGCGCGCTTGGCCTTGCCCGGCTCGGAGTCTTCCATCGCGGAGATGCGTACCTCGCCCTTGCGGAAGTTCAGCCGTTTGCGCGTCTTCATGCTCGCCTCGGCCTTCGCAATTGCCGCGTCTTCGGAACCCTTGCCGCCACCCGTGTCGCCGATCTCGCGTGCGCCCCACTCCTCAGCGTCGATCGCCTCGTCGAAGCCCATCAGGAAAAGGTCGCCCACATGGATGTGCACGGTCAGCCCATCCTTGCTGCGGCGTCCGGTGGACAGCGCGCGCGCAATCGACTGCGCAGCCTCGGCTGCGCCTGCCAGTCCGGCTTCAGAGCCAGCCTTGGGCCTGCTTTTGCGTGCAACGGATTTCTTCGCCATGTCGTCCTCTTGTTGTGATGATGTAAATAACAGTATTTTGCTTGTTTCTTATGTCCGAAGCCACGGTGATGTTCAAGCCGGGAGCAGCGCTCGCCACCAGGGCGCGCAATTTCTTGAACTCAGGCGGTGATTGCGCTTAGGAAGATGGCTGCGGCTGCTGCACTGCGCATGCGGCTGCCGCCGTTTGCTCCGCAGGGAAGGACCGGATCCGACATGACGCTGCCCACCCAAGCCCAGATCATCGTCATCGGCGGCGGCATCATCGGCTGCTCGACAGCCTATCATCTGGCGCGTGATCACAAGGCCGATGTGCTGCTCCTCGAGCAGGGGCAGCTGACCTCGGGATCGACCTGGCATGCCGCGGGGCTCGTGGGCCAGCTGCGCGCCTCGGCCTCGATCACGCGCGTGCTCAAGTACTCGGTCGAGCTCTACAAGGGCCTTGCCGCCGAGACTGGCCTTGAGACGGGCTGGAAGATGACCGGCTGCCTGCGGCTGGCCACCAACCCGGACCGCTGGACAGAATACCGCCGCCTTGCCACGACGGCGAAGAGCTTCGGCATGGAGATGCATCTCATCTCGCCCGAAGAGGTCCGGCGCATGTGGCCACTAATGGATGTGTCCGATCTCGTCGGCGCCAGCTGGCTGCCCACCGACGGCCAGGCCAGCCCCTCCGACATCACCCAGTCTCTGGCCAAGGGCGCGAGGATGCACGGAGCGCGCATTCTCGAGAATGTGCGGGTCACGGGGCTGCGCCTTTCGGGCAACCGCATCACCCATGTCGAGACCGATCAGGGTGTCATCGCCTGCGAAAAGGTGGTGAACTGCGCTGGCCAGTGGGCGAGGCAGGTGGGCGCGCTCGCCGGCATCAACGTGCCGCTGCAACCGGTGAAGCACCAGTACATCATCACCGATCGCATAGATGGCCTGGCCTCTGATGCGCCGACCTTGCGCGATCCCGACCGGCGCACCTATTTCAAGGAAGAGGTGGGCGGCCTCGTCATGGGCGGCTACGAGCCCAATCCGCAGCCTTGGACCACGGGTGATGTGCCCGGTGACTGGCAGTTCCGGCTGTTCGATGATGACTATGATCATTTCGAGCAGCACATGGAGCAGGCCATCGCGCGCGTGCCGGCGCTTGCCCATGCGGGGGTCAAGCGCATGATCAACGGGCCGGAGAGCTTCACGCCCGACGGCAACTTCATTCTCGGGCCGGCGCCGGAATGCGCCAATATGTATGTGGGTGCTGGCTTCAACGCCTTCGGCATCGCGTCGGGTGGCGGCGCGGGCTGGGTGCTGGCGCAATGGGTGGCGACGGGCGAGGCGCCGCTCGATCTGTGGGTCGTCGACATCCGCCGCTTCTCGGACCTGCACCGCGACCGCGACTGGGTCATGGCGCGCACCTGCGAGGCCTATGGCAAGCATTACACCATCGGCTATCCGCATGAGGAATATGAAAGCGGCCGGCCGCGCATCGTCTCGCCGCTCTATGACCGGCTCAAGGCCCAGGGTGCGGTATTCGGCTCCAAGCTGGGATGGGAGCGCCCCAACTGGTTCGCTCCCGCCGGTGTCGAGCCACGCGACATCTATGCGATGGGCCGCCAGAACTGGTTTGCTCATGTGGGGGCCGAACACGCCGTGGTCCGCAACGCCGTTGGCGTGTTCGACCAGTCGAGCTTCGCAAAATACGAGATCTCCGGCCCCGGTGCGTGCGCAGCGCTCGACTGGATCTGCGCGGGCGCTGTCAGCAAGCCTGCGGGCCGCGTCACCTACACCCAGCTTCTCAACACGCGGGGCGGCATCGAGGCGGACCTCACGGTCACGCGGCTCGACGACTCGCTGTTCTATGTCGTCACCGGTACCGGCTTCCGCACCCATGATCTCGCCTGGATCCGCGATCACCTGCCGGGTGGCGCGCCGGTGAGGCTGCGCGACGTGACCGAGGAGTGGGGCACGCTCTCGCTCATGGGACCAGGCTCGCGCGCCGTGCTCGCGGCCGTGACGCGCGATGACGTGTCGAATGCCACCTTCCCCTTCGGTCACGCGCGCGTGATCGAGGTGGCCGGCGTCGGCTTGCGCGCGCTGCGCATCACCTATGTGGGTGAGCTGGGCTGGGAGTTGCATGTGCCGCTGGCCGGCATGGCCAGGGTCTATGATGCGCTGATGGACGCGGGTGCCGCGCATGGCATCAGGCCCGTGGGCTACCGCGCGCTCGAATCCCTGCGGCTCGAGAAGGGCTACCGCGCCTGGTCATCCGACATCACGCCCAACGACACGCCCCTCGAGGCGGGGCTGGCCTGGGCGGTGAAACTCGGCACGGCAACACCGTTCCTCGGGCGCGCGGCGCTCGAGGCGGCGCGGGCGAAGCCGCTCGGCAAGCGTCTCGCGGGCTTTCTCATCGCCGATCCAGCCGCCGTTCTGGTTGGCCGCGAAACCATCCTGCGCAATGGCGAACCGGTGGGCTATCTCACCTCGGGCGGCTATGGCTATACGCTGGAGCGCGGCATCGGCTATGGCTATGTGCGCCACGCAGCCGGGGTGAGCGACGAGTTCCTGTTGTCCGGCCGCTATGAGCTTGTTGTCGCCAATGAGCTTGTCCCGGCCGAGATCGGCCTGCAGCCCTTCTTTGATCCCGCCCATGTGCGCGTGAAGGCCTGAGAGAACGCGGTAGGTGCCGCGCTGATCTGTCCCGGGGATTGGCCATCGCGGCGGTTCCTTGACGCTCAAGGCCCCATGAGCGTGCGCAGGCGGGCGCAGGCCGTGGCGAGGTCGTCATCTGCGGCATTCGTTCGCGGCGGCGTCGTTGCATTGCCGAACCATGACACGCGTGCCTCCGACACCAGGCGATCGATCAGCCTCCGGCGGTCGGCGGCAGCTTCGATGAGTCCGGCGTCGAACAGCCACCGGACCGGCGCGAATGCCGCGCGCTCGTCGGCCACGGCATTGCGGTGGAGCCAGTTTCCGACACTCAGCCTGAGGCCGGTATCCTGTGGCAGGGGATAGACCGAAACCGGCCGTGATGCGGCGAGCGCATCTGCCAGCATCGACACGGAATCGCTCGTTACGATGATCTCAGAGGCCTCCGCCAGAGACGAACGGTAGCGGCTCTCGCCATGGGCAAAAAGCGAGAGCCGGTGCGGCGGCAAGATGATGCGCCGAAGGGCGGCGACGGCGTCTGCGGACGTGCGCGGGCTGGTGTGCGCATCGAGCAGCCTGGCCCTTCCCGACGCATGGGCGAGCGCGCGGCGGGCGAGTTCTTCGGCGACTTTGCCGTCGAGTCGGTCCGGAAATGCGGGTCCGCCCACGATGAGCGCAACCGGCCCTTCAGATGCATCGGCCCGCACCGCCGCTGCGGCCGAACTCAGCGGCATCGACAGTTCCACGACATTGGATGCGGGCGGCAGACGATATTGCGCGGTGGTGAGGACGAGATCGAAATGCCGCGTGGCGCCCGCCGGACGGCCGAGGCACACGATGCGCGTCCGCCCACCCGAACGCCGCTTGATGTCGCGTGCGATGACGCTGGTCATCGCTTCCGCGCACAAAGCCAGACGCGGCCAGGGCGGGCCGGGCGGGTTCACAACGCGCCGTGCGGCGAGCAGGGGGTGCGACGGGCCACGGAAGCGCAGCGTCTTCACCTCGGCGGGCCAGTCCAGCGCGTGGACAAGCGCCAGCATCTGGTCGAGATCGCCCTGGCGTCCGCCGGACAGGATCCAGACCCCGGGCTCAGCCGCCATGCCCGGTACCCTTTGCCTCGCGCAGTACCCGGATGTAGCTGTCAAGCAGGCCGGAGAGCACCACATCCCAGCTGAAGCCAAGGGCCTTCTGCCGGGCCGTGGCGCCCATGCGCTGGCGTTCGACGGGATCGGCAACAAGTGTGGCGAGAGCCCGTGTCAGGCCTTCCGCGTCGCGCGCGCTGACTAGCCGCCCGGTGAGGCCATCCTCCACCAGTGAATTGCTGCCGCTGGAGCGCGCATTCACCGCCGGAAGCCCACTCGCCATGGCCTCCAGCGTCACATTGCCGAAGGTCTCGCTCTCGCTCGGAAAGAAGAAGATGTCAGCCGAGGCATAGGCCCTGGCCAGAGCCTCGCCATGCAGGAAGCCCGTGAACACGCCATCGGGGAGCCCCGCGCGCAGCGCGGCCATTTCCGGTCCGTCGCCAATGACCAGCGGCCGCACTGGCAGTCCCTGAGCGGTGAGCCGGTTCATCACATGCATGTAGACGGCCGTATTCTTCTCCTTCACCAGCCGACCGGCAAAGGCGATCGCCACCTGATCCTCGCGGATGCCAAGGCTGCGCCGCCAGCCCATGTCGCGCTTCTCCGGCGTGAACAGCCCGCTGTCGACGCCCCGTGCCCACACCTCCACAGCCTGTGACTGGCCATCGCGGCGGATGATGTCCGCCATCGACTCGGACGGTGGATAGACGCGGCGGACGCGGTTGTAGAAGTGGCGCATGTAGCGCCGCCCGAGGGGCTCCAGAAGCCCGAGGCCATAGAAGCGCAGATAGGTGTCGTAGCGTGTATGGTAGGAGGCGACTGCCGGAATGTTCCAGCGCTCCGACAGCTTCAGCGCCTGATAGCCCAGAATGTCGGGAACGGCGATGTGGAACAGCGTCGGCCGGAAGGCAGCCAGCCGCTGCCGCGCCGCCTGCGTGAGGCCCAGCGCGATGCGATACTCGGAGCGTGTTGGAATCGCGAAGGACGGCACGGGCACCAGTTCGCCGGCCGATTCAAAGGCCGGGGTCTCCGCCACGGGCGCGAACACCAGCACCGGAACGCCACGGCTTTCGAGAAACGCCACGAGGCGGTTCAGCGTCAGCGCCACGCCGTCCTTGATATAGTTGTAGTTGCCGGTGAACAGGGCCACCCGCAGCTCCGGCTCGGGCTGCCCTGTCTTGTCCTGCACGGTGACGCTCAGGCGGCGGCCTTCAGCGGCGCCAGCGGCGGCACGCTCTTCATCACGTCGTAGGAATCATGACGGATGAAGTTGTTGTTCATCGCCTCCTTGATCTGGGCGTCGGTCACGAGGCCCTTCTCATAGGCTTCCTTGAGGAGGCCGAAGAACAGCGCCTCCTGATTGCGGTCCGGGTGGCGGGCATAGCGGCCGAGCAGGGAGTGGTCGCCGAACAGCTTGCGGCGCATGCGCATGATCCAGCCGATGACCGGCACGAATTCGGTGGGCGTGTAATCCACCTTGAGCCCGGTCTTCCACGGCTGGGTACGGCGGCGCGTGTTGTGGATCATCTTGGTATGGGGCGTGAGCCTGTCGAAGTCGTTCCACTCGTCCTCGAAGGTGCCGATGGTATTGCGGTCTTCCATCAGCAGCGAAATCCAGGTGTGATAGTCGCGCTTGCCCTCGAACAGTTCGTTGAAGCCCTTCTCGACATCCCAGTGCTGGAGCTTGGCGCAGTCGAGCAGCATGACGCTCGAAGCAAAGGCGCCATTCTTGAATTTCGAACCACGGCACATGATGGCCTTGCCCTGCATGTCGCGGGTGAGCAGTTCCCACACGTCCTGCACCGCGAACACATCCGGGTCGACGACCAGGGCGCGGCCCTGATAGCCCATGAGCTTCGGCGGCATGAAGCGGGTCAGCGTGAAGGACTGCAGGTCGTTCTCGTGCCAGACCCGCTTGACCCCATGGCGCATGTAGCTCTGGCCCTCGCGCCGGGAGAAGAAGGGGTAGGCCTCCTGCTGCATGAAGGTGACGTCGAACTTGTCGGCATGCGCGGAATTGCGCTTCATCGAGTAGGCTGAGACGATCGCGCCGATCGACTGCTTGTTGTTGGTCTGGATGAAGATGTGAGGCCGGGTGGCCCCCGTGTTGCCGGTCGAAGCCATGACAAATCCCGAAACTATTGCTTACCGAGCGCCCGTGTATCATGTACTGACCGGCGGTTCAAACGCCGCGCGCGCGCGGCTTTCGGTCACAAGGGCGTAAGTTTTTGCAATCAAACGGGAATTCTGACCAGAAGACCGGCGCGCCACGGGTCTGGATCGTGCAGAGCCCGCATTCGGGGGACAATACCCAGCTGCGCGCGCTGGCAGCGGGGCTGGGATGGCCGACCGAGGTGAAGCAGCTGGCCTATCGCGGCCCGGAGCCGCTCCTGCGCCTGATGAGCCGCGCCAGCCTCGCAGGCATAGATCGGGCACGGTCGAGCCCGCTGGCGCCGCCCTGGCCGGATCTCGTCATCTGCTCGGGCCGGGGCGCCGAGGCTGTCGCGTTCTGGATCCGCGTGCAACATCCCGCCTGCCGCCTTGTCTTCATCGGAACGCCGTGGGCGGCGCATGCGCGATTCGACCTGATCATCACCACGCCGCAATACCGGCTGCCGCAGGCGCCCAACGTGCTCCACAATCGCCTGCCGCTTCATGATGCCACGCCGGATGTGCTTGCCGCGGCTGCCGCTGCCTGGGCGGAGCGTCTGGCGCAACTGCCGAGGCCCTTCACTGCGGTTCTCGTGGGCGGGCGCAGCGGTCCCTATCTCATGACACCGCAGGCGGCGGCCCGGCTTGGCCGCATGGCCAGCGACATGGCGAAGGCTGACGGCGGGTCGCTGCTCATCACCACGAGCGCGCGCACCAGCCCGGCTGCCGCCGATGCGCTGGCAGATGCCATCAGCGTGCCCTGCCACCTGCACCGCTGGGCGGGCGCCGCAGGCGAAAATCCCTTCCACGCCTTTCTGGGGCTTGCACACCGCATCATCGTGACGGCGGATTCCGTGTCGATGATGGCGGAGGCCGTCAGCACCGGGAAACCCGTGCTCCTCTTTGACATCGAGGAGGGGCGCTATGCAATGCGTGCCGAGGAGCGAGCGGCTGGCGCGCCTGCTGCCATCGGCTGGCGCGGCCGCAGCCTCGATGCGACGCTGTTCCGTCTGCTCATCAATCACGCGCCGTCCCGCTTCTCGCGGGATCTGCGAATCATTCACCGCCAGCTCGTGTCCGATGGCCATGCGCAGTGGCTCGGCGATCCGCCGCGCCCGGCTGCAAGCCTGCCGCCCGAAGATGGCCTCGCGCGCGCCGTGGCTCGCATCCGCGGGCTTTTTGGCCTATGAGCCGCCAAGCCTCCGTTGCCCGGGATTGCCGATCCGATGTCCGCTGACAGCCACAAGAGCCTTGCCGACCGCTGGGTCAGCCTCCGGGGCATGGCCTGGAAGGCGCTGCTCGCCCGCGCCGAGGCCTTTGCCTATCTGGTCACCGGTCTGCCCGTGGCGCTGCGCTGGGGAGCCCGGGGCAAGCCGGCGCCCGATGTGCCCCCCGCCCGCTATCTCCACCGCCACTACGCCTGGGACTACTGGCGCCTGCCTCTTGGCCCGGTCAAGGCGCTGCTCGCTGCGCTGGTCTGGCCGGTGGCGCTGGTGGTGGCGGTCGTCCTGTTCACGCGGCGCAATGGCCGGGCGATTGCGGCGCGCACCGGCGTCAGCGTCGCCACGCAGATCCGCGGCCAGCTGGAGATGGCCGCGCGCTTCGGCATCGCCCCCTTCTGGTACTACATGTATGAACTCCATCTGCCTGAGCGACGGGTACGCGCCGCGCTCTATCTCACCGCCCATGAGACCATCGGCCCGGCCTATCGTCTGCTGCAGCCGCCGCCCGGAACGGACGACATGGATGACAAGATCTGGTTCGCCGGGCACTGCCATGCGCATGCCGTCCGCGCCGTGCCGGTGCTGATGCATTTCAGCCATGGCGAACGTCAGCCCCTCGCGGGCGGCGTGAGCGTTCTGCCCGAGGCCGATCTCTTCGTGAAGCCGCGCTCGGGATCGGGCGGACACCGCATGGAGCGCTGGGACGCCATCGGCGGGTCGCGTTACCGCGATGCCGGCGGGCAGATCCTCACGCGTGACGAGCTGATGGCCAGGCTCGCGCGCCGGTCGCTAAGGGACGACTATCTGGTGCAGCCGCGGCTTGCCAATCATCCGGCCCTCGACGACATCGCCAATGGCGCGCTCGCCACCGTGCGGCTGCTCACCTGCCGCGATGAGCAGGGCCGGCCCGAGCCCGTCAAGGCGGCCTTCCGCATGGCGATCGGCAATCAGGTCGTCGACAATTTCCATCAGGGAGGGCTTGCCACCGCTGTTGATTTCGCGACGGGTGAAATCGGCATCGCCTCCGATCTCGGCATCCGTCCCGCTGTCGGCTGGCGCGACACCCATCCGGTGAGCGGCGCGCGCTTTGCCGGCCGCATCCTGCCGCACTGGCCGGAGGTGGTGGCGCTGGCCGTGCGCGCCCATGAGGCATTCCCCGGACGGATCATCGTCGGCTGGGACGTCGCCATGCTGGCCGATGGTGCGATGATCATCGAGGGCAATGGCAGGCCTGATCTCGACATTCACCAGCGTGCCGAGCGCGGGCCTGCAGGCGAGAGCCGCATCGCGGAGCTGCTGCGTTTCCACGTGTCGAGGGCGTGATTGCCGCGGCCGGGCCGATTTGCTATTTCCGCCGCGAACTTTCAGCCGTGAAAGCCATGCTCTGATGCAACTGCCGAACGTCTATGACCTCCGCACCGGCATCCGCCGCCTGATCGCGGCCTCGTCCGTGCTGCTGCCGCGTGACACCGGCATCCGCGCCGAGCGCTGGTACCGGGGCTATGAAGATCACCGGAAGCTCGCAGCCGCCGACGCCGTGATCGTCTCCTTCGGCAAGAGCGGCCGCACCTGGCTGAGGGTGCTGCTGTGGCGCTATTTCGCGAAGAAGAACGGCTTCGAGCGCGAGGGCATTTCCGGCTTCGACGAATTCCGTCTCAACAATCCAAATGTGCCGGTGCTGTTCTTCACCCACGACAACTACCTGAAGGACTATGCCGGCCACGACCGCAAGGCCGATCTCTACGGCGCATCGCGCGTCGTGCTGCTGGTGCGCGACCCGCGCGACACCGCAGTCTCGCAGTTCTTCCAGTGGAAGCACCGCATCGTGCCGCGCAAGAAGCTGATCAACGGCTACCCGCTCTCCGGGTTGGACGTCCACGATTTCATCGTCAGCCCCGAGGCCGGGCTTCCGAAGATCATCGCCTTCATGAACGCCTGGGCTGCGGCCATGGAGAGCATGCCGGATCTGCTGGTCGTGAAATATGAAGACCTGCGTGCCGACACGAAGGGCCAGCTGGCCCGCGTGCTGGCCTTTCTTGGCCAGGCCCCGGATGACGCCCAGCTCGCGGACGCGGTTGAATTCGCCTCCGTCGACAACATGCGCCGCATGGAAATCGAGAACGCCGGAAAGGCGCTGGCCCAGCGCAGCATGAAGCCGGGCGACGCCAATGACCCCTCGAGCTTCAAGGTGCGCCGCGCCAAGGTTGGCGGCTGGCGCGACTATGTGACGGAGGAGCAGGCGCTCGCCATCGACCGCATGGTCGACGAGACGCTCGCGCCGGTGTTCGGCTATTCGCGGCCGCGCTGAGCGCGCTCAGGCCGCAAACAGCGGCTGTTCGTCCAGCGTCGGCGTGCGACGCATGAGTTCCAGCGCATCATGGCGCACGTGGTTGTGCTTCATCTCGTGGCGGATCATCGCCTCTGTGACGATGCCCTTGTCATGGCATTCGCGCAGCAGGCCGAAGAACAGCCGTTCCTGGTTGGGATCGGGGTGTGGCTTGTAGGTGCCCATCAGTCCATACTCGCCGAAGATCACGCGCCGCACCCGGTGATAGATGTTCTTGGGCGTGAAACCGCCCTTCGATTCGGGGGCACGGAAATCCACAGGAAGGCCCGATTTCCATGGCTGGGTCTGGCGCTTGGTGTTGTGGATCATGCGTGTCTCGGGTGTGAGCCGGTCGAAATCATTCCACACCGACTCGAGCAGGCCGATCGAACCCTCGGGCTCGAGTTGCAGCGTGATCCATTTCATGTAGTCGCGCTCGAAACGGAACATCGCCTCGAAATCAGCCCTCACCTGCCAGTGCGTGAGCTTCGGGTTGTCGAGCAGCATGACGCTCGAGGCCCATACCGCCTGCTTGGTGCCCGCCCGGTGGCGCGCCATCACCGCTGCGCCCTTCATGTCGCGCGTCAGAAGTTCGTTCACGCTGGAGATGCAGAACACGTCCGGATCGACCACCAGCGAACGGCCGTGATAGCTCATCAGTTCCGGCGGCGCGAAACGCAGGACGGTGAAGGACTGCAGGTCTTCGTTCAGCCATTCCCGCTTCAGCCCGTCGCGCAGATAGAGGCGGCCCTCATAGTCCTTCATCCAGTCATAGGCGGTGGTCTCGATCAGGCGCACGTCGAAGGCCGAGGGATCGGCGGCAAAGCGCCGGAATGAATATTGCGAGACAAGCGCCCCGACGATCTGCTTCTCGTTGGTGTGAACGAAGACGACTGGTTTCATGGCGGGGGGCCTTTCACGCGGTCCGCGACCCGGGGTCCCGCGCCCGTCCGGCGGAATAGCAGATGCATCACCGCCGCTCAACCTTGGGCACGGCAAGCCTGCGCAGCGCAGCGCCGACCGTCGCCGCGTCATCGGGAAGCGGCGTCGTTGGCGGCTGCGGGGTTTCGCCGGGCCGGCCCGCATGTCCGCTGGCGCGGAGCAGGGCGATGGCCTTGCCGAGGTCGCGCGGCCGCAGGCGGTCGCTGATCCATGCGCCGAGTCCCGCCAGTCCGCCCTCGCGGGGCGGCTCTGCAATGAGGAGCGGCTTTCCCAGCCGCGCCACCTCGATGATCATCGACAGGCTGTCCGCCGTCACCGTGAACACATCGCCATGGGCGAGAAGGCCCAGATAGGGGTTGTCCGTGGCCGCGCTCCCGTCCCAGCGGTAGAGCCGGTCCTGTGGCCGCAGGGCGGCTGACAGCGCGTCGGCGACCGCCGCCGGGGTGCGGCGGGATGTCGCCACATGGATGCTGCCCTGTGCCGCCGGACCGGTCTGAAGGCCGTGGAGCAGGGAGGCCGCGAAGCCGGGCCGCAGCTTGCGCTGGCCCATGTCACCGCCCACCAGCAGCACATGCAGTGGGCGCGGCATGCCGGCCAGTGCCTCGCGGGACTGCGTCCGCGCCGCCGCGAGAATGGCGGGGTCGATGCCGATCAGCGGCATGCCGATGCGCAGGCTGTTGGCCCCGCCTGGGCCGCGATAGAAGGGCGGCAGCACCACGAGGTCGAAATCGGCCGCGCGGCCCTTGGGCGCGTTGAGCAGTGCGATCCGCGTCTGCCCTCCCGATTGTGCCTTGATCCACAACGCCACGCACGACAGGTGCCGTCCGATGGCCAGCACCACGTCGGGCCAGGGCGGCGTCAGGCTGTCAGAGGCCGCGCCATCGACATGGGCGAGCGAGGCCGTGACGGCGGGCTTGATGGCCTCGTGGCCCGGGGCGATGGCGATGCGCTTGACCGTGAAGTCAAGGCCCGACGCCTGCGCCGCGCGCAAGACCTGGGCGTTGTCGCCTTGCTTCGGCCCGGTCAGAACCCACAGACGCGGCAGATGTGCCTCCCCTCGATCGTGTCCGGGGCATAGCCCAGTTCCGCCCCGGGCGCGAGAGCAGGCCGGCGGCTAGAGGTTGATTCGCCCCTGGCAGTGTGCGATCCCAGCCCCAGTTTGGCGGCGGGAGACCGGGCACGGATGGACAGGCGGCAACCGGACCGGGACACCCCGGGGGTTCCCCAAACCCTTGTTATTCCGGTTGAAACAATCAACCGTGAGCTCGACGCAAAGTTGCACCTGGCGCTGCGCGCCGTGGCGCGCGGCTGGAAGGTCATCGTCGGCGGCCGCGCCAACATCAATCTCTACATCCCCCGGCTGCCGCCCTCGCTTTACATCTCCAAGGGCCTGCGTGTGGGCAACCGCTACATCCTGCGCTTCATGGACGCCTTCGGCCATGTGCCGGTAGCCCTCGACGAGGAATCGCTCATCCGCCAGTCCGACGAGGCGCTGCTGATGATGCTGGATGACGAAACCTTCAACCGGCCGCGCCTGCTCTTTGCATGGGGGCGCAGCAACGCCGATGTCTGGCGGCGCTTCGCGGGCTATCGCGGCACCCCCATTCTCGAAATAGGCAATCCCCGCATCGATCTCCTGAGGCCTGAATTCTCCGCCTATTTCAGCGCCGAGGTGGAGGCCATCCGCGACCGCTTCGGCCGTTTCGTTCTGGTGTCGACCAATTTCAGCATGGTCAACCATTTCATCGCAGAGCATCTGCGTTTCAAGACCGCTGACGGCGTGGACACGGCCCGTGCCGGTGAATTGAAATCCGGACTCAAGGCCCACAAGCAGCGCATTTTCGATGCCTTCATCGCGGCCATACCGGCCATGGCCGCCGCTGTGGCGCCCGACATGCTGGTGATCCGGCCGCATCCCTCCGAAAACCCGCAGACATGGGAAAGGGCTTCGGCGGGACTTGCCAATGTGAAGGTCATTCACGAGGGGCCGATCGGACCCTGGCTCATGGCGGCGCGGGCACTCGTGCAGAATGGCTGCACCAGCGCGGTCGAGGCTGCGGTGGTGGGGACGCCCAGTTTCGCCTTCCGGCCGCATGTTTCGGAAAGCTTCGAGGTGGAGCTTTCGAATCGCGTGAGCCGGGACTGTCGGTCGGAGGCCGAACTGGTGGCCGCGCTGCGGGAAATCCCGCCCAGGGGGCCGCTGCCGCCCGGGCAGTTGGCCTATCTCAGGACCCATATCGCCTCCGTGGATGGTGCCTTCAGCTGTGACCGGCTCCTCGATGCCCTCGACCAGCATGGCAGCCGCCTTCATCCGGCGGACCGGCCGGGTTCCGTGGCGCGGCTCATGAACAGGCTTCGCCATTTCAGGCGCTATCCGCTGCGCGATGCGCTGAAACGCCTGCGCCGGATGGGCAGCGCCACCTCCTACCGGGCCCACAAGTTCCCCGGCCTCCCAGAGGAGGCGATCACCGCCCGGATCGGCCGGCTGCGGGCCGCCCGCCCTGAATTGCCCGCTGTCCGGGTCACCCGCCTGGCGGACAGCATCTATGCCATCGAGGCGGTGGCCGTGCCGGAGCGTTCCGGATAAGGATGTGGTCAAATCCGGCGCGGCGTGGCAAACACCGCCGGAAAAGTCCAGCGTCCGACGGGCGCGAGATCGGGAAGCCTGAATGTACGCAATTCGAATCATCGGCGCTGGTTCCATCGGCAATCATCTGGCCAATGCCGCCCGCTCCTATGGCTGGCGCGTCACCCTCACCGACAACGACCCCGCCGCGCTCGAGCGCACGCGCACCTCCATCTATCCGCAGCGCTATGGTGCCTGGGATGACGGCATCGTCCTCAAGGACTCGCGCGCCGCCATGTCCGAGCCTGCCGACGTGGTGTTCATCGGCACTCCGCCGGACAGCCACATCCCGCTGGCCAATGCGGTGCTCGATGCGGTGACGCCACGGGTGCTGCTCATCGAGAAGCCGCTCGCCGGCCCCGATCTGGCCGGTTGCGCCGCACTCCTCGAGCGTGTGCGCGCCAAGGGCATCTTCGCCGGCGTCGGCTACAATCACGTGCTTGGCAGGAACACGGTGCTGGCCGAAGAGGTCCTGCGCGGCGGCATCACCGGACCCGTCGCCACCATCTCTGCCCGCACGCGCGAGCATTGGGGCGGCATCTTCAAGGCTCACCCGTGGCTCTCAGGCCCGTCTGATTCCTATCTGGGCTTCTCAAGCCGCGGCGGTGGCGCCACCGGCGAGCATTCGCACGGCATCAACATCTGGCAGCATTTCGCCAATGCGGTCGGCGCCGGCCGGGTTACCGAGGTCACCGCCGTACTGGAGATGCAGCGGCAGGCGGGCACGGAATATGATTCGCTCAGCTATGCCCTGCTGACCACCGAGGGTGGCCTGACCGGCGACGTGATCCAGGACGTCGTCACGGCGCCCGCCGACAAGTCCTGCCGGATTCAGGGGCGCGATGGCTTCATCGAGTGGCGGGTGAACCACAGCCCCGGCCATGACGCGGTGCGGCATGGCACAGGTGACAAGGCCGAGGAAACCCTGATCGCCAAGACCCGTGCAGATGATTTCAAGGCCGAGATTGCCCATCTCCAGGACGTGCTGGCCGGCAAGGTCAGCCACTCGCCGATCGCCCTCGAGCGCGGCCTCGACACCATGATGGTGATCGCCGCCATCTTCAAGTCTCATCACGCAGCCCGCCGCGTCCGCATCGACTGGAGCAAGGGCTATGTCACAGACGCCATACGCTAGCGGAGCATCGATGCCCAAGCCGTTCTCCTTTGAAAACCTCTTCGTCTACGACCTCGCCAACAATCACCAGGGCGATATCGAGCATGCGCGCAACATCGTGTCTGCCGTCGGCCGCGTGAACCGTGCAGGCAATATCAACGGCGCGCTGAAGTTCCAGTTCCGGCAGCTCGACAGTTTCATCCATCCGGACTATCGCGGCCGCAGCGACCACAAATATGTCAAGCGTTTCTCCGAGACGCGCATCGAGATGGCCGATTTCGCCGCGCTGGCAAGGCACGTCCGCGCCGAGGGTCTGCGCACCATGTGCACGCCCTTCGACGAGGAGTCGGTGGACGTCATCTGCGACATGAATCTCGACATCATCAAGATTGCGAGCTGCTCGGCCGACGACTGGCCGCTCCTCGAGAAGGTCGCACGCATCAACAAGCCCGTCGTGGTGTCAACGGCCGGCCTGCGCACCGATCAGATCGATGCCCTGGTCAATTTCTTCGAGACCAATCGCACCGAGTTTGGCCTGATGCATTGCGTCGCGCTCTATCCCACGCCCGATGACAAGCTCCAGCTCAACCGCATCGCCGAGATGCGCGATCGTTACCGCAACATTCCCATCGGCTGGTCCCCCCATGAGGATCAGGACAATTGTTCCGCCGTGCAGATCGCCTATGCGCTGGGCGCGCGCATGTTCGAGCGCCATGTCGGCCTCAACACCGACAAGCACAAGCTCAACGCCTATTCATCGACGCCCGAGCAGCTCGAGAAATGGATCGCCGCCTTCCACGCCGGCCGCGCCATGCTCGGCAATGAGGAGCGGCCGCCGGTGTCGCCTGAGGAGCGCCAGACGCTCACCGACCTCAAGCGCGGTGTCTATGTGAAGCGCGCCGTGGCCACGGGTACGGCACTGGCGCGCGGCGACGTGTTCTTCGCCATGCCCGTGCAGGAGGGCCAGCTGGTTTCCGGACAGTGGCGCGAGGGGCTGGTCGCCGACCGGGACTATGCCGCCAACGCCGCGGTGAGCGAGTCGATCGGCGGCGAAGGCCCGGGGGATGAGCAGCTGGTCTACCAGATCATGCTGCAGGTCAGGGGCATGCTGAACAAGGCCAATGTCCACATCAACGAGGATGCCTCGATCGAGATTTCGCACCACTATGGGCTCAGGCGATTCCGCGAATATGGTGCCGTGATCGTCACCTGCATCAACCGGTCATACGCCAAGAAGCTGGTGATCCAGCTGCCGCGCCAGAAACACCCCTATCACTTCCACAAGCAGAAGGAAGAAACCTTCCAGCTGCTCGACGGCGATCTTGAAATCACCAAGGAAGGTGCACGCAGCAGGCTGCGTCCGGGCGACACCTTCCTTGTCGAGCCGGGCCAGTGGCACAAATTCGCGACGCTCGATGGCTGCATCTTCGAGGAAGTGTCGACCACCCATTACAACAATGATTCCTTCTACGAGGATCCCACCATCGCCCGCATGCCCCGTGATGACCGCAAGACCAGGGTAGACAACTGGCTTGGCTATTTCCGTGACAAGCACACGCTTTGAGGCGGCGGTCTTCGATTTCGACGGCACGCTCGTTGAGTCCGCGCCGGCCAAGCGCCAGGCCTTTTTTGACATCTTCCCGCCAGCGCCGGACTGCGCGGTGATCGTTGACAGCGTGTTGCGGGACGATCCCGACGGCTCCCGCCACCGCGTCATCCCGCGCATGCTGGACGAGATGAGGGCGCGGAACATCCCGCTGCCCTCTGCCGATGCGGCGCATTATGTAAGGCGCTATGGCGAATTGTCCGAGCGTGCCGTGGCAGCCGCGCCCGAACTGCCCGGCGCCAGCACCATTCTGTCGGGGCTCTCCGCCCTGATGCCTCTGCACCTGTTCTCGAACACGCCCGATGACGCCCTGCGCCGCCATGTGGCGGCGCGTGGCTGGGGAGCATGTTTTGCCAGCATCGAGGGTTATCCGTCCGCCAAGTCCGGCCGGGTCGCGGGGATCATTGCAGCGGGCGGTCTTTCGCCCGCGCGCGTGGCCGTGGTGGGCGACGGCGTGTCGGATGCCGAAGCCGCCGCCGCCAATGGCTGCGTCTTCCTTGCCATTCGCCAGCCCGGTGATCTTCGCCGGGCGGCGCAATCACTGGAGGCAGGCCATGTTTGAAGGACGCCGGGTGCTGATCGTTGTCCCGGCCCGCGGCGGGTCGAAGGGTGTCAGGCTCAAGAACCTGCGCGAAGTGGGCGGCGTACCGCTGGTGGCGCGCGCCGGGCATGTGGCCTCGGCCTTGCCCTGGGCCGACCGCGCCATCGTCTCGACCGATCATGAGGGCATCGCCGCCGTGGCGAGGGAGGCGGGTCTCGCCTCGCCCTTCATGCGCCCCGAGGATATTTCCGGCTCCATCATCAGCGACTGGCAGGTTCTGATCCACGCGCTCACCGAGATGGAGCGGATCGACGGCGTGACCTATGACGTCGTCGTGATGCTGCAGCCGACCTCGCCGGGCAGAACGCCGGCGCATGTCACGGCGGCGCTCGACCACCTGGTGCGCGGCGGCTTCGACTCGGTCTGGACGGTGAGCGAGACAGACTCCAAGGCCCATCCGCTGAAGCAGTTGAAGGTCGCGGAGGACGGTGGCCTTGCCTATTACGATCCGGCTGGCGCCATGATCATCGCGCGCCAGCAGCTCACGCCCGTCTATCATCGCAACGGCATCGCCTATGCAATCACCCGGCAGTGCCTTGTTGATCAGTTATCCATCATGGGCGCCAAGCCCGGCGCCATCGTGATCGAGGGCGAGCTTCCCAATATCGACACCGAGCTTGACCTCGACTGGGCGAATTTCCTGCTGGCTAGAAATCATAGCCCAGAAGCGTGATGGTGCTGGCCCACCGGCTGGCCACCAGGTCGCGGCTCGAGGCTGAATAATAGGAGCGGTAGTCGGACTCGACGCGATAGCTGCGCTTGTCCTCGGGCAGGTGATCGAAGTGCAGGCCCGTGTCCGCACCTATTTCCGCGGTGGCCTTGCCCAGCTCCTCGAAGCGGAACACCCGGTCGGCCAGCACCGCGCCATTCTCGGTATAGAGCTCGCGGTTCTGGATGAAGGGATATTCATGCAGGAAGCGGTCGAAGTCCCAGTTGGCCACCTCGCCCTTGCGACGGCGATAGAAATAGAAGCTCACCACGAAATCCCACGGGTTCCGGTCGAAGGCATATTTCCGGTAGCCCGCGAATTGTGCCGCCGGAAGCATGTCCCGGATGCGGCTGAGCGGCATGTGGTCGAAGTAGAAGCGGTAATGCAGCGGGCTGTCGCGTCCGGCAATGTCGCGGAACAGTTCCCATTTGGCCGTCAGATAATCGATGGGCCAGGCACTGTAGTAGTTCTGCCCGGCCAGCGGCGGAATCGACACCGGTGTCCAGATGTCGCGCGCTTCCAGTTGCGGAACGATGGCGCGCTGCAGGCTGGTCGAGGCGGTCTTGCGCGACTTCACCAGAATGAAGCGCCGCGAATGCGAGATGATCATTCCTGACCCGCTGCTCCGGCGGCGCGCACGGTTCCGCCGCTCACGTCGTAGAGCCGGTCGGCGATTGCCGTCCACGCCGGGCGGTGGGTGATCACCACGATTGTATAGCGGCCGCGGAAGGCGGCGATGCTCTGCACGATCTCCTCCTCGGTGAGCGGATCAAGCGCGCTGGTCACCTCGTCGAGGATCAGGATTTCGGGCGCCGTCACCAGCGCGCGCGCCAGCGACAGCCGCTGGCGCTGGCCGCCGGACATCTTGCTGCCCATTTCGCCGACGCTGCTGTCGAGACCCTGCGGAAGGTTGGCCACGAAATCCGCCGCCCTCGCCTGGGCCAGCGCATCCTTGACCATGGCATCGCTGATCGCGGGGTCGCCGAAGGTGATGTTGTCGCGCACATTGGCGTGCAGCAGGCTCAGTTCCTGCGGCACATAGCCGATCTTGCGCCGCCACTGGAAGATGTCGATCTCGCCGAGCGCCACGCCATCCACCGTGATGCGCCCGCGGTCGGGCCGGTAGAGCCCGATGAGGAGGTCGATGATGGTGGTCTTGCCGGCGCCCGACGGCCCCTTGAGCACCGTCACCTTGCCTGCCGGTATCTCAAGGGTGATGCCCCGGATGATCTCCGCCGCGCCATGCGAGAAGGCCACGTCCTCGAAGCGGCAGCTGGAGGCGAGCACCGGCGTGCGGGTTCCGGCGTTCACTTCGCGGTGCGCGCCGGCAAGCCCGATCAGATCGACGATGCGCACATAGGAGCGCTCGAACTTGACGGCCTGCTGCACGGCCTTCTGCACCTTCGAGATGATGTCGCTGATCTTGAAGAAGATGACGGCGATGACGAGAAGCTCGGGCAGCGTCACGTTCCAGGACGTATAGGCGAAATAGGCGGTCACGGTGATGAGCAGCGTGACGATCACCTCATTGCCGAGATTGAAGGCCTGCTTGGCCACCTCACCGGTGATCAGCGCGCGCCGCAGCTTGAGCAGCGTGCGCTGCAGCGGCGCCAGCATCGGCTCGAAGCGGTGCATCGCCTTCAGGGGCTTCATGTTGGCGAGCAGTTCGACGATGTTGACGGTGAGCTTCGCCGTGGTGTCTGCTTCCTTGCGGCCGGCGGCGCGCGAGACCTGGATCAGGCGGTTGAGCACGGCGGCGATTGTGACACCGACCGCGATGCTGGCCAGTGCCAGTTTCCAGTTGTAGAACAGCGCCACCGCGCCGAGCAGCGTGGCCTGCGTCAGGGCCGCGATCACCTGGGCGGCCAGCAGATAAGCCTGGCTGGCGCGGGAGGCGTCATTGGCGACGGCGGCCGCGAAGGTGCCTGCATGCTGGTCGGCGTAGAAGCGCCAGTTGGCGTTGAAAACGGCGTTGATCAGGCGCTCCCGGAAATCCACCGAGATCTGGGCGGCGGCCACCGCCGCATAGGACAGGGCCACGAAGGAAATGGCCGCCTTGAGAACCACGGCGGCCGCGATCAGGAACACCAGATTCTGAAAACTGGGGTCGATGCCCACCCAGTCGACCACATTGCGCACGATCTCGCTGGCCTGCGAGCTCTTGCCGCCCTGGCCGATGAGGGTTGCCGCGGCGGGCAGCAGCGCGCCGATGCCGATCGCCTCCACTGCGGCCGCCACCAGCAGGCTCACCAGCACCAGCGTGGAGCGCAGCCGGTCACCCTCGAGGAAAATACGGAACACGGTTCGCATTGAGGAAAAGTGACCACTCTCGTGTCAGACCGGGCGCAGCAATAGCCCGTCCCGCCGGGCCGCACAAGGCGGGCGCCCCGGCTTGCCTTGGGGCGCGGCACCAACTAAGGCTCGCCCTGCGCGGCTTGCGCGCTGGTGGGTTGCCTTGATCGTCTGTCACAAGCACAAGTTCATCTTCCTCAAGGTCAGCAAGACGGGCGGCTCCTCGGTCGAGGGCCTGTTGCGCCGGTCGTGTGCGCCGGGCGATGTCGTCACGTGGCTCGATGATGACGAGGAGGCGGTGATCCGTGGGCCGGGCGTTGCGCCGCCCATGGGGTTCAACCGGGCGGGGCCTGAGGTGCCGCTTCTGGCTCGCCTCGCGATGCGGCTGGGCAACCGCAAGGCGCTGCGCCGCTTCGGCGTCTCGCCGCATGCCCAGGCCCAGCGGGTGCGGGCCTATGTCGGCGAGGATGTCTGGAGCCGCTATTACAAGTTCTGCGTGGTGCGCAGTCCGCTCGACCGGGTGATCTCGCAATATTTCTGGACCGCCGCCAACCGTGGCTGGACCGATGCCGCCGAAAGCTTCACGACGCGCTTCGATGATTTCCTGCAGTCGTCCGACTATCGTCGGCTCACGGACAAGGGCCGCATGGTCTATACCATCGCCGACCGCATCGTGGTGGACCGCGTGGTGCGCTATGAGCAACTCGTCCCTGGCCTGGCCGAGGTTCTGGTCCATGTCGGCATCGCGCCGGGTGAGGTTGTGCTGCCGCGTTTCAAGGCGGGCCACCGCCCGCGCGGCGATTTCGCCGCCATGCTGAATGACGCCCAGCGCCAGGCGATCCGCGAGAGCTTCGCCTTCGAGATCGCGCAGTTCGGATATTCGGTCTAGCTCCGTCTGAAGCGCCAGCCGGGCCGGATGCTGTTGATGAGCATCATCTCTGCCATGTTCTCGCTGCTGAGCACGCCCGCCACGTGGCCGGTCGCGTCCACCACGATCTCCGCTCTGACGCCGCGGCCACGCAGGCTGGTGAAGGCCTCGGCCAGCGGCTGGCCTGCAAACAGCGGCTTCGACACGCGCATCGCGGCGCCGATCGGTCCTCTATCGCCCGTGTCCCGCAGGGCCACGATCATGGCGTCCCGGTCGAGAAGCCCCGTCACGCGGCCGTCTGCGCCGATTACAGGAAACTCCTTCTGCGGCGAGGCGAGCAGCGCCTCGATGGCCACCGAGAGCGGCTGCGAGTCCTGCAGCACGGTGCCGGGCGGCTCCATCGCGTCCTTCACCGTCAGGCCCGCGGCAAAGCCGGTGAAGGCCGCCGTCCGCGCCTCGGTGCCGGCTGCAAGATAGATGAAGACGCCGATCAGCACCAGGAACGGATTGGAGATCAGCCCCAGCAGCACGAACAGTGCCGCGAAACCTTGGCCGATCCGCGCGGCCAGCGCGGTGGCGCGCGAAGCGCCCAGCTTCATGGCCAGCAGCGCGCGCAGCACCCGTCCGCCATCCATAGGAAAGGCAGGGATCAGGTTGAAGGCGACCAGCATCACATTGACCAGCAGCAGGCGTTCGGCCAGCGATGCCTGTCCAAGGTCCAGCGTCATCAGACCCTGCAGCGGCAGGCCGAAGACCGCCATCAGCAGAAGGGCGATCACCACGTTGACCAGCGGTCCCGCGATCGCCACCAGAAGTTCCTCACGGGGTTTGTCTGGCATGCGCTCGAGCCTGGCGATACCGCCGATCGGCGTCAACACCACCTGCGGCGTCCGGATGCCGAAGCGCCGTGCCATGGCGATGTGTCCGAATTCATGCAGCGTCACGCACAGGAACACCAGCACGATGAACACGACCGACTCGATGGCGGCTGCAGGTCCGCCCGCCATGTAATCGGCAAAGCCGATCCAGGCGAGAAACAGAAGAAAGGTGACATGCAGCCGGATGTCGGTTCCGGCAATGCGTCCGATGCTGAGAGACCAGCCCATGATCAGTCCGTCCTATCCGCCAGGCTGCGTCGCGTGGCGCGGCAGTCCGTCATCCATGTGAAGCCAGGAAAGCCGGTCGTCATCATACCAGTGCGCGGCCGGCTTGAGCTCATCCGCCTGATCGAGAATGCCCGCAACGATGTAGATGGCCTCTGGCTCGCCCTCATAGACAAAGCTCACCGGGCTGCCGCAGCGGCCACAATGGCTGCGCAGGGAGCCGGGCGAGGAGCGATAGGCCACGGGCGGCGTGCCGGCGAATTCGACAGTCGCAGCATCAAACTTCGCATAGGTCAGCATGGCCGCGCCGGAATGGCGGCGGCACATGCTGCAGTGGCAGTGGGTGACGTACACGGGCGGCGCGCTGGTCGTGAGCCTCACGTCGCCGCACAGGCAGTGCCCGGTCATCGTCATCTGCAATCTCTCCTCACAGCGCGGGCCGCCTGGACTTGTCGGTGTACCACCCGCCCACCGCCTGTTCATAGGCCAGCGCCGCCTTGAACACACGTGCGTCATCGAAGGTGCGGCCGACGATCTGGATGCCGGTCGGCACCTGTGTCGAGGCATGGCCCGATGGCACCGAGAGAACCGGGCAGTTGTGCAGCATGTTGAACTGATGGGTCATCACCCAGCCATATTCGGCATCAACCGTCTTGCCCGCGACCTTGAAGTCGGGGTCATAGGGGTCATGGTCGGCCTTGACGCCGGGCGCGTTGTTCGTGGGGCAGATGAACACGTCATGGCGCTCCAGCACCGGACCCAGTGTCTGATACATGAGATGGGCCTGCGCCCATGGCTTGTGCACGTCGTCGGCGCCGGTGGCCTTCCTGGCGATGTCTGCGAATTTGAGCGCATAGTCCGTCATCAGATCGGCGTTGTCCTTCATCAGCCAGATCGTCTGGCGCCCGAAATGCATGAGATTGTACCAGTGCAGGCCGTTCTGCTCGACGGCGCCGGTCCATCCGAGATCGACCTCCTCGACGCGCGCGCCCAGTCCGCGGAACACCTCGATGGCAGCAAGCGTGTTGGCGCGCACCTCGTCATCGACCGGCACATAGCCGAGGTCCACGGAATAGGCGATCTTCATCCCCCTGACGGACCGGGCCTCCCGGGGCAGCGTCACTTTCTGGCGCAGCGAGTCATGGTCGCGCGGATGCGGACCCGCGGTGATGGTCTGCATCAGCGCCGCGTCGGCCACGCTGCGCGTCATCGGTCCGCAATGGTTGAAGCGGTCGAAGTTCGCGGGCGGCCCGTCGGGGTTGCGGCCATGCGGCGGCTTGAAGCCCACGACGCCGCAGGCTGCAGCCGGTATGCGGATCGAACCGCCGATGTCGGTGCCGGTGGCCAGTGGTGCCAGCCCCGCAGCCAGTGCGGCACCCGATCCGCCGGAAGACCCGCCCGGCCCCCAGTCCGTGTTCCAGGGATTCCTCGTGATGCCCCAGATCCGTGAATTGGTCACGCCCGAGAGGCAGAACTCCGGCGTTGTCGTGCGCGCCAGGATGATGGCGCCCGCCTGCTGCAGGCGCTCGATCATCGGGTCCGAGTGATCATCGACCGAGTCCTTGAAGATCAGCGAGCCGTGGGTGGTGCGCCGGCCCGCCACGCGCTGCGCATCCTTCACCGCCAGCGGGATGCCGTCGAGCGGCAGGTCGGAGCCGCCGCGCCTCATGTGGCGCGCCTCCGCCGCCCGGGCCTGGACGAGGGCGTCATCGAAGTAACGGTCCGCGAGGCAGTTGATGGCGGGGTTTACCTTCTCGGCGCGGGCAACCAGCGCCTTGACCAGTTCAACGGGCGAGAGCTTGCGGCGCCGGAACAACGCCAGCGCCTCGGTGGCGGTCATGTAGCAGATGTCATCATTGCGCATGGACAAGCCTCATGGCGAAGCGTTAGGAGAGCGTCAGTAGAACAGGATCAGGGGAGACATGTCCATGGGCGGAAGGCTGCAGGGCAAGACGGCGATCGTCACATCGGCGGGGCAGGGCATCGGCCGCGCCGCCGCCATCTGCATGGCCCGCGAGGGTGCACGGGTCTGGGCCACCGACATCAATGCCGAGGCCCTGGCCACGCTGGGCGGCGAACAGGCGGGAATCGAGACCTTCACACTCGACGTCCTCAAGCAGGATCAGATCGACGCCGCGGCCAGGCGCGTCGGCACCCCCGACATTCTCTTCAACTGCTCGGGCTTCGTTCATGCCGGCACCATCCTCGAGACGGATGACAAGGCCTGGGACTTCTCTTTTGACCTCAACGTCAAGGCGCATTTCCGCATGATGAAGGCCTTCATGCCGGGCTGGCTGGCACGCGGTTCCGGCGTCATCATCAACATGGCCTCCGCCGCCTCCTCGATCAAGGGTGTGCCGAACCGCTTCGTCTATGGCGCCACCAAGGCCGCCGTCATCGGCATGACCAAGGCACTCGCCGCCGACTACACCAGCAAGGGCATCCGGGTGAACGCCATCTGTCCGGGCACGGTCGACAGCCCCTCGCTGATGGAGCGGCTGAAGGCCACGGGCGACTTCGAGGCCGCCAAATCCGCCTTTATTTCCCGCCAGCCCATGGGCCGGATGGCGCGCGCCGAGGAAATCGGCATGCTGGTGGTCTATCTGGGCAGCGACGAGGCAGCCTTCGTGACCGGCCAGACCTTCGTGATCGACGGCGGCTGGTCGATCTGAGCCCCATTGGCAAGTCCGGCAATCCCGGCCTAGGATAGTGCCAACCGCCGGAAAACGGGCGGAGGGGAGGAGACTTATCTTGGCATCCGGCCAGACCGCCATTGCGGCGAAGGGCGTCAGCAAGCTGTTTCAGGGCGCCGGACAGGACACGGTCGTGGCGCTCGACAAGGTGTCGGTGGCGATCCGCGAAAACGAATTCTTCACGCTGCTGGGTCCCTCGGGCTGCGGCAAGACCACGCTGCTGCGGCTGATTGCCGGCTTCGACTTCCCCACCGAGGGCGAAATCCTTCTCCATGGCCAGGACATTGCCCCGCTGCCGCCCTACAGGCGGCCGGTCAACACCGTGTTCCAGAGCTACGCGCTCTTCCCGCACATGAGCGTGGCCCAGAACATCGCCTTCGGTCTCGAAATGCTGGGCAAGTCCCGCGCCGAGACCCAGGCGCGCGTCAGTGCGATGCTGAAGCTCGTGCGCATGGAAGAACTGCGCGACCGCCGCACCAGCCAGATTTCCGGTGGCCAGCAGCAGCGTGTGGCACTCGCCCGCGCCCTTGCCCCTGCGCCAAAGGTGCTCCTGCTCGATGAGCCCCTCTCGGCGCTCGACTACAAGCTGCGCAAGGACATGCAGATCGAACTGAAGCGCCTGCAGCACGAGACCGGCATCACCTTCATCTTCGTGACGCATGACCAGGAAGAGGCTCTCACCATGTCCGACCGCATCGCGGTCATGAACAGGGGCCGCATCCTGCAGGTTGGAAGCCCGCGCGACATCTATGACCGGCCCTCCGAGCGTTTCGTGGCCAATTTCATCGGAGAGACCAATTTCCTCGATGGCGAGGTCACCGGCGTGAGCGGGGCTGAGGCCCGGGTAAAGCTCGCGGATGGCGCCGTCATCAGCGCCGGGCTGCCCGAGGGCCTCGCGCCGGCTGGCCGTGTCAGCATCGTGGTACGGCCCGAACATGCCAGGCTGGTTCCGCCGGGCGCACCGGCCGATCTCGCGGGACGGCTGGAGACCGCCGTCTATTTCGGCACCGACACACATTATCACGTGCGCCTTGATGGCGGTGGGGCCTTCACCGTCCGAACCCAGAATTCGCGCGGCGGTGGCGCGGGCTTTGCCGAGGGCGAACCGGTCGGCATCGTTCTCGAACCGAGCGCCGCCCAGGTGCTGAGGGACTGACGCGATGGCGAGCGCTGCCAATCCGATCGAAGCAGTCCAGATGCGGCGAAACCGCTGGCTCTCTCTGCCGGCTGTGCTCTTCATCGCGGCGTTCGGCATCGGCCCGCTGATCCTGATGCTGATCTACTCATTCCTCAAGGCCGCGCCCTACGGCGGCGTGGAATGGAGTTTCACCACCGACGCCTATGTCTATTTCCTGTTCCAGCGCGATATCTTCGACGACACGCTGCAATTCGCGCCGGACTTCCTGATCATCTATCTGCGGTCCTTCGTGTTCGCGCTCATCACCACCGCGGTCTGCCTGCTGCTCGGCTTTCCCACCGCCTATTTCATGGCCACCAGGCCGCCCGCCCAGCGCAACTGGTGGGTGCTGCTCATCACCATCCCCTTCTGGTCGAACCTGCTGGTGCGCACCCTCGCCATCATGTTCATCATCCGCGACCAGGGCCTGCTCAACGGTTTCCTGATCTGGATCGGCATCATCGACACGCCGATCACCCTTCTCTACACCGATTTCGCCATCGTGATTGGGCTGCTCTACTCCTACCTGCCATTCATGGTGCTGCCGCTTTATTCCAGCCTCGAGAAATTCGACTTCCGCCTCGTCGAGGCGGGCTTCGACCTCTATGCCACCCGGCGGCAGGTGCTGTGGCGGATCATCATTCCGCTGGCCCGCCCCGGCATCATCGCCGGTTGTCTGCTCGTCTTCATCCCGGCACTGGGCGCCTATGTGACGCCGCTCATCCTGGGTGGCGGCAAGCACCTGATGATCGGCGATCTCATCGCCCAGCAGTTCGGTTCGGGCCGCAACTGGCCGCTGGGATCGGCACAGGCCTTCATTCTCATGGCGGCGGTGCTTGTGGCGCTCCTGTTCTACGTGCGCAACACCTCGGGCAAGGTGCAGCATGGCCGCTAGCACCACGCTGAAGCACCGTGACGTCCGGGATCAGCCGGGCTTCGGCACCATGGCCTGCATCTGCCTGATCGTGCTCTATGCTCCGATCCTCATCCTGATGATCTGGTCGCTCAACTCCGGCAGCATCGTCACCCATTGGGAGGGGGTCAGCCTCGCCTGGTATGGCGTGGCCTTGCAGAACGAGGAATTCCACTCCGCGGCGCGCAACACCCTGATCATCTCGGTCTCTGCCACCTTCTTCTCGACCGTCATGGCCACCATGGCTGCGATCGGCATGACGCGGGTGAAGCCCTGGCGCGGGCTCGGCACGTCGTTCATGGTGATCAACCTGCCACTCATGGTGCCGGAGATCATCACCGCCGTCGCCACGCTGTCCTTCTTCGCCCTGCTCGCCGGACAGCTCAATCTCAACTTCGGGATCGGCAACATCATCATCGCCCACACCGTGTTCTGCATCCCCTTCGCCTACATGCCGATCCGCGCCCGCCTCGAGGACATGGACCTGACGCTCGAGAATGCCGCGGCGGACCTCTATGCCACGCCGTGGCAAGCCTTCCGGCGCGTCACGTTCCCGCTGCTGGTGCCTGGCATCCTTTCGGGCATGGCGCTGGCCTTTATCGTCTCTTTTGACGATTTCACGATCACGCAGCTCATCGCAGGCCCCGGACAGACGACGCTGCCACTCTACATCTGGAACCAGATCCGCCGCCCCATGACGCCGGAGATCAACGCGATCTCCACGCTGCTGCTGCTGGTGTCCATCCTATTCGTCTCCGTGTCGTTCCTGATCGCACGGAGACGGAAGTAACGGCAATTGAACGACAACAACTGGAGGACTTCGACATGAGGACACTTTTGAGTGCTGCGGTTTCCGCCGCCGCCATCATCTTCGCTGCAGACTCGGCCTTGGCGGCAGGCGATCTGCACATCTACAACTGGGGTGACTATACCAATCCCGAACTCATCAAGAAGTTCGAGAAGCAGTATGATGTGAAGGTCACCATCGACGACTACGACTCGAACGAGACCATGCTCTCCAAGGTGCGCGCCGGAAACTCCGGCTATGACATCGTCGTGCCGTCGGACTACACGGTCAAGATCATGGTCGACGAGGGCCTGCTCGAGAAGACCGAGCCCAACAAGATGGAGAACTTCAAGCACGTCCGTCCGGAGTTCGTCGACATCTACTGGGACCAGGGCCGCAACTATACGGTTCCGTGGCAGTTCGGCACGACCAACTTCACGGTCAATACCGACAAGTACAAGGGCGACATCAACACCTTCGCGATCCTGTTCAATCCGCCGGACGAGCTGAAGGGCCAGATCAACATCCTCGACGACATCAACTCGGTGATGCACGCCACCGAGCGCTATGTCGGCGCGGCGCGCTGCACCTCGGACAAGGCTGAGCTCAAGAAGGTCAACGACACGCTGCTTGCTGCCAAGCCTTTCTGGAAGACGTTCAGCTACGACACCATCACCAAGATCACCTCCGGTGACGTTGCCGCCACCCAGCAGTGGAATGGCGCGGCCTTCCGCGCGCGTCAGAAGATGCCGTCCCTCAAATACGCCTATCCCAAGGAGGGTACGGAAGGCTGGATGGACAATGTCGCGGTGCTGAAGGGCGCCGCCAATGTCGAGAATGCCAAGCTGTTCCAGAACTTCATCATGGCGCCCGAGAATGCCGCGCTCATCTCGGACTTCGCCGGATATGACAACGGCATCACCGGCAGCCATGAATTCGCTGCCAACAAGGACTGGGCATCATCGCCCGAACTCAACCCGCCGGCGGATGCGCCGAAGGCCGAGTTCGTGCCGCCCTGTCCGCCTGAGGTTGTCGAGATCTACAACAAGATCTGGACCAATCTTAAGAAGTAACTCCGGACTGCAGCTGCGGGGGGAGGTCCGAAAGGCCTCCCCCCTTTGAGTTTCAGGGGATCAGCGTCATGTCCTCCTACCGCAATTCCGATGTCCGCCCGCCCATCATGCAGGGCGCGCCGCCCGCTCTCGTGCCGCCGCGCGGCGAGTGGGACCGTCCGCCCTGGAACCGCTGGAGCTTCCAGAACATCCGCCAGATCCTGCCCACCGTCGAGGTCTGGCGCGGTGCGGGGCCGGCTCGCGTCCTGCCCCGCGCCGAGCGCGATCTCGACGGCCTCACCATTCCTGCAATCGAGAGCGGGGCTGCAACGCTCGCCGGCCTCCTCGACGAGACCTACACGGATGGCTTCCTCGTGCTGCACGACGGCCGTATCGTCTACGAGCGTTACTTCAACGGCATGACGCCGCGCAGCCTGCATCTCTCGCAGTCGGTGGCGAAGTCGGTGACGGCGGCGGCGGTCGGTGTGCTGGCGGGCCGCGGGCAGTTCGACGTCAACGCACCGGTGACCCACTACATTCCCGAGCTGGACGTCACGGCCTATCGTGGCGCGCTGGTCCAGCATCTCCTCGACATGACGACCGGTGTCGCCTTCGACGAGACCTATACCAATCCCTATTCCGACATGGGCCAGCTCGATGTCGCTGCGGGCTGGAAGCCCGCGCCGGCGGGAACCGACCCCACCTTCCGCTGGCCGCGCCATGTCTTCGAGCAGATCCTGGGCCTCGACCGCATCGTGCGTCGCCACGGCGAACGCTTCGACTACCGGTCGATTGAAACCGAGGTGCTGGGCTTCTGCATGGAGCGGGCCATGGGCATGCGTCTGGCCGACATCATCTCGGAGACCGTCTGGGCGCCGATGGGCGCTGAGGAAAGCGCCAGCTTCACGGTGGACGCGGCCGGCAGCGCGCTGGCCGATGGCGGCTTCAACGCCTGCCTGCGCGATTACGCGCGCATCGGCCTTCTCTATCTCGAGAACGGCGGCGGCATCCTGCCGCCTGCCTGGGTCGAGGCCACGCGCTCGGGCAACCACGCCATCTTCGGCGCGCCCTACACCGATACGCTTCCACAGGGCGCCTACCGCAACAAATGGTGGATCGAGGACCCACGGGGCCGCGCCATCTATGCGCGCGGTGTGTTCGGCCAGATGATCTATGTGAACTGGGACTATCGCATGGTGGCAGTCAAGCTTTCGAGCTGGCCTGATTTTCTGAACCCCCGCTTCGCGCGCCAGACGCAGGCCGCGCTGCACAGCATCGGCAGGCATCTCCGGTGAGCGGCGCCACGTTGGAGACGGTGATCGCCCGCCACGGGCTTCGCCATGCCGGGGCCGCGGCAGGGGCTGCGCGTGGTGTTCTGCTTCTGGTGCATGGGCGCGGCGCCACGGCGGAGAGCATGCTGCCGCTGGCCGAGGCCGTCGCGCCGCCGGATCTGTGCTGCCTGGCGCCCCAGGCCGAAGGCCAGAGCTGGTATCCGCAAAGCTTCATGGCGCCCACCACCGCCAATGAGCCCTTCCTCAGCCATGCGCTGGAGCGTCTTTCGGCGATCATCGCGGATCTCCTCGCAGGCGGCCTGGCGCCGGCCCGGCTCGGCATACTGGGCTTCAGCCAGGGCGCCTGCCTGTCCAGCGAAACGGTGCTCCGCAACCCGCGGCCCTATGGTTTCGTGGGCATACTGAGCGGCGGCGCCATCGGGCCGCCGGGCACGCCGCGCGACTATGCGGGAACGCTCGGCGGCGCGCGTGTGTTGCTGGGCTGCTCCGATCACGACCCGCATATTCCGCTGGCCCGCGTCAGGGAAACCACCGCCGTGTTCACCCGCATGGGCGCGAAGGTCACAGAACGCATCTATCCCGGCGCGTCGCACGGCATCAATGCCGATGAGCTGCGGCATCTGCGTGAGGCTCTCGCGGCGCTGCTTACGCTTCCGCCTGCCCCCTGATCCCCCGGGTGCTAGCTGGTGCACTGGGGAAACCCGATGGTCACGCTCGCCGCACTGGACGAATCCGTTCCGGCCCCGCTTCACATCGTGATGCCGGGCAGTTTCAGCCCCTGCTGTTTCGCGCAGGCAACGGCGTCCTCGTAGCCCGCATCCGCGTGGCGCATCACGCCCGAGCCGGGATCGTTCCACAGCACGCGTTCCAGGCGGCGCGCGGCATCATCGGTTCCGTCGGCCAAGATCACCATGCCCGCGTGTTGCGAATAGCCGATGCCCACGCCGCCGCCATGGTGCAGCGACACCCAGGTGGCCCCGCTCGCGGTGTTGAGCAGCGCATTGAGCAGCGGCCAGTCCGAGACGGCGTCGGAGCCGTCCTTCATGCCTTCCGTCTCGCGGTTGGGCGAGGCGACCGAACCTGAATCGAGGTGATCGCGCCCGATGACGATGGGTGCCTCCAGTTCGCCCTTGCGCACCATCTCGTTGAAGGCCAGTCCGAGCCGGTGGCGCTGGCCCAGCCCCACCCAGCAGATCCGAGCCGGCAGGCCCTGGAAGGCAATGCGCTCGCGCGCCATGTCGAGCCAGTTGTGCAGGTGCTTGTCGTCCGGGATCAGTTCCTTGACGCGCTGGTCGGTCTTGTAGATGTCCTCGGGGTTGCCGGAGAGTGCGGCCCAGCGGAACGGCCCCACGCCGCGGCAGAACAGCGGCCGGATATAGGCTGGCACGAAACCGGGAAAGGCGAAGGCGTCCTTGAGGCCCATGTCCTGCGCCATCTGGCGGATGTTGTTGCCATAGTCGAGAACCGGAACGCCCATCTTCCAGTAGTCGAGCATCGCGGCCACATGCACCTTCATGGATGCCATGGCGGCGGCCTTGACGGCCTGCGGGTCGCTGGCGCGCTTGTCCTCCCAGTCGGCCAGCGACCACCCGGCGGGCAGATAGCCGTTTACGGGGTCATGTGCCGAAGTCTGGTCGGTCACTGCGTCGGGTCTGATGCCGCGCCGGACGAACTCCGGCAGCAATTCGGCGGCGTTGCCGAGCAGTCCGACGCTGATCGGCTTTCCCGCCTTGTGCGCGCGGTCCACGATCTCCAGCGCCTCCTCGATGCTGGCGGCCTTGGTGTCGAGATAGCGTGTCTTGAGCCGGAACTCGATGCGCGAGGGTTGGCACTCGATGGCGATCATCGAAGCGCCAGCCATGGTGGCGGCGAGCGGCTGCGCGCCGCCCATTCCGCCCAGCCCGGCGGTGAGGAACCACTTGCCCCTGAGATCGCCGCCATAATGCTTGCGGCCCACCTCGGCGAAAGTCTCATAGGTGCCCTGCACGATGCCCTGCGTGCCGATGTAGATCCACGAGCCTGCGGTCATCTGGCCGTACATCATCAGGCCCTTCTTATCGAGCTCGTTGAAATGGTCCCAGGTTCCCCAGTGCGGCACGAGGTTGGAATTGGCGATGAGCACGCGCGGCGCGTCCTTGTGGGTGCGGAAGATGCCGACAGGCTTGCCCGACTGCACCAGCAGCGTCTCGTCGGCTTCCAGCCCGCGCAGTCCCGCCACGATCTTGTCGAAGGATTCCCAGTCGCGTGCTGCGCGCCCGATGCCGCCATAGACGACGAGCTCTTCAGGGCGCTCGGCCACGCCCGGGTCGAGGTTGTTCATCAGCATGCGCAGCGGCGCTTCGGTCAGCCAGGATTTCGCGCTGAGCGTCCTGCCTGTCGGCGCCTTGATGATCCGGCTGTTGTCGCGGCGGGTGGTCATGGGTGTTGCTCCTCGAGAAATGGCTGTCGGCGGCGTGGCGTGTTCGCGTCTGTCATGGAGGGCGCCGGTCCGGGAAAGAGGATGCCCGGATCAAGACCGGGCATGACGACTGCGAGGAAGGTGCTGTTACCGCGTGATGTTTCTTCCCTCGTCATCGCCGGGCTTGACCCGGCAATCCATGCCAGCCTGTCCGTGATTCCGGCGAAAGCCGAGTCTGGCCTGGCATGCGGGTGAGAGGGCGCGCGCCGCATCTTGGACCGTCTATTGCGAAATGGCGCCGCGCGCCGTGGTGCGGTGGCGCGTGTAGAGCGCATAGCGGCTGGCGGGGTAGGTGAGGGTGACGGCGGTTGCCACGCGGCCGCGGCTCCACGAGCGGCGGTGCAGGGCGAGGCAGGGTTCGAGTGCGCCGATGCCCAGAAGCCGCTGCTGCTCGGGCGTCGGCAGGCAGGCCTCGACCGTGTGTTCGAGTTCATCGACCGGCGTCGCCGCCAGCAGGATGGCGGTGGGGGTCGCGGCAGAGAAGTCGCGCGCCAGGAAATCCGGAACCGCCAGCGGGTTCACATAGCGGTCCTCGAGTTGCACGGGCACGCCGTTCTCCTCATGCACGATCACCACATGATGCAGGCTGGCGAGGTTCCTGTCCTCGAACTCCTCGGCCAGCGCCGGATTCATTTCGACGGTGGACCTTGCGACCAGACGCGCCGAATGCCGGTGGCCGCGCTGGGTGATTTCCTCGGCGATGTCGCGCAACTCCATGAGGCTGGCGAGCGCCGGGGCCTCCCTGACGAAGGTCCCGACCCCCGGCACCCTTGCGAGGAAGCCCTCCGCAGTCAGTTCGCGCAGCGCGCGGTTGGCGGTCATGCGGCTGATCTGGAAACGCTCGACCAGTTCATTCTCCGAGGGCACGCGCCGTCCGGGCTCCCAGGCGCCCGAGCGGATGTTCTCGAGAATGTGGTCCTTGACCAGCGCGTAGAGCGGTTGTGCCTCGGTCATGACAGGCTGCCCCTCACCACCGAACCGTTGCGTATCACCGCGTGCATCGGGTTGAAGCCCATCGGATAGGCGAGATCGCCGGGGCGCTCCACATCCCACAGGGCGAGATCGGCCTTCATGCCGGGCGCCACACTGCCCCGGTCGCGCAGGCCCAGCGCCCGTGCCGCGTTGACGGTCGCGCCCATGAGCGCCTCCTCGGGAGTCAGTCCGAACAGCACGCAGGCCATGTTCATGGTGGTGAGCAGCGAGTGCACCGGCGAGGAACCGGGGTTGAGATCGGTGGCGATGGCAATCGGCACCGAGGCCTTGCGCAGGGCCGCCACCGGCGGAAGCTGCTTTTCCCGCAGGTAATAGAACGCGCCGGGCAGCAGCACCGCCACCGTGCCGGATGCCGCCAGCGCCGCAACCCCGTCCTGATCCAGATATTCGATGTGATCGGCCGACAGTGCGCCAAAGCTCGCGGCGAGCTTCGCTCCGCCGAGATTCGAGAGCTGCTCGGCATGGAGCTTCACCGGCAGGCCGTTGTCCTGCGCCGCGCCGAACACGGCACGCGTTTCCTCGAGCGAGAAGGCAATTCCTTCGCAGAAGGCGTCGACCGCATCCGCCAGCCCCTCGCGGGCGATCAGCGGAATCATCTCGCGGCAGATGAGGTCGAGATAGGCGGCGCGGTCGTCCCTGAATTCGGGCGGCAGGGCATGGGCGCCCAGATAGCTCGTCACCACATCCACCGGACGGTGCCGGGCGAGGCTGCGCGCCACCGCCAGCATCTTGAGTTCCGTGTCGTGGTCGAGCCCGTAGCCCGACTTGATCTCGACGGTGGTGACGCCCTCGGCCAGCAGGCAGTCGAGCCGGCGCAGGGCCGAGGCGGTGAGCTGGGCCTCGGTCTCGCTGCGGGTGGCGCGTACCGTGGAGGCGATGCCGCCGCCTGCCCGGGCGATGTCGGCATAGGAGACGCCCGTCAGCCGCTGCTCGAACTCATGGGCCCGGCTGCCGCCATAGACGAGATGGGTGTGGCAATCGACGAGACCGGGTGTGAGCAGGCGTCCGCCGCAGGCCACCGTGTCCCTGTCGGAGGGCGCCTCGGCCCGCGGTCCCACCCAGGCGATCCGGCCCTGGTCGATCAGCACGGCCGCGTCGGCGATCAGGCCATAGCCGCCCTGGAGAGTGGCGACCGAGAGGTGGGTGAGCAGCATGATGCGATGCCTCTTGTATAAGGTTGTATATACAGTATACTGGGAAGGATGGAAAGCGACAAAATGGACACGTCCCGTTTTCACTTCGGCGCGGTGCTGACGCCCGACGGCTGGCGTGAGGACGTAACCATCTCCGTTGCATCCGACGGATGCATCAGGCAGCTTCAAAATGGCTACTGCGGCAACGCCAGACGCATCCGCGGCATCGCCATTCCTGCCATGCCGAATGTCCATTCCCATGCGCATCAGCGCCTCATGCTCGGGCTTGCCGAACGCGCCGGGCCGGGGGCTGACAGCTTCTGGACCTGGCGTGAGGCCATGTACGGTTTTTCCCTTCGACTTCAACCGGATGACCTGGAGGCCGTGGCCGCCCAGCTCTATCTCGAGATGCTCAAGTCAGGCTTCTCTGCGGTGGGCGAATTCCAGTATCTGCATCATCAGCCTGATGGGTCGGCCTATGCCAACCCGGCGGAGATGAGCCTCCGCTGCCTTGCCGCCGCCGATGCTGTCGGTCTCGGAATCACAATGATTCCAACGCTTTACGCCTATTCTGGTTTCGGCGGGCAGGCGCCTTTGGCCAGCCAGCGCCGCTTCATCACCGACGCGGATGGCTTTCTGGGTTTGTTCGAACGCCTGTCTATACAGGTAAAAGCCAATTCACTTCAAAGGCTTGGAATCGCACCACATTCCCTGCGCGCGGTCACGCCGGCCTTGCTGCGCGAGGTTCTGGCCGGTATCCCGCCGGCCGCGCCGGTGCACATCCATGTTGCCGAGCAGGTCAAGGAAGTCAATGATTCCATTGCTTTTTCTGGTCTGCGTCCGGTTGAGACGTTGCTCCGCGAGTTCCCCCTGTCCGGGCGCTGGACGGCCATCCACGCCACCCACATGACGCCTGCCGAAACTGTCGCTCTCGCCGCCTCTGGCGCCATCGCAGGGTTGTGCCCGACGACGGAAGCCAACCTTGGCGATGGTATCTTCCCTGCCGTCGCCTATCGCGCCGCAGGTGGCGCACTGGCTATCGGATCCGACAGTCAGATCACCGTCTCGCCCGCAGAGGACTTGCGAATGCTGGAATATTCCCAGCGCTTACAAGAGCATACCAGAAATGCCCTGGCCGGCGGACCCAACCGGTCGACCGGCCGCACCCTTTATGAAGCGGCGCTGGCGGGCGGCGCGCAGTCGATCTGCCAGCCAATGGGCGCCATCGCACCTGGCTATCGCTGCGACATTGCCGTCCTCGATGATGCCCATCCCTTGCTCGCGGGTCGCACGCGGGATGCGGCTCTCGACACCTGGATCTTCTCGGGCGGCAACACGCTGGTGAAGGACATGGTGGTTGCGGGGCGTCACCTCGTGGATGACCGCCACCACGCCCAAGAACATGAAATAGAACGGAAATTCCGTTCGGCACTGGAGAAGTTTGCCACATGATTGTCATCGGGGATCATCCGCTCGGCCTTGCCGAGATCCGCGCCGCTCTGGCCGGACCCATCGCGGTCCGCTTGAGTGAGGCGGCCCGTGTCCGCATCCTGCGATCGGCCGAGACCGTGCATCGCCTCCTGGCCTCTGGCGAGGCGATCTATGGGGTCAACACGGGTTTCGGCAAGCTCGCCAAGACGCGGATTGCCGCCGCCGATCTTGGACGTCTCCAGATCAACATCGTGCGCTCGCATGCCGCCGGTGTCGGAGACCCCCTGTCGCCCGGCGTGACACGGCTCATCCTGCTGCTCAAGCTCGCAGCACTTTCTCAAGGCGCATCAGGCATTTCGCTCGGAGTCATGGATGCGATGGCCGGCCTCCTGAACGCCGATGTCCTGCCGCTCATTCCAGGTCAGGGCTCGGTTGGGGCTTCGGGTGATCTCGCTCCGCTCGCCCACATGAGTCTCGTGCTGATCGGCGAGGGCGAGGCGCTCGTCAATGGCGCAACGGTCAAGGGCGATGCCGCGCTGGCTGCTGCCGGACTGGCGCCCGTGTCGCTTGGTCCCAAGGAGGGGCTGGCCTTGCTCAATGGCACGCAAGCGTCGACAGCACTTGCACTTTCGGGTCTCGAAACAGCGGCGCGAAATGCTGCAGCAGCGGTAGTCGCTGGCGCCATGTCGGTTGATGCGGTGATGGGCTCTGATACCCCCTTCGATCCGCGCATTCATGCGCTGCGGCCCCACGCCGGACAACAGCTTGCCGCCAGCCATTATCGCCGCCTGCTGGATGGCAGTGCCATCCGCGCCTCGCACCGCGAGGACGATGACCGCGTGCAGGATCCCTATTCATTCCGTTGCCAGCCACAGGTGATGGGCGCCTGTCTCGATCTCCTCGCGACCGCCGCCAAGACACTGACAATCGAGGCCAATTCCGTCTCGGACAATCCGCTCGTGTTCGCGGAGGATGGGGCTGTGCTGTCGGGCGGCAACTTTCATGCCGAGCCTGTGGCTTTCGCGGCGGATATGATCGCGATGGCGGTGGCCGAGATGGGTTCGCTCGCCGAGCGGCGAATCGCAGCGCTGATCGACTCCTCGATCTCGCTGCTGCCGCCCTTCCTGATCCACAATCCCGGCCTCAACTCCGGCTTCATGATCCCGCAATGCACCGCGGCTGCCTTGATGAGCGAAAACAAGCAGTTGGCCCATCCGGCTTCGGTTGACTCAGCGCCAACCTCCGCCAATCAGGAGGATCATGTGTCAATGGCGACCCATGGCGCGCGCCGTCTCGGTCTGATGAACGCCAACCTGGCACGCATCATCGCCATCGAGTTGATGGCGGCAGCCGAGGGCATTGATTTTCGGCGTCCGCTGCGATCGTCAGATGCCATCGAGGACGCGCATGCAAAAGTTCGCGTGCTGGCGCCGAAACGTGATGAGGACCGTGAATTTTCCACCGATATCGAAGCGGTCGCGCGGCTTGTGGAGGGGGGCGAACTTGTCCGCTTCGCGCCTGATCTTCTCAGCGCCTTGGGCTGCCGCTAGAAAGGTGACATGACGCTCTTTGACCTCTCCGGCCGCGTTGCGGTCATCACGGGCACCAGTCGCGGCATCGGCAGGGAACTCGCCCTCGGTTTTGCAGCTGCCGGCGCCACTGTTGTCGGATGTGCCCGAACTCATGAAGGCGCCGAGGCGACGGCAGCCGAACTCCGGGGCAGGGGCCATGACACGCTTGCGGTCCTGGCGGATGTCGCCACCCCTGAAGGCGCCGATGCAGTCGTCACTGCCGCCGTGCGCCGTTACGGCCGTCTGGATATCCTGGTCTGCAATGCCGGGGTGAACGTCAAGAAGGCGGCACTGGATTTCTCACCGTCCGATTTCGATACCGTGATCGGCGGCAATCTCCGCGCCTATTTTCTCTGCGCACAGGCAGCCGCGCGTCAGTTCATCCGGCAGGGCGGGGGCGGTGTCATTGTCATGAATTCTTCCAACGCCTCTGTTGCTGCCTTTGAGGACCTCACACCCTATTGTGCTGCGAAAGGTGGCATCGACATGTTGGTGCGGGGTCTTGCCGCAGAGTGGGGACCGCATGGCATCCGGGTCAACGCCTTCAATCCCGGCTACACGAAGCATTCGATGACCGATGAGGGACAGGCCTATCTCGATCGCGCCGAACGCGAGATCGCGGCGCGCACGCCCTTGCGCCGAATGGCCGAGATGCGCGAGATGGTTGGTCCGGCAATCTTTCTCGCATCCGATGCGGCGAGCTTCGTGACCGGCACCATCCTGCTTGCCGATGGTGGCTGGTGCGCCCAGTGACGGCCGCGCACCCGTGGCAGGCGCTGGCGCATGCCGCATGGACATGGCCCACGGCTCAGGCGCTGGTCTTCCCGCATCAGCAGGTCAGCAAGACTTTCCGGGAGTACCACGACGAGGCGCTGGCGCTTGCCGGCGCACTTGCGGCCCGCGGCATGGGACGCGGCACGCATGTGGCGCTGCTCGCCGAGAACCGGGTCGAATGGCCGGTCGTGCAGATGGCCTGCGCGGCACTGGGTGCAGTTGTGGTGCCGCTCAACACGCACTACCGGCGGGATGATCTCGCCTATGCCCTGAGGCACTCCGATGCCGAGGCCCTGTTCTGCTCGGTGGAATTCCGTTCCAACCCCTATCTCGAGACGGTCGCCACGCTCCGTCCGATGCTGGCCCGCCTGCGCCACGTCTTCACCCTGGAACATGACTATCCAGCGCTCATCGCCGAAGGGCATCTCTTCAGTCCTCGGGACTTTGATGCCGCGCAGCCGGCGGCTCTGCTCTATACCTCCGGAACCACCGGCTTTCCCAAGGGCGCAGTGCTCTCCCACCGCGCCATGATGGCGGTTGGGCAGAGCAGTGCGGCGAGGCTTGGTCTTCAGCCGGGTGATCGCTGGACGTCCATCATCCCGCTATTCCATTGTGCGGGCTGCGTTCTGAACCTGCTGGGCTGCGTCAGTCATGGAGCTGCCTATGTGGGTGTCCCGTCCTTCGACCCCGAGAACATGTTCCGCGTGATAGCGGCGGAGCGCTGCACCGTTCTTTCCGGCGTGCCGACCTCCTATCTCGCCATGCTTGATCATCCGGCACGCCGAAACCACGATCTGTCCTCGCTCCGTGCCGGGAGTTGCGGGGGTGCTGATGCCAATCCTGAAGTGTTGCGGCGCTGTGCGCTCGAATTTTCGATGCCTGGACTCGCACAGGTCTATGGCCAGACAGAGGGCGCCACGCTGTTCGCATGCCCCGAACCTGATGACCCGTTGCGCTGGGAGACAGTCGGAAAACCTCTTCCCGGCTGTGACATCCGGATCGTTGATCCACAGACACTGGCCTTGCGTGCAACAGGTGAGATCGGCGAGATCCAGGCGCGTGGCCCAATGGTTATGGATGGATACTACAACAATCCGGATGCCACGGCCGAGACCATCATCGGCGGCGGCTGGCTGCGTACTGGCGATCTTGGGTATCTGAGGCCAGATGGCCGGCTGGTCGTCGCCGGCGGGCGTCTGCGCGACATGATCATCCGTGGAGGCGAAAACATCTATCCCGCCGAAATCGAGATGGTCCTGCAACAGCATGAGGCGGTGGCGGAAGCTGCGGTCTTCGGCGAGCCCGATGACTATTACGGTGAAACAGTCTCGGCGGCCGTCAAACTTCACGCGCCTGTCACGGCCGGGTCGCTTCAGGCGCTGTGTGCCGCACGCATCGCCCGTTTCAAGGTGCCCTCCACAATCTATCTGGTCGAGACATTTCCGCTCACGCCATCTGGCAAGATCCGGAAGGTGGAACTCCGCGCCTGGGCCAAGGACAAGCGGCTGGAACGGCTCCGCTGACGGAGCCGTCCTCAGGGTTCTGTCGCCATGTGGCCCGGCCGTCAGGCCTTGGTGAGCCGGCCCTTTTCCTTGAGATAGGCCACGACGGCGTCCGCTGCACCTTCGGCCGTGAGCTTGGCCGTGTCGATACGGAGTTCCGGGTTCTCGGGCGCTTCATAGGGCGATGAGATGCCGGTGAAGTGCTTGATCTCGCCGCGCCGCGCCTTGGCATAGAGGCCCTTGACGTCGCGCCTCTCGGCTTCGGCGAGGGGCGTGTCGACGAAGATCTCGATGAACTCGTCCTTCTCAAGCAGTTCGCGCGCCATCAACCGTTCGGAGCGGAACGGCGAGATGAAGGACACCAGAACGAGGAGGCCCGCATCCGCCATGAGCCTCGCAACCTCGGCCACGCGCCGGATGTTCTCGACACGGTCGGCGTCGGTGAAGCCCAGATCGCGGTTGAGCCCGTGGCGCACATTGTCGCCGTCGAGGAGATAGGTCATGTGACCGGCGGCGTGGAGCTGCTTTTCCACCAGATTGGCAATGGTGGACTTGCCGGCGCCCGAAAGGCCCGTGAACCAGAGGACCGCAGGCTTCTGCCCGGCCAGCGCGGCGCGCGAAGCCTTGGCCACGTCGACCGCCTGCCAGTGAATGTTTGCCGCCCGCCGCAGGGCAAAACGGATCAGGCCCATGCCGACGGTGTTGTTGCTGAAGCGGTCGATGATGATGAATGAGCCGAGATGCCGGTTCTCCGTATAGGGCGCGAAGGCGATGGCGCTGTCCAGTTCGAGGTTGCACACGCCGATCTCATTCAGCTGCAGCGTCTTGGCCGCAACATGCTCCATGGTGTTCACGTTCACCTTGTGCTTCAGCTCCTCGAGGGTTCCGGGCACGGTCTTGGTCGAGGACTTGAAGAGATAGGGCCGCCCAGGCAGCATCGGCTCATCGCTCATCCAGAGGATTTCCACCTGGAACTGGTCCGAAACCTCCACCGGATCATTGGCGGCGCAGATCACGTCGCCGCGGCTGATGTCAATCTCATCCTTGAGCGTTACCGTAAGCGACTGACCTGCAAACCCGGCTGCAAGATCACCATCATAGGTCACCACGCGGTCGACGATCGAAACGCGTGCCGACGGCAGCACCTTGATCGCATCACCGGGCTTCACCGTGCCTGACACGATCGTGCCGGAAAAGCCCCGGAAATTCTGGTTGGGACGGTTGACCCATTGCACCGGCAGCCGGAACGGGCGGTCTGCCAGATCATCGCCCACCGGCACCGTTTCAAGATGCGCCATCAGGGTCGGACCGTGATACCAGGCCATGTTGCGCGAGCGCTCGATCATGTTGTCGCCCATGAGCGCCGACACCGGGATCACGGTCACCTCTTCTGCACCCAGTGATTTGGCGAAGGCGCGGTAGTCCGCCTCGATCTTGCTGAAGACTTCCTGACTGAAACCCATCAGGTCCATCTTGTTGACGGCGACAACAAGATGACGGATGCCCAGCAATGTGCAGATGAAGGTGTGCCGCCGCGTCTGGGTCAGAACACCCTTGCGGGCGTCAATCAGGATGATGGCAAGATCGGCGGTCGAAGCGCCGGTGGCCATGTTGCGCGTGTACTGCTCATGCCCCGGCGTGTCGGCGACAATGAACTTGCGCTTGTCGGTCGTGAAGGCGCGATAGGCGACGTCGATGGTAATTCCCTGCTCGCGTTCGGCGGCGAGGCCGTCGACCAGGAGAGCAAAATCGAGGTTGCCGCCCTGCGTGCCCATCTTGCGCGAGTCCGCCTCGAGTGCCGTGAGCTGATCCTCGAACAGCATCTTGGCCTCGTAGAGCAGACGCCCGATGAGGGTGGACTTTCCGTCATCGACGGATCCGCAGGTGATGAAGCGCAGGAGGTCCTTGCGCTCCTGCGCTGCGAGATAGGCCTCGACGTCGCCGCCCGTGAATTCGATGAAACGCGTCATCAGAAGTATCCTTCCTGCTTCTTCTTTTCCATGGAGGCGGAGGCGTCCTTGTCGATGACGCGGCCCTGCCGTTCGGAGGAGGTGGCGACCAGCATTTCCTCAACGATGTCGAGCAGGCTGGTGGCGCTTGAATCGATCGCGCCTGTCAGCGGATAGCAGCCGAGGGTCCGAAACCTGACCTTGCGCATCTCGGGCGTCTCGCCGGGGTTGAGGCGCATGCGTTCGTCGTCGACCATGATCATCTGGCCGTCGCGCCACACGATGGGGCGTTCCGCCGCGAAGTAGAGCGGAACGATGTCGATGTTTTCGCGGTGGATGTATTGCCAGATGTCGAGTTCGGTCCAGTTCGACAGCGGAAAGACGCGGATGGACTCGCCCTTGTTCTTGCGCGCGTTGTAAAGGTCCCAGAGTTCCGGACGCTGGTTCTTGGGGTCCCAGCGGTGGCGGCTGTCGCGGAAGGAGAAGATGCGCTCCTTGGCGCGGGACTTCTCCTCGTCGCGACGCGCGCCCCCGAAGGCCGCGTCGAAACCATGTTTGTCGAGCGCCTGCTTCAGGGAGTCGGTCTTCATGATCTGGGTGTGCAATGCCGACCCGTGATCGAAGGGGTTGACGTTCTTGGCGACGCCCTCGGCATTTTTGTGGACGATCAGGTCCCAGCCGTATTTGCGGGCTGTCGCCTCGCGCATCGCGTACATGTCACGAAACTTCCAGCCCGTATCCACATGCATCAGAGGGAAGGGCGGCTTGGAGGGATAGAACGCCTTGATCGCAAGATGCAGCATTACGGCTGAATCCTTGCCGATCGAATAGAGCATCACCGGCTTCTCGCATTCGGCGGCCACCTCGCGGATGATGTGGATCGACTCGGCCTCGAGGCGCTCCAGGTGGGTAAGAGCCGCCGAGGTCTCGCCCCGGACCGCGGGGACCTGCTGGGACATCCAGTTGCGGACCTTCTCGATGGTCCGGGTTGAGGGCGAGCGACCCTTCCGCAGGTCAAAAACGAAATTGGGATCGCCCAGAGCCTGTTTGCCGAGAACCGTGGGCTCTATGCCGGCTGAGCGGAGGAATCGGTCGATTTCGGCCAGAAAGGACTGAATGAGCGTGTCTGACATAGGAAATTTCCTTTCAAGCGAGGGTTCTGACGCATCCATAGCTGAATCAAGACGCTTCGAGAAGCCGAAAAATGATCTTTATAGGATTTTCCCTATTTCTGCCTCCCGCGACGTCACTTGAGCTTGAGCCATCAAAAGGATAGTCTTTTTCCTGGGAGGAAAACCCATTGGACAAGAGCAGCAATTCACGAAAGCCTTCCGGTGTCGCTGGTCTGGATTTCCAGGACCCGCATGGCCAGGCCGGGGCTCAGGGCAAGCTGCTGGAGCAAGCCATCGGACGCGAAGTCAAGATCTTCCGGGAGAAGCTGGGGCTGACCATCGCCGAACTGGCGAAGGCGGCGGACATGTCGGCCGGCATGCTCTCAAAGATCGAGAATGGCGCCACCTCACCATCGCTGGCCTCGCTGCAGGCGTTGGGCCGCGCGCTCCAGGTCCCCGTCACCGCCTTCTTCAAGTCCTATGAGGAAATCCGCGACGCCACTTTCGTGAAGGCCGGTCAGGGCCTCACCATTGAAAGGCGTGGCACCCGCGCGGGCCACCAGTACCAGCTCCTTGGCCACAGCCCGCATGGGCCCGTGATGGTCGAGCCCTATCTCATCACGCTCACGCACCAGTCTGACGTATTTCCGACCTTTCAGCATGCTGGCCTCGAGTTCCTCTACATACTCGAGGGAAATGTCGTCTACCGGCATGGCGGCAAGACCTATGACATGCATCCGGGTGATGCGCTGTTTTTCGATGCCGATGCCCCGCATGGACCCGAGGAGTTGCGCAAGCTTCCGATCCGCTATCTTTCGGTGATCAGTTACCGCCGCGAGGAATGACATGCGGGCGGTGCGGAGCCTCGCGCTGTTCGGAGCCGTCATCGCGCTGACGGCAAACATGGCCACTGCACGCGCTGCCGAGCCCTTCTATATCCTCGCCATCAGCTGGCAGTCCGCCTTCTGCGAATTCGCAGCCCGCAAACCCGAATGCAAGTCCCAGACCGTGCGGCGTTCGGATGCCGGTCAGTTCGTGCTGCATGGTCTCTGGCCGCAGCCGGCGCGGCGTCAGTACTGCAATGTGCCCGGCGATGTGCGCGCGGCGTCCGCCAGCGGTCGGTGGCGTGATCTGCCCGCGCCGGAACTCACGCCTGAAACGAAGGCTGAACTCGACGTGGCCATGCCGGGGCGGCAGTCATTTCTCGACCGCCATGAATGGGTGAAGCATGGCTCATGCCACGCCGTGCCTCAGGCCGAGATCTATTTCCGTGACTCGCTGCGCCTGTTGCGGACCATCAACGACTCGGGGCTCGCCGAGCTGATGCGCGACAACATCGGGCGGCGGATGTCGGCCAGCGAAATCCGTGCCCGTTTTGACGAGGCTTTCGGCGCGGGAACCGGGGAGCGGGTAGGGGTCGCCTGCCGCGAAGACGGTGACCGCCGACTGATCACCGAGCTCACCATAGGTCTCAGAGGTGATATTCCCGGCGGCACGCCTCTGCCCGAGCTGATGCTTGGCGCGCCACCGGTGGGCCGTGGCTGCCCCGACGGAATTGTGGATGCCGTGGGTCAGCAGTGACCATTGTCCGGCCAATTCCTGGAGTTAAAAAATAGTTCCCGATGGTTGAAACTTGAGGCTGGCATGCTAAGACTAAATCGGCTTGTGCCAGCGCGCCTTGCCGCCCAGATGGGCATCCGGCGGCCCAGTTCCGGGACGCCTGACCACGACAAAGACAAAACTCGGGAGTGACACGTAAAATGGGCGATCTTGCCTCTTATGCCAAGCAGAACGGCATCAAGTTCTTTCTGTTCAATTTCACCGATCTGTTCGGCGTGCAGCGGGCCAAGCTGGTTCCGGCGGAGGCCGCTGGCAAGATGCAGAAGGCGGGCGCCGGCTTTGCTGGCTTTGCCACCTGGCTCGATCAGACCCCGGCGCATCCGGACATTCTGGTCATGCCCGATACCAATTCGGTGATCCCGCTGCCGTGGCGGCCGGATGTGGCCTGGGTGGCCGGTGAGCCCTGGATGAATGGCGAGCCGCTGGCACAGGCGCCGCGCGTTGTGTTGCGCAAGCTCACCGAGCATTACGGCAAGAAGAACATGAAGCTGATGGCCGGCGTCGAGCCCGAGTTCCATCTCACCAACGCCGATGGTTCGGCTGTCTCGGATCACCGCGATACGGCGGACAAGCCCTGCTATGATCAGGCCGCCATCATGCGCCGCCTCGATGTCATCGGCGAGATCTGCCAGACCATGACCAAGCTGGGCTGGGGCCCCTATCAGAACGATCATGAGGATGCCAACGGCCAGTTCGAGATCAACTGGAACTTCAATGATGCTTTGACCACCGCTGATCAGCTCGCCTTCTTCAAGTTCATGGTGAAGGCCATCGCCGAGAAGCACGGACTGCGCGCCACCTTCATGCCCAAGCCCTTCATCAATCTCACCGGCAATGGCTGCCATGTGCACCTCTCGGTGTGGACCAACGACCGCAAGAAGAACCTTTTCGATGACCCGAAGGGTGAACTGGGTGTGTCCAAGCTGGGCTATCATTTCCTCGGCGGCCTCATCCAGCACGCCGCCTCGATGTGCGCCATCACCAATCCGACGGTGAACTCCTACAAGCGCATCAACGCGCCCCGCACGATCTCGGGTGCCACATGGTCGCCCTCATCGATCACCTATGGCGGCAACAACCGCACCCACATGGTCCGCATCCCCGATGGTGGCCGCGCCGAATACCGCCTGCCGGACGGTGCCGCCAATCCCTATCTGCTTCTGGCCTCCATCCTGGTGGCCGGCATGCACGGCGTCGAGAAGCAGATCGACCCCGGAAAGCGACTCGACATCGACATGTATGCCGAGGGCCACACGGTGAAGAACGCCAAGAAGCTGCCGCTCAACCTTCTGGATGCGCTGCGCGCCTTCGAGCAGGACAAGTATCTGCAGGAGATGCTGGGTCAGGAAGTGTCCCAGGGCTATCTCAAGCTCAAGCACAATGAGTGGAACCAGTACTGCCGCCATCTCACCCAGTGGGAGCGCGACAATACGCTGGACTGCTGATCAGCCCGGAGGGCGGGGCGCATCGGATTTGCGCTCCGCCGCCGGGGTCACGCCAAAGGCCGTGCGATAGGCGCGCCCGAAATGGCTGGCACTTGAGAATCCACAGCCAATCGCGATTTCAACGATGGGTACGACCGACTGCCGCAGCAGGTCACGCGCCCGCTCGAGCCTGATGCGGCGGTAATGGTCGGCATAGCTCGTCCCCAGCTTGTCGGCGAAGACACGATCAAGCTGCCGGGTGGAGAGGCCGACGCGCCTTGCGGTCTCGCTGCGTTTCAGCGGCTCGCCGGGGTGGCTGTCCATCAGTTCAAGCGCGGCCGTGAGGCGCGCGTCATGGATGCCGTGGCGCAGGGCGGGTGACACCCGTTGCGCGCTTTGCGCCGGACGAATGTCGGTATGCATGAACCAGTCCGACACGTTGCGCGCAAGCTCCGGTCCGTGCCGCTCGGCGATCAGGGCATGCATCATGTCAAGCGGCGCCGTGCCGCCCGCGCAGGTGAGGCGGTTGCGGTCCATGATGTAGATGGAGCGCGTCAGCAGGATATTGGGAAACGCCTCTGCAACGGCCGGCGCATGCTCCCAGTGCACCGTCATGTGATAGCCATCCATGGTGCCGGCCCGCGCGAGGATGACCGGGCCGCCGGAAACACCGCCGATCCGCATGCCCCGGCCAGCGAGGGCCTTGAGCCAGCGCAGCGTCGCCCGATCCCGGAAGGAGGTCGGACGCCCGCCCGCGCAGACCAGCAGCAGGTCGAGGTCGACGGCCTCACCGGTTTTCACCGGGCAGGGCACCGTGGCGCCGCAGGATGCCGCCACGGTCGCAGGCCCCGGCGAGATGTGAACCCAGCGGTAGAGTTCCCGGCCGGCCAGCAGGTTAGCGGCGCGCAAGGGCTCGACCGCCGAGGCATAGGACAGCAGCGCAAACCCAGGAATGAGCAGGAAGCCAATGGTTTGGGGTGCCTCGCGCATGTCTTGAAATTATCAGGAAATGGCTTTCATGTGCAAGACGAAAACCTTGGGTGCCGTTATACCCCCGTATCATTCGGTTCAGGACTTGCGCATGCGCTACAACGTCTTCTCTCTCATCAAGAATTCCTTCTCAGGACACAAGAACTGGCAACCTGCCTGGCGCGAACCGCAACCCAAGTCGGAATATGACATCGTCATCGTGGGTGGCGGCGGCCACGGGCTTGCGACCGCCTATTATCTTGCCAAGGAACATGGCCTCACCAATGTGGCGGTGCTCGAAAAGGGCTGGCTTGGCTCCGGAAACATTGGTCGCAACACCACCATCATCCGCTCCAACTACATGCTGCCCGGCAACAACCCGTTCTATGAATGGTCGATGAAGCTCTGGGAGAATCTCGAACAGGACTTCAATTTCAACGCCATGGTGTCCCAGCGCGGGGTTCTCAACCTCTGCCACACGGACGCCCAGCGCGATGCCTTCGCGCGTCGCGGAAACGCCATGCGCATCGACGGCGTTGACGCCGAACTGCTCGACCGCGAGCAGGTGCGCGAGATGTATCCCTTCTTCGACTTCGAAAATGCGCGCTTCCCCATCAAGGGCGGGCTCCTGCAGCGCCGTGGCGGTACAGTCCGTCATGATGCGGTCGCCTGGGGCTATGCGCGCGGTGCCGACAGCCGCGGCGTCGATATCATCCAGCGCTGCGAGGTCACTGGCATCCATATCGAAAACGGCAAGGTTGTCGGTGTCGATACCAACAAGGGCTTCATCAGGTGCAAGAAGCTTGGCCTGGCCACGGCCGGTAACTCATCCGAGACGGCGGCGATGGCGGGCCTCAAGCTTCCCGTCGAGAGTCACGTGCTGCAGGCCTTCGTGTCGGAGGGGCTGAAGCCCTACATTGATGGCGTTGTTACCTTCGGCGCCGGGCACTTCTATGTCTCGCAGTCGGACAAGGGCGGCCTCGTCTTCGGCGGCGATATCGATGGCTACAACTCCTATGCCCGACGCGGCAACCTGCCGATGGTCGAGCATGTGGTCGAAGCCGGTGTCGCCATGATCCCCTCGATCGCCCGGGTGAGGGTGCTGCGGTCCTGGGGCGGCATCATGGACATGTCGATGGATGGTTCGCCGATCATCGACAAGACGCCTATTCAGAATCTCTACCTCAACACCGGCTGGTGCTACGGCGGCTTCAAGGCAACGCCTGCCTCGGGCTGGTGCTTTGCGCACACCATCGCCAGGGATGAACCCCACAAGCTCAACGCCGCCTATCGTCTCGACCGGTTCAGAACCGGGCACATGCTCGACGAAAAGGGCCAGGGCGCAACACCGAACCTGCACTGACGGATCACGCTCATGCTCATCCCATGTCCCCATTGCGGCACCAGACCAGTCGAGGAATTCACCTTCCTCGGCGATGCCTCGGTGACCCGTCCCACCACCAATGACCCGTCCTCCATGGAACAGTGGTACGACTACGTCTATCTGCGCAACAATCCACGCGGCCGCTTTGATGAATACGCCCATCATTCCGGTGGATGCCGGTCTTGGCTGGTCGTGACCCGCAACACCGAGACGCACGAGGTCTATGGTGCCGTCACGGCCCGCGACTACACCAGGGCGAAGGGAGCCAGGGCATGAGCTCCTATCGTCTCGACAAGGGCGGTCTCATCGACCGCACCACGGAGCTGTCCTTCTCCTTTGACGGAAAGCCGTTCACCGGCCATGCGGGAGACACGCTGGCCTCGGCACTGATGGCCAATGGCATGACACTCATGGGCCGGTCCTTCAAGTATCACCGGCCGCGCGGCGTCATCACGGCAGGTGCTGCCGAGCCCAATGCGCTTGTTGAACTGCGTGAGGGCGGCCGCAAGGAGGCCAACACCCGCGCCACCATGATCGAACTCTATGACGGGCTCACGGCCCGAAGCCAGAACCGCTGGCCGTCGCTCAATTTCGATGTCGGCGCCGTCACTTCGCTGGCCTCGTCGATCTTCGTCGCGGGCTTCTATTACAAGACCTTCATGTGGCCGAAGAGCTTCTGGGAGAAGATCTATGAGCCGCTGATCCGCCGGGCGGCGGGACTGGGTACGGCGTCAAGGCTTCCCGACCCCGACAAATATGAAAAGGCCTACGCCCATTGTGACCTGCTGGTGATCGGTTCGGGACCCGCGGGTCTGATGGCCGCGCTCGCTGCGGCGCGGTCCGGCCAGCGTGTGGTTCTTGCCGACGAGGGCGCGCGGCTTGGTGGATCGCTTCTCCATGAGCGTGAAGAGATCGATGGCAAGTCAGGTCTTGACTGGGCTGCGGGCGTGCTGGCCGAACTCGCGTCACTGCCGACCGTGACGCTCATGCCACGCACCACTGTCATGGGCTGGTTCGATGGCAACATCTTCGGTGCCGTCGAGCGGGTCAATGACCATGTGGCCGTACCCGATCCCTACGAACCCCGCCAGCGCTACTGGCGCATCATCGCGAAGCGCGCGGTGCTGGCGGCGGGCGCGGAAGAGCGCCCGGTGGCGTTTGGCGGCAACGACGTTCCGGGCGTCATGCTGGCATCCGCCATGCGGAGCTATGCCAACCGGTATGGCGTTGCGGCTGGCCGATCGGTCGCAGTCTTCGCCAATAACGACTCGGCCTACCGCACGGCCCGCGACCTCAAGGCTCAGGGCGTACATGTCGAAGTCATCGTCGACAGCCGGATGGATGCGTCAGCAGACAGCGCCGGCGTTCCCGTCATCCGCGGCCAGCAGGTGACGGATGTGTCGGGGCGGAAGGGCGTCACCGGCATCGAACTGAGCAACGGGACGCACATCGACTGCGAAGCGCTGGCCATGTCCGGCGGCTGGAGCCCGATCGTCAACCTGGCGTGTCATCGCGGGCAGAAGCCGCATTGGGACAAAAGCCTGCTGGCCTTTCTTCCGCCCGACAACGGACCGGGCTTTACGGTTGCCGGGTCGGCGGCGGGCAAGATGCTGCTCTCCGAGTGCCTCGCCGATGGCGCGGCCAAGGGCGCGGCAGGCGGCAAGCCCGTTGCAGTGCCGAACTGCCGCGACGAGGGTTTCGCCATTGCGCCGCTGTGGTGGGTGAAGGAAAGCCACGGCAAGGCCTTCATCGACTACCAGAACGACGCCACCGCCAAGGACCTGCCGCTGGCGGCTCGCGAGGGTTACCGCGACGTCGAACTTGCCAAGCGCTACACAACGACCGGCATGGCGACCGACCAGGGCAAGCTCGGCAACATCAATGCGATCGCCATTCTGGCCGAGGCCACGGGCCGCAGCATGGATGAGGTGGGAACCACGACCTTCCGCCCTTTCTACACGCCGGTTTCTTTCGGCGCCTTTGCGGGACCGTTCACCGGCCACCATTTCCAGCCGGTACGCAAGACGCCGCTGCATGAGTGGGCGGAGGAGCAGGGTGCCGTGTTTGTGGAGACCGGACTCTGGATGCGCTCCTCGTGGTTTCCGCAGGATGGCGAGGACTGGCTGGCCTCGGCATCGCGGGAAGTCCTTGCGACCCGCAATGGCGTCGGCATCTGTGATGTCTCGACGCTCGGCAAGATCGATGTTCAGGGCAAGGACGCAGGCGCCTTCCTCGACAAGCTCTATTGCAACACCTTCTCGACGCTCGCGGTGGGCAAGGCCCGCTATGGGCTCATGCTGCGTGAGGATGGCATCGTCTATGATGACGGCACAACCTCGCGGCTGGCGGATGATCATTATGTGATGACCACCACCACCGCGAACGCCGCCAAGGTCATGGCGCAGATGGAATTTGCACACCAGGCCTTGTTCCCGGAACTCGACGTCACCTATGTCTCGGTGACCGAACAATGGGCGCAGATGGCGGTGGCCGGTCCGAAGTCGCGGGCCACGCTGCAGAAGATCGTGGATGGCCTCGAGCTGAACGACCAGACTGCGCCCTACATGGCAGCTCTTGAGATCACGGTCATGGGCGGTGTTCCGGCGCGGCTGTTCCGTCTCTCCTTCTCTGGCGAACATGCCTATGAGCTCGCAGTGCCGGCGGATTATGGCAACATGGTTGCCCGCGCCGTATGTCAGGCTGGTGAGGAATTCGGCATTGTGCCCTATGGTGTCGAGGCGCTCTCCATCATGCGCATCGAGAAGGGCCATGTGGCCGGCGGCGAGTTGAACGGCACCACAACGGCTGGCGATCTCGGCCTCGGCAAGATGGTATCGGCCAAAAAAGACTTCATCGGCCGCATGATGGCTCAGCGCGAGGGCCTCATGGACCCCAACCGCCAATGCGTGGTCGGCATCAGGCCGGTTGATCCCACCGACCGCATCAGGTCTGGCGCCCATCTGCTGAAAAGGGATGACACGCCATCCATGGCCAATGATCAGGGCTATGTAACCTCGGTTGCGTGGTCGCCAATGCTCGACATGTGGATTGGACTTGCCCTGCTTGCCAATGGCCGTGCCCGCCACGGTGAAGTGGTCCAGGTGTGGGATGGCCTGCGAGGGGCCCGCGTGATGGGCGAGATCTGCGATCCCATGCATTTCGACAAGGAGAACAAGAGGCTCCATGCTTAATTCCCCGGAGAAGATTCTGCCGCGCGTGTCGCCCTTGCGCGACATCGCAATACAGGGGCGCTTCGGCGCCAGCAGGACTGCGCCGGGCGTGACCTTCACCGTCCGGCATCCGCTGTCGATCATCAGCGTGATCGCGCGGGCCGGCCAAGGCTCTGCCACTGCGGCCGCGCTCAAAGGTTACAACGCGCAGTGGGCGGGCCCCGACCAGTATTTCGTGCTGGCCGAAAACTTGGGTGAAGGCGCGCTCTATCGCGACCTGAAGGCGAAACTCGCGGGTGTGGCATCGGTGACCGACCAGAGCCATGGCCGTGTTGTGATCCGCATGTCGGGACCCCGGGCGCGCGCCGTGCTGGCCAAGGGCACGCCGGTCGATCTTCACCCGGATCAGTTCCCGGTGGGCAAGTCGGCACTAACCCAGATGGCTCATGTCGGCGTTCATCTGACCCGCGCTGCCGATGATGCCTATGATCTTTCGGTGTTCCGCGGATTTTCCGAGAGCTTCTGGGAATGGATGACCGAGCAGGCCGAGGAATACGGCTACCAGGTCATCTGAGGCAGCTCCTCCAACCTCAGATCCGGTCTGCAAGCCTCACAATCCGCTTCGAGGCTTCGGTGATCTCGTCTACGCCGACGGTGAGCGCCACGCGCAGGTGCCCCGCACCGCCCGTGCCGAAGCTCTCTCCCGGCATGGTGACGACGTGTTCCTCCTCGAGAAGCCGCCAGGCGAAGGCTTCGCCCGAGAGGCCGGTCTTGCGCACATCGACCATGACGAACATGCCGCCCTCGGGCATGCGGGCAGAGACTCTCGCCGAACCGCCCAGCGCCTTGACCAGCGCCTGGGCCCGCGTCTCATAATTGCGCTTCATCGTGTCGAGTTCCGGGAAGTGCGTGCTGAGGGCAAAGGCAAGCGCATCCTCGAGGAACGCCTGGGAACCGAACAACATCGTTTCGGTGACCGGAATGCAGCGGTCGCAGAATTCCGGCGAAGCGGCAATCCAGCCGCAACGGAAGCCCGGAATGGCGTGGGACTTCGAGATTGAAGATACAACGATGGTACGCTTCTCGAGCGCCGGAATGTCGAAGGGTGAGGCAAAGACGGTGTTGCCATAGGTCAGGGTCGCATAGACCTCGTCCGAAATGATCCACAGGTCGTGCTTCTCGCAGACGTCGCCGATCTTCTCGATCTCCGCGCGGGTGAACACCGCCCCAGTGGGGTTGGACGGCGTATTCATGAGCAACACACGCGACCGGGGCGTGATGGCCTTTTCGAGGTCGGCGGCCTTGAGATGAAAGCCCTTGTCGGGATCGACCTGCAGCGGCACGGCAATGCCGCCCGCAGCAGCAATGATGCCCTCATATGTAGCATAATAGGGATCCGCCATCAGAACCTCATCACCTTCATTCACCACCGTCATCATGGCGGCGAAGAGTGCGGTCTGCGTTCCGGGAAGATAGATGAACTGGTCATCGCCGATCCGCCGCCCGGTCTGGCGGGAGTAGAGATCGGCCAGGGCGCGGCGGACATTGGCCTCGCCCCGGCCTTCGGCATAACGCAGGCGTCCGGCCCGCATCTGGCGGCTGGCTTCGTCCAGAATGGCGGCGGGGGGCGGTGAGTCGGGCTCGCCGATCGACAGGAAGATCATCGGCTGGCCGTTCTGGGCGCGGCGCCTGCCTTCGAGGTGAACCGCCCATTTCTCAGACCCAAGCCCGTCGAGCCGCCCCGTCACTTTCGCAAATCTCATTTAACCAGACCCTCGTTCTGCGGCGCTTTTAGTGCGTAACCCTCAAATGGTCGAGGGGGAGAGCCGTGTGGGTATTGCAGTTCACGAAGCTGGAGCAATTCAGGTGCCGCACCATTTTTCTTGGAACGTGACCAGACAGCTTCCGAGGCAAATGATCAACTCAGACCTCGGTGAGCTTTCGTGCCTGCCGGTCGAGTGCCGGATAGTCTGTCTTTCCGGAACCCAGAACGGGAAGCTCGGAGAGAACGATGACCTCGCGTGGCAGCATCAAGGCTGACAGGCCGGCGGCCCGCAGTCCCTCGGCGACCTTTTGGGCATCCAGACCGGGGTCCGTGGTGAACAAGACCAGCTGCTCGCCCTTCCGGGCATCTGGTACAGCCACCACGGCATGCTGTGCCTCGGGGAAGCATTCCGACAGTGCCTGCTCGACACGCGTGAGCGAGATCATTTCACCGGCAATCTTTGAGAAGCGCTTGGCGCGGCCAAGAATTGTGACAAACCCCTCGTCATCGACGCGCACGATGTCGCCCGTGTCATACCAGCCATCTCCCGGTGACTGCAGAATTCCCGGCGCGTCGGCGCGTAGATAGCCTAGCATGATATTGGGCCCCTTCACGAACAGGCGGCCGCCATCCTCGATCCCCGGCACCGGATCCAGCCGGTATTCGATCTGGTCGAGAAAACGGCCCACCGTGCCGGCACGGAAATGCATGGGCGTATTGACGGCCACCACCGGCGCGCATTCCGTGGCGCCATAGCCCTCGAGAATGCGGAGCCCGAACTTCTCCATCCACACGGCGCGGGTTTCAGGTTTGACCCGCTCTGCGCCGGCCACAACAAGACGCACATTGAAAAAGTCATAGGGATGTGCGCTCCGGGCGTAGCCCATGAGGAAGGTGTCTGTGCCGAACAGCACGGTTGCGTTCGTCTCGTAGCAGAGTTCCGGAACCACCTTGTAGTGCAGGGGTGAGGGGTAGAGGAAAGTGCGCAGCCCCGCCAGCACTGGCAGCAGTGTGCCGCCCGTGAGGCCAAAGGCGTGGAACATCGGAAGCGAATTGAACACCACATCCGAGGCCGTGAAGGCGATCCGTGCTGCCGCCTGGAAGCGGTTTGCCTGCAGGTTGCGGTGGGAAAGAACAACGCCCTTCGGCACACCTTCAGAGCCTGACGTGAACAGAATGACCGCAGGCGCTGAGGGGTCTTCGAGCCCTCTGCCAAACCGCAGGGCCGCTCGCGGGAAGAACCGGGCGAACAGGCCGTAAAGCTTGTCCCGCGCGGTCAATGCGGCACGCAGATCCTCAAGATAAATGATGGTGCGTCCCTCGCCCAGTCTCCGGAGGTCCTCCTCCATGTTTCCCGCTTCGATGAAGCGGCGAGATGTGACGATGGTTGTCACCCCAGCGGCGGTGCAGGCCGCCACCATGTTCGCTGCCCCCGTGGAGAAATTCAGCATGGCTGGCACCCGGCCAAAGGCGTGGAGGCCAAAGAGTGTCACGAATGTGCCGATGGTGTTGGGAAGCAGCAGCCCCACATTGCGCTGGCCCGGTGCCTGCTCCGCAATGCGCCGCCCGAGCATGAAACTCCCCATGATCAGGCGGTCGTAGTTGACGGGGGTGCGTTGCACATCCTCCATGACGACGTGGCGGCCGCCATGAATGTGGCGGGCATCGAGGAGCGACTGGAACAGCGTGCGGTCGATGTCCGAAGTGCGGAACACTATGTCCGTCATGACGTCGTAAAGCTTGTCGGCCTGATGCTGCCGCAGCGCTGCGCCGCGCAGGCCCTCGGGGGCATCGAACCTGACCGGTGGCAGGATGCTCACCGTGATCTTTGGAAACCAGCGCAGACGGAGCTTTCCGCGCATGCGCGAGAAGGGGGTATAGATCGCGCCGTCGATCCGCACTGGAAGCACGCGCGCATGGGCCATTTCGGCTATCGCCCCTGGACCCTCGTAGACTTTCATGAGGGCGCCCGTCACCGTGAGGCGACCCTCGGGGAAGATCACGACCTTGTTGCCTCGCTTGAGCTTGTCGACCAGCGCCCTGAGCGCCAGCGGGCTTGCAGGGTCGAGTGCGATCATATCGCCCAGAAAGAAGGCTGGCCTTGCCCACCATTGCTTCGCTACATGGCTATTGATGGCAAAACAGGCGCGCTCGGGCAGAAAGGCAGAGAGCAACGGGCCGTCGAGATAGGAAGTATGATTGGCAATGATGACCGCCTTTCGGCCGGCTGCCCGGTAATTCTCCAGGCCCCTGACTTCAACCCGGTAGAACAGGCGGAACAGGAAGCGCACAACGCCTGCAGCCAGTTCCTGGGGCAGAAGCCGCGCCACGAACACTGACGCCACTGCGTTGGCCAGTCCCAGAAGCAGGAAGAATCCCTGGGCCGACATCACTTTCAGCAGCACTGCGCCAGCCAGAGCCGAAGCGATCATGAAGACGGCGTTCATCACATTGTTGGCCGCGATGACGCGCGAGCGCCGGGAAGATGGCGAGCGGTGCTGCATGATGGCGTTGAGAGGCACCGCGTAGAGACCGCCGAAAAAGGCTATGAAGAAAAGGTCAAGGGCAACCCGCCAGCCCTCGCCATGGGCGAAGAAGGCGACAAGCCCGTTGTCGGCTGTTCCGGCGAGTGCCGCGCTGGCGTCGCCCGCGGCAAAATAGAGATCCAGCAGAAACACTGTCATCATGATCGAGGCGATCGGCACATACCGTGGCGACACCTCACCCTTGAGCAGCGCATTGGTGAGAAGCGATCCTGCTCCGATGCCGATGGTGAACAGACCAATGAAGGAGTTGGCCACGGCATCATTGGCCAGCAGCACGTCACGGGTGAAGACGGGAAGCTGGGCCATGATGGCAGCCCCGAGGAACCAGAACCATGACGCGCCGATCACCGACCAGAAGACATCCTTGCGCTCGCGCGCATAGGCCAGCAGCTTCAGGGTCTGGCGAGGAACGTTCCAGTCGAAGCGGATGGACTTGTCGCCCGGCGCAGGGGGCATGAAGAAGGCGCAGACGAGCGCAATCACTGCGAGCATGATGATGCAGATGGCCAGGACGGGCCGACCCAAATCATGCAGGACCAGAAAACCACCGAACAGCGTTCCGGCGAGGATGGTGACAAAGGTCCCGAGTTCGATCAGCGCATTGCCGCCAATCAGTTCCTCGCGTTTGAGATATTGCGGCAGGATGCCGTATTTGATGGGACCGAAGAAAGCAGCGGTCGTTCCGGCGAGGAACAGCACGATCAGATGCATGACGGGGTTTTCGAGCCAGAGGCTCAGTGCGCCGAAAACCATTGCAAGCAAATCGAAGAGCTTGACCCAGCGTGCGACCAGAGCCTTGTCATATTTGTCGGCCAGTTGTCCGGCGAAGGCCGAGAACAGGAAAAAGGGCAGCATGAACAGGCCAAGACCGGCCTGGACGAACAGCGCGGCATCAAAGCCGAAGCGCACGGCAAGGTCATAGGTGATCAGGATGGCAATGCCATTGCGCACTGCATTGTCGTTGAAGGCACTGATGGCCTGAGTAATGAACAGAGGCAAAAATGATCGTGATTTCAGGATCGCGAACTGGCTCTGCGGCGCCCCGGTGTCACTGTTCATCTGATACTGCTTTCCTCAAGAACCGGATCACGCCCGATGGTCAACTATGTCAGACCCGTGGCGGATCATCAAAGGCCGAAAAAATGTTTGTGAACAGACGTGATTGAACTGTCCGTGCGCTGGGCCCGTATTTCCGGTCGTCACTGATGACAAAAAGGGAGTTATGACATGACACGCTTTCGTAAACTTGCAGCCGCCGCCGCCTTCGCTGTGGCCGGCTTCGCGCTCTCGGTTCAGGCCTATGCCGCTGACGTGGTTGATACCGCCGTTTCGGCTGGCAACTTCAAGACCCTTGTCGCTGCCGTTCAGGCGGCCGGCCTGGTGGATACGCTCAAGGGCAAGGGTCCCTTCACCGTTTTTGCGCCGACCGATGAGGCCTTCGCGAAGCTTCCCGCTGGCACGGTCGATGAACTGCTGAAGCCTGAGAACAAGGACAAGCTCGTGGCCGTGCTGACCTATCATGTGGTGCCCGGCAAGGTGATGGCGGCCGATCTCGCCGGCAAGGAAATGAAGGTCAAGACGGTGCAGGGCTCAGAAGTCAGCATCAATGGAATGGATGGCGTGACGGTCGATGGCGCCAAGGTGATACAGGCTGACATCGTCACCGCCAATGGCGTGATCCACGTCATCGACGCGGTCATCCTGCCGAAGTAAGTCCCAGAAGCCGCCGGATGATCACGCCGGTTTGCGCGTGATCACCGGACAGGTGATCCGCACCCGCCGCGGCCAGACGGCTGCGGCGGGCTGCGTCTTTGCTGAACCCAATGAAGTGCACGCCATTGGCGAGGCCTGCATCCACATCATTGAGGTTGTCGCCGATATAGACGATCCTGTCGCGCGGAAGGCCTGTCGCCCGTATGGCGCGCGCCACCGTCTCGCGTTTGTGACCAGATCCCTCGGCTCCGAAGGCCATGTCCTGAACTGGCGCCCACATGGCGGCGGACTGAAGCCGCAGCCTCGCGGCCGAGAGCAGGTTGGCGGTGGCAATGCCGAGCCGGCAGTGGCGCAGACCGGCGAGGAGGTCCTGTGCTCCGGTAATCTCCGTGACGCGCAAGGCGCCTGATGCGAGGCCGCTTTCGAGAATGGCGAGATAGTCCGCCACGATCTTTGCATGGTCCGTCGAAGGCAGGTCATGGGCCGCGAGGATTTCGGCTATGATGTGCTCGTCGTTGCGCACACGGTAGCTGTCCCAGTCATTCGACAGGCCGGTCAGGCCATAACGATGCTCGAACACGCGGAAAAAAGCATTTTCCTCGGCAGCCGTGAGATCCAGCAGCACGCCATCGACATCGAAGATGACGGCGCTATCCATTGACCATGCGCGGTGTCATCTCGATCAGCGTCGGACCGTCGGCCGCGAGGGCCGCGCGGATCGCCGCTGCCAGCGCCCTGAGGTTCTCCGGCCGCTCGGCGCGCAGCCCATAGGCCCGCGCCAGCAACTGGAAGTCCGGGTTCCGCAGGGTCACTGCATTGGGCTGGATGCCCTTCATCACCATGTCGTCGCGGATCTGTCCCAAGGCATCGTTGTTCCACAGCAGGATGACGAGCGGCAGCTGGTGTTCCACCGCCGTGCCCAGTTCATTCAGCGTGTATTGCAGTCCATAATCACCGATCATCACCGCAACCGGAGTGTCCGGACGCCCGAGCCTTGCACCGATCGCGGCGGGCAGGGCGAAGCCCAGCGTGCCGAAACCAACCGGATGAAGCCAGGTGCGCGGCACCGAGACCGGAAAGATCTCGTTGGCGGCATAGGCGATCTGCGTCATGTCCGAGCAGATCACGGTGTCGAGCGGCAGCGCCTCGCGGATGACGCCCAGCACCCGCGCCAGCATGGCGCGCAGGGGATCGGCATCGCCTGCCGCGAAACTGGCCGATCCCGTGCCGGGCCGCGCGAGGATTGCGGGGGCAATCGCCTCCAGCGTTTCCCGGGCATCTCCGAGAATGGCGATGTCGGCCGTATGGGGACGGCTCATCACCGACGGGTCGATATCAATGCGGATGAGGTTCCGCGTGATGATCACATCATCGTTCCAGAAATCCGTCTCCGAAAGTTCGGATCCCACGCAGAGAATGGCATCCGATTGACGCAGCATCTCCCACAGCGCCTCGCGGCCCATCACATAGCCGAGGCACAGCGGATGCCCGGCCGGAACCGCGCCCTTGCCCGCTGTCGTCGTGACGATCGGGGCGTTGAGCCTTTCGGCGATCGTCACGGCGGCTGCACCGGCTGCAAGTGCGCCACCGCCCAGGATGATGAGTGGCCGGCGCGCGGCGTTGAGACGCGCCACCGCCCTGTTGATCTCGGCGGCGGATGGCGAGGGCCGGCCAGGCAGGCCGCGCGCCTCCCAGCCCTCACCTGCCGGTTCCCGCAGCAGGTCGAGCGGTATCTCGAGATAGGCGGGCCGCGGGCGCGCGCTGGCAAAATTAGCGAAGGCGCGCGCCACGCCGTCGCGCACATCCTTGGGCGTATAGGCCCGCATGGCGAGGCTGGTGACGGCGGAAGCAGCACCGCGCTGATCGATCATCTCATGCAGCCTCCCGCGCCCTTGCGCGGAATCCCTGATGTCGAGCGCCGAGGAGATCACCAGCACATTGCTCGAGTCCGACCAGGCCTGTCCGAGCGGCGTCAGAATATTGGTGAGGCCCGGCCCGGTGATGGTGAAGCACACGCCCGGCCTGCCCGTGGCGCGCGCATAGCCATCGGCCATGAAGCCCGCGCCCTGTTCGTGCCGGGCCAGTATGTGCCGGATGCCTGAGCGGGGCAGGGCCCGGTACATCTCGACATTGTGGACACCCGGAATGCCGAAGACCGTTTCCACGCCATAGGCCTCGAGCAGCCCGGCGAGCGCCTCGCCGGTCGAGAGTTCCGCACGCTGTGTCATGTCAGACCGCTTCCGTATCCGCTGGGGGTGGGTTCACCGCATGGCATGCCACAAGGCTCGTGCCCTCGGCAAGCAAGGCCGGGGGCATCTGCCGGCAGGGCGCGAAGCACAGCGGGCAGCGCGGATGAAAGCTGCAGCCCTCAGGAGGATTGAGCGGGGATGGCAATTCGCCCGCCAGCACGATCCGCTCGCGCCTGCGTGTGGGATCCGGCTGCGGCGTGGCCGAGAGCAACGCCTGGGTATAGGGATGTTGCGGGTTCTCGAAGACGGCCGCGCGCGGCCCGTGTTCGACGACCCTGCCGAGATACATCACCATGACCTCGTCGGCGATGTGGCGGACGACCGACAGATCATGACTGATGAAGAGATAGGCCAGATTGTGCTTCTCCTGCAGATCGGCCAGCAGGTTCAGCACCTGCGCCTGGATCGACACGTCAAGCGCCGAGACGGGTTCGTCCAGCACCAGAACCTCGGGCTCGACCATGAGCGCCCTGGCGATGGCGATCCGCTGGCGCTGGCCGCCGGAGAACATGTGCGGATAGCGATCATAGTGCTCAGGCCTCAGGCCCACCGCCGCCATCATGGCGCGTGCCCGCGCCGTGCGCTCCGAGGCGCCAAGCCCGGTGTTGACGCGCAAGGGTTCCTCGAGCGCGTGGCCGATCTTCTGGCGCGGGTTCAGCGAACCATAAGGATTCTGGAACACCATCTGCACTCTTGGCCGCAGCGCCCGCAGGGTGGCTGCGGAAGCACCCACGACAGTCTGGCCGGATATTGTCAGTTCCCCGGCGGTAGGCGGCTCGATCATGGTGATCGCGCGGGCGAGTGTCGACTTGCCGCAGCCCGACTCGCCCACCACGGCAAGTGTCTTGCCACGGGCCAGCGTGAAGCTCGCGCCGTCGAGCGCCTTCACCGTCGCGGGGTCCCGGAAGGGTCCGCGGCTGACGCTGTAATGGCGGGTGAGGTTGCGGGCGCTGACCGCGAGGCTCATGCAGCGGTCTCCTTCCGCCCGGGATGTCCCTGCGCGATGCCGTCGTGCAGCGGATAGTGGCAGAGCGCGCCCTCGCGTCGCGGCGGCGGCGTGGTGTGGCAGAGCGGGGTGGCGAGTGCGCAGCGTGGCGCAAACAAGCAGCCCGGCGGCCGGTCGAACTGACCGGGCACGACACCGGGAATGGAGGGAAGCCTCCGGCCCACGGCGCGCTCGGGCAAGGCTGCGAGCAGGGCGGCTGTATAGGGATGTCGCGGATCGCGGAACAGGTCCGCTACCGTCTGCTCCTCCACCTTCTGCCCCGCATATTGAACCGATACCCGGCGCGCCGTTTCGGCGACGACACCCATTGAATGGGTAATCAGCACGAGGCCCATGCCGGTGTCGGCCTGCAGTTTCACGAGGAGCTCGAGGATCTGCGCCTGAATGGTCACGTCCAGCGCCGTCGTTGGCTCGTCGGCAATCAGGAGTTTGGGGTTGCAGGCAATCGCGATGGCGATCATCACGCGCTGGTTCATGCCCCCTGACAGCTGATGCGGGAAGGCCTTGAGGCGCTGTTCCGGCGCCGGAATGCCGACCAGTTGCAGAAGTTCCGCCGCCCGCGTCTGACAGGCGCGATGGTCAAGGCCGAGATGGGTCCGGAGTGCTTCGGTGATCTGGAAACCCACCGTGAAGCAGGGGTTGAGACTGGATGTCGGCTCCTGGAAGATCATGGCAATGTCCTTGCCGATGATCTTGCGGCGTTCACGCGCCGTGAGCCCGAGGAGATCGCGTCCCTCGAATGCCATGCGCCGCGCGCTCACCTGCGCGGTCCAGGGCAGCAGCCCCATCACCGCGAGCATGGCGACCGACTTGCCCGAACCCGACTCGCCGACGATGGCCAGCACCTCGCCCGCATCCACATGGAGCGACACCCCGTCAACGGCGCGGAACTGGCCTGAGCTTGTCCTGAACGTGACTTCCAGATCCTCGATATCGAGAAGCGCCATGGTTCAGCTCCGCCGCAGCCGTGGGTCGAGCGCGTCGCGCAAGCCATCGCCCATCAGATTGATCGCCAGCACCGTGGTGAGAATCGCCAGTCCGGGAAAGGCCATGACCCACGGGTGAGAGATCATCAGGTCGCGTGTGTCGGCCAGCATCGCGCCCCACTCGGGCGTGGGGGGCTGAGCGCCCAATCCGAGAAAACCAAGCCCCGCCGCCTCGAGAATGGCATCCGAGAGGCCCAGTGCCGCCTGCACGATGAGCGGCGCCAGGCAGTTGGGCAGCACGGTGACCGTCATCAGCCGGAATTTCCGGACGCCCGAGACCTTGGCCGCCGTCACATAATCCTTGGTCAGTTCAGCGAGAGCCGAGGCCCGCACCAGCCGCACGTAGCGCGGCAGGCCGACGATGGTCACGGCGACGATTGTGTTGGTGAGATTGGGTCCGATGATGGCAATGATCAGGATCGCCAGCACCAGCGACGGGATCGCCATGATCAGATCCATCACGCGGATGATCAGCACATCCACGAGCCCGCCGAAGAACGCCGCGGCAAGTCCCAGCGCCACGCCCGCGAGCATGGAGACCACCATGACCGCAAGCCCGATGAACAGCGAGACGCGCGCGCCGTACATGAGCCGCGAGAGCATGTCGCGTCCCACCGCATCGGTGCCGAGCAGGAAGCGCGGGTCGCTTCCCTTCACCCAGAACGGTGGCAGCTTGGAGAAGCCGCGGAATTGCTCAAGGGGATCATGCGGGGCCAGCACGCTGGCGAAGATCGCGACAAAGAAAATCAGGCTCACCACGACGAGGCCCATCACGGCGCCCCTGTTCCCGCGGAAGGCGCGCCAGAAGGCCCGGAGGGGCCCGGGCGGAGCCGGAGCAGCGGTGGCCGTCAGGTCACTTGGCATGGCGGATCCTCGGATTGATCAGTCCGTAGAGCATGTCGACCAGCAGGTTGACCACGATCACGATGCCGGCAATCAGCATGATGCCGCCCTGAAGCGCGGGATAGTCGCGGCGGTTGATCGACTCGATCAGCCATTTGCCGACACCCGGCCATGAGAAAATCGTCTCGGTGAGCACTGCGCCGGCGAGCAACCCGCCCACCTGAAGTCCGATGACGGTGACGACGGGGATCAGTGCATTGCGCAGAGCATGAATGCCGACCACCCGTGCCCAGGAGAGGCCCTTGGCGCGCGCCGTGCGCACGTAATCTTCCTCGAGAACCTCCAGCATCGACGAGCGGGTCATGCGCGCGATGACGGCCAGCGGCACCGTGCCCAGCACGATCATCGGCAGGATCAGGTGATGCACGGCGTCGAGGAAGGCGCCCTTCTGTCCGGAGAGCAGGGAGTCGATCAGCATGAAGCCCGTGACAGGCTCATAGTAGAATTTGATAAGATCGACGCGGCCTGAGACCGGCGTCAGGCCGAGCGTGTTCGACATCAGCAGGATGAGGATCAGCCCCCACCAGAAGATCGGCATGGAATAGCCGGTGAGCGCCAGGCCCATCAGCGTCTGGTCATAGACACCGCCGCGCCGAGAGGCCGCGATCACCCCTGCCGGAATGCCCAGCACGATCGCGAAGATCATGGCGCTGAGTGTCAGTTCGAGTGTTGCCGGGAACAGGGTCAGGAATTCATGTAGAACCGGCGCCTTGGAGATGATGGACGTGCCGAAATCGCCGTGCAGCAGGCCATTGGCATAATCGAGGAACTGCTTCCAGACCGGCTGGTCGAGGCCCATCTCATGGCGGAGCTGTGCGAGCCGCTCGGGCGAGATGCCGCGTTCACCCTTGCGCACCTCGATCGGATCGCCAGGCACCAGCCGGATCATCACGAAGGTGATGAACATCAGCGCGATGAAGGTCGGGATGGTCAGCGCCAGGCGCTTCAGCAGAAACCGGAACATTGGCACCTGTATGGGTGTCCGAGGCCGCCGTGAGGCCGGAGAACCCTTCCCCCGGCTGGAGCCGGAGGAAGGGCTTGAGTCGTGACTTACTCTGTGATGTCGACGTTCTGGAACTCATGCGCGCCGAGCGGGCTCACCTTGTAGCCCGTGACCGACTTGCGCAGAGGTTCGAACACGGTGGAATGGGCGATGTTGACCCACGGCACTTCCGCCGCGACGATCTCCTGCGCCCGCTTGTAGAGCTTGGCGCGCTCCGCCTGGTCCGAGATTTCGGCGGCCTTGTTCACGACCTCCTGGAACTCGGCGTTGCACCACTTCGGGATGTTGTTGCCATTGGGCTTGCCTTCGGCATTGCAGCCCAGCAGCACGGCGAGGAAGTTGTCCGGATCGCCATTGTCGCCGGTCCAGCCGAGCATGCCGGTCTGGTGCTCGCCCGCCTGCATGCGCTTGCGGTACTCGCCCCATTCATAGGACACGAGCGTCGCCTCGATGCCGACCTTGGCGAGGTCCGCCTGGATCATTTCGGCCATGCGCTTGGCATTGGGGTTGTAGGGGCGCTGCACCGGCATCCACCAGATGTCGGTCTTGAGGCCCTCGACGCCGGCGGCCTTCAGCATCTCCTTGGCCTTGGCCGGATCATAGGGAATGTCCACCGTCGACTCGTCATAGGACCACATGGTGGGCGGGATCGGGTTCTTCGCCTTCTGGCCCGCGCCCTGATAGACTTCCTTGATGATTGCATCGCGGTCGATGGCCATGGCGATGGCCTTGCGAACCTCGGGCTTGTCGAAGGGCGGCTTCTGCGCGTTGAGCGCATAATAGCCGATGTTCAGGCCCGCCTGCTCCATCACGTTGATGTCGGCATTCTGCTTCATGTCGGGAAGATCGGCCGGATTGGGGGCGATCATCACCTGGCACTCATTGGCCTTGAGCTTGGCATAGCGTGCCGTCGCGTCGGGCGTGATGGCATAGACGAGATCGTCGATCTTGGGCTTGCCGGCCCAGCCATCGAAGGCCTTGAAACGGATCACCGCGTCCTTCTGGTAGGCCACGAACTGGAACGAGCCGGTTCCAACCGGGATCTGGTCGAACTGCTCCGGCGTTCCCTTGTCCATCAGGTACTTTGCATATTCAGCCGAGTGGATGGCCGCGAAATCCATCGCCAGATTCGCGATGATGGGCGCATTGGGCTTGGTGAGCTTGATCACCACGGTCATATCGTCGTCACCCTTGGTGACCGACTCGAGAAGGTCCGGCATGCCCATGTCGTTGAAATAGTCATAGGAGCCGCCCGAGACCTTTGCGTAGGGATGATCGGCCTTCCACTGGCGCTCGAAGGACCAGATCACGTCCTCGGCATTGAGGTCGCGGGTCGGGGTGAAGCCATTGACACCGGAGTGGAACTTCACGCCGGGGCGCAACTTGAAGGTGATCGTCTTGCCGTCTTCCGAGACGGTCCAACTCTCGGCAAGACCTGGTTCCACCTGAGTGGTGCCCGGGGTGAATTGCACGAGACGGTTGTAGACGGGACGTGCAGCGTCGAAGCTGGTGCCGGTGGTATTGACCGACGGCGTGAAGTTTTCCGGCGAGCCTTCCGAACAATAGACCAGCGACTTGGCGCTGGCGGCGCCCGCAACCAGCATGCTTGAGGCGAGCAGGGCTGCGCCCAGCAAGGTTCTGATTTTCATTGTTTGTCTCCCTGTGAATACGCACCGGCCCCGAAGGAGCGGCAACTGAGTTAAGCACGTTTTCCGGTCCAGCGTCATCCTGCCTGAGAAGAAATGTTTACGCCGCACTCGGGCGCTGGCAAGATCGGGGAGCCTGATATGGAGTCCCGTCATGACAAGCCCGGTCGCACCCGAAACTGTCGAAGCCTTCCGCCGGGATGGCGCTTGCGTGCTGCGCGGCCCGTTTGTCGACTGGATCGAGAAGTTGCGCAAGGGTGTCGAACGCAACCTTGCGGAACCTTCGGCAGATGTGAGGATCTATCAGGGCAAGGACGGAGCGGGCCGATTTGTGGGTGACTACTGCAATTGGGCGCGCATCCCCGAATACCGGGATTTCATCTTCAACTCGCGTGCCGCCGAAATCGGCCGCGCGCTGATGGGAACGAAGACGGTGCGTCTTTTTCACGAGCATGTGCTGGTCAAGGAGCCGGGTGCCGACGTGCCCACCCCTTGGCACCAGGACCAGCCCTATTATTGCGTCGACGGATCGGACACGGTCTCACTGTGGATCCCGCTCGACCCGGTGCCGCGCGAGCGCACGCTGGAATTTGTCGGCGGCTCGCACAGCTGGGGCAAATACTATCGCCCCGAGCGCTTCAACAAGACCGCGCTCAACGAGAATGACGGTCTCGAACCGGTGCCGGACATCGAGGGCAACCGCGACAGCTACCGGATCCTCGGCTGGGCGCTGGAGCCGGGGGATGCTGTCGCCTTCAATTACATGACACTGCATGGCGCGCCCGCCAACAAGAGCAAGGTGGAGCAGCGCCGTGCCTTCTCGCTGAGGCTTCTGGGCGACAATGCGCGCTTCGCGCGCCGTGACGGCGTGGTCACCTCGCCGCCCTTCCGGGATGTGAAGCTCGCCCATGGCGCCGTCATGGACGCGCCGGAGTTTCCGCTGCTCTCAGGCTGAGCCTTCAGGCGAAGCGCTGTGGCGACAGCTCTTCGAGGCGGAGCTCCTGATCCATGATGTCGGAGGGTGGTGCGTCGGACCTGACCAGTGCGGCGGCAAGCCGCGACAGGGCGGGTGAGGACTGGATGCCATAGCCGCCCTGGCCGATCAGCCAGAAGAAGCCGTCCGGCTGCCGGTCATAGCCCACGACCGGATTGCCGTCGGGTGCGAAGGAGCGCAGCCCGCCCCAGCTCCGCTCCACACGCTGCACCTCAAGTGCGACCCCGGCCTCGAAGCGACTGATGCCCTCGGCCAGCGTCAGGTCGTCGGCATAGGCGTCATGGGGCGCCACGGGCGTTGCATCGGCCGGCGAAATCAGGAGCTTCCCGGATTGCGGCTTGCAATACCAGGTCTCGCCGACGTCCCCGACCATCGGCCATGCCATGAAGTCGGTGCCGGCCGGCCCTGCAACCACGGCCATGGAGCGCCGCTTCGGCTGCAGGCCGATGGGCTTGCGGCCGGCCATCTGCGCAACGACGTCGCCCCAGGCCCCCGCCGCATTGACGATGATCCGGCAGCTGAACGCCGCCGCCTTGGTGCGAACCGTCCAGCCTCCGGTTTTCTCCAATGCGATGACAGGCTGGTTACAATGGATTTCACCGCCGCGCTGGCGGAACAGCCGCAGATAGGACTGGTGCAGGAGATCGACATCGATGTCGGCGGTGCCGGGGTCGAGCACCGCGCGCCTGGCATAGCCGTCCCGGAGCAGTGGAAACTTTGACTTGGCCAGCCCGACCGGGATTTCCTGCATGCCCTGCTGCACGGCCATGAGCCTGTCGAAAGCCGGCTCCTGCCCGTCGGGCATGAAGAATATGGTCTCCCGCGGCGTGAGATAGCCGCCCGCCTCGAAATGCGCCCGGGCAGCCCGCGTGAGGGCCAGAATGGGCGGTGGCCCGTAATTGGGCTCATAGGCGGCCGCCGACCGGCCGGTGGTGTGATATCCGGGCCGCTCCTCCATCTCGCAGATGGCGGTGCGGTGGGTGGCGGCCAGATGCGCGGCAACCGAGGCGCCCGCGATGCCTGCGCCGATGACGATGACGTCGAACTCCCTGCTCATACGGCCAGATAAGCCGCAGCCTGCCTCTTGCGCAAGAACGTCCTGCCGTTCCATCATGGACGGTGAGACACGGCAGGGCTCGCCAGCGGCGGGTGCTGCGCCACCCATCATCAGGAGCTGGAATCGATCATGGCCCCCTTCAACAAGCCCGTGTCCGGGCTGGTCACACCGCGCTTCGGCGGCATTGCCACCTTCATGCGACTCCCGCATGTGCCGCTCGAGGCGGCAGATGGCCTCGACATCGGCATCGTCGGCATTCCGTGGGATGGCGGCACCACCAACCGGCCCGGCCCGCGCCATGCGCCCCGCCAGATGCGTGACGTGTCCTCGATGATCAGGGCCATGCACCAGACCATGCACATCGTGCCCTATCAGCTCGCCAACATTGCCGACATGGGCGACTGTCCGGTGAACCCCGCCAATGTCGATGACGCGCTGAAGCGGGTGGAGACCTATTTCAGGGCGCTGGTCGCCAAGGGCATTCGCCCGCTGGCGGCAGGCGGCGATCACCTGTGCTCGCTTCCCGTGCTGCGCGCGCTGGGTTCCCGTGCGCCGGTGGGCATGATCCATTTCGACGCCCACACCGATCTTTACGACGGCTATTTCGGCGGCTTCAAATATACCCACGGCACGCCGTTCCGCCGCGCCATCGAGGAGGGCGTGCTCGATCCGAAGCGCACCATCCAGATCGGTCTGCGCGGCTCGATGTATGATCTCGATGATTTCGAATGGGGCGAGAAGATGGGCGTGCGCCTCGTGCGCATCGAGGAAGCCATGGAGAAAGGCCCCCGGGCCATCATGGCCGAGGCCCGCCGCATCGTCGGCGACGGCCCGACATATGTAAGCTTCGACATCGACATGCTCGATCCCGTCTATGCCCCCGGCACCGGCACGCCCGAGGTGGGCGGCTTCACCACATTCCAGGCCCAGCAGATGCTGCGCGAACTGCGCGGCCTCAACATCATCGGCGCCGATGTGGTCGAGGTCTCGCCACCCTTCGATCCTGCGGGCATCACGGCCCATGCGGGTGTCACCATGATGTTCGAGATCCTGTGCTCGATGGCGGAGGATGTCGCAAAACGGCGGGCGTAGCGCGGCCATGATCGAGGTATTCGGAGAGGTCTGGCGGCCCGCACTGCGGCCACCATCCGGCTGCGCGCCCGCAATGACTTGTGCATGTCTAATGTCCCGGAAATTCCTGTTGTAATTCCGCTGGCCTTGAGCCAACGTTGAATGAACGGGCCGCCAGAGCCCGGGCATCCGTGGGAGGGAGCACCGTGCCGCTTCTTGAAGTGCGCAATGTTTCCAAAAGCTTCGGCGCCATCCGGGCACTGAGCGACGTCAGCTTCTCGGTGGGAGCAGGTGAAGTCGTCGGCCTCATGGGCGACAATGGCGCGGGCAAGTCCACCATGGTGAAGCTCATTGCCGGAAATTTCCCGCCGAGCGAGGGCGAGGTCGCCGTCAACGGTGAAGTCTGCCACTTCCACAAGCCCATCGAGGCGCGCGCCAAGGGCATCGAGGTGGTCTATCAGGATCTCGCCATTGCCGACAATCTGACGGCGGCACAGAACGTGTTTCTGGGTCGTGAGATCACCAAGGGCAAATGGCCGTTCCGTGTTCTCGACAAGCAGGCGATGATTGACAAGTCGGCTGAACTCTTTGCCGAGTTGAAATCCGAAACCCGGCCGCGCGACCTTGTACGCAAGATGTCCGGCGGCCAGCGCCAGGCGGTGGCCATTGCCCGCACGCGGCTTTCCCGCGCACAGCTTGTGCTGATGGATGAGCCCACCGCCGCGATTTCGGTTCGGCAGGTTGCCGAGGTTCTGGAGTTGATCCGCCGCATGAAGGCGCAGGGCGTCTCCGTCATGCTGATCAGTCACCGCATGCCGGACGTCTTCGCGGTCTGCGACCGCATCATCGTGTTGCGCCGCGGCACCAAGGTGGCCGACAAACACACCGACACGACCTCGCCCGAGGAAATCACCGGTCTCATAACAGGAGCAATCCGTGCCGCCTGAGCCGAGCAAATCCACCGAGACCTCGCATGCCGTCATAGCCGACGTTGCGAAGATAAAGGAACAGACGGTACTGCAACGGGTTCTGACGAGTCAGGCCTTCTGGGTCGCGGTGGCGCTGGCGGTGCTCGTACTGGTCATGGCGGCACTGGAGCCGAGCTTCGGTACGGTCGCCAACGCGTCCAACATCACGCGTAATTTCGCGCCCTTCGGCATCATGGCGCTCGGCATGACGGTGGTCATCATCACCGGCGGCATCGACCTGTCGGTGGGGTCGATCATGGGCCTCGTGGCCATCGTGGCGGGCCTTTTCCTGACCTGGCATTATCCCTGGTATGTGGCCTTTGCCGCGGGTCTGCTGACGGGCATCGCCTGTGGCGCGGTCAACGGTTTCTTCGTCGCCTATGTCAACATGCCGTCCTTTGTTGTCACCCTCGGCATGCTCTCGATTGCCCGGTCGCTGGCCGTGGTTTTCTCGGGCAACCAGATGCTCTATCAATTTGGTCCTGACGCTCCAATCGTCAAGGCGATCGGTCAGGCCAAATGGCCGATCCAGAGCGAGGGCGATTGGATCCCGGACTGGATACCCGAACTCTCCTCGCATTTCTGGGTCATGGTCGTGATGGCGCTGTGGGTCGGCTACCGTTTCAATTTCACCGCCTGGGGCCGTCATCTCTTCGCAATCGGCGGCAATGAGAGCGCGGCGCGGCTGACCGGCGTGCCGGTCGACTGGATCAAGTTCGAGGCCTATGTGTTCTCCGCCTTCACCGCGGCTCTCGCCTCACTCCTGCTGCTAGGCTACACGGGCTCGGCCATCAATGCCATGGGGCAGGGCTATGAGCTCCGGGTGATCGCCGCGACTGTGATCGGGGGGGCCAATCTCATGGGCGGGGCAGGCACCGCCTTCGGCGCGGTCATCGGATCGGCTTTCCTCGAAGTCATCCGCAACGCGCTGCTGATGGCCGGGATCGATTCGAATTGGCAGGGCGCTTTCGTAGGTGCCTTCATCATTCTCGCAGTGCTGCTGGGTCTCCAGAGTGGAGGCAAGTCCCTGATTGCCGCCACCCTGGAAAGAGTCCTCCCCCGAAAGCACCGCTAGGAGCCCGTCATCACTGCGGGAGACAACACAGTGAGCAACACATGTGGAGGTAAAGTGAAATGAAGAAGTTCCTGATGACCGCAGCCGTGGCGCTGGGCGCCATGACCTTCGCGGTTTCTGCCGCGCAGGCAAAATACGTCTTCGCTCTCGTGCCCAAAAACATGAACAATCCCTTCTTCGATCAGGCGCGTGACGGCTGCAAGAAGGCTGAAGCAGAATCGAATGGCGCTTTCGAGTGTCTCTATATCGGCCCCGGCGAGCATGGCGGCGGCGACGAGCAGGTCGCCATCGTTCAGGACCTGGTTGCCAAAAAGGTAGACGGCATCGCCGTGTCGCCTTCCAACGCAGCCGCCATCGTGGTCGCCGTCCAGGCGGCCAAGGACGCGGGCATCCCGGTTCTCACCTGGGACTCGGACCTGCTGCCCGAGAACAAGGATCTCCGCGTCGCCTATATCGGCACGCACAACTATGAGATCGGCACCAACCTTGCCAAGCTCGTAAAGACCATCAAGCCGAATGGCGGCACCATCTGCATCCAGTCGGGCGGCGCTGCGGCGGCCAACCACAACGAGCGCATGCAGGGCATCCGCGACGAGCTCTCCGGCGCCAAGTCGGCCGCCTCGCCGGGCGACCGTCTGACCGGCCAGGGTGGCTGGACCGAAGCCGAAGGCTGCCCACTCTACACCGATGACGACTTCCCGAAGTCGGTGCAGCAGTTCGAAGACTTCATGGCGGCGAACCCGAACCTCGACGCCTTCGTTCCGACCGGCGGCTTCCCGCAGTTCCTGCCGGACGCCAACCGTGCGGCCGTCGGCAAGTACAAGGACAAGATTGCGTCGAAGGCGCTCGCCCTCGTGGTTGCCGACACGCTGCCTGTCCAGATCGAGCAGATGAAAGAAGGTCTCTCGCTCGGCCAGGTTGGCCAGCGTCCCTTCGAGATGGGCTACAAGACCATGAACGCCCTGCGTGACATGAAGGACGGCAAGGCTGCTCCCGCCGACCCGACCTACACCGGACTTGACGTCTGCACGCCCGAGACGGCCGACACCTGCATCGCCAAGTAAGGCCTCACGGTCCTGACGCAATCGAAGGCGGAACGAAAGTTCCGCCTTTTACGTTCGTGGAATTCCCCGGAGGATGTCCCGACGTGGTGGCGGCCTAGCTTACTCGAACACCGCTACCTCGATGGCGGTGGGATTGAAGTTGTTGCAGGGGTTCAGCACTTGCGGGCAATTGGAGATCACCGCGAGCACGTCCATGCCGGCTCGGATGTCGACATGGTCTCCGGCCCGCGATGATCCAAGTGCGATGGCGGCATCGCCCGCCGTGCCCACCGGCACCGTCATGAACCAGTTCACATTCGGAACAATATCGCGCCAGCCGAGCCCGTAAGGCTCCAGCGCGGCGAGAAAATTCTCGCGGCAGCCCGGGTTATGAATGCCGTAGAGCATGCCGTTCGATGGCGCCGAGCAACAGCCGCCGATGGTGTCATGGCCGCCGAACGTGTCGGCCGTGATGGTGAACAGCGGCCGGGCCCGGTCGGAGTAGAGCACGTCGCCAACCGTCAGCAGGATATGTCCCGCCTTCTTGATCGTGTTCGGCGCGTGGTAGCGCTCGGAAAAATCCCGCGCGTTGTAACAGAGGAAGTCAACGGCCTGCTGGCCGTTGGAGTCGATGATGCGCAGGGTCTGGCCTTCGGCGATGATCCGGCTCCAAGGCGCCCCCGGGGCGATCGTCTCGCGGTGGATCTCGCGCATCATGCAAGCGGCGTTGCGAAGAGCCGTCCCCATTGCGGAAGCTGGTCGCCCACGCCTGCGAGCCGCAGTGCGTGCCAGGCCATTGCATGGTTCGATGAGGTGATCGGAATGCCGGTCTCCGCCTCGATGTCGCGCGCGGCTTCGGCAAGCCGCACGGACGTGCAGGAGACGAACACGGCATCTACGCGGGCTCGTGCGAGGATGGTCTCGACGCCGCGCCTCACGGATGCGGGCGTGATCCGCGCCACCTTGCCGTCATCGGGTTCGTTGAAGGAGCCGAACACCGGAACGGTGAAGCCGCGCGCAACAATGTAGTCGGCGACGATCCGGTTGACGTCGGCGCGGTATGGCGTCAGCACGCCAATGCGCCGGGCACCCAGGGCGCGGAACGCCGCGAAGGCGGCGGTGATGGGGGTCGTGCAGCGGGCGTTTGGCCGCACCGAGCGGATGCGCTCGAACACTTTCTCCTCGCCGATCGCCATCGATGCCGAGGTGCAACCATAGGCCACGACGTCGAGCTCGGTTCCTGGCAGGATTACGTCGGTGGCCGAAGCGATGCGCGGTTCCATGGCGCGCAGCGTCTCTGGCGTGATCAGGCTGTCGTTGAGGATACGGCTCTGATACAGCGCGACGCCGGGAAGGCCGGTCATGATGGCGCGCCATTCATGTTCGATGGTGAAATCCGTCGCGAGCACCAGAAGCCCGATCCGGGCCCGGCTGGCGATGCCGTGGTCGGTGTGGAAGGGCAGGTGTTCGATCAGCTGCATGCCGCCGCTGCTGTCCCCGGCTGGTGACCTGTCATTCATGGGAATCCTCCCGCAAAGCCATGACCCCTGAATGCGGGATTCCTACCAGAGAAAAACGCCCGCTCCTATAGTCGCGGCAAATGATTCGCATGGTTGAGCGTCTGTCCGCCCTCTCCGCACTCCTGCGCGGGGCGCTGTGCGTTGCGGCTGGCGTGCTGGCTGCGCTGGGCCTCGCGCCCGTCGGGGCCTGGCCGCTCTCGGGTGTCGGCTTTTCCCTGTTCCTGTTGCTGCTGGGCGGACGCCGGAGCCGGAGCTGGCGTGGCAGCTTCGGTTTGGGCTGGCTGTTCGGACTTGGCTATTTTGCCTTCGCCTTCCACTGGATCGCCTTCGCCTTTCTGGTCGAGGCTGAGACCTATCTGTGGATGATGCCATTCATGCTGGGGGCACTGGCGGGCGGCATGGCACTCTACTGGGGGCTTGCTGCCGCGCTGGCGCGTGGCCTGTTCGGGGAGGGGCTGCCGCTGGCGCTGGGCTTCTCGGCGTTGCTGGCCCTGTCTGAGTGGCTGCGGGGCCATCTCTTCACCGGCTTTCCCTGGGCGGCTCCGGGCCAGATCGCGGAGGCCATGGGCGGGCTTTCGCAGCTGGCCTCCGTCATCGGCATGACGGGGCTGACGCTCGCCCTTGTGATCTGGGCAACACTCGCGTCCGTGGTGCTGGCGGGCAGCAGCCGGGGTGGGCGCATCGCCTGCCTTGTGCTCGCCTGCGGTCTGCCGCTGGCCTGGATCTGGGGCGAACTGCGGCTTGCCTCGGCTCGCGATGACACTGTGCCCGGCATCGCCTTCCGGATCGTGCAGCCCAATGTACCTCAGGCGCAGAAGTGGCGCGAGGACAATGCCCGCGCCATCTTCGACGATCTGCTCCTGCTTTCGACCCTGCCGACCGGCGATCAGCCGCAGGGCATCGCCGGGGTCACGCATCTTGTCTGGCCGGAGTCTGCGGTTCCCTTCCTCATCGATGAGAGCCCGGCGGCGCGCGCCGAACTTGCGCCTCTGCTGGGCGGGCGCACTGCGCTCATCACTGGCGCCATCCGGCTTGACCGGAGCGTCGAACCGGAGCCGCTGGTCCACAACAGCGTCATCGTGTTCAACGGCGCGGCGGAACCGGTCGCGCGCTATGACAAGTGGCGTCTGGTGCCCGGCGGTGAATTCCTCCCCCTGGGTTCTCTTCTTGAACCTCTCGGCTTTCGGCGCGTGGTCCAGACGCCTGGGGATTTCGCGGCAGGTCTCGGGCCGCAAACAATTGCAATCCCGGGCGGGCTCTCGGCGGCCATGCTGGTCTGCTATGAAATCATTTTCCCTGATCGCCTTGTCGCGGAGGGGGCACGTCCGTCACTGCTCATCAATGTCACCAATGATGGGTGGTTTGGCCGCTCGGTCGGGCCCCATCAACATCTGGCGCAGGCGCGCCTGCGGTCGATCGAGCAGGGCCTGCCAGTGATTCGCGCCGCCAATACGGGGATATCCGCCGTCATTGATCCGTATGGCCGCGTCGTCAGGTCATTGCCGCTGATGACCTCCGGCGTCATTGATTCGCCGCTGCCCGTGGCGCTGGCCACAACGGCTTATGTGCGCTGGGGCGATGGCATGCTGCTGCTGCTTGCTGGCCTGGTCCTGGCGGGGGCGGTTCTGTCGCGGCGAACGGCCTCCGCCGGACCGGGTTCCTGACTTTTCTTTCATCGCGCGGGGGTTTCGGCGGAAAAGGAATTGCGCGCTGAGATTAGGTATACTAAACCCCATACGCCTGTCGCGATGCGGGATTTGCCGTGGTCGGCAGCCTAGGTTCATCGCCGGGCGTCAGACCGGGGGGTTTATCAGGTCTGAGGAAGATAATGACAAGACGCGATCCGAACTTTGTCGATGCGCATGTAGGAAGCCGTATTCGCATGCGTCGCCAGCTGATTGGCATGAGCCAGGAACGGCTGGGAGAACTGCTGGGCATCACCTTCCAGCAAGTCCAGAAATATGAAAAGGGCGCCAATCGCATCAGTGCGAGCCGCCTCTATTTCACCTCGAAGATCCTCGGGGTTCCGGTGCAGTTCTTCTTCGAGGAGCTTCCAGGAGCCGAGGAACATGGCGGTCCGGGTGAGGCGCGCGAGGAAGATGCCGTGCTTTCGGCGCTCATGAACGTCGAGGGCGTCACGCTGGCGAAGGCCTTCCGCGATGCTGACAGCGTCAACAAGCGCAAGCTGATTTCGACCATCGCCCGGGTGATCTCCGAAACCAAGGAATAGTCCGGCATTGTCGTGCCGTTCCGGGCCTCGTCCGCTTGACCGGCGGCGGCAAGGCTGCCAATAAGCGCGCCTGTCATTGCCAGGGGGCTGAGCAGCCATATGCCGCACAAGAACTATGTTTTCACCAGCGAATCCGTGTCCGAGGGTCACCCGGACAAGGTGTGCGACCGGATCTCTGACGAGATCGTCGACCTGTTCTACCGCGAGGCGCTCGCCCAGGGCTTCGACCCCTGGCAGGTGCGTGTTGCCTGCGAGACGCTGGCAACCACCAATTATGTGGTGATCGCCGGTGAGACCCGCGGGCCTGCTTCGGTAACCAAGGCCAAGATCGAGGCTGCCGCCCGCAAGGCCATCCGCGACATCGGCTACGAGCAGTCCGGCTTCCACTGGAAGACGGCGAAGATCGTCATCCTGCTGCACAGCCAGTCCGCGGATATCGCCCAGGGTGTTGACGTCGGCGAGAAGAAGGAAGAGGGCGCGGGCGATCAGGGCATCATGTTCGGCTATGCCTGCGATGAAACGCCGGAACTCATGCCGGCGCCGCTCTATTACTCTCACAAGATACTGAAATTGCTTGCTGATGCGCGTCGCAGCGGCAAGGCGAAGGCGCTGGGCCCCGACTCGAAGAGCCAGGTGAGCGTCATCTACAAGAATGGCAAGCCCGTGGGTGCGAGCCAGATTGTTGTTTCACATCAGCATGTTGATGAGAAACTGACGTCCAGGGACGTGCTCCGCATCGTGACCCCCTATGTGAAGAAGGCCCTGCCAAAGGGCTGGATCACGAAGAACACCGTGTGGCACGTCAACCCGACCGGCAAGTTCTTCATTGGTGGTCCGGACGGCGACACCGGCCTGACCGGACGCAAGATCATCGTCGACACCTATGGCGGTGCCGCGCCGCACGGCGGCGGTGCCTTTTCCGGCAAGGATCCGACCAAGGTCGACCGGTCGGCCGCCTATGCTGCCCGGTATCTTGCCAAGAACGTGGTGGCGGCCGGGCTGGCGCGTCGCTGCACCATCCAGCTGTCCTATGCCATTGGCGTGGCCCAGCCACTGTCCATCTATGTCGATACCCATGGCACCGGAAAGGTGTCGGAGGCCAAGCTCGAGAAGGCGCTAGCCAAGGTCATGGACCTCAGCCCGCGCGGCATCCGCACGCATCTGAAACTCAACCGTCCGATCTACGCCCGCACCGCAGCCTACGGTCATTTCGGACGCGCGCCCGACAAGGATGGCGGCTTCTCCTGGGAGAAGACGGACCTCGTCAAGGCGCTCAAAGCCGCGGTGAAGTGATTAGCGGCGAGAAACGATTTCAATTCTATGGGCGGCGCAAGGGAAAATCCTTGCGCCGTCATCATTTGAGCCTGATGGACGGGCTTCTGCCGCAACTCCGGGTGCAGGTCGGACAACCGTTTTCAGGTCCATGCCGGGCGCGCTGGCTGGAGATCGGTTTCGGCGGCGGCGAACATCTTGCGCATCAAGCGGAATTGCATCCGGACACCTGCTTCATCGGTGCCGAACCCTTCATCAACGGCGTTGCCAAGCTGCTGGCGCTGATTGAAGCCAAATCTTTGAAAAACATACAGATTCACGATGGGGACGCACGGCAGTTGCTGGCCTCTCTGCCCGATGGTTGCATCGACCGGATCTACTTGCTCTACCCCGATCCGTGGCCCAAGGCGCGTCACAACAAGCGCCGGTTCGTAAGCCCCGAGACGCTGGCCGAGATCAGCCGCGTGCTGACGCCCGGAGGCATGTTCCTGTTCGCCAGCGACATTGCGGATTATGTGTCGTGGACGCGCGATCATGTAGCCGCGCATGGTGGTTTTGTTGAGGTCGGCGATGCTGCCCGAGCCTTCGAAAACTGGATAGAGACGCGCTATGAGGCCAAGGCGCGGCGCGAGGGACGCGTGTCCAGTTATCTGACGTTCCGGCGGATTGACTGACCTCCGGCACTTGCCAAACCGCGCGCTCCGGTCTATATGTTTTGGCAACTTAGGTTCACTCTCATAGCCACGAAAGTGGAGATCGCGAGTGGGTCCCGGACCGGGGCCCGCTTTTTTTGTTGCCTGAAAGGCTCCGATGACGACCGAAACCGAAACCAGACTGGCCCGCGAAACGGGACCCGCGCAGCGGGTGGCGGCGCTTGCCGAACCCGTCCTCGCCGGCATGGGTTTCCGGCTGGTGCGCGTGAAGATGAGCGGTCCGACGCTGCAGATCATGGCGGAACGGCCGGACGGCAGCTTCACGATCGATGATTGCGAAGCGGTGAGCCGGGCGATCTCGCCCGTCCTCGACGTCGAGGATGTCATCCCGGCACGCTATCACCTCGAAGTGTCCTCGCCGGGGATCGACCGGCCGCTGGTACGGCCCTCCGACTTTGAAGCCTGGGCAGGCCATGAGGCGAAGATCGAGATGGCGGTTCCGGCCGCCGGCCGCAAACGGTTCAAGGGCACGCTGGAGGGTTTCGACGGCGGCGAGGTCCGCATTTTCATCGAGAACCCGGAGGGGCCCTCGAAAGATCCGGTGCTGATCGGCGTGCCCTTCGACGGCATCGCCGATGCCAAGCTAATCCTCACGGACCGCCTGATCGAGGCCGCCCGCAGCCGCCTGCCGCAGAAGGGCTATGGCGACGGCGCCGAGATCGACGAAGACCAGATTTCTCAAGAAGGGAACGAAGACAATGGCTGATTATGGCGTGAGCGCAAACCGCCTGGAACTGCTGCAGATCGCCGATGCGGTGGCGCGCGAGAAGTCGATCGACAAATCGGTCGTGCTGCACGCGATGGAAGAGGCGATCCAGAAGGCCGCCAAGGCCCGCTATGGCGCCGAGAATGACATCGTCGCCGAGATTGATCCGCGCACCGGCGATACCCGCCTGCAGCGCCTGCTTCTGGTGGTCGAGGCCGTGGACAACGAGGCCACGCAGATCAGCCTCGCCGAGGCCCAGCGTCGCAATCCGGCCGCCAGCATCGGCGACCAGATTGCAGAATCGCTGCCGCCCATCGAATTCGGCCGCATCGCGGCGCAGAACGCCAAGCAGGTCATCGTGCAGAAGGTCCGCGACGCCGAGCGTGACCGCATGTATGCCGAATACAAGGACCGCATCGGCGAGATCGTGCACGGCTCGGTGAAGCGCGTCGAATACGGCAATGTGATCGTTGATCTGGGCCGTGGCGAAGGTATCATCCGCCGCGATGAATCGCTGCCGCGGGAGATGTTCCGTCCCGGCGACCGGGTGCGCGCCTATGTCTATGACGTGCGCCGCGAGCAGCGGGGTCCGCAAATCTTCCTGTCGCGCACGCATCCCGAGTTCATGGCCCGGCTGTTCGGCCAGGAAGTGCCGGAAATCTATGACGGCGTCGTCGAGGTGGTTGCGGTGGCGCGCGACCCCGGCAGCCGCGCCAAGATCGCGGTGCGGTCCAAGGACAGCTCCATCGACCCCGTCGGCGCCTGCGTGGGCATGCGCGGCAGCCGCGTTCAGGCGGTGGTGAACGAGCTTCAGGGCGAGAAGATCGACATCATCCAGTGGACATCCGATGTGGCCTCCTTCGTGGTCAATGCGCTGGCGCCTGCCGAGGTCACCAAGGTCGTGCTCGACGAGGAGTCCGAGCGCATCGAGGTCGTGGTGCCTGACGAGCAGCTCTCGCTTGCCATCGGACGGCGCGGCCAGAATGTGCGGCTTGCCTCCCAGCTCACGGGCTGGGACATCGACATCATGACCGAGGCTGAGGAATCCGAGCGCCGCCAGAAGGAATTCGCCGCCCGCACCGAGCTCTTTGTCGGCGCGCTGGATGTCGACGAGACGCTGGCCCAGCTGCTTGCCTCCGAGGGCTTCGCCAATGTCGAGGAAGTTGCCTATGTCGATCTCCGCGAGATTGCCTCCATCGAGGGTCTCGACGAGCAGACGGCGGAAGAGCTTCAGAATCGTGCGCGGGAATATCTCGACCGCATCGCGGCGGAATTCGATGCCCGGCGCGTGGAACTCGGGGTCCTGGACGAGCTGAAGGAAATCGAGGGCCTGACGCCTGCCATGCTGGTGGCGCTGGGCGAAGCCGGCATCAAGTCGATCGAGGATCTGGCCGGTTGCGCCACCGATGAGCTGATCGGCTGGACCGAACGCAAGGCCGGCGGCGCGGTGAAGCACAAGGGCGCCTTCTCCGACCTCGAGGTGGGAGCGGCTGATGCCAATGACCTGATCATGCGCGCGCGTATCCATGCGGGCTGGATCGAGGCGCCGGTTGAACCCGAGGCTGAGGCCGAAGCAGGCGAGGTGACCGCCTGATCGAAGCGTCCGCGCCAGACACGGAGGCCGATCAGCCCTTGGCCGACCGCATGTGCATTGTGACCCGTCAGGTGAAGGACGAGGCGGACCTGATCCGCTTCGTGCGCGGCCCGGACGGTGCGGCAGTGCCGGACGTCGGCCGCAAGCTTCCCGGCCGTGGGCTGTGGGTCAGCCTCAGCCGCGAGGTGCTGGGCGAGGCCATGCGGAGGAAGGCGTTTGCGAAGGGGTTTACCGCTGAAACCAGCGTTCCGTCCGACCTGCCGGACCTCGTGGAGCGACTGCTGCGCGGGCAGGCTGTTGCCCTGCTGTCCCTGGCCCGGAAGGCGGGAGAGGCGGTGGCGGGCTTCGGAAAGGTCGAGGAGATGCTCACCCGTGGCCGGGCCGGGCTGCTGCTCCACGCCCGGGAAGCGGCGCCCGACGGTTGCCGCAAGCTGGACCGCCTTGCGGCGCCCGGCACGGGGCGCATGACAATTTTCGACATGCGCGAATTGGATTTGGCTTTTGGCCGCCCAAATGTGGTACATGCAGCCGTGGCCAAGGGAGCTCTCGCCGGAAAGCTCTCCGCCGCGCTGCGCCGGATCGAGATGTTTGAGGGCCTCACCACCGAGGCCACCCGAGGACCTGAAGAGAGAAGATGACTGACAGCAACGACAAAGACCGCAAGCCCGAAGGCAGCCGTTCCGGTGGCGGCACACTGACTCTCAAGCGGCCGTCGGTCGAGCAGAGCAAGGTCAGGCAGAGCTTCGGCGCGGGTCGCTCGAAGACCGTTGTCGTCGAAACCAAGCGCAAGCGGTTCGGTGATGACAAGCCCGCTGAGGCAAAGCCGGTCTTTCAGCCGCAGCCGCGCGCGACGCCCGCGCCCGCGGGTACGGCTGCGCCGCAGCCTGCCAAGCCGCAGCCTTCAGCACAGCGCTCCGGTGTGGTGTTGCGGACACTGACCGCCGAAGAAAAGGAGGCGCGGGACCGCGCTCTGGCCGGCGCACGTGTGCGCGAGGCCGAGGATCGCAAGCGTCAGGAAGAGGACGCCCGCCGCCGCGCCGATCAGGATGAACTGGATCGCCGCGAGCGCGACGCCGCCGCCCGGCGCAAGGCCGAGGAAGAAGCACGTCATCGCGCCGAGGACGAGGGCCGGCGCAAGGCCGAGGAAGCCGCGAGGAAGCTCGCGCCGCGGTCCGGTCAGCCCAATGTCGTGACGCCGGCGACAGCTCCGATGAAGCCGCTCACCGGCAAGGCCGCACCCGGGGTGGTGCGGCGCGCCGCCGATGACGAGGAAGAGGCGCCTCGCCGTGTTGGTCCTGGCGCCGTGAAGCGCGAGATCAAGGCACCCGTTCCGGTGCGCACCAAGGGCGAGGCCGAGAAGCGCCGCGGCCGCCTTTCGGTTGGCAACGCGCTGAACGAGGATGACGAGCGCGCCCGTTCCGTGGCTGCGTTCCGCCGCCGCACCGAGCGCCTCAAGAAGCAGACGCAGGGCTTCCAGATGCCCACCGAAAAGGTGAGCCGCGAAGTCATCATTCCCGAAGCGATCACCATTCAGGAGCTTGCCAACCGCATGGCGGAACGTGCGGTGGACATCATCAAGTTCCTGATGAAGCAGGGCGAGATGCACACGATCAACGACGTGATCGATGCCGACACCGCCCAGCTCGTCGCCGAGGAAATGGGCCACAAGGTGAAGCGCGTGTCCGAATCGGACGTGGTCGAAGGCCTGTCGGGCGACACCGACGCGCCGGAACAGCTCAAATCGCGCCCGCCGGTCGTCACCATCATGGGCCACGTCGACCACGGCAAGACGTCGCTGCTCGATGCCCTGCGCAAGACCAACGTGGTGTCCGGTGAAGCGGGTGGCATCACCCAGCACATCGGCGCCTATCAGGTCGAAACGCCGAACGGCATCGTCACCTTCATCGACACGCCGGGCCACGAGGCCTTCACCTCCATGCGTCCACGCGGCGCCAAGGCGACCGACATCGTCGTTCTGGTGGTCGCCGCCGATGACGGCGTGATGCCGCAGACGGTGGAAGCCATCAATCACGCCCGTGCGGCGGATGTGCCGATCATCGTGGCGATCAACAAGATCGACAAGCCCGCGGCCAATCCGACGCGCGTGCGCAACGAATTGCTGAAGTACGAGATCGTGGTCGAAAGCATGGGCGGCGATACGCTCGAAGTCGAAGTGTCGGCGCTCAAGGGCACCAACCTCGACAAGCTGCTCGACGTGATCCTGCTACAGTCGGAAGTTCTCGATCTCAAGGCCAATCCGGACCGCGAAGCGGGCGGCATGGTGGTCGAAGCCCAGCTCGACAAGGGCCGTGGCCCTGTGGCCACCGTGCTCGTGCAGCGCGGAACGCTGAAGCTCGGCGACATCTTCGTGGCCGGTTCCGCCTGGGGGCGTGTGCGTGCCCTGGTCAATGACAAGGGCCAGCAGGTGAAGCAAGCCACGCCTTCGGCGCCTGTCGAAGTGCTTGGCCTGAACTCCGCGCCGGAAGCGGGCGATCAGTTCGACGTGGTGCCGAACGAGGCACGCGCGCGCGAAGTGACCGAGTATCGCGAGCGCAAGCGCCGCGAAACCCGCGGCGCGGCTTCTGCACGGTCTTCGCTCGAGCAGATGATGTCCGCCATCAAGGAGGGCGCAACCGAGTTCCCGATTCTGGTCAAGGCGGATGTGCAGGGGTCAGCCGAAGCCATCGTGCAAGCGCTGGAAAAGATCGGCAATGCCGAGATCAAGGCCCGCGTCATCCATTATGCCGTGGGCGGTATCAACGAGTCCGACGTGGGTCTGGCCGAGGCCTCGAAGGCCGTTGTGCTGGGCTTCAACGTCCGTGCATCCTCGCAGGCGCGCGATGCGGCGGAACGTGCCGGCATCGAGATCCGCTACTACAACATCATCTATGACCTCGTTGACGACATCAAGCAGGCCATGGCGGGCAAGCTGGCGCCGGAACTGCGCGAAACCTTCCTCGGCAATGCGAAGATCCTCGAGGTCTTCAACATCACCAAGGTCGGCAAGGTGGCGGGCTGCCAGGTTACCGAAGGCAACGTGCAGCGCGGCGCCAAGGTGCGCCTCATCCGCGACAACGTGGTCATCCACGAAGGCACGCTCTCGACCCTCAAGCGCTTCAAGGACGAAGTGAAGGAAGTGCCGGTCGGTCAGGAATGCGGCATGGCCTTCGAGAATTATCAGGACATCCGCGCCGGCGACATCATCGAGTGCTTCCGGGTGGAGAAGGTCCAGCGCACGCTGGACTGAGCCGGAGAGATGAGCAAAGGCAGCGCCCCTTCCCAACGCCAGTTGCGTGCCGGTGAGCTGATCCGTCACGCCCTGGCGGACATCTTTCTGCGCGGCGAGTCGGGCGATCCCGATCTCGAGCGTCTCAACCCGACCGTCGTCGAGGTGCAGATCTCGCCAGACCTGAAGATCGCCACGGCCTTCGTGCGGACCCTGCAGCCGGGCAAGGATCAGGCCCTGCTCGAGGCGCTCAACCGCAACAAGCGCTACATCCGCGGACTGGTGGCGCCGAAGCTCGACATGAAATTCGTGCCGGAGATCCGCTACCGGGTCGATACCGCGCTCGACTATGCCAACAAGATCGACGAGATCCTCCGCAGCCCGGAAGTGGCGCGGGATCTGGACAAGAAGTGAACCCTCCGGGGAAGCAGAGGGTCGCCGTTCACGGCTGGGTCATCCTCGACAAGCCCTATGGCATGAGTTCCACCCAGGCGGTGGGCAAGGTCCGGTATCTGTTCAATGCCGAAAAGGCAGGCCATGGCGGCACGCTGGACCCGCTGGCGTCCGGTCTGCTGCCCATCGCGCTGGGGGAGGCGACCAAGACCGTCTCCCACGCCATGGACGGGCGCAAGGTGTACCGCTTCACGGCCCGCTGGGGCGAGGAGCGGACCACGGATGACCTCGAGGGCGAGGTGACGCGTCGCTGCGAAGGGCGACCTTCCGTAGCGGCAATCGAGGCGGTCCTGCCCCGCTTCACCGGCGAGATCCTGCAGGCGCCGCCTGCCTTTTCGGCCATCAAGGTGGAGGGTGAGCGGGCCTATGACCTGGCGCGGGCGGGGGAGGCTGTCGATCTGGCCCCGCGGCCGGTCGTGATCGAGGCCCTGCGTCTGGCCGGGACCCCGGGGCCGGAGGAGGCCAGTTTCGAGGTGACCTGCGGCAAGGGGACCTATATCCGCTCGCTCGCCCGCGACATGGGGCGGGCGCTGGGCACGGCGGCCCATGTCAGCGCCCTGCGCCGGGTGGCCGTCGGACCCTTCACCGAAGCCCAACTGATTTCTCTGGAAAAGCTTGAGGAACTCGGCCATAAGGCCCCCGGCGGAAACGCCATAACTGGGGCCCTGCTCCCGATCGAGACCGTGCTGGACGGCATCCCGGCACTGGCCATCGACCTGGATCAGGCCCGGCGCCTGAGGCTCGGACAAGCCGTCCTCCTCAGAGGCGCTGATGCTCCCATCGCAGAAGATGCGGTTCTGGTGACGTGCGGGGGAAAACCCGTCGGCATCGGCCAGATCGGTGATGGAATGCTCAGGCCGAAGCGCTTGTTCAACCTGTAACCATTTGGAGATGACCGAATGACCATGACCCCAGAGCGCAAGGTTGCGCTCGTCAAGGAATTTGCCACAAAGCCCGGCGACACCGGTTCGCCCGAGGTCCAGGTTGCGATCCTCACGGAACGCATCAACTATCTCACCGAGCACTTCAAGGCGCACAAGAAGGACAATCATTCCCGCCGTGGCCTGTTGACCATGGTGAGCAAGCGCCGTTCGCTTCTCGACTATCTGAAGCGCATCGATGATCAGCGTTACCAGACGCTCATCAAGCGTCTCGAGATCCGCCGCTAGGCGTTTCACGGGATATCAAGTGACGAGCGGGCGGATCACCGAACTGCCGCCCGTGTCCCCACCACGGTGACTCCGGCAATGGGGCCGGAGTCCGATGTGCCCATGTGGGATGCCGCCCAGAGTGGTGGTGAACGCGTTTTCAAGCGGCGGCGAAGGGCAGAAGGAAAAGACAGATGTTCAATATCGACGTCGAGGAAATCGAATGGGCCGGCCAGACGCTGCGCCTTGAAACCGGCCGCGTGGCCCGCCAGGCCGATGGCGCCGTCTTTGCCTCGCTTGGCGAGACCACGGTGCTGGCCACTGCCGTCGCCGAGCGTTCGGCAAAGCCCGGGATCGACTTCTTCCCGCTCACCGTCAACTATCAGGAAAAGACCTATGCCGCCGGCAAGATTCCTGGCGGGTATTTCAAGCGTGAAGGCCGCCCGACCGAGCGCGAGACGCTGATCTCGCGGCTCATCGACCGGCCGATCCGTCCGCTCTTCGTCGAGGGCTTCCGCAACGAGACGCAGGTGATCGCCACGGTGCTCTCCTATGACCTCGAGAACGACACCGACATTCTGGCGATGGTTGCATCGTCGGCCGCACTCACGCTCTCGGGCATTCCCTTCATGGGTCCCATCGGCGCGGCGCGCGTGGGCTACATCAACGGCGAATATGTGCTGAACCCGACCATCGAGCAGCAGAAGCTGTCCTCGCTCGATCTCGTGGTGGCCGGCACGCAGGATGCCGTGCTGATGGTCGAGTCGGAGGCCAAGGAGCTTTCCGAGGAGATCATGCTCGGCGCCGTCATGTTCGGCCATCGCGGCTTCCAGCCGGTGATCGAGGCGATCATCCGCCTTGCCGAGCGTTCGGCCCGCAGCCCGCGTGACTTCACGCCGCCCGACGAGGAGACGCTCTACAACAAGGTCAAGGCGATTGCCGAAGCCGATGTGCGCGCCGCCTACGCGATTGCGAGGAAGGAAGAGCGTCACGAGGCCGTTGCCAAGGCGAAGGACAAGGTGATGGCCGCGCTCACCGGCGAGGACAAGCCCGATGCGCCGCCCGCCAACAAGATCGGCGAGGCCTTCAAGCACCTCGAAAAGGATGTGGTGCGCAACAGCATTCTCGACACGGGGCTTCGCATCGACGGCCGCGACACCAAGACGGTGCGTCCGATCGTGGCGGAAGCCAGCGTGCTGCCGCGCACCCACGGCTCGGCGCTGTTCACGCGCGGCGAGACGCAGGCGCTCGTGGTCACTACGCTCGGCACCGGCGAGGATGAGCAATACATCGACTCGCTCGACGGCACGACCAAGGGCACCTTCATGCTGCACTACAATTTCCCGCCCTTCTCGGTCGGTGAAACGGGCCGCATGGGCGCTACGGGCCGCCGCGAGATCGGTCATGGCAAGCTCGCCTGGCGCGCCATTCACCCGTTGCTGCCTGCGCAGGACCAGTTCCCCTACACGATCCGCGTGGTCTCCGAGATCACCGAGTCGAACGGCTCGTCCTCGATGGCAACCGTCTGCGGCTCTTCGCTCTCGCTGATGGACGCGGGCGTGCCGCTCAAGGCACCCTGTGCGGGCATCGCCATGGGCCTGATCAAGGAAGGTGGGCGCTATGCCGTGCTCTCCGACATCCTGGGCGACGAGGACCATCTCGGCGACATGGACTTCAAGGTCGCCGGCACCGGCGAGGGCATCACCTCGCTGCAGATGGACATCAAGATCACCGGCATCACCGAGGACATCATGAAGGTCGCCCTGTGGCAGGCCAAGGATGGCCGCATGCACATTCTGGGCAAGATGGCGGAAGCCCTGACCGGCGCCCGCGCCTCGCTCGGCGAGCACGCGCCGCGCATCGAGACCATGAAGATCCCCACCGACAAGATCCGCGAAGTGATCGGCACCGGCGGCAAGGTCATCCGCGAGATCGTGGAAAAGACGGGCGCCAAGATCGACATTCAGGATGACGGCACGGTCAAGGTCGCGTCGTCGTCGGGGGCCTCGATCGAGGCTGCCGTCAAGTGGATCAAGTCGATCGTCTCCGAGCCGGAAGTGGGCGAGATCTATGACGGCAAGGTCGTGAAGGTCGTCGAGTTCGGCGCCTTCGTGAACTTCTTCGGTTCGCGCGATGGCCTCGTGCATGTCTCCGAACTTGCGCCGCGGCGCGTGGCCAAGGTCACCGATGTCGTCAATGAGGGCGACGCGGTGAAGGTCAAGCTTCTCGGCTTTGACAACCGTGGCAAGGTCCGCCTTTCGATGAAGCAGGTTGACCAGGCGACGGGCGAAGACATTTCGAAGAAGCAGGCTGCCGATGACGGATCAGCCGGAGACGGCGCGCCGCAAGGCGAGTAACGCCAACACCAGACGAAGACGGGGCACATGACAGATCTTGTGATGATCCCCGCCTTCGGATGCGATGCGGGGCTCTATGCGGCGGTGGCATCCCATCTGCCTGCGAATGTGCTCAGCACCACGATACTGGCCGATGGCAGCGATCTCGCGCACTGCGTGGCGCAGGTCCTTGCCCGGGCGCCGGACAGCTTCGTCATTCTCGGGACATCTTTCGGAGGCCGCGTGGCGCTTGAAACAGCGCTGGCGGCTCCCGGCCGGGTGCGCGGGCTTGTGGTGATCGGCGCCGGCGCCGGACCGGTTGCTGACCCGCAGGCGGGCCTCCGGCGTTCGGAAAGGCTGCGGACCGGAGAGGCTAGCCAGGTGGCAGCCGAGATGGGTGCCATGATCTCCCACCTGCCGGGACCGAGGGGAGCGGCGGCCCGCGATTCCTTCATTGCGATGTGTGCCCGCGTCGGACCGGGTGTGATGACCCGCCAGTCGGATGCGCTGGCACGGCGCGGCGATCTGTGGCCGCGACTGGGAGAAATCGCCTGTCCGGCCCTGATGCTGTGGGGCCAGCACGACAAATTCTCGCCCGCAGACGATGGACGGCAGATGGCCGCCGCCCTGCCGCGCGGTTCCTATGTCGAACTGCCCGATTGCGGCCATTTCCCGTCCCTCGAATATCCTGAGGAGACGGCCGCTGCGATCGATCGCTGGATGGCCGGCGAAGGGTTCGCCGCGCCCGTGTGAGACGCGGCGTTCCGGTCAGTCAGCCTGGCGGTATTTTTCGTGGCAGCCCTTGCAGCTGCCGCCGAGCGCCGGGAAGGCCGCCTTGAATGCAGCCTCGTCAGCCGCCGCCTTCACCGCCGCAAAAGCCTGACCGTAAGCCGCAGCCGCGGCATCAAAGCCAGCCTTGTCCGACCAGATCTCGGCCTTGGCCTCGGTCTTGATTGCGCCACCGGGCTTGGTGTCTTCGCCCCACCAATTGTCCCAGCCGGCGCAGGCTTCGCCAGCCTGTGCCATGACTGCGTCAATGGCCGCCTTGTCGAAGGCCTGATCGCCCTTCATGACCGGCACCATCATCTTCATCATCTGGGTGTTGGCCTTCATGCAGGCCTGGCGAGCCTCGATGGGGTTGTCGGCTGCTATGGCCGGCGAGGCCAGAAGAAGCGCCATTGCGCTGGCGAACACACCCGTCCGGGCATACTTCATCTTCATTCTTCAGTTCCTCCGTGTTGCGATGTCATGACTTGCGAAGTTGCACATTAGCGCGAAACGCATGTTGTCTGCCACCAGTTCTTGTTTGCAGGAAGCGGAGGCAGATCTTCACTTTTCATGCACGATGCCACAATCAGGCCCAATTGCAGCCGCGCACCTGCCGGATCAGCTGGCAATGGTGCGGACACCGGGATGTCCTCGTGCGTTTAGCGGGTCCTTAACGGGATGGCAGGAGAATACGTGTGGATGCGAGTATGGAAGAGGCTGGCACAATGACGGTTCAGGACACCCGGCAGAACCCGGCTGGAAAGCGCAAGGCGGCATTGAGCCCGGAACTGAGCGAATTGCTCCACATGCTCAAGTCTCTCGAATCTGAACTCGACACGAAGACTGCGCCGCGCTGAACAGCCTATGCGCCGCCAGACACGGCGGATTTCGGACGTGTCAGCGCCGCCTTCAGCGCCTGGTGCAATTCGTTGCGGTTGGCGGGCTTGGGCAGGGCGATGTCAAAGGTGTCGTGCCAGGCGCTGCCGCGCGCCGAATCGGCCAGGAACGCCGAAAGCGCCATCAGTGGCGTTTCCGACACGGGTCCGCCCATGCCGCGTATCAGCCGCGCCGCCGCAATGCCGTCCATGATCGGCATTTCGATATCCAGCACGATCACGTCGAAGCTGTTCTCGGCAGCACTGCGGACCGCCTGTTCGCCATGGATAGCCGTATCCACATCACAGCCCATTGCCTTCATCATGGCGGCAGTGACGATCCGCACCGGGTCGCAGTCCTCGGCCAGCAGGAGGCGTGGACGCCTGCCATCGGGCCCCTCCAGCCTGAGCGGCGTGCGGCCGGCCGGCTCATTGCTTGTTGGCGGTTCCACCGTCATCTGTCCCGACCTCGCAGCGTGAGACCGGGAGGCTAGACGCCAATGGTTTTCAATTGGTGATGCAGACGGGTTGTCGTGGCCTATGGTAAATTTTCACTTGGTTCCGAACATGCGGTCGCCGGCGTCGCCGAGCCCCGGCACGATATAGCCATGATCGTTGAGGTGGCTGTCGACTGCGGCCGTGTAGATCGGGACGTCGGGATGTTCCGCTGCCACGCGCCGGATGCCCTCTGGTGCTGACAGCAGGCACACGAGCCTGACGTCCTTTGCCCCGCGTTCCTTCAGCTTCCTGATGGCATAGGCCACGGAATTGCCTGTCGCCAGCATGGGGTCCACCACGATGACCGGGCGCTCCTCGATGTCGGAGGGAACCTTGAAGTAATACTCCACGGGCTGCAGTGTCTTCGGGTCACGGTAGAGACCGATGTGGCCAACGCGCGCTGACGGCATGAGATCGAGCATGCCCTCGAGAAGTCCGTTGCCAGCGCGCAGGATCGAGACGATCACCAGTTTCTTGCCCTTGAGAATGGGGGCTTCCATTTCGGCCAGCGGCGTCTCGATGGTCTGCGTTGTGATCGGCAGATTGCGCGCCACCTCATAGGCCAGCAACAGGCTGATCTCGCGCAGCAGCTGGCGAAAAACGGCCGAGGGCGTGTGCTTGTCACGCATCAGGGTGAGCTTGTGCAGGATGAGGGGATGGGCGACCACGACGAGTGATTTGGGAAGGTCCGACCCAGCCATGGCTTGTCTCCTGTTGAATGCGTCTCGTTTTGCGAAATGCGACCGGGGAATTCAAGCGCGCGGAGCAATCATCCACCGCTTTGCGGGCGGAACACGGAAACGGGGCTTGCAGATGGATTTGGGCGCTCCTATATTCGTAACGAAAATAGTTACAGAAAGGAAAAGGGCCATGATCTCTGCCCAGCCCATCGCCCCGCAGGCCCGTATCGGCCATGTGCATCTGAAAGTTGCCAACATACAGAGATCGCTCGATTTTTATTGTGATGTCCTGGGTTTTGAACTGCAGCAGATGTATGGCCGCCAGGCGGCCTTTGTCTCTGCCGGCGGATATCATCATCACATCGGGCTCAATACCTGGGAGAGCGAGGGCGGGCAGCCGCCGCCACCCGGGACCACGGGTCTGTTCCATGTGGCAATCCTCTATCCTACGCGGGCTGATCTCGCGGATGCCCTGAAACGCCTCATCGCCCACAAGCTTCCGCTGGATGGCGCGTCGGATCATGGCGTGTCGGAGGCGCTCTACCTTCATGACCCCGACTTCAACGGCATCGAACTCTACTGGGACAAGCCTCAGGACCAGTGGCCGCGCACACCGGATGGCAGCCTCGCCATGGTGACGCAGCGCCTCGACCTCAACGACCTCATCAACACGCAACATGAAAGGAAGACGTCATGACCAAGGTTCTCGTTCTCTACTATTCGGCCTGGGGGCATATGGAGCAGATGGCCTATGCCGCTGCTGAGGGTGCGCAACAGGCGGGCGCCCAGGTGGATGTGAAACGCGTTCCCGAGCTGGTGCCGGAGGATGTCGCCAAGGCCGCCTGGATGAAGCTCGACCAGAAGGCGCCCATCGCCAAGCCTGAAGAGCTTGCCAACTATGATGCCATCATCTTCGGATGCGGCACCCGCTTCGGGACCATGGCTTCACAGATGCGCAATTTCATCGATCAGACAGGGTCGCTCTGGGCCACGCAGGCGCTGGCCGGCAAGGTAGGCTCGGCCATGACATCGTCAGCGACCCAGCATGGCGGTCAGGAATCGACCCTTCTGGGTTTCATCCCCACCATGCTGCATCATGGCATGGTTGTCGTCGGCCTGCCCTATGCCTGGGCCGGGCAATCAGGCGTTGACGAGATCCGTGGCGGTTCGCCCTATGGTGCCAGCACCATCACCAATTCGGACGGCAGCCGTCAGCCCGCCCAGCATGAGCTCGATGGCGCACGCTTTCAGGGTCGACATGTGGCGGAGATCGCAGCCAAGCTGGCGAAGAAGTAACATCAACGCTCAATGATCGGATGGCGGTGGGCGTCAGCCTGCCGCCGTCAGCGCCCGCGGCAGTTCCGCCGCAAGTATGCGAAGGTCTTCCGGCCGACCTGCCGTGATCCGGATGGCGCGGTTGAGCGGCGCAACACCGGGCATGCGCACGAAGACACCGGCCGCACCGAGCGCCTCGAGCACACGGCGAGCGTAGTCTCCGTCACGCCCCAGGTCGACTGCCACGAAATTGGTCGCCGAGGGCAGGGCCGTAAGCCCGTTGTCACGAGCGATCTGGCCGATCGCCTCGCGTGCCTCTGCAACGCGCAGCACGACATGTTCGAGGTGGTCCTGATCCCTGAGAGCGGCCAGCCCTGCTACCTGGCCCATGCGGGTCACGCCGAAGTGATTGCGGATCCTGTCAAAGGCGCTGATCACGCTGGCGTGGCCGATGCAATAGCCAAGCCGCATGCCCGCCAGTCCGTAAGCTTTGGAGAAAGTGCGGAATCGGAGAACCGCAGGGTTGGATACATCGAGCGGCGGCAACGTGCCCGGCGGCGCAAATTCGCCATAGGCTTCATCCAGCATCAGCACCGTGTTGGCCGGCAGGGCGGCGATGAGGCCCTCGACAGCCGCTGCGTCCCACCATCCGCCCATCGGATTGTCAGGATTTGCGAAATAGATGAGCCGTGCCTTCTCCTGGCGTGCAACTGACAGCAGCGTGGCGGGGTCTTCGCGATCATTCACGTAGGGCGCCATCACCAGACGCCCGCCAAAGCCCTGGACATGAAAATTGAATGTCGGATAGGCGCCGCGCGAGGTGGCCACCGCAACGCCGGGTTCGACGAACAGCCGCACGGCGTAGCCGAACAGCCCGTCAATTCCCTCGCCGACCATGACATTGGCAGGCTCAACGCCCAGATGATCCGCCAGGGCGTTCCGCAGATCGTGGTTCTCGGGATCGCAGTACTGCCACATGTCGGGAGTAGCGGCACGCATGGCCTCCACAACTCCGGGCGAAGGCCCAAATACACTTTCGTTGGCGCCGATGCGCGCCCTGAACCGCGTGCCGGTGCGCCGCTCAAGCGCCTCCGGCCCCACAAAGGGGACCGAAGACGGAAGCGTTTCGACGAGTTGGGTAAACAGCGGCGCCGTCAAGGACGTTCTACCTGCAGGAGCGCGGTTCCACGCAACCCCACCAGCCGCCTGAATAGTTGATGTAGGGGCGCGCACCGCAGGGGTAGTGAGGGCCGTTACAGTCCTTGGTTGCCTGCTGATAGAGCGACTGCTGGGCCGGTGTGCGGTCGGCAAAGCTGGCGCCGGTCGGGACCATGCCCGCAAGACAAGCGAGCACGGCAGTGATCAAACGGATCTTCATGTTTCTACTCCTGTTATTTTGAGTTCACCATAGCAATCTGTTGATTCTGTGGCCACCCCCTCCTGTCCGGGTCATAGGCTGCAAGTTGCGACGTTCCTGTTTCCAAAATAGGCGGCTGGGCGCTATAAGGCCTCTCCCAAGGGTGTCCGCGGTTTGAAAATCCTCAAGATCACGATACTGGCCATGCTGGGCCTCACGTTGCTTGCCTGTGCAGGCCCAACGGTCGAGTCACTGCGCGATCCCGTGCCCGAGCCTCTGGTGGCCCGGTCGGCGGTTCCGGGCTATGGCCGGATAAGGTACTGGGGTGATGATGGGAATGAAATCTCCATCGAGACCGTCGCAGCCATCGCCGCTCAGCAGAAGGCGGCCGGGCTCTCGCCCACCCAGCGCGATTATCTGGCGATTTCCGGCGGTGGCAGCAACGGGGCGTTTGGTGCGGGACTGCTCTCCGGCTGGACCAAGGCGGGCACGCGGCCGGAATTCAGCATTGTCACAGGCGTGAGCACCGGATCGCTCATCGCCCCCTTTGCCTTTCTCGGCCCACCCTATGACAAGCTCCTGACCGAGGCCTATACAGAAATCTCGGGTGAGAACATCTACAGGAAGAAGGGCGTTCTGAGCATCATCAGCTCGTCCTCCGTCGCCGACAATTCGCCCCTGCGCGCACTCGTCTCGCGGTATGTCACGGACAGCATGGTCGAGGCCATCGCCCGTGAGCAGGCCCGTGGCCGACGGCTGCTCATCGGCACCACCAATCTCGATGCCGAGCGTCCGGTTGTATGGGATATCGGCGCCATTGCCGAGAGCGGCGTTCCCGGGCGCACCAAGCTCATACAGGATATTCTGGTGGCCTCGGCTTCCATACCGGGCATCTTCCCACCCGTGAACATCTCGGTGACCGCAGACGGCCAGACCTATGATGAAATCCATGTCGACGGCGGCACCAGCAACCAGGCATTCCTTTTCCCATCCAGTTTCTCGGTGAAGGAAAACGACAGGAAACTGAAGCGCGGCAAGGTGAAGCGCACGCTTTATGTACTGCGCAATGGGAAGGTGACGCCGGAATACAGCACGGTGAAGCCCAAGCTGGCTTCGATCGTCGGAAAGTCCATCAGCACTCTGATCAAGACCCAGGGTATCGGCGACCTCTACCGCATGTATGCCAATGCCCAGAGGGATGGCATTGCCTTCCGCGCCATCTGGATCCCAGACAGCTTCACGATGAAGGAGCCAACGCCCTTCGACCCGGACTATATGCAGGCACTCTATGACCTCGGCTTCAAGATAGGCATGAACGGCATTCCTTGGGCCACTTCACCGCCCTGAGATCGCAAAAAAATGCAGGCAACAGCAACGCAAGGAGAGAAAAGACGATGCGCATGTTCTTGAGATCGGCCTTCGTGGCAGCGGGAATTCTGGCCGTGTCCTGGAGTGGTGCATCCGCCCAGGAGGGTCTTGGACCTTTCATGCCCAATGATGGCGGCGTCATCACGACGGCCTGGGGCAATGCCTATGGGCCGGACGCGGAATCCTGGATCACCTTCGCCAAGGTCGGCACGGAGACATTCGACATCAATTACTCGAGTTCGCGTGGCATGCGGGCGGTGCGTCGCATCAATGTCGTTGACCGGGCGGGGGCCCGCACGCTGGTTCTGGGCTACAATTCCAAGATGCCTCTGGTGATGCCGGACACGACGACGCTTGGCACATCGGCCGCCGTTCTTGAACAGTTGCGCACGACCGGACGCGCCGCGTCCTCGATCATTTACGATGCCGCGCTCAACCGGGTTGACGGTGAATTCCAACTGCTGGATGCCAATGCGAAATTCGAAGTCCAGCTGGGAAATGAGGTGGTCACGGTTCCGGCAATCACGGCGTCCGGAAAGTTCAAGGGCCGTTCCAAGTCAGCGACTGGTACGTTCACCTTCCTCAACAACAAGAACAACCCCGTGCTGCTCGAATACAGCGTCAATTTCAGCGGTGAGAACGTGCCGCGGACCGAGCGCGTGGTGCGGGCTGTTGCCGGCGCGCCGCTCCGCGGCGAGATGGAGCAGGCTCTGGCGACGGTGCGCAAGTTCCGCACCTATGGGATTCATTTCGATTTCGACAAGTCCTCGATCCGCAGTGAATCCGACCGGCTGATCGATGCCATGGCCGTGACCCTCAAGAACAATCCGTTGTGGACCCTGCGCATCACCGGCCATACCGATTCGATCGGCGATGCCAGCTACAATCAGAAGCTCTCGCTGGCGCGTGCAGAATCGCTCAAGAAGGCGCTGGTGAAGCGTGGCATCAGTCCGGCACGGCTGGTTACGGCGGGTGCGGGTGCGAGCGATCCCGTGGCATCGAACAAGACGCTGCAGGGCCGCGCCCTCAACCGCCGTGTCGAACTGGAGCGCACCGACAGGTAGTTCTTGCGTCGACGCCACACGTCATTGTTGAAGACGACAGATGGACGGCCCCTTTTTTCGGGGCCGTTTTCATTTGAGGTGTTGAAGAGGGGGATCCTATCAGCAAGCTGTCAGTTGCTGTGCGCCAAAAGGGGGGAAGCGAAAGCACGAAGCTGGTGGACCAAAGGAGAGCAACATGACTAGCCTCAATCACAAGATCGATCGGCAGGAGCTCAACTCAAGCGTGAAAGAGACCTCCGAGGACGCATCTTCTCTGTCGAAAGATGGCTCATTTCCAAATGAATTCGGTATTTCTACTCGTGTCGTGCCGTTTCCGGAGCCTGTAGGAGTCTCCACTGGAGGGACGCAGACGCGGTCCCGCAAGGGGAATCCGGGAAGCACGATCATGAAAGACAAGGATGGTCTGGGCACTGTGCCCGATGCGTCAATGCTGTCGCTCTTCAAGAGCCTCGTGGGCTTTATGGTGGAAGAATCGAAGGGCCGCGGCTGGGAAGATGTGACATCGCGGCTCCAGGCCGTCGAGACAGCGCTGGGAACCCGCAAGGACGCCAAGAGCGCCTCCAGGTAAGACGCCCGATCCGGCACGGAAAACCGGTTTCCCCTTTGGCTGGCCATGTCCTAAGACATGGCGCATCAAGGGGGATTGGGTGCCATGACACAGGATAGCGCGGGTGGCGGACCGGGCACGCAAGCCCTGGTCGAGAAGTTCGCAATCCTTTTGCTCTTCAGCCTGTTTCTGGCAGGCGTCTATCTTGTGCTGCGGCCGTTTCTGCTGGGCATCGTGTTCGGCGGTATTCTCGCCATCGCAGCCTGGCCTGTCCGGGAATGGCTGGTGAACCGCGGGTTGCCGCCGGCTGCGGCCGCCGCGGTGATGCTCCTCGCACTTCTGCTGTTCGTGCTGGTGCCTGTCATGGTCGCCGCTCCCGGCCTCGAGCTGGAGTTGCGCCAGCTCGCTGCGAGAGGTGAGGCCTGGGTCGCCACCCGCCCGCAGCTGCCGGGCTGGATCACTGCACTGCCGCTGATTGGCGACAGCATAGCAACGGCATGGCAGGGGTTGACGGGCAATTCGCCTGACTCGCATGCCATGCTGATGTCCTATGCGCATCCGGCACGGGCGTTCTTCATTGATGCCGCAGTTGGCCTCGCGAGCAGCGCCCTGCATCTCCTCATCGCCCTGATCATCGCCACTAGCCTGTGGGCGCGCGGCGAAGCCGTGGTGGGGGTCCTGACCGACATACTCGTCCGGCTCGGCGGAAGCTGGCTCGGAGGGCTCACCGATGTTGCCGCCGGCGCGGTGCGCGGCGTGTTCTATGGCATCGTCGGCACGGCGACCATTCAGGGCCTGCTGATGTCCTTCGGCCTGCTCGTCGCTGGTGTGCCTGCCTCCGGCACACTGGGTTTCGTCACGCTGATTCTCGCCATCAGCCAGTTCGGAAGCTTTCTCGTCAATGTCGTGTGGGCAGGTGCGGCCTGGTACGTCTACTCCAACTCCGGGATGGATCCGGCCTTCTGGTTCGTCGTCGTCTGGGGCCTGTTCGTCACCTATCTCGAGACATTCCTCAAGCCGCTGCTGATCGGGGCACGGATGCGACTTCCCATGATGCTGGTCATTCTCGGCGTATTTGGTGGCTTCATCTCGTTTGGCTTCCTCGGGCTGTTCATCGGACCTACGCTTCTGGCCGTGGCTTATGAGATCCTCGCGGCTTGGCGCGGCAGCGCCACGGGCGCCGGGCCCCGTGCCAGCGGGTCTGCCTGAACGCCCGGCTGAATCCGCAGGGATCTTGTCGCGTCGTCTGGCGGGTAAGAAAATCTTAACCATGTCGCGCAATCGTTTGGCATCCGCCCGATGAATTGGAACCGCGCCATGTCAGATGACACCCCCCGGCAGCTTGAATGGTTCAAGGCCTATGTCGCCTCGGGACGCGCGCCCCGCTGGACGATGGCGCCTGCGGATATCCATGGTTTCCTCACGGCGCTTGCCATGGCTGGCCCGATCCTGGAGGAAAACTGGACAGACTGGGTCTGGTCCGGTGAGCAACCGGTCTTTGCTTCCGATGACGAGGAGTGGAACGTGCTCAGCGACCTGCTGGCCTGTGAAGAACAGGTGCGCAGAAACGTCGGCGCCTACCGCATGCTTCCGGCTGCAGTCCTGCCTCAGGCGGCCGATGGGCGATTCATGGCCGCGGACTGGGCGGATGGCTTCCTCCAGGCGATCGAGGCCAATCCATCGCCGTGGAAATCCGTCTCCGAAAATGCGGCAGAGTCGCTCGCCATCGTATTGGCTGCCTGCCATGACAATCATGACGGCGATTATCAGGGTCTTGTCGGCCTTGATGAACTCGACGAGATCAACCTGCACCTCCGGCTGATATGCCGCCTCATGCAGCAGGAACCCGAACTCACGAGTTCAGAACTGCAAGCCGCCTGATCACCGGACGACGTCCGATTCTCCCTTGCCTTCTTGCCCGCGGCTGCTGAAACAGCCAGTATTGTCCGCAGCCTGTGTCACGTGGGAGAGCCGAAATGGCTGAGCAAGCGGTGCAGGGTGCGAGGGGCCCGCACCGGGTTTTTGTCCTGGGTGCCACGGGTACGATTGGTCAGGCCACGGTTGCCGCCCTGCTGGCGGCTGGTCATGAGGTGGTCTGTCTCGTCAGGCCTGGCTCCGAGGGACATCTTCGTGCAGTCTCCGGACATCCTGCACTGAACCTCCGCATCGGCAATGCCGTCGATCCGGTCTCGCTGCGCCGTGACGGATTGCGTGGCGAGCGGTTCAGCGTGCTTGTGTCCTGCCTTGCGTCGCGCAGCGGGGTACCACGGGACGCCTGGGCGGTGGATCATCAGGCGCATGTCGAGGCGATGGCGGCAGCCCGCGAATGCGGCATCGGCCACATCGTGCTCTTGTCCGCGATCTGCGTGCAGAAGCCTCGCCTGGCGTTTCAGCATGCGAAGCTCGCTTTCGAGCGGGAGTTGATGGCCTCGGGCCTCGTCTATTCCATCGTGCGGCCGACTGCCTATTTCAAGTCGCTTTCAGGGCAGATCGGAAGGCTGCGGCAGGGAAAGCCCTTTCTCGTTTTTGGCGATGGACAGCTGACGGCCACCAAGCCAATCAGCGATCAGGATGTTGGCCGCTTCCTCGCGCTCTGCATTACAGACAAGCAGCTCCACAACAAAGTGCTTCCGGTGGGTGGACCCGGTCCTGCAATGACGCCGCTGCAGCAGGCAGAAGCCTTGTTTACCGCACTCGACCAGCCACCACGACTGCGCCGGGTACCGGTCGCGATGCTCGATGTGATCGTCCGTCTGCTGGACTGGGCTGGTACCGTGTCGCCCCGCCTGCGGGAGAAGGCCGAACTGGCGCGTATCGGCCGCTATTATGCGACTGAATCAATGCTTGTCTGGGATGAGGCCGCTGGTGGCTATGACGCGGGAGCCACGCCCTCCTTCGGCAGCGAGACGTTGCAGGACTTCTACTCCCGCCTCGCGGCCGGCGAAGCCGAGCCCGACCGTGGCGCCCATCGGGTGTTCTGAATGACATGCAACTGGCCCGGTTCGGAATTGAACCTGTCAGGCCTTGGCTTCGGGCTCACGCGGTCCGGGTATACCGGCTCAGACGTCACCAGCTTTTCGACACTTGAGGGACGGCGCAGCGTCAGAGGTCGTGTGCTCCGGCCTCGCCTCATCTTTCGGCGCTCATGCTTTTGCCGTCCGTTGTTCTCCGCCGGGTGAAGCAGACAGTGAGGCGTGAATGGCAAGCTGGCTGTTGCACCACCTGGTCGACAGGGCCACAAGCCTCCGGCGCCGGGACCTTCAGGGCGTGTGGCTGCAATCTGAGTCCTGAAGGTAATCGGGGAGGTGCTCAGGTAATCAGCAGCTCGACGCCCTTGTGCAACTTCTGAAGGTTCGGAAGGGACTTGGACTGCCATGGAATGCGCGTGGAGCCCAGGACCTTCATGGCAACATCGGGATGCTTGCGGAGTTCGATGGTGAACTTGGCGAGCAGATTGATGCCTGAGCTGTTGAGAAACTCGAGCTGCGTCAGATCAAGCACCACATTTTGCGGCTTTTCGACAAGCACCTGCTGCATCAGGTCAAGAATGGGCTGATAGGCGTCTGTTCCGGACAAGCGAAGCGTACCCTCGTAGTGAATGGTGGAGCCTTCGGTCCAGACATTATACTCGGCTGTCTTGATTTCCATCGGATGCAAACCTTTGATATTCAGTTGAGAGTAAGAGAAGCATAGGTGCGGAGTACAATCGCGCCGCCGTCGTTCTGCTCGAAGGTCCAGCCAAGCCGCGCGCCATAGTCGTTCATCAGTGTCAGAAGACCAAGGCCGGAGGCCGAGGAGGTCTCGTCGGCGGCATTTGCCTCAATGCGTTCGATCAGCAGTTCACCGGGATCCCGCGAGGTGATTTCGGAGAGCAGGGACTGGAACTTCTCCGCAACAGCGGGTGCCGTTGAATTGCAGACTGCCAGTTCAAGATTGCCATCCTCCAGAGAGCACAGCAGCATGATGTCGCCAGGGTTGCGGAACTTGATGGCGTTCTCGAGCAGTTCGTTGACGAGATAGATGATGGCGTGTCGCGCTTCATTATAGTCCGCACCACCCTGTGCGTGATGATGGGCGAAGAGATCGCCAAGAAACTCGCAAGTGGCGCTCGCATGCTGCCAGCTCACCGCGAGCGGTCCCTCGGCCAGGATGATGTTGACCGAAAAGGCTGAGGGCGTGTTGCGGTGAGTGGTCTCTCCAAAATCAAGGGCCATGGATCACCTGTGCTTGACGACGACAAGCGTGATGTCGTCGTGGACCTTCTGTTTTCCGATATGCGCCCTGAGTGCAGCGATGATGGCTGTCTTCACTTCTTCGGCGCTCCGCTGATGGACGCGTTGCGCCGAGTCGATCAGCCGCTCGATGCCGTAAAGCGTTCCATCCTCGCTCTCCGCCTCGGTGATGCCGTCGGTGTAGAGCAGGAGCATGTCGCCTTCGGAGAAAGGTAGCACGATGGATGACAGGAAGTCCTGGATGTTCGCTTCGAGACCGATCGGGAAGCCAAGGTCGATAGTGTCGATGCGTTCCGCCGTGCCATCCTTCCGGATCACGATGGCTTCCTCGTGCTGTCCGGAAATGGTCAGTCGGTCCTCACTGTAGTCGACAAAAGCGAGGGAGAGATGCTTGCCGGTCCTGGTGCGCTCGACGTTCTTGTAGATGGCCGTGTTCAGGACTTCGAGGAAGGCGCAGGGATCATCGACGCCACGCTCATAAAGCGCGCGACCTACGGACTGCACCATGATCATGAGCACACCGCTCTCAATGCCGTGCCCCGTGACATCGCCGATGCCGATTTTTGCGGAGCCCGGTGCATAGAGCACGTCATAATAGTCGCCACCCACCTCGTCGGCCGGTTCCACGTAGCTGGCAATCTCGAGATCGGGAATTCCGTTGAGATCTGTGGCGTTTGGCAGCACCATCATCTGAATCCTGCGGGCAACATCGAGTTCTGCGCCCATCCGGACGTTTTCATCCCGGAGCTTTTCGTAGAGACTCTGAATCTCATCATTTGCCGACGCGAGCTCACGGGTCCGGTCCGCCACCCGCTGCTCAAGCGTTGCGGTATGGCCGCGAATGTCCAGCGCCATCTGATTGAATGCCGCGGTCACCTGGGCTACTTCATCACGGCCACGCACGGGAACCTGAATGTTGTAGTCGGACCGCTTCAATCGCCCGGCTGCATCCGCAAGGGCTTCGAGACCGGCAGTGAAGCGACGTGAGAGCAGGACCGACGCCGCCAGAACGGCGATGAGGAAGCCAACGACCGAAATGAGGATTCCCTTGACGATGCGGTTCGTGGCGTTGTCGATCTCTTCCTGAGCAGCATAGAGTGGTTCATAGATCTCGCGATCGGGCACCACGAAGCCCAGCATCAGCCGTTCCGGTACGATGCCAGTGTTGGGTTGCCACAGATTCATCACGGGCAGCGGATGCATGGCCACCAGCAGGCCCTCGGGCATGCCGTCCTTCTCGACAGTGACATGGATGATGGAGGTCTCGTTCGCTCCGGGCATCCTGAGCGCCGCGATATCCTTGAAACGACTCTTGGACAGGCTCCGGTTGATTCCCGTGACGCCGGCACCAGTGGCACTTTCCTGGGCAACGCCGAGGAGCGCTTCACCAGTGGTGTTCACTGTGAGGACGTTACCGTTCTGCTGCGCTAGAAATGCAAAGCCGGTATCGGCGATCTTCACGCCCTGCACCAGTTCAGTGAGTTGTTCGAGCGTGATGTCGACCGCCACCATACCCGCAACATCGTCGCGTGATTTGGTGTATAGCGGGTGGAAATAGCTGACGATCAGCTTACCGGTTATGGCGTCGATGTAGGGGGCGGCGATGGTGATGTCGCTATCGGCGGGCCGGATGCCGGGGTTTTTCACCCAGCCTTGCCACGCCTCATAGACTCCCGGAAAGAAGAAGTCCCAGAAATTGCTCTCATTGTGTCCGGGATAGAGCTTGTCGAAGGTCTGGGCCTGGTCGGAGTAGGGCATCGTGCGCATGATGGGAACGGATTTCGGCCCCACGTAATACATCTGCAGCTTGTTCTGGCCTGTCCCCATCAACGCCGGCACAACAAGGTCGAAGAAACCCGTTTCCCGGACTGCCTCGGCCACATCGGCGCGCATGGCACCGGCGCTGTCGAGCAAATAACCCCACACACTGATCACCGATGGCTCGCCAGCCTTGTTCTGCATCCAGTGCTTCTCGGCGTTGTAGCTCATGCTGTCCTGGAATGCGGGATAGCGTGCAAGGAATTCGCCGAGGTCCCTGTCGAGTTTGGGATCGTCGATGAGGCCCTGGGTCAGTTGCGCCAGCATCGTCACCTGGTCGAAGGTGCGCGCAAACATCATGTCGGCGCGCTGTGCGGTCATGTCGATGTAGCGGGTGAGATACTCCTCCGTCGTCTTTGACAGACCGCTTTCAATTTCGGCCGAGGCGTCACGCGACAGCTTGTGGACATTCCACAGTGCCACGCCGCCGCTCAACAGCAGGGAGAGCAGAACCGCAGTGCCGATCAGAAAGACAAACTTCGCGCGGAAACTGGTCAGTACGCTACTCCGCACGGCGCCGCTGTCCGGCAGCTGCGTCATGACGGTTTGCGCCCCGAAGCCGCCCAGATCGGCCAGCCCGCGTAGCCCTTCGGGTTAAGGGCCGCATGGATGTGATCCTGAAAGCCTTGTCGGAACTTCGCGATGAACTCTGGCGTATCACCCCGATCGCGCGACATCTGGCCTGCGTAGACATTCTCCCAGGCCTGGATCATGTCCGCGAAGTCCTGCGGGTCGCCGTCGCGGTTGGTCACCATGAATGTATCGATCCGGATGTCGTCGAAGCCGGCGTCCATCATGTAGCGCCCGCTCTTCGGACCGAACTCGATATCCATGTTGAAATGGGCCCAGAGCTTTGCAACCTCGTTGTAGGTCCATTGGATGCTCTCGCCGCGCGGCTCGCCGAGGCAATGGGAGTTCTTCTCGTTGGTGATGTAGACGCGGCCACCCGGCTTACAGATCCGGTAGAGTTCTCGGAGGATCAACTCCGGCCGGTCGAAGACCTGCAGCGAATGCCGGCATGTCACGAAATCGAAGCTGTTGTCATCGATCATCAGTTCGGCGGCGTCGCCATAGACATATTCAATATCAGTCACACCGAACTCGGCAGCAACCTTGCGCGCATAGTCGAGGCTTGTGCGGGAATGATCGAGCGCGAGAAGTCGTGATGGCTTGAACTCCTTGTGCGCCAGCACGGCAAAATCACCGATTCCGCAGCAGATGTCGGCGATGCTCGCGCCTGGCGTCAATCCATGACGTGGCAGCAGGTTGCGCTCGTGGCGCCACGTCATGCGCGTCTGATTGCGCAGAATGGGAATGAAGCCACCCTCCTCGAGAAAGGACTGACCCGGATAGAACTCCTTGTCGTATTCGACGACCTTGATATTCGGGATGCGCTGGGCAAGTGGCAGGAACTTGCGTGTCGACCAGCCAAGGACGCTGGAGGTCACAACCTCGATCTTGAGGTCGACGCGCTTCTCAACCATCTGCGCCATCAGACTGGCGATGACACGGAAAGCGACGTTGTTGATGCGTGCCAGCCGCTTCACATTGAGATAGAATGTGCCGCGCACGCCAGCGAGCGCCTTCGAAAGTGCTGCTTCGAGCGGCTTGATGTCGGAGGCATTCTGAGGGCGCAGCTTGCCCGCGATGCTGAATTCCTGATTGTTCTCGTTGAACGTGACTGAATATGTCGGGTCGACGCTCAAGACACTGCTCCTTCGAGCTCTACGGTGGCCGCCACCAGCACCCGTTTTCCGCCCTCGGGCAAAATGCTGATCCTTGCCTTGTAATCCACGGCAATCTCGAGCAGGCCCAGATGCGGGTCGCCAGCCCCGGGCGAGAACAGCGCCGATTGATAGGCCTCTGCGAGATCGGCGCGCTTCAGCTGCTCCGCCGCACCGGTGTAGAAACCCAGCGCAGCATCGTCACAGGGCAGGCTCAATTCGATGATGTCGGACGCACCTGACCTCGACACACGGCAGGAAATGTCACCGTCCGGCCCGTGATGGGCAAAGGCAATTTCAAGCAATTCGTTGAGAGCCGAGCTCAGCAGATTGGCATAGAGCAGGGGGTCTGCACGGTTGTGGCTCACCATGCGGGCGACATAGGAGGAAATTCTGTCACAATGCGCCCACGCGGACGAGAATGCGTCGATGCCCATGGACACTTCCAGCAGGGGTTTCATGCCACTCATTTCTCTGCTTCCGGCTTTCCCGGGCGGCCGGGTCCGGATTGCGGGAATGTGTCTTCAGTTCCGCCAGATAAGCATGTGTAGCGACCCTGATTTACTTGAACAAGCAGATTTAGCTTGCGTTTTTCCGGCACTGACCCGACTGTCCGGGTTGAAGATCGGAGAACAGGCACGATGCAGGATGGAATGGCAGGTAGGACACAGCCGCCGGTTTTCATTTCTGCGCCGCTCGCGGCGCTGGTCGAGGGCATCTACCGTGCCGACACGACGATCGGCCACCTCAGGAGCAAGGGCAATCTGGGCATAGGTACTTTCAACGATCTCGACGGCGAACTCGTGCTTCTCGATGGCCGCGTCTACTGCCTGAGGCCTCAGGGTGATGCCGAGATCATCCCGGATGATGTGCGCACGCCCTTTGCACTTGCCGTTGAATTCGCGGGTGACACCGAAGACCACCTTGACACGCCTGTCGGAGAAGCGGATTTCGAGCATGCCTTGCTTGATCTGGTTCCATCGCACAATCTGATGTATGCGTTCCGGATCGATGGTCACTTCGACCGGGTGCGGGCACGCTCCGTGCCGAAACAGAGCAACTACCTGCCGCTCGCAGAAATCGCCAAGCTGCAGACCGTGTTCGAGTTCAATGGCGTTGATGGAACCATTGTCGGCTTCTACACGCCCAGCTTCCTGAGCGGCGTGCATCTTGCCGGGTTCCATCTGCATTTCATCACGGCAGACCGGACACGCGGCGGGCACCTGCTGGGCGCGGCTCCGCGTGACATCTCGATCCGGGTCCAGCATGCCTCAGCCATCGAGCTGGGGCTGCCGATGACGCTTGATTTCCTCACCATGGAGCGCAGGCGCGACATGGAGGCCGACCTGAACGTGGTGGAGCGCTAGATCCCGGAGACGGGGGAAGCCCTCCCCTCGTCCTCACATGTGGGCGGGGGTCGCCATGGCCATGGCGCGTTCGAAAAGCTCGATATAGCGGTTCACGTTCTGGCCGATGAGTTCCATCTTCGAGAACTTGGCGATGCGCTCCCGCGCCAGCTTGAGTTCTGACTGCGGCACGATCTGGCGGATGATCCCACAGGTCTCGGCCAGCGACATCAGGCACACATCGCGCGGATCGGGCAGGGCGTCACGCAGCAGCACTTCGAGGAGCCGCAGCTTCACTTCACGGATTTCCTTGCCGTCGATGGCCGGATAGCGCCGTGTCTTGAGGAACCACAGCAGGCGGCCTTCGGTTTCGACAAGGATCTTCTTGGCGCAGAGCCGCTCGAGGGCGGCCGTGCGCACCGTGTCGCCAAGCTCAATAAGTTGATTGATGAGGTTTTCGGCGTTGTTGTCAAAACCCGCAGCCCCCAGCTTCGCAAGGACCGGGTCAAGCGAGGCATCGCCCGTCGGCGCCTTATTTACAACCCATGCGCGATCGAGGTCGCTGTCGAGACGTCCCTGAAGCGCCAGTTCCATGATTGCCGCACCCACGAAGCCGGCACGCTGGTATTCGAGAGGAATGTCGACAAAGCCGCCATCCTCGTCCTTGAGCGTGAGCAGGAGAAACTCCTCCGGAACAGTCAGCATGATATAGCCCCACAAAAGCAGATGATGACGACGCGGCGCGAAACCGCACTGGAAACGCTTTACCGGATTTTGCGGTAGAGCGGTACACTGTTTTCTTCAGTCCGGGAGTTTATCCATGGTTGCGCGGACTTGAGTGACTGTGCTTTGGTTCCGGGTGCCGCGCCGCGTGCGCATTCGAAGGGGTGTTTCTTGAACGGCCGACTTGACATGTCGCTGGCGAATGACATCCAGGAGGTCGGGCGTGTCATTGACACACTGGAGGAGTTTGGTGCCGCTCAGGGCATTTCGCCGGGTGAGGCGCTGCGCTTCGGCCTGGTTCTGGATGAACTGATCACCAACATCGTGTCTTATGGCCTCGTCGGCCGCCCGGACGGAGTGATCACCCTGTCCATTGAACACGACGAGGGCAGGTTGCGCGCGGAACTCGCCGACAATGGCCCGCCCTTCGACCCACTCACCGCTGAGCCGACCGAGCCATCCGGCGACGTGGCGGACCGGGCCATAGGCGGACTCGGGCTCAAAATCGTGAAAAACGTCCTGGACCGGCTTGACTACAGGCGCACGGACGGTGTCAACCGCATCACCATGGAAATGAAATTGAAAGCGGCCTAGGCCGCCCTAGCTGGGAGACTGAACAAGTGGCAAACCTTCCTCATGAGATACTGGGCAACGCGCTGGTCCTCAAGCCGTCGCGCCGCATCGACAGCAGCAATGCGAAGGCCTTCGAAGACGACGCCAGTGCGCTGGTCGATGCCGGCCCCAAGCTGGTGGTGGTTGATGCATCGGAACTGGACTACATCTCGTCCGCCGGTCTGCGCGTCATCCTGACGACGGCGAAGAAGGCCAAGGCGGCAGGCGGAGGCCTCACCATTGCCTGCGCCCGAAACAATGTGAAGGAGGTGCTGGCCGTGAGCGGCTTCGACAACATCTTCGGTCTTCACGCCAGCGTCGAAGCGGCCATCGCATCCCTCGGCAAGTGAGGAGCGGCGGCATGCCGCGGCAGGCTTTCGCCCATGACTAGGGGAAACGGTGGGCGGCATGTCAGATCTTGAAAGCCGGCTGGCTGAGGTGGAAGCAGAGCTGGCCCGCATGCAGGCCGAATTCGAAGACCTCAATCTGCTCTACCAGGCGACGATCGAACACGGCGAGGCGGTCGAAGACCAACTCGCCGAGAGCAATCTGGAACTGCAGCGCACCCAGAAGCGCCTGACAGAAGAGCTGACGGAAGCCGCCAACTACATCTTCTCGATCCTGCCAGCGCCCCGCCAGGAGGCACCGCGGACCGAGTGGCTGCTCGAGCCCTCGACGGAATTGGGCGGTGACAGTTTCGGCTATCACGAGATCGATGACGACCACCTCGCGGTTTATCTCCTCGATGTCTGCGGCCATGGTGTGGGTGCTGCGCTGCTCTCCGTGACGGCCATCAATGTACTGCGATCGGCCGCCCTTCCCAACACCGACTTCCGTGACCCGGGAGCTGTGCTCTCGGCGCTCAACGACGCCTTCCCGATGGAAAAACAGAATAATATGTATTTCACCATCTGGTACGGCGTCTATCGGCGCAGCACGGGCGCCCTGCGCTATGCGAGCGCCGGTCACCCGGCTTCTGTCCTGCGCAAGGTGGATGGCCGTGTGCTGACGCTCGCCACGCCGGGCATTGCCATCGGGATGATGCCGGACATGCTGTACAGAACCGCCCACAGCGAGGTGGCCTCCGGTGACCGTCTGCATCTGGTGAGTGACGGCACCTTCGAGGTTGAAACCGCGCCGGGCGAGATGCTGGCCTTCGACACGTTCGTCGGGCGGCTGAGCACGAGTTCCAGTCCTGCGGAGGTGCTGGACTGGGTGCGGTCCATCAACGGCCCGGGCCCCCTGCCGGATGATTTCTCTCTGCTGACCATCGCCTTCTGAGCGGAATCCGGGCGGAGCGATGCCGCTCGGGGAGGGCCATCAAGCGCATTTGATTGTGCGGTGCGGCCGGTTTCGGGTAAACAGTCAGCTGTGAGCAGTCTTCTCAACGACCTGACCGATCGGGCCCTGATCTCCAAGGATCAGGCGGAACAGATTCGCGGTCTTGCCTCTGCCGGGCAGGAGACGGATGCCCGGCTCCTCCTGCGCCAAGGCAGTCTGGATCAGCAGGTTCTGGCCTTTGAACTGGCGCGTCTGCACGGCCTGCCCATGGCGTCCCGGTGGCCTTCGGGCCGCGTCCTGCCGGATGCCATTTCGCTGCGTTTCATGCGTGAGCGCCATGTGCTGCCCACCGCCGCCGAGAACGGAGTTCTCAGCGTCATTGTCAGCGATCCCAGCGATGAGAACGCGCTTGCGGCCCTGCGTCTGGCGACCGGCATGGAGCTTTCCCTCGCGGTTGCAACCGACAATCAGATCCTGTCCGCCATCGAACGGCTCGACGATGGCCGGTCACAGGGCAGCCTCTTGCCACGGCCCGCCGCTGGAGGCGAGGATGAAGAGGCCCTGAAGGATCTGGCGCTAGATGCTCCGGTGATCGACCTGGTCAACCGCTTGTTCCGCGAAGCCTCGGCAGCCCGCGCGACCGACCTCCATATCGAGCCTGCCCGTGGAGCGGTCATCGTCCGGCACAGGGTTGACGGCATGCTCGAGGAGCGCGAACGCCTGGCCCCGGAACTGGGCCGGGCGGCGGTCTCGCGGCTCAAGATCCTGACCAATCTCAATATCGCTGAAAAGCGCCTTCCGCAGGATGGCCGCGCGCGGCTCAAGATTGCCGAGCGGGACTACGACATCCGCGTGGCGACCATGCCCACCATTCATGGCGAAAGCATCGCCATCCGCTTTCTGAGCGCCAACACCCAGGCTCCGGATATCGACAGGCTCGGTCTGTCGCCTCAGGATCTTGCCAGGCTCCGCCATGAGATTGGACATGCCCACGGCATGATCATCGTCACCGGCCCCACCGGCAGCGGCAAGACCACCACGCTCGCCGCCGCGCTGGGGGTTCTGAACGATCCGCGCCGCAAGATCGTCACCATCGAGGATCCGGTCGAATATCAGATCGAGGGCGTCAACCAGGTTCAGGTGCATCCGGACATCGGACTGTCTTTCGCACGTACGCTGCGCTCGCTACTGCGCTTTGATCCCGACATCATCATGGTGGGTGAGATGCGTGACGGCGAGACCGCCAGCATCGGCGTCAACGCGGCCCTCACGGGCCACCTTGTGCTGACCACGCTTCACACGAATTCGGCCGCCGGAGCCATCGTGCGCCTTCTCGATCTGGGCATTCAGGCCTATCTCATCGCTTCCACGCTGCGGTGTGTAGTGGCTCAGCGGCTGGTGCGCCGACTGTGCAGCCATTGCCGAGAACCCTATGAGGCATCGCGCGAGTTGCTGGCGCAGTTCCCGGAGGCGGCGTTACCAGCCGGCAGCGACGGGGTGACACTGTACCGGCCTGTTGGCTGCACCTATTGCGGAGGCACGGGCTTTGCAGGACGCGCGGCGATCTTCGAGGTTCTGGCCATTGACGATGAATTGCGGCGCCTGATCAAGCCCGGCGTCTCTGCGGACGTCATCGCCCAGGCTGCGCGGCGGGCGGGTGTCGGCAGCATGCTGGCCGATGGCTTCCGCAAGTGCCGCAACGGCGTCACCACCATCGAAGAACTCGGACGGGTCACGTCGGAGGATTGATGGCAAGCTTCCGATACCGCGCGATCAGGGACAGTGGCGAAGAGGTCTCAGGCGTCATCGAGGGAGTGGACCGGTCACTGGCCATCAGCCGCCTGTCGGATCAGGGCCTGCACCCCATCGACATCGAGGAAGACAGCCAGACCGCTGGCTCAGCACCGGTTCTCAGCCTTCCGGGCCGGCGCATCGCCGGTCCGGAGATCACTGCCTTCACCCGTCAGCTGGCCTGGCTGCTGCAGGCTGGATCCACGCTCAACCGCGCGCTCGATATCCTCGGGCGCGAGACGTTTTCCAAGCCGCTGTCGCGCCTGCTGGCCGATGCCCAGTCCGACATCCGCAAGGGTCGCAGCTTTCATGATGCCCTGGCTTCGACCGCCGCGTTTCCCCCCTTTTATCTCAGCATGGTCGAGGTCGGCGAGGCCACGGGAACGCTTGCCCAGTCGCTCGACCGTCTGGCCACGGCTCGCGAACGGGAACAGAAGGTCAGGGGCAAGGTGATCTCGGCCCTGATCTATCCCGTGATGCTGGTTGTCCTGTCGCTGGGTGTGGTGATCTTCCTGATGCTGGCCGTGGTGCCGGGAATCAAGGACATGATCACCAGCAGCGGTGCACCCGTGCCGGAGACCGCGCGTGCCGTTATCGCGGTATCGGACTGGCTGACCGCCAACGGCCTGACGGTGGCTGCCGCCCTGGCGTTCGGCCTTCTGCTTCTCGCCCTGTTATGGACCCGCACCGCCGCGCCCCGTCTGTTGCGCGAGGCCGCGCAGCGCTTGCCGATCCTGGGCAAGGTGATCATAAAGTCCGAGGTTACGCAGTTCTGCCGCGTTCTCGGTGCCCTCTCGGCGGCAGGCATGACCCTGCCGGCCAGCCTGAAGCTCATTGCCGCCACAACGCCAAACCGGCGCCTCCGCGCGGCGGCGGACGACATGGAGGTTGCGCTGCGCCGTGGCGAGGATTTCATCGCACCTCTCGAGAAATCAGGCATTCTTCCGCCGCTTTTGGCCCGCATGATCAAGGTCGGCGCCGAGACCGGAAATCTCACGCCCAGCATCCTGCGGGTGACAGACATTCTCGAGGACGAACTTGACCGTCTGACCGATCGCACCGTGGCGTTGCTGGGCCCGATCATCATCCTTGGTCTCAGTGTGTTCGTGGGATTCATCATCACGTCCCTCATGGGCGCGGTGATCAGCATCAATGATCTGGCTATCTGAACGACAGGCTTCAACAGGATATCTCGCATGACTCTTCTTCACCTTCGAAAGACGCCCATGACGCTCCGCCGCAAGCCGGACGGTGAGGCAGGCTTCACGCTGGTCGAACTGCTCGTCGTGTTGGTCATTCTGGTGCTGCTGGCCAGCATCATTGGCCCGCGAGTCATCGGCTATCTCGGCAGTTCCCGCGCCAAGACCGCGCAGGTCCAGATCGAAAGCCTCGTCACCGCCATGGAGCTGTTCCACATCGATGTCGGACGCTTCCCGACGTCCTCCGAGGGCTTGCAGGTGCTGGTCAAGCCTGCCGGCAACATTCCCGGCTGGAATGGCCCCTATCTCACCAAGGGCGAACTGCCCCAGGACCCGTGGGGACGTCCTTACATCTATGAAGGTGGCCAGAATGGCGCCGCCTTCACCATCAAGTCCTTTGGCGCGGACGGCAAGGAAGGCGGATCGGACGAGGATGCCGACATCGCGCGCTGACGCACAGCGAGGCTTCACGCTGCTCGAGCTGCTGGTGGTGCTGACGCTCATGGGTCTGCTCGCGACAGCAGTTGTTTCCTCCGGCCGGAGCAGCGCGGAGTCGGCCCGGGTCCGTGCCTTCCTGCTTCATGCCGAGACCATGTTCCGCGACGCCCGGACAGCTGCCATCGAGGACCAGACGGAGACCGAGGTGCTGATTGACACCGAGGCGCGCACGCTCAGCTTCCCGGCGCGTGAGCAGGTGCTCGATGTGCCGCCGGGCATCGTGCTGGATGCCCGCATCGCCAAACCGGACGGCGCCGGCAGCCCGGGGGTGCGCTTCTTCCCGTCCGGGGGCTCATCGGGCGGTGTTCTGGCCTTCCAGTTCCGCGGCCGCAGCTATGAACTGCGCATCAACTGGCTGACAGGACGGACCAATGCACAAGCCCTCTGAGTGCGGCCGTGAGCGTGGATTTTCTCTGGTGGAAGTGCTCTGCGCCGTGGCGATTGCAGCAAGCGCCATCGTTGTGCTGACCGGCGGTATCAACGGATCGCTTCGCGGTACCGCAGCTCTCGACAGGCATCTCGGGGCGCGTATCCTCCTGCAGACTATTCTTGAAGACGAACTGTCTGCTGAGAGCACTGTTCCCGATCAGCGCGAGGGCGAATCGCAGGGCTACAAATGGCGGCTCGTCATCACACCGGAAGCCATGGTGCCCGCTCTGACGCCCCCGCATCTCGCCTACCGGCTGACGGCGACCGTGACCTGGCCGTCCTCCGGACAGATGTCGGCGAATGTATTGAAGATCGGCCAGTAAGATGGATTCCCGCAGGCCACCCCATCATGAAAACGGCTTCACACTTCTGGAGGTTCTGGCGGCGCTGGTTCTGGCCTCATTGATTCTCGTCTCGCTCAATCTCGCCATGACGGCGATCGGCAAGGGTGTTGACCGCACACGGTCGAGCCTCGGACGGCAGGAAGTCGTGGCGGGGGTCATTGATGTCTTTGGCCGCGACGTGGCGCGTATTGCCAAGATTCGCCGCCCGGGGAGTGATCGTTTCACCGGCTATGTTTTCGAAGGCCGCGCCGACTCCCTGATCTATCCGCTGCGCGAGGAGAGCGGACTTGCTTCACCGGGTCTCTATCTGGTCCGGCTCAGCATCCGCGATGAAGGCGGCGAAACCCAACTCGTCCGGGAGCGTGCACCTCTGGGACTGGGCGCGCGCAACGAGGGCATACAGCAGTGGCTTGATCCCGTGGTGCTGCTGTCGGGTCCCTACAGCATTGCCTTTGCCTACCGCGCCCAGCGCTCGGGCGCGCGCGACTGGAGTGACAACTGGGTGGCCAGCCAGACCATGCCGGAGCAGATCCGGCTGACGATTGCCGATGCCGGGTCGGGTGGTCTTGTCGTTCCGGGCTTCGTGCAGCCGCTCCGCGTTGACGCGGCACTTGACTGCGTGGTCAATCCCACGCCTCCCTGCGGCGCAGTCCCCGCTGCGGAGGCCACGCAATGAGCCCCCGTGCGGCACGGAATGGCGAGCGCGGCGTCATTCTTCTGGCCGTGCTCCTGGCGGTGGCTGTCATGTCGGTGATGGTGGTTGCCGCCACGTCTCTGACGCGTGCTGGCATTGGCAGCGAGCAACTGGAGCAGCGCCGCCTCGCGACGCATTTTGCCCTGCGATCAGGGCTTGAGGCCGCCAAGGCTCTGATTCTCACCACACCGGCTGGTCAGCGTGCCTATTTCTATGGCGAACCGCTGCGTCTGCAGGTGGGGGAGGGCCAGTCCGTCACGGTGGCGATCCGTGATGCGGCGGGTCTCATCGACCTCAACCGAAGCGATCCCGAATTGATTGAAACGCTGGCACGCCTTTCCGGCCTCGACGACCCTGCGGTGGATGGTCTGGCAGCGCGGATTGAAACGCTACGTGAACAGGCGAAGCCAAAGCAGTCCGCCCCTGACCCTGCGGGCAAGCAGCCGGGTCCTGGCACGCCGCCGGCTCAGGTTGGGGGCGCTCCGGTGCCGCCTGCACCTACCGGGGAGCCACAGCCGAAAGTTCCCGCACAGCCCCTGATCTTCCTCGCGGTTGACCAGATTGGCGAGCTGGTCAGCCTCGAGTCGGCGACTGCGCAGGCCTTCACGGCCGGGCTGACGGTGTTCTCGCCCTCCGACAAGATCAATCCGCTGGCCGCGCCGCGCGAGGTGCTGGCGGTCGTCCCCGGCATCACCCCCAATGACCTCGCGGTCTTCGCGGACATGCGCAAGAACCGCAAGCCGCCTGACGATCCGCGACTGCAGCAGATCATCGAACGGCTGAAACAGTATCTGAGCGTTGCCGAGCCCACGGTCTTCATCATTGATGTCGAGATCGAGGACGGCGCCGACCTCCTGCCTGGAAGCCGGTCACGAGCAGCCGTTCAGATTTCCGAGGCGGTGTTGCCGTTCCACACCCTTGCGGTCTGGGGCGAATGAAGGCAAGGAACGCTTTCTGATGAAGCGTGATGCGACCATCACCAGGACGGCCGCCAGCCTGTGGGCGAGCGTGCGGGATCCCGTCCTGGCGCTCGCCGAGGAGCTCGCCCAGCGCCGCGTTGCGACCGGCCGGCCTCCCCTGACGCTGCGGCTGCGCGCGTCTGGCATCGAAGTCTGGGCGGTGGCCGACCCCGCCAAACCCCTGATCACCGCCACGGGCCGGCCGGCCGATGCGCTGCGCACGGTCTGTGCCAGCCTGTCGGGCCGCCCCGGAGCCGATATGGCGCTGGAACTGGCCGCCGATCAGGCGGTCACCCGGCAAATCACCCTGCCTGCTCAGCCGCCCGATGTGTTGCGTGCCATCATCCGCAACAAAGTCGAGGGTCTGGCGCCATGGCCACTGGCGCAGTGCCTGTGGGGCATGCGCGTCAAGCCTGCCACGGGTGATGGCCGGCAGGTCGTCGTCGATGTGGCGGTTCTGAGCCGCGCGCTGCTCGTCGAGTTCGTCAACCGTCTGCAGGCCGCAGGTGCGGCCGTTCGGGCGCTCAGTGTGCGCCTCCCGGACGGACAGGAAATCGCCATTGATTTTGGTGGCGAGGACGTACGCCGCACAGCGCGGCTCAGGGCGGGCCGTCTGGCACGGATCGTAGCGGTTGTGCTCGTCTGCGCCGCGGTCGCCGGTCTTGCCATGATCTACCGCTCATCCTCGGCATTGTGGCGGCTGGAAGCCGACACGGCGGCGATCACCGCCAGCCTGCGCGGCGAGGGAGGCGGACAGGGCGAGACACCGCTGGTGGCCTCAGCCAACACCATGCTGCAGGCGCGCCGTGTGCGCTCTCCTGCCGTGGCGGTGCTCAACGAACTTTCAGCCGTTCTGCCAGATACTGTTTACCTGGACGCTCTGGTGCTCAGCGGCGACAAGCTGGAGATGAAGGGTCGCGGCAGCGACATTCCTTCTCTGATCGCCATACTCGAGGCCTCGCCTCTCTTCAGTGAAGTGAATTTCGCCTCGGCGACGGAGCGCGAAACCGACAGCCAGTCCAATGCCTTTGCACTCACCGCACGACTGGAACCGGCGGCAGCGGGAGCAGCGTCGCCATGAGCACATCACGCCCCAGCGCCCTTTCCTTTGCTGTCGGACTTCCGCCTGCTGCACGCAAGGGTGCTGTCATTCTCGCCCTGTTGCTGCTGGTGGTCCTCGGCCTTGCAGCCGGTCTCTTTGCCTGGCACGGGGCGATCGGGGAGCGCATCACGGCGCAACAGGCCGAGTACGATCTCATTGCCGCCCGTGCGGCCCGAAAAGCCCAGGAAGGCGGCTTGCGTCTCCGCGCCGGTGATGGTGTCGAGCAGATGTTCCTCACCGGCGCCACGCCAGGGCTTATGCTGGCTGCCTTTCAGGAACGCGTGGGCGAGTCCGCGGCCCGAAGCGGCCTCACGGTGGTCCGCATTCAGGGTCTCGAGACGGGTGATGCAGAGGGCAAGACCCCGTTCCGGCTCGGCATGGATGCAGAGGGCAGCATCACGCAGATGCGTGATTTCCTCGTGGATATTGAGGCAAGCCTTCCTGTCATGTTCGTGTCCGGCCTCGAACTGCGTCCACAGGCGGCTGTCACGGAGGCGGATGCCTTTCCGGCCGAGGCGCTGCGGGCCTCCTTCCGCATCGAGGCTTATGGCTGGGGGGCAAAGCAATGAACCGCCGCCCCCTGATCCTGGCTGCCGTGGCGCTTGCCCTGGGCGCCTATCTTGCCGTTGAACATGCCGACTGGCTCTTGCCATCCGGTGGCGAAGATACGGTGTCCGGAACGTCGTCGCAGGACAGTGGCAAGGCGGCAGAGGGTGGCAAGGCGGCAAAGCTCAATCCCCTTGAAGGCATGCAGGCTGCGACCTACGCCAGCATTGTCGAGCAACCCTTGTTCAATCCGGGCCGCAGGCCGCCTGCCCCCGAGCCGGAGCCTCAGGCAGAGCCACCCGCGCCGGAGATTGCTCCCGAAGCCCCGCCGCCGGCAGCCCCCGAAGGTCCCAATGCGGCCGACTATCTTCTGATTGGCGTGAGTGATGGCCCCTCGGGCCGCGTGGCCGCAGTCAAGATCGCCCAGACCACTGAGGTTTTCTATGTCCGCGAGGGGCAGACGGTTGGGCCCTGGACAGTTCTCTCGGTAGGAGACCGGGACGTCACGATCGGCAATGCTGACAACCCGGTGACGCTGCGCCTTTTTGAAAACCTCGGAACGCGGGCGCCACTGGGCGAGGATCCCGCCCCCGAGGAACAGGCGCCGCCCGACGAACCGCCCGAACCACCGCCGCCACCTCCGCCAGTCCCGGAAATGCAACCGCCCGGCGGCGATGGCTGAGGCGTGAGGCCCTCAGTTGAAGTTGAGGTTCTTCATCTTGTTTCGCAGTTCCTGCGACTCGCGTGCCGCGTCCTGCCCATCGCGGATGATCTTGGGCGTGATGAGCACGATCAGCTCGGTGCGCTTGGCGGTGTTGTCGGTTGTTCCGATGAGGTTACCAAGAACCGGCACCTTGTCGGCGCCTGGCACGCTGGTGCGTGAACCGTCCTCGGTGCCGGCAATGAGGCCACCCAACAGAACGGTCTGCTGATCATTCACCGACACCTTGCTGGTCAGCGAGCGCTGCGTGAAGGACGGATTGTCACCCACGCCGGGCAAGCCCTTGAGCACGGCGGAAAGCTCCTGCCCGAGATCGATGGTGACAACACCATTGGCGTTGATGCGCGGCTTCACCTTCAGGATCACGCCGGTATCGCGGTATTCGTAGGAATTGACGAAATTGCCGCCATCGGTCGCCACCGTCTGGCTCTGGATCGGGATCTGGTCGCCCACGCGGATGGTCGCCGTCTCGTTCTCGAGCACCAGCAGCGAAGGCGAGGAGACGATGCGCACCTTGGTGATGCCCGAAAGCGCATCAAGCACCAGTTCCGGATCGTTGATGCCACCCATGAGGAAGTTCAGGCCCGGAAATTGGGGGCTGATCACCGGACCATTGGGCAGCGGCTGGCTGCCGGCCAGGGCGACGGCGACATTGCCGCTCTGGAAATAGGCCTGCACGCCGTACCGCAACTGATCATTGAGCGATACCTCTGCGATGGTCGCGGTGATCAATACCTGAGTCGCGGGGGCATCTATCTGCCGGAGGGTGGCAAGGATCTTGCGGTATTCCTTGGGTGTAGCTCGGATGACAATTGTGTTGTTGGCGGGATTGGGCGTGATGCGCGTGCCTCCGCCCGTATTGAAGGAGGTGAACTGATCACCTCCCTCCTGGCCAGTTGTGCCTGTCGTCAATCCGCCTTCGCTCGTGGATTGCCCGTTCTGGGGCGCGCCCTCGGTTCCCGGCGGCGGCGGCGGGGGAGCAGGCGATCCCTGCTGGTCCGACGTTGTTCCCTCCATGCTGACAGCCATGGATTCCGTGTTGGGCGCCACATCGGCGGTTGCGCCCGCGTCGGCTCCGCCAGTGCCGAAGGTTGCATTGAGGATCTTTGCAAGTTCGACGGAGTTGCCGTTCTGCACGGCATAGACGTAGTAATTCGGTGCGTTGACGCTTTCGCGGTCCAGACGTCTCACCCAGTTGATGGCGCGGCGCACTTTTTCCTGATCATTGGCGATGATGATGAGGCCATTGATGCTTGGAACTGGAATGACCTTCAGCGCATTGGGGCCGGAGGCGGCGGTGTCCTCCGCGAAGATCTGTTCGATCTTGGCGGCCACGTCTTCCGCCCGGCCGTTGTCGAGTGTGGCAACGCTGGCTGTCTGTGTCTTCATCCAGTCAACGTCAAAGGACAGGATGACTTCCACCAGCGCGCGGCGCTCTTCAGCGGGTCCTCGCACCAGGATCATGTTGCCGACCTTGGAGGCCCGCACTGAACCCGACCGTGCGATGAAGCTGTCAAGCAGTTCCATCAGGTTGTTGGGGCTCACATAGCGAAGCGGAATGGCGTTGACGCCGAAACCGGGCGAAATCCTCTGCCCCATGTCGGCTGTTCCCATCTCGCCGTCCAGCACCTCCTGCAGCGCAACGACCTTGAAGCTGCCGTCAGACTGGATCAGCGCAGCGCCGCTGAGCCGGAGAGAGGCCTCGAAGGCGCTCAGCAGTTCGCGCGCACTCAGGGGCCGGTTCGAAACGAGCGTGATGCTGCCCTGGACGCGCGGATCAAGCGTGTAGTTGTAGCCCAGCGTTTCACCGAGGATCAGTTTTGCTGCTTCCGCCAGCCCGGCCTGATCGACATTCACCGTGAACTTGCCGTCATTCTGCGCGCCCACGCCCGGCGGCGGCTCGCCGCCATCATCCGTCAGTGGCGAGTTCACCCCCGGAAACACCTCATAGCGCGCACCCTGGGCCCGGGTCTTGAGGACCGGGCCCTCATTGCGGTTGGTCAGCTTGCGTGGCGTCTTGGGCGTGAGGTCCACCTGCGTCGGATTTTCCAGCAGGGCAGAGGGGGTATTGCAGGACGCCAGCAGAAGCGCGCAGCCCGTCAGCGCGGCGGCAACAACCCAACGAAAGCGGCGCAGGCCGGAGATGCTCCCCTGCGAATCTTTCCGGTAGCCGTGTTGAGAACCGGCCGAAGGCAAATTATCACTCCGTGAAACGCTCGCGCCCATTGCCAAGGGGGCCGGTGACCAATGGTTACCGAATTGTGAACGTTCGCAATTGATTCGCTAAGTGAATTCTTCCGTGTTTTCGACAACTGGTTGTCAGATCAGGCTGAATCCGAACAGCCGCAGAATCCAGAACAGCAGGATGGCCGGGGCCAGAAAACTGCCGAAGGGGATGTGGGTCGTGGCGCTGATCCCGCTCCCGGGGCGAATCGCCGTGACGAGAAGAACCACCACCAGCGCAGCAAGCGTTGCGGTCAGAACCACCATCGCGAGAGGGGCATAGCCCAGCCAGCTTCCCGCCGCGGCGGCGAGCTTGACGTCGCCCAGGCCGAGGCCCTCGAAGCCCCGGAACCTGTGGTAGAACACGCGCAGGGCGTAGAACACGCCCGCAGCCAACCCGGCACCTATGGCGCTTTCGGTCAGTCCGGCACGCCAGTCCCCGCCGTGGAACACCACGATGTTGGCGACAGCACCCAGAAGTACGGTCGGGAGCGATATTCGGTCTGGAATCAGGAAATATCTGATATCATTGATTGTTATGGCAGCCATCGCGAAGGCTAGCAGGCCCGTGGCAGCCAGTGTTGGTACAGGCAACAGGCTCGCGAGGCCGAGCACGACGCCGCCCGCGAAGAGCAGGGCGAGAGCAAGGGTGGCTGTTTCGGACGTGGCCGGATATGACGGCATGAACTTCTCCGGACGGGCCCGGCGGGGCAGGGTGCAGACTACAGACAAGGCTGATCGGGTCAAATACCCCGTTGCTGCGGCCGTTTTCTTTCGTCCCGGAAGAGGTTAGACAGGGCGCAGTTGTCCTGTCTGACATCAAGGAACATCAGATGAAGATCGCGGTCGTTGGCGCGGGCTATGTAGGATTGGTCTCGGCTGCCTGTTTCGCTGATTTCGGCCATGAGGTCGTCTGCGTCGATCGGGATCCCCGCAAGCTGGCGCTGCTGGAAGAGGGACGTATCCCGATCTATGAAATGGGACTGGAACCCATCGTTGCGGCAAACCGGAAGGCTGGTCGGCTGCGGTTCACATCTGATCTGGCGGGGGCGGTTGCATCCGTCGATGTGGTCTTGCTTGCGGTAGGAACGCCCATCCGGCCGGGCGAGGATGGCGCCGATCTCTCGCAGCTCTTCGCAGCCGCCGGCGAAGTGGCCGGAGCACTTCGCGACTTTACCGTCATCGTCACGAAGTCCACCGTGCCGCCCGGAACCGCTGCCCGGCTCCGCGCGTTCATGGCCGAGGCCAGGCCCGGCGCTGATTTCGAAGTGGCCTCCAATCCTGAATTCATGCGCGAAGGATCGGCCGTCGAGGATTTCACCCAGCCGGACCGCGTGGTGGTGGGTGTGGCTTCAGCGCGGGCTGAAAACGTGCTCCGCCAGCTCTACCGGCCTCTCACCGCGCGCAACATTCCGCTCCTCGTCACCAGTTGCGAGGCCGCCGAGGTCATCAAATACGCCGCCAACACCTTCCTTGCCACCCGCATCGCCTTCGTCAATCAACTCGCCGATCTGTGCGAGCAGACGGGCGCCGACATCACTGACGTGACCCGCGGCATGGGGCTCGACAAGCGCATCGGCACGGCGTTCCTCGCGCCGGGCCCTGGCTTCGGCGGTTCCTGCTTTCCAAAGGACACCCGAGCACTGGCCCACGCCGCCCGTCAGGCGGGACAGCCCTTCTCCATTGTGGAAAACGTGATCGCCGCCAATGAGATGCGCAAGAACCGGCTGGCGGAGCGTATTGCGGAGGCCACCGGCGGGCTCGCAGGCCGCCGCATCGCCATTCTGGGCATCGCCTTCAAGGCCGACACCGATGACATCCGCGATTCGGCGGCGCTCACGGTGATTCCAGCATTGCAGTCCGGCGGCGCCGTCATTACTGCCTTTGACCCCGTGGCGATGGACAATGGCCGCCAGGCGTTCCAGTCCGTTGTCTGGTGCGATGATGCCTACCGGGCGGCGGAGGGCGCGGATGCCGCCGTCATTCTTACCGAATGGAATGTGTTCCGCGGTCTCGATCTCACCCGCCTCGCGCGCGCCATGCGCCAGCCTGTCGTGGTCGACTTCCGCAATCTGTTTCCGCCGGAGGATGCGCGTGCTGCCGGACTCACCTATCACTCCGTTGGCCGCGCCTCTGTGACGGCGGCGGAGCGGCCGGTAGCGGCGGTGCTGCCCTTCCGGTCTGGTCAGGCGTGAGTGCCCATGCCGCGACTGCATGAAAGCCGGAAGCGGGTCCTTGTCACCGGCGGCGCGGGCTTTCTCGGTTCGCATCTGATCGACCGGTTGATCGCGCAGGGACACGAGGTTATCTGCGCCGACAATCTCTACACGGGTACGAAGCGCAACATCGAGCATCTGCACAGCAACCCGCGTTTCGAATTTCTCCGCCACGACGTGTGCAATCCACTCAAGCTCGAGGTCGACGAGATCTACAATCTCGCCTGTCCCGCCTCGCCGGTTCACTATCAACACAATCCCGTGCTCACCACGAAAACGTCGGTCATGGGCGCGCTCAACATGCTGGGCCTTGCCAAGCGGCTGCGCTGCCGCATTTTCCAGGCCTCGACCAGCGAGGTCTATGGTGATCCCGAGGTGCATCCGCAGCGTGAAGACTACTGGGGGCATGTGAATCCGATCGGAGCGCGCGCCTGCTACGACGAGGGCAAGCGCTGTGCCGAAACCCTGTTTTTCGATTATCACCGTCAGCACCGCGTCGATATCAAGGTGGCCCGCATCTTCAACACCTATGGCCCGCGCATGCACGAGATGGACGGGCGCGTGGTATCGAATTTCATCACCCAGGCGCTGGCCGGCGAGGATCTCACCATTCACGGAGACGGGCTACAGACGCGCTCCCTCTGCTATGTCGATGACATGATCACGGCCTGTCTTGCGTTGATGGCTGCTCCGGCAGATGTCACCGGTCCGGTCAATCTCGGCAATCCGGAGGAATTCACGGTGCTTGAGCTTGCCGAGCAGGTGATCAGCCTGACCGGATCGCGCGCGCGCATCAGGCATGTGCCTTTGCCGGAGGATGATCCCCGCCAGCGCCGCCCCGATATCGAACGCGCGCGGCGCGAGCTGGGCTGGTCGCCTGCGGTGCCGCTGAAAGAAGGCCTTGTGCGCACCATCGCTCATTTTCGAAACCTCGCCTGAGCCTCCGGCGCCGCTTCCCCTGGCCCGTCCGATGCGCTAGGCCTCGCGCCTGGCATCAAGAAGGACACCGCGCGGGCCGTCATGAAAAACAGCAAGGGTACGGATCGCTTTCAGTCCGAGCTCAACAGGGCCATCGCGCTGCACCAGCAGAACCGTCTCGCCGACGCCGAGACGGTCTATCGCCAGCTCATGCGGCTGAACCCCGGACATTTTGATGTCGTGCATCTTCTTGGCACGCTGCTGCGCCGCACCGGCCAGCTCGCCGAGAGCCAGGCGCTGCTCGACCGCGCCATAGCCATGCGTCCGCAAAGTGCCGCCGCCCATCTGAACCGTGCCAACACCCTGGTGGACAGACGCGCCCATGCAGATGCGGTCGCAGGCTATGCGCGCGCCATTGCCCTCAAGCCTGACTATGCCGAGGCCTTCAATGGCCGGGCCGTGGCGCAGCTCGAACTCGGCCGCGCAGAGGATGCGCGGCGCGATGCCGAGGCAGCGCTGAAACTGAAGCCTTCCTATATGGAAGCGGCCTTCACGCTCGCCATGAGCCTTGCCGCGACGAACCGCCTCGAGGAGGCGCGGCAGCTGTTGCTGCGCCTGCTCGCCGCACGGCCGGGCTGGCCCGATGCCATGCTCGAACTGGGCCGCGTGCTGCGCCGCCGGAAGGACTGGTCGCAGGCGGCCGAGGTTCTGGCGCGCGCCCGGCAGCTGGACCCGCGACGGGCCGCCACCGCCTTTGAACTGGCTCTGGCGCTCCGTGACCTGGGCCACACGCAGCAGGCCCTGACGGTGACCGAACAAACCCTTGCGCTGGATGGCGCGCTCGCCCAGGCGCACGGCTTGCGCGGTGATCTGCTGACCGAGCAGGGCCGGCTGGAGGAGGCGCTGGCGAGTTATGACGAGGCCATCCGCCTTGCTCCCGGCGCGCCGCAGGCTTTTGCCGCGCGCGGTCATGTGCTGAGCGAGCTGGGACGGCGTGAGGAGGCGGTGGCGAGCTATGAGGCGGCGCTGGCGCAGTCGCCGCACCATGCCTCGGCCTTCTATGGCCTGAGCCGCCTCCACCGCTATGCGCCGGACGACCCGCTGATCGAGAGGATGCGCGAGGCCCATGCACAGCCTGGCATGAACGGGGATGAGCGCAGCGAACTGTGCTTTGCCATGGCGAAAGCCCATGAGGAAACCGGCGATATCGCGGCAAGCTTCGCGGCCCTCAGGGAAGCCAATGCCCTCCGCAGGGAGGCGCTTGCCTATGATTTCGATCAGGATGCGCGGCTCTTCGATGCCTTGGCTGCGGCAGCGCCTGGCCTCATCCGCGCGGGCGCGGATGTCACACCCGTTACGGGGCATCCGGTGCCATTGTTCATCACCGGCATGCCGCGCTCGGGCACCACGCTCATCGAGCAGATCCTCTCGGCAGGGCCCGATGTACAGGGCGCGGGCGAACTCAATTTCGTCAAGCACTACGGGCTTGATCTGGCAACGGGCCGGACGCCGCCGTCACGGGATGCGCTGCAGAAATTTGCCGCGCAATATCTGGCCGCGATCACGCCCCTGAGCGGGGGCAGACCCTGGGTCGCCGACAAGATGCCGCTCAATTTCCGCTTTGTGCCGCTCATCGCGGCTGCGTTGCCGCAGGCGCGCATCCTGCACCTTCACCGTGATGCGCGGGCGGTGTGCTGGTCCAACTACAAGCACTATTTCGCGGCGCGCAGTCTGGGCTTTGCCTATGACCTCGATGATCTCGTGCGCTATTACCACCTCTATCAGGGCCTGATGGCGCAGTGGTCTGGCCTGTGCGGCGACAGGATCATCACGATCGACTACGACCTGCTCACCCGCGATCCCGCGAGCGGGACGCGGCGCCTCACCGGCAGCCTTGGCCTGGCCTGGCACGATGCCTATCTCGCACCCCAGGACAACGCGCGCCTCGTGCGCACGGCCTCGGCGCAACAGGTACGCCAGGCCGTCTACAGCGGCAGCTCCGAGGCCTGGCAGGCCTTCGCGCCCCTGATCGGCACGGCCTTTGACAGCCTGCCGCGCGCCTGACAGAGCGTCTCAGAAGCCCATCTTCAGGCCCGCGCTGATCGCGACGTAGGGCGCCTCGCCATCCTGGACCTGGCGCACATAGCCATCCAGCGTGATCGCCTTGTTGGTGTCGAACATGTAGCTCAGACCCGCGGCACCGCTCAGCATCCAGTCGCTGGGGTCCAGCGCACTGTCGTAGGAGGCGGTTCCGAAGTCGCCGCTGACCTTGAAGCTGTCCTCGTCGTAGTTGAGGAGCGCCTCGACGCCCGCGCCGAGCCGGTAGCTCACGACATCCGAGAGCGGTCCCTCGGCCCTGAGGCCGAGAATGCCGGTCGTGTAGCTGGCCCCGAAGCTGTCGAAGCTGAGCGGGTCGGCAACCGCGCCGCCATCGCTGCCCTCGTCGTAGCTCTCGCGTGTGGACGCAACATAATTAAGCCCGACGAAGGGGGTGAGCACATGGCCATTGCCAAGGCCATAGCCCCAGCCCAGTTCGAAGCCTGCGCCCATCGTGTCGAAGCCGGCATTCTCCGAGACCTTCGCCGCCGAACCAAGAATGTTCATGTGGCTGAAGTCGGCGTTGCCGTGCTCATAGGCCGCCGCGATGCGGCCCTGAAGCCCGGTGCCGTCTGGCGACTCGGAGTAGCCGAGGAACAGGCCGAACATGGGCATCATGCTGACGTCGCTGATCCCGTCCACGTCGTCGGGGCCGGTCCGGAAGTCGATGAAGCCACCGATCCGTGTCTTGTCGCCGATCTGCTTGGCGACGGTCAGGATGCCGGCCCACTCACTGTCGTCATAGAGGCCGTTGTAGGACGAATATTGCCCGCTCAGCGCCACGCACACGCCGTTCACGTCGAACAGGTTGCAGTCATAGTCGAGGGCGTAGCGCATCGCCAGCCAGTTGGACTGCAACAGGAAGGACTGCGGATCGCCCATGTCCTTGCCGAAGTTCAGCAGGCGCAGATCCCAGTCGCCGGTGACGCTCCCGCTGATGACGGCGGCCAGCAGGCCGTTGCCACCGTCGAACACCTGATCGGAGTTGGCGAGGTCTTCGGCATCGACGCCGGAGATCACCGTCGCATAGTCGCCGGACTTGAGGTGGGTGCTGAGATTGCTCACCCCCACGGTCATCGCATCACCCTTGTTGTAGGAGAGCACGTTGAGCTGACCGTAATCCGTGGCCGAGGAGATGATGATCTCATAGTTGTCCGGCAGGTCGCCCATATAAGTGAGGGCTGCGGCCGAATCCCCGCCCTGGCCGTTCACCAGCCTCGCGATGGTTCCGCCATCATTGCGGATGCCTGCGGCAACCGCACCGTCGCCGCCGATGCCGCCGGTGATCACGCCCTGGTTGATGATCTCGGAGACGGTCGCGCCGGACACCACATGAATGCCCGCGCCACCGTCGGCCCCGGGGCCGCCGGCGTTTCCGCCGAGCATGGTGCCCTCATTCCAGACCGAATTGCCACCGCCGGAGAGAAGCACCGCGGCGCCGCCATCCGCAGCCTCGCTGCCGAGCCCGGCTTCGCCGCCCTCGCCACCAATGCCACCCGCGCCGCCATTGCCACCCGTGCCGCCATCACCGCCATCGAGGCCGGGCGCGGCCTTGGCCGTGAAGCCTTTCGCGGCAAGTCGCGCCGTGCCAGTGGTGCCTGGTGTGGCTGTTCCGGCCGTACCAATGGCCGTGGCTGTGCCGCCATCCCCGGGCGTTCCACCGCCGACGCCGTCGCCACCGTCGCCGCCATTGGCGGTGCCAGCATGTCCGTTCGCCGTGGCGTCACCGCCATCGCCGCCATTGCCGCCGCCCGTGCCGCCGTCGCCGCCATCGCCGGCATTGGCTGTTCCACCGGGGCTGTTGGATGTTGCGTTGCCGCCGTCGCCGCCATCACCGCCATTGCCGGCCGATCCATTGCCGCCTGTGCCGCCACTGCCGCCATTCGCCACGCTGAAATTGCCGCTCGACGTGGCGTCTCCGCCATTACCGGCGTCTCCGGCACTTCCTGACGTGCTGGAACCGCCGTCACCACCGGCACCACCGTTCGCGATGCTGTTTGTTCCATTCGAGGAGGCTGCGCCGCCATTGCCGCCACTGCCGCCCGTGCCGGTGTTGCTGGAGCCGCCGCCGCCACCCGCACCGCCGATCCCCTTCGCGCCGCTGCCTTGTGCGGCTCCATCGCCGCCGTTGCCGCCATTGCCGCCATTGCCCGAGGTCGCCCCGCCATTGCCGCCAGTGCCGCCGGTGCCGCCGTTTCCGGCCTCTGCAGTGCCGCCATTGCCGCCATTGCCGCCGTTTCCGACCGTACCGCCATTGCCGCCATTGCCGCCATTGCCGCCGTCATTCGGGTTTGTCACGGTGGTGCTGGCGCCATCGCCGCCATCGCCGCCATTGCCGCCTGAGGTGCTGGCCGTGCCATTGGCGCCACTGGCGCCGTTGCCAGTCCCGCCGGTGCCGCCCGCACCGCCTGTTCCGGCAGAGCCGATGTTGCCGCCATTGCCACCATTGCCAGCATCGAGCCAGATCGCGTCACCATCCGCGCCATTGCCGCCATTGCCGGCTGCGCCGCCATTGCCGCCCGCGCCTCCATTGCCGCCCGTGGTGGTGACGGAGCTTCCACCCGCGCCGCCATTTCCGGCAGCGCCGCCGTTGCCGGCATTGCCGCCATCGCCACCCACATTGAGCAATGGGTTTGATCCCGCGCCGCCATTGCCGCCGGCACCGCCATTGCCGCCCGCGCCGCCATTGCCTGCTATTCCGGAGGTCGTTGTACCGCCCACGCCGCCACTGCCGCCGGTGCCGCCGCTGCCGGCATCACCGCCGTCACCATTGGTGCCAGCCGTGTTGCCTGTGGCGCCTGTGCCGCCGGCGCCACCATTGCCACCCGCACCACCATTGCCGGCCGTGCCGCCTGCACTGGAGCCACCGGCACCACCTGCACCGCCATTGCCGGCATCGCTGCCGCCCTGGCCCGTGCCCGCAACGCCGCTGAAGCCATTTCCGCCCGCGCCACCCGTGCCGCCCGCGCCGCCATTGCCATCAGCGGCACTGCCGCCGCCCGTGCCGCCTGCGCCGCCCGCGCCGGCATTGCCGCCGTCGCCGCCGTTCTGGCTGGTCGAGGTTCCGGTCGCACCCGAGCCGCCATTGCCGCCCGCGCCGCCCGCGCCGCCCGCGCCATCGTTTCCGGCCAGGCCCGTTGTACCACCGCCGAGGCCGCCCGTGCCGCCCGCGCCACCATTGCCGCCATTCGTGCCGTCGAGGCCCGTGCCCGCGCCGCCGCTGAAGCCATCGCCACCAGAGCCGCCCGTGCCGCCATTGCCGCCCGCGCCATCGGCGCCATCCGCCGCGGTTCCCGCGCCATTGCCGCCGGCACCGCCATTGCCGCCATTGCCGGCAGCGCCGCCATTGCCGCCGTTCACGCCCGCACTGGTGCTGTCCGTCCCGGCCGTGCCGCTGCCGCCATTGCCACCCGTGCCGCCCGCGCCACCCGCGCCATCCGTTCCATCGGTCGCGCCCGTGCCGCCGAGGCCGCCGTCACCGCCAGCACCGCCATTGCCGCCGTTCTGGCCCGCGCCGCCATCATAGCCATTTCCGCCCGCGCCACCCGTGCCGCCCGCGCCGCCATTGCCATCAGCGGCACTGCCGCCGCCCGTGCCGCCATTGCCGCCCGCGCCATCGGCGCCATCCGCCGCGGTTCCCGC
>OMIC01000001.1 GCA_900298995.1 Hyphomicrobiaceae bacterium | reverse complement strand
GAGGTTGCCCCTCACGGGGCTTTCGGCTGGCCGATACCGGGCTTCACGGGGGCTGCGAGGCCAACGAAGATCACCATGCCGTCACCACCGGGATTCTTGGTCAGGTCGTTCAGGCCCGAGGGCTTCCAGTTGTTCGTGACCCACACATTGCCGGTCATGTCGACCTGCGTTGCGGTGGAGCGCATAAAGGGCTTGAAGCAGGGCTCCGTCTCGGGTGCGTAAAGGGGCTCGCCGTTGGCAAGGAGAACCTGGTCCCCACCCGAGGGGAGCGTGTAGCCGGTCTCTGGCGAGATCGCATCGCCCGTGCCGAGGCCATCCGGGCAATGCGCGGTGTTCACGCCGCACAGGCGCGACAAGCGGTACTTGAAATCGAGTTGTTTGCTCGGACCAAAGTTTGCAACCCACACATTGTCATGCGAGTCGACCGCCAGGCCCCAGGGCCCGGTGATGCCGCCACCGCTGAAGGCGCCGATCAGCTTGCCGTCCGGATCATAGGCATAGATCTTCGATTCCGCGCCGGCCGTGGCCCAGACATTGCCCTCCGTATCAAGTCCGATACCCTTCGGATTGGAGTCGCTCCCGAGTGGCCTCGTGAAGACCTTCCGGAGGCCAGAGCGCGAGTAGGTGAGCTTCGAGAGTTTCGACGTGCCCGTATAGCTGACATAGGCCGCGCCCGCATCATCCACCACGATGTAGAACGGCTTGGTGTTGCTGTCCGCGTAGGGCGGATAGTCCGTAGACGGATCTCCGGCTGGAAACACCTGAACGGCATTGCCGTAGTAGCTCGCAATCCAGATGTTTCCATCCTGGTCCGATGTTGTGCCCTGAACGCGGTTCAATGTCGAAACAAAGCCAGCCTTCGGCGACATGGCCTTGCCGTCCGGTGAGAACTTCGACACCGAACCGATGGGGTTGACGCCGCCCCATCCGAAATTGCCCGCCCAGATATTGCCTGAGGGATCTTGCGTGATGCCGAAACCCTGTCCGAGCACGCCGCCACCAGACAGGGGCGACTTCGGGGTTCCGTTCGCGCCATCCGCCGGCTTGCCATCCGGCTTCAGCACGGCGAAGCAGTTGGCCGAGCCCGGAGTGCCCTGCACGACGTTGTTGGTGATCCAGGCATATCCCCTGTGATCGAACACGAGATTTCCGGTTCCCCCGAATGGGCATGTTTCCGGACCGTCGCTGGCGCTCGTGCGGTTCACCTTCACTGCCACGGTGAAGGCATCAAGGCGCATCAGTTTGTTCGGAGCATCGGGCCCCTGGGAAACCAGGAGGGCAGGCTGAAAGGGTGTTTCCCTGCTTGCCAGCGCAAAGATTTCCCGAACTCTGTTCGCGGGGTTGCGCGCGATGGTGATGATCGCTTCAAGCGTCGTCTTGCTACCGCCAGTGGCAGAGAAGAGAGCCGCACAATTGCCGCGGGCTCCCTTGCGCACGCAACCGGCGAGCACGTTCGACAGTGTCGCCATCAGCCGCCGCGCGTTTGTCTCGTCGGCATTGGGTGAACGGCGGAGGACGTTCGAGACGCCGCCACTCTCCGGGGCCGCGAGATTGCGGAACATGGAGGCCGCAACCTGAAGCGGGAGGGACTTGCCGGAAATCCGCTTGCCATCAAAGAACTGCGCCATGGCATAGGCGGAAGCCACCGTTGTCATTTCATTGATGCGCAGGCGCGGCCGGTCTCCGGCGCTCATCACCGTCATCAACTCAATGTTTCCGTCGGAGGCGACGGCGAAGCGGGTCTCCGAGGCCGCCTGCGGCTTCGGCAGTCGCACGGTGAACTCGCCAAGCCTATTGGTCGTGGTTCTGGCCAGCAGAACCGGCCTGTAGCCGGTGGCCACGTAAACAGAGACCTGCGCGCCCTTCAATGGCTCGCCAGATGTCAATCCGCCGGAAGAGACGACGCCCGTCAACTGCCGCGTACACGCATTCTCGTTGCAGGTGGCAGCAGATGCCGGAGACGACAGCATTGCGGCAAGAGTTGCCGCGACAGCCAATTCTGACAGTAACTTCATTCGATGCTCCGTCTCAATGAAATGCCAGGCTCGCAGCCCGCAGTCATGAAACTAAGCAGAAAGCCGGGGCAGCCTCAAGCAGTGGAACTTTGCATAAGTTAGTTGACTTCCACCAGCAAGGCGCCGGTCAGGCGGGTGCGTCCTGCGCGCCGAACAGCCGGACCCTCGCGGGCTCGCGAGCCGTGGCGCAGACAAAATCCCACGCATAGCGTGCGTAGGAACGGAACACATAGACGTCGAAGACATTGTCCTCGACGACGCTGAGCAGCGCAGCGATTTCCGCAAAGCGCATGCGGCGGCAGCAGCCCGGCCGGTATTCGGCATCGAGCAGGTCGAGCGAGGTGCCCTTCATCAACACCTCGCGACAGCCCCCGCCCTCAATCCGGATCACCGCGCGCATGTCCGAGACATCGACCGCGAGGGAGTGCACACCGGTGAGCGCCGAACGCAGGGCGGCAAGGATCTCCGCCGCTTTCGTCCGGGGGCAGAGGATCAGCCACTGGTCCATCGAGAGCCAGAGGACGCGCAGGTCGTCCGAGCCGGCCGAGGTGCGCGGCCGGAGCGGAAGATCGAGGCCCAGCGCGCCCTTGACGGCCGAGAGGAAGGCCTGGTCCGAGCCATGGCCGCGCAGGTCGATCATGCCACGGTCAGTGATCTCGCGCAGCGAAACGGAGAGGCCGGGAGGCGGCGTCACGCCGGCGAGCGGCGATTCATGCGAGAGCTCAGACATTCAGCTTGGCTCCTTCCTTGTCGTAGAAGACCGTGTCGGTGATCGTGGCGCGCACCACCTTTCCGCCGGGGAGCGGGAAGGAGAGCGTCTCGCCCATGCGGGCGCGGCCGTTCTCGATCAGCGCCATGGCGATGGAGCGTCCGAGCGTTGGCGAGCGGTAGCTCGATGTGACCTGGCCGATCATCTCCATCGGCGGCTTGTCCTTCACCTGACGCACCGCATAGGCGCCGTCGGGAAGAACCTCGCCGGGATCCTCGGTGAGCAGGCCCACCAGCTGCTTGCGGTTCGGCCCCTTGAGATAGGACTGCTCCAGCGAACGCTTGCCGATGAAATCAGCCTTCTTCTTCGAGACAAGACCGTCGAGCCCGACATCGACCGGCGTCGTCGTGCCGTCGGTTTCATCGCCAACCACGATGTAGCCCTTCTCGGCGCGCAGCACGTGCAGGGCTTCGGTGCCATAGGGCTCGAGCCCGAATTCGGCGCCCGCCTCAATGATCGCCTTCCACAGGCCCAGGCCGAAACCGGAGGGCGTGGCGACCTCATAGGAGAGCTCGCCCGAGAAGCTGATGCGGAAGACACGCACCGGACAGGCGCCGAGCCTGCCCTCGACGAAGGACATGTGCGGCAGCGCCTCGTTCGAGAGATCGAAGGAGGGTGCAAGCTTCTTCAGCACATCGCGCGCCCGGGGTCCGGCGATGGCGAATTGCGACCACTGCTCGGTGACCGGGGTGACGAAGACCCTGTAGTGCGTCCACTCGGTCTGAAGCCATTCCTCGAGCCATGCGGCGATGCGGTCGGCACCGCCGGAAGTGGTGTGCATGAGGAAATGATCCTCTGCCAGCCTGACCGTGACGCCGTCGTCCGTGAGGAAGCCCAGCTCGTTCATCATCAGCCCATAGCGGCACTTGCCGACCTTCAGCGTCGAGAAGACGTTGGTGTACATGCGGTCGAGGAATTCGGCCGCATCCGGACCCCTGATCTCGATCTTGCCGAGGGTCGAGGCATCGAGCAGCCCGACCTTGTTCCGCACAGCCAGGATCTCGCGCGCGATTGCGGCGTGATTGTCCTCGCCCGCGCGCGGGTAGGTGTAGGCACGCCGCCACTGGCCAACGGGCTCGAACACCGCGCCCTGAGCAGTATGCCAGTTGAAGATGGCGGTGCGGCGGATGGGGAGGAACAGATCCTTCGTCAGGACGCCTGCCATGGAACCGAAGGAGAAGGGCGTGTAGGGCGGCCGGAAGGTGGTGACGCCGATCTCGGGGATCGGCTTGCCGGTGGCCTCGGAGAGCACGCCGAGGCCGTTGAGGTTCGAGGTCTTGCCCTGATCGGTGGCCATGCCGAAGGTGGTGTAGCGCTTGGTGTGCTCGACCGATTCATAGCCCTCGCGCTGTGCGAGTTCGAGATCGGCGGCGGTCACGTCGTTCTGGAAGTCGATGAAGTGCTTGTTGCCTTCATTGTACTTGCCTGTCGCCGGAGCAAACCAGATGGGCTCCATCGGCTGCTGGCCAGCCTGCATCACGGCGGGAACCGGATGCACATTGCCCGAGCCCGCAAGGCGCGAGCCTGCGGCACTGGCCTCCTCGAGAATGGACGCGAGCGTGAAACTGCCATTGGCAGCGCCGACCGCCGTGATCCGGTCGGCGTGGCGGTCCGGCCTGTAGGTCTGCAACTGGTCATCGAAGCGGATCTTGCCGCCATTGTGGCACCAGAGGTGCAGCGCCGGATTCCAGCCGCCGGACATGGCGACGAAATCACAGGCGGCGCGCGTCTCCTTGATGACGCGCCCCTGGCCCTTGCGGTAGGACGCGATCCTGACGTCGGTCACGGAGAGGCCGCCGAAGGAGGTGTTGACGGCCGAGATCACGGAACCGGCATCGACCGGTATGCCCTGCTCGCGCGCCTTGGCGGGCAACGGGCCATCGGCACGGGCGCGCGAATCCACCACCCGCACGGCAACCCCCGCGGCCTTGAGAACCAGCGCCGTCTGATAGGCGTCATCATTGTTGGTGAAGAGAACACCCGATGCGCCGGGCGCGACGCCGTAGCGCTCGACCATGCCGCGCGCCGCGGAGGCCAGCATGATGCCGGGGCGGTCATTGTTGGCGAAGGCAATCGGCCGTTCGATGGCGCCTGTTGCAAGGATCACCTGATGGGCGCGGACCTTCCACAGCCGATGGCGGGGCGCGCCCGTCCTCAGCCGCGCCGGGTCATGATCAGCCACCCGCTCGAACAGCATGAGGAAGTTGTGATGCCAGTGGCCGACCACGGTCGTGCGGTTCAGCACATGGACATTTTCGGCCGATGCAAGCGTCCGGGCCTTTGCCAAGGCCCAGTCGGCCTGCGCGAGGCCGTCGATGGCGCCGCCCGAGATGTCGGCGAGGCCGCCAAACACGGGGTTTTCGTCGGCGATGATGACGCGCGCGCCAGCTTTCGCCGCCGCCTCCGCAGCTGCAAGACCCGCCACGCCTGCGCCGACCACGAGAACGTCGCAATGGACATGGATCTGCTCGTAGCTGTCCGGGTCGCGGCCCTCGGGCGCCTTGCCCAGCCCCGCCGCACGGCGGATGAAGGGCTCATAGACATGTTTCCAGAAGGATGCCGGCCACATGAAGGTCTTGTAGTAGAAGCCGCCGGGAATGAAGCGCGAGAAGGTATTGTTGACCGCGCCGATGTCGAAGGTGAGCGAGGGCCAGCGGTTCTGCGAGACGGCGGTGAGGCCGTCGTGGATCTCGACCTGGGTGGCGCGCAGGTTGGGCTCGTGGCGCGCTCCCTCGCCGACGCCGACGAGGGCGTTCATCTCTTCCGCACCGAGGCCCACCACGCCGCGCGGGCGGTGATACTTGAAGCTGCGGCCGAAAACGCGCTGGCCCGCGGCCGAGACCGCAGAGGCGAGCGTGTCGCCCGCAAAGCCCGTCAACTGCCGGCCATCGAATGAAAAGGAGACCCTGCGGTTACGGTCGATGCGGCTGCCGCCGGCGCTCAGGCGATAGGGTTTGCTCATGCCTGCTTCTCCGCCTTGAGCCTCTTGGCAAAATACTCCGCCCACTGACCCTTGGCCTCAGCGATCACATCCGCGGGCGGCAGTTCGGTGATGCCGTAGAAGGCCTTGAACTCGAGGGTCACGGTATCGCGCGCGGCGTGGAACCACTTGCCGCAGCCGCGGTCGCAGCGCCAGCGCTCGAAGTGCAGACCCTTGGGGTTGATGCGGATGAACAGATAGTCGCGCTGCTCCTCGTCACTGACATGTGCGGGATCATGCGAGGCCGGGCGGCGGACGTGGGCCTGGCCGCCGGCGTGGAAATCCGTTTCGTCACCTTCAGCGCCGCAGACAGGGCATTTGACGACAAGCATCTCGTTTTCCCTCCTAGTGGGCGACCGCCGCCGCGACGCTCTCGTCGATCAGGCGGCCTTCCTGGAAGCGGTTGAGGCCGAACGGCTCGGCGATGGGGTGCGGGCGGTCATTGGCAATGGTGTCGGCGAACACCCAGCCGGAGCCGGGAATGGCTTTGAAGCCGCCGGTGCCCCAGCCGCAATTGACATAAAGACCCTCGACCGGCGTCTTGGAGATGATCGGCGAGCGGTCACCGGTCATGTCGACGATGCCGCCCCACAGGCGGAGCATGCGCAGGCGCGAGATGATGGGGAAGGTCTCGACCAGCGCCGTCACCGTGTGCTCCAGGGCAGGGAAGGAGCCGCGCTGCGAATAGTTGTTGTAGGGGTCGGTGCCGCCGCCAATGACGAGTTCACCCTTGTCCGACTGGCTGATGTAGCCGTGCACTGTGTTGGCCATGACCACGCAGTCGATCACAGGCTTGATCGGCTCGGAGACAAGCGCCTGCAGACACTGGCTCTCGATCGGCATGCGCACGCCCGCCATGTCCATGATGGTGGAGACATGGCCAGCCGTGACGACGCCGATCTTCCGGGTGCGGATGACGCCGCGCGTGGTCTCGATGCCGGTCACGCGGCCGCCGTCGCGCTGGATGCCGGTAACCTCGCAGTTCTGGATGATGTCGACGCCCATCGCGTCGGCGCCGCGGGCATAGCCCCAGGCGACCGCGTCATGGCGGCCGGTGCCGCCGCGCGGCTGGTAGTAGGCGCCGAGGATGGGGTAGCGGCAATTGGGATCGTCGTTGACGATGGGGACGATCTCCTTCACTTCCTGCGGCGTCACCATGCGGCAATCGAGGCCCGCCAGCCGGTTGGCATGTGCGGTACGCTGGAAGGCACGGAACTCATGCTGCGTCTGGCACAGCATCAGCACGCCGCGCGGACTGAACATGACGTTGTAGTTGAGATCCTGCGACAGGTCCTCGTAGAGCGAACGCGCCAGTTCGTAGATGGCGATGGAGGGGTCCTGGAGATAGTTGGAGCGGATGATGGTGGTGTTGCGGCCGGTGTTGCCGCCGCCGAGCCAGCCCTTCTCGATGACCGCAATGTTGGTCATCTTGTGATTCTTCGCGAGATAGTAGGCGCTGGCCAGACCATGGCCGCCGGCCCCGATGATGACGGCGTCATATTCCGGCTTGGGATTGGGCGAGCGCCAGGCGCGCTCCCAGTCCTTGTGATAGTTCATGGCGTTTCGCGCGAGCGAAAAAAGGGAGTAGCGCGGTTTCATGGGGGTGCAATCCTTGCAACTGCGCCGTATCTAACAAAAGCAAGGCGGTGCTACAAAGGGTTTTCCGACGCCCGGGGGCCATCATGCGACAATGCGACCGGGAAATGGTGTGCAAGGATGAATTGCTTTAATACCCCCTACGGGAATATCTCATAGTTCACCATGATCTGGATTGTCTTTGCGGCCATGACCGCAGCCGTGCTCGCCGCGCTTCTGCTGCCCGCCGTCACCGGCCGGGCGCGCGAGCCGCGTGCGGACCGCAACGCCCATGACCGCGCCGTGTTCCGCGACCAGCTGGCCGAGCTCGAGCGCGACGCGGCGCGCGGCATGATCGGTCCGGCCGAGGCAGAGGCGGCGCGCAACGAGATCGCTCGCCGGCTGATCGCAGTCTCTGGCTCCGAACCCGGGCCGCGGGCCGGCGCGGCGACGCCCATCGTGGCTCTGGCGCTGGCGGTGCTTGTGCCGCTGGCTGCGCTGCCGCTCTATCTCAAGGCGGGCAGCCCGGGGCTTGCAGACGTGCCGCTCACGCAGCGCATGGCCGAGGCCGAGGACAAGGGCGACTATGATGCGCTCATCGCCAAGGTGCAGCTGCATCTGGCGGAGAATCCCGACGACCTCGAAGGCTGGAAGGTTCTCGCGCCCGCTTACCGCAGGGGCGAGCGCTGGGATGACCTGGTGGTGGCCGAACGCAACATCCTGCGCCTGACGCCGGACAATGCTGCCGTCATGGCGGATTATGGCGAGGCGCTCGTGCTGGCTGGCCAGGGCCTGGTCTCGACGGATGCCCATGCCGAGTTCAAGAAGGCGCTGGCGATCGATCCGACGCTGCCCAAGGCCCGCTTCTATGACGCGCTGGCACTGAAGCAGGAGGGCAAGACCGATGCGGCCCGCGCCGCCTTCGAGGCCTTTCTCGCCGATACGCCGATCGATGCGCCATGGCGCCCCATGCTGACGGCCGAGCTGCAGGACATGAACGCGCGGCCGCCGGCGCTCGATGCCCAGACCATGCAGGATGCGGCCGGCATGAGCGCTGACGACCAGCAGGCGATGATCCGCTCCATGGTTGACGGGCTCGACGAGAAGCTGAAGGCCAATCCGGACGATCTCGCTGGCTGGCTGCGGCTGATCCGTGCCCGCGTTGTGCTGGGGGATACCGACAAGGCCAAGGCCGCCTATGACAAGGCGCTCGCGCAATACAGCGGCAATGAGGACGCCCTTGCCCAGATCGCGGCGCTCGGACGGGAGATGAAGCTCGAATGACCCGCAAGCAGAAACGGCTCTCGATGATCCTTGGCGGTCTCGCCGTGCTGGGCCTGGCCGCCGGACTGGTGCTCTACGCGCTCTCCGGAACCATCACCTTCTTTCACACGCCGAGCGATCTTGCTGAAACCGGCGTCAAGCCGGGCCAGCGCATCCGGCTGGGCGGCATGGTCGAGGATGGCAGTGTCCAGAAGGGTCCGGGCACGCAGACGAGCTTCGTGGTGACTGATCAGATCGCCACCATCACGGTGTCGTACAACGGCATCCTGCCTGACCTGTTCCGGGAGGGGCAGGGGGTGGTGACGGAAGGTACGCTGCAGGAGGACGGCAGCTTCGTCGCGGATACGGTGCTCGCCAAGCACGACGAGAACTACATGCCGCGTGAACTGGCTGAAAGCCTCAAGGAAAAGGGCGTCAAACTCGGGAAGGGGGCGGAACAATGATCACCGAGATCGGTCACTTCGCATTGATCCTGGCCGTGGGCGTGGCGCTCTACCAGTTTCTCGCACCGCTCTACGGCGCGCAGACCGGGCATGCCGGACTGATGCGGGCAGGGATATCGGCTGCGTTGCTGCAATTCGTGCTGATCGCCGTTGCCTTCGCAGCGCTGACCCATGCCTATGTGGTTTCGGATTTCTCGGTCTCGAACGTGTTCGAGAATTCCCATTCGGCCAAGCCGTTTCTCTACAAGATCAGCGGGGTATGGGGAAACCACGAAGGCTCGATGCTGCTGTGGGTGCTGATCCTTGCCCTCTATGGCAGCGCGGTGGCGCTGTTCGGCGGCAACCTGCCGCTCGGACTGCGCGCCCGGGTGCTGGCGGTGCAGGGCGCAATTGGGCTGGCCTTCCTGCTGTTCATCGTGCTGACGTCCAATCCATTCCTGCGGATTGATCCGCCGCCCATCGAAGGCAACGGCCTCAACCCGATCCTGCAGGACCCCGCACTCGCCTTCCACCCGCCCTTTCTCTACGCGGGCTATGTCGGCCTCTCGATCGCCTTCGCCTTCGCGGTGGCGGCCCTCATCGAGGGACGCGTCGATGCCGCCTGGGCGCGCTGGGTGAGGCCGTGGACGCTGGCGGCCTGGATGTTTCTCACCATCGGGATCGCCATGGGCTCTTGGTGGGCTTATTACGAGCTGGGTTGGGGTGGCTGGTGGTTCTGGGATCCGGTCGAGAACGCCAGCCTGATGCCATGGCTTGTGGCCACGGCACTGATCCATTCCGCCGTGGTGGTCGAGAAGCGCAACGCGCTCAAGATCTGGACCGTGCTGCTCTCGATCCTTGCCTTTTCGCTGTCGCTCGTCGGCACATTCCTGGTGCGCTCCGGCGTGCTGACCTCGGTTCATGCCTTCGCCGTCGATCCGCAGCGCGGCCTGTTCATTCTCATCATCCTGTGCGTGTTCATCGGCGGGGCGCTCACGCTGTTCGCCTGGCGCGCGCAGTCGCTCAAGGCAGGTGGACTGTTTGCGCCAGTGAGCCGCGAGGGAAGCCTGGTTGCGAACAATCTGCTGCTGTGCGTCGCGTGCCTCGCGGTGTTCGTGGGCACGCTCTATCCGCTGGCCCTGGAGACGCTGAACGGCGACAAGATCTCGGTCGGGCCTCCCTATTTCAATCTCACGTTCGGGCCCATCATACTGCCGCTGCTGCTGCTCGTGCCTGTGGGGCCATTCCTCGCCTGGAAGCGCGGCGATATTGGCCTTGCCCTGCGGCGGCTGTGGGCGGCGCTGGCGCTTGCCCTGGCGGTGGGCTTTGCGGTGTTCGCCCTGCAGGTGCGGGGTCCGTGGCTGGCACCCGTGGGCATGGCGGTCGCAGCCTGGCTCGTGTTCGGCGCGCTCACTGATCTGGCGGCCAAGATCAGCCTGTTCAGGGCGCCTCTTGCCACGAGTTGGCAGCGCCTCACGGGCCTGCCGCGTTCTGCGCTGGGAACCGTGCTGGCTCATGGTGGGCTGGGCATCGTCACGGCTGGCATCATTGCCATTTCACTGTGGCGCATCGAAGTGATCGTGGCGCTGAAGCCGGGCGAGTCGGCCGATGTCGGGGTCTACAAGGTGACGTTCATTGGCGAGTCGCCGCTGACGGGCCCCAACTACACCGGGCAGGTGGGAAATTTTCAGGTGACAAGGGACGGACACCCGATCGTGACGTTGCGTTCGGAGAAGCGCGCCTTCAAGCCGTCCGGCATGCCCACGACGGAAGTGGGCCTCTATCAGACGCTGCCGGGCGATGTGTATGTGGTGATGGGCGACGAGGCCGCGGACGGAGCACGCGCCGTACGGATGTATTACAACCCGTTCGTCAATCTCATCTGGCTGGGGGCGCTGGTGATGTTCATCGGCGGTTTGCTCTCGCTCTCCGACCGGCGCTATCGTGTCGGAGCGCCGCGTCGCGCCGTGGCAGTTCAGGCGGTGGCGGCGGAATGAGGCCCCTTCTCATCGCTGCAGCGTTTCTGGCAGGCCTGGCACCGGCCTTGGCGCTCACGCCTGAGGAACTTCTGAAGGATCCGGCCCTCGAGGCGCGCGCCCGGGCGATTTCGGCTGAACTGCGGTGTCTCGTCTGCCAGAACCAGTCGATCGATGATTCGGAGGCGCCGCTGGCGCGCGATCTCCGCAGTCTGGTGCGCGAACAGCTGGTTGAGGGCAAGACTGACGCCGAGATCATGGCGTTCGTGGTCGAACGGTACGGCCAATTCGTGCTGCTGAAGCCGCAACTGTCGGGCGAAACGCTTCTGTTATGGGGCAGCCCCTTTGCGGTTCTGTTGATCGCCGCCGGGCTTCTGCTGCGCCGTCGCCGCGCTGCTGGACCGGCGCCCGAGGCGCCGCTGACCGAGGCTGAGCGCCAACTTCTCGACAAGGCCCTGGAAGAGCCCCGGGTTTGACGCAAGACTTACCGAAAGTTCATCGTCCGGACAGGCGGCTGTAAGGCGCGGCACCCTAGCTTCAGATCATCGAGCCAACAACTTCGATGGAGAGCAAGGAATGACCTCGAATTCAACCCGCACTGCCCCCAAGGCGCTCGGCGCATTTGCCGCCGGATTGATGGCCGCCACGGCGCTGGTGACAGCAATTTCCGTTCTGCCCGTGACCCCCGCCACCGCGCAAAGCCAGCTGAGCGCTGAGGCTGTGGACCCGACCAAGGGGTTCGGCGACCTCGTTGAGCGGGTGATGCCGGCAGTCGTGAACGTACAGGTGAAGTTCGCCAATGCGGCGGCCTCGTCTGAAGACGGTGAAGGAAAGAAGCAGATGCCGAACATGCCGGAAGGCTTCGGCGAGTTCTTCAAGCAGTTCCCGCAGTTCCGCAACGGCATGCCCGGCGGCGATGGCGAGGGCGAGCGGCCGCAGGGTGGGATGGCGGTGGGCTCCGGCTTCATCATCTCGGCTGATGGCTATGCGGTGACCAACAACCATGTGGTCAAGGATGCCGATCAGGTGTCCGTGACCCTGAAGGACGGCGAGGAATATGATGCCGAGGTGATCGGCACCGATCCCAAGACCGACCTTGCGCTCATCAAGATCAAGTCCGACAAGGCGTTCGACTATGTCTCCTTCACAAAGGAAGAGCCGCGCGTCGGCGACTGGGTGATGGCGGTTGGCAACCCCTTCGGCCTTGGCGGTACGGTGACCACCGGCATCGTCTCGGCGCTGGGACGTGACATCGGCTCGGGCCCCTATGACAACTTCATGCAGATCGACGCGGCCATCAACCGTGGCAACTCCGGTGGCCCCGCCTTCAACCTGGAAGGTGAGGTGGTCGGCATCAACACGGCCATCTTCTCGCCCTCGGGCGGCTCGGTGGGCATTGGCTTTGCCATCCCGGCCTCGACTGCCGAGAGCGTGATCGCGAGCCTCAAGTCCGATGGCAAGGTGACCCGTGGCTGGCTGGGCGTCCAGATCCAGCCGGTGACTGAGGACATTGCCGAAAGCCTGGGTCTCGAGGATGCGAAGGGCGCGATCGTGGCCGACGTGACCGAGGACTCGCCCGCGCTCGCCGCCGGCATCCGCCAGGGCGACACGATCCTGTCGTTCAACGGCAAGGACATCAAGGACTCGCGCGATCTGGCCCGCAAGGTGGCCCAGGTGAAGCCTGGTGACACCATTCCGGTGACGCTCGTCCGTGACGGCAAGACCATGGACATCTCGGTGAAGATCGGCGACATGCCGACCGACCCCAAGATGGCATCCAAGGACGGCGCCGAGGATGAAGCCAAGGGCGTGTCGGTTGCAGGCCTCGGCCTGAAGCTGGTACCCGCCGAGGACGGAGCCGGCGTGACGGTCACCAATGTGGCGCCGGACAGCGCTGCGGCCGAGCGTGGCCTCAAGGCTGGGGACACCATCCTGGAAGTAGCCGGCAAGGAAGTGCACAGCCCCTCGGACGTCCGCGATGCGCTGAAGTCGAATGAAAAGAAGCGCGTGCTGATGCTGGTGAAGACCGAGGACGGCCAGCGCTTCGTCGCGCTGCCAGCCGCCAAGGGCTGACGCCAAGAGTGTACGCGGGACAACGCCCCCCATCCCCGCTCCCCGTCTCGCGTACCTTCAGGCGCGGAAGCCCATGAACCCGGAGGGATCATGACGCTTCCGCGCCGCCCCCTTTTCACAGGAGTTGGAACATGCAAGTAAGAGAGCTCGAACCCACTGTCTGGACAGCCAAGACCACCCGCCAGCCCATGCGCATTCTTGTCATCGAGGACGACCGCGAAGCCGCTGGCTGGCTTGTGAAGGGCCTAGCGGAGGCCGGCCATGTGGCAGACCATGCCGCGGACGGCGAGGAGGGCCTCGGCATGGCGCTCGAGGCAGTGCATGACGTCCTGATCGTCGACCGCATGCTCCCGAAGATCGACGGCCTCACCGTCATCCGCAAGCTGCGCGAGCACAACATCATGACCCCGGTCCTGATCCTGTCGGCGCTGGCCGACGTCGATGAGCGGGTGAAGGGCCTGCGCGCCGGGGGCGACGACTATCTGGGCAAGCCCTATGCCTTCTCGGAACTTCTCGCCCGCATCGAGAACCTTGGTCACCGTGCGCGGGAAACCCCGCAAGCCACGAAGCTGCGCGCAGCCGATCTCGAAATCGATCTGCTGACCCGGAGCGTGACCAGGGCGGGAAAGCCCATCCTCCTCCAGCCACGCGAGTTCAAGCTGCTCGAGTATCTGGTGCGCAATGCCGGTCACATCGTGACGCGCACCATGCTCCTTGAAAACGTTTGGGACTATCACTTCGACCCGCAGACCAATGTCATCGACGTTCACATCTCGCGGCTGCGCGCCAAGATCGACAAGGGCCATGACGAGCCCATCCTGCAGACCGTGCGCGGCGCGGGCTACATGATCCGTGATACGTGACCGCGCGGGTCAAGCTCCTCCGCAGTTCGACCTTCCGCCTCGCGGCGCTGTATCTCGCGCTGTTCGTGCTCTCGGTGGGCGCGCTTCTGGGCTATGTCTACTGGAACACGGCGGTTCTGCTGGAGCGGCAGACCGACGAGACGATCCGCACCGAGGTGCAGGCCCTGGCCGACCAGTATCGCCTGCGCGGCCTCAACGGCATCATCGACACGATCCGGCGGCGCAGCAGCGATGACAGCGGCGCGGTCTATCTCCTGACCTCGCCCTCGGGCGAGCGGGTAGCCGGCAATCTCGACAATCTGCCTGCCATTCCGCGTGATGACGCCAACTGGATCGAGTTTCCGCTCAAGGTCGAGAAGGGCCAGCTCAGCGAAAATCACGTGGCGCGGGCCTTCTACACCCAGCTGGCGGGCGGCTTCGAGCTGGTGGTGGGCCGCGACGTGGCCGCACTCCGGCAATTCGCCACCATCATTCGCCAGACCATCTTCTATGCGCTGGCCATCGCCCTGGTGCTGGGACTCGGCGGCGGCTTGCTCATGAGCCGCAATTTCCTGAAGCGGGTCGACGCCATCACCGAGGCGAGCCGTTCCATCATGGCGGGCAATATGGCCGGGCGCATGCCGGTGGCCGGTTCCAACGACGAACTCGACCGGCTGGCGCTGGCTCTCAATGAAATGCTCGAGCAGATCGAAAGCCTGATGGCAGGCATGAAGGAAGTCTCCAGCAACGTGGCCCATGACCTTCGGACACCGCTCACGCGCATCAAGGCGCGGGTCGAGGCCGCGCTTCGCTCCGGAGAGGAGCAGGATTATCGCCAGGCACTCGAGGATACGGTGGACGACAGCGACCGGATGCTCGAAACCTTCAACGCGCTGCTCTCGATCGCCCGCGCCGAGGCCGGACAGTCCCGCAGCGGTCTTGCCGCCATCGACGCCAGCACCATCATCGACGACGTGGTGGAACTTTACGCGCCCATGGCGGAAGAGGAGGGCGGACGCCTGTTCAGCGATGTGACGCCGGGCCTCAGGGTGCTGGCTGACCGCCAGCTGCTCGCCCAGGCGCTCACCAATCTGGTCGACAACGCCCTGAAATATGGTGCGGCGGATGGCGCGCGACCCGACGTCCGGGTGAGCGGCGCCATCGAGGGCGACCGCGTGGTGATCACGGTCGCCGATCGCGGAGGCGGCATTGCGCCGGAGGACAGGACCCGCGTGACCGAACGCTTCGTGCGGCTCGACGCCAGCCGGACGAAGCCGGGCAATGGTCTGGGCCTGAGCCTGGTCTCGGGCGTCATGAAGCTGCACAGGGGTACGCTGCTGCTCGAGGACAACGCGCCTGGCCTTGCGGCGAAACTGGTGCTTCCGGTTTACAGGGGATAGGGCGAAGGGCCTGAAATTGAGGTGGGGCCATGCAGGGTTCCTCTTGCCGATGCACTGCGCTAGAAAAGCGCCATGCCGATTTCCCCGCCGCTGGCTCTGCCCGACGCTGGCCCTGCCGAGCCGAACCGTTCATTGCTGCCCGAGAGCCTCATGACGGCGCAGGCGCGACCGCTTGCCGAGGCGATTGCCACCGGGTCGCCCTATCTCCGTCAACTGATGCTGCGCGATCCGGACTATGCTGCGGCCGTGTTCCACCAAGCACCCGAGGCACTCCTGGATGCGGAGATATCGGGTCTTGCATCCGTGGACGGGGCGCTGTCCCAGGCCGAAGTCATGCGCGCGCTGCGAATGGCCAAGAAACGCGTGGCGTTGCTCATCGCGGTGGCCGATCTGTCGGGCCGTTGGCCGGTAGAGCAGGTGACGGACGCGCTCACCACCTTTGCAGATGCCGCGTTGCAGGCTGCGGTATGCTGGCTGCTCGCCGATTCAGCACGGCAAGGCAAGGTAACGCTTACCGATCATGCACGGCCGGCGCAGGGCTGCGGATATGTCGCGCTCGCCATGGGCAAGCAGGGTGCCCGCGAACTCAACTATTCGAGCGATATCGACCTGATCATCCTCTATGATCCGCTGACACCTCTGTTGCCGGATTCCTCGGAGGCTGCGACGTTCTTCGTGCGGTTCACGCGCCGTCTCGTGCAACTCATGCAGGACGTGACGGAGGATGGCTATGTGTTCCGCACCGACCTGCGCCTGAGGCCTGACCCGCGCGCCACGCAGGCTGCGATCTCCATCGAGGCGGCTGGCATCTATTATGAGAACCAGGGCCAGAACTGGGAGCGCGCGGCGATGATCAAGGCGCGCGCGGCGGCCGGGGACGTGGCGCTGGGCGAAGAGTTTCTCAAGAGGCTGACGCCCTATGTGTGGCGCAAGTATCTCGACTTCGCGGCGATCGCGGATGTGCAGTCCCTCAAGCGGCAGATCCACGCCGTGAAAGGCCATGGCGAGATCAAGGTCAGGGGTCACAACATCAAGCTGGGGCGCGGCGGCATCCGCGAGATTGAATTCTTCGTGCAGACGCAGCAACTCATTGCAGGCGGGCGGAACCCCACGCTCAGGGGGCGCGGCACGCTCGCCATGCTCGATGCCCTGGCCGCCGCGCAGTGGATCAGCGCCGGGGCGGCAGATGAGCTCAAGCAGGCCTATCGCTTCCTGCGAACGCTCGAGCACCGGGTGCAGATGGTGAATGACGAGCAGACCCATGTCCTGCCTGCCGACGATCTCGCCTTCGCCGCGCTGGCGCGCTTTTCGGGCCACGCCGATGCCGAGGCCTTCGATGCCGAGATCCGGGGCTGGCTCGAGTGTGTTCAGGGGCACTATGCGAGGCTCTTCGAACAGGCGGAGGAGTTGTCGGCCGATCAGGGAAGCCTGGTGTTCACCGGCGGTGAGGACGATCCCGAGACCATCGAGACGCTGGCGCATATGGGCTATCGGAGTCCCAGCGAAGTCTCGGCCACCATCCGCGGCTGGCATTTCGGCCGATATGCCGCCACCCGCAGCGCCCGGGCGCGTGAACTGCTCACGGAATTGATGCCGAAGCTGCTCGCGGCGCTGGCTGCAATGGGCGATGCAGACCGTGCTTTCCTGGCCTTTGACCGGTTCCTCGGGGGGCTTCCCGCAGGTGTGCAGCTATTCTCGCTGCTCAAGGCCAATCCGCGTCTGCTCGATCTCCTGGCTACCATTCTGGGGAGTGCGCCGCGGCTCGCCGAGCAATTGAGCCGCAGGCCGAAGGTGCTCGATGCCGTGCTCGACCCCGGTTTCTTCGGCGCCATGCCCTCCGAAGCCGAGATTGCGCAATCCATCGCCCCGGTGATGACCGATGATCTGCCGCTCGATGAACTGGCTGACCGGGCCCGCGTGGTGGGCAAGGAACAGGCTTTCCGCATCGGCGTGCGGGTGCTGTCGGAAACGGTGAGCGCGGTGGAGGCGGGCACGGCCTTTTCTGAACTGGCGGGACTGCTGCTCGCCCGGCTGCATGCTGCCGTGACGGCGGATATGGAGCGCCGGCACGGCAAGGTGCCGGGTGGGCGCAGCGCGGTGATCGCCATGGGCAAGCTTGGCGGCCGCGAGATGACCGCGGGTTCGGACCTTGATCTCATCATCGTTTATGATGCGCAACCGGGCGCAGAGATGAGTCTCGGCCCGAAACCACTCAGTATCGGGCAGTACTACGCGCGCCTCACGCAGCGGCTCATTGCGGCGCTGGCTGCGCCAACAGCGGAAGGGGTCCTCTATGATGTGGACATGCGGTTGCGGCCCTCGGGCAGCAAGGGACCGGTGGCAGCCAGCCTGGAGGGCTTTGCAAGCTATCACCGAGATTCCGCCTGGACCTGGGAGAAACTGGCACTGACACGGGCCCGCGCCATATGCGGCGATGCAGGTCTGATGAATGAATTGACACGCCACATCCGGCAGGCCCTGTGCGAAACTCGCGCAGCCGCAACCGTAAGGGACGATGTGGTGACGATGCGCAGGCTCATGATCCGGGAGCAGGGCTCGACTGGTCTCTGGGACATCAAGCGGGTGCGCGGCGGTCTGGTGGAGCTCGAATTCATCGCGCAGACGCTGCAGCTGATCCATGCGCCGGCGCAGCCCGGTGTGCTGGACACCAATACGATGGCCGCACTTAAACGATTGCACACCGCGGGGCTGATCGTCGATGCCGATTACGCCGCGCTGAAGTCCGCCGGGTTGCTGTACCATCGGCTGACGCAGGTTCTGCGCCTGTGCCTGGACGGCCCCTATGAGCCGGACAAGGCCCTTCCCGCGCTCAATCATCTGGTGGCGAGTGCAGCCGCTTCGCCGGGGCTCGCGGCAGCGGAGTCGCTTCTCTTCGAGACCGAAGCGCAGGTCGCCACCTTGTTCGACCGTCTGGTCGGACACGCCGGCTAGGTTTCAGCGACGGATTTCGGACCCCTGCAACGTCCTGTTCTTCGGACAAGCACAGGAGGACCCGTCCATGACCCGTTTTGCCCAAGCCCTTGCCCTGCTCGCAGGCGTTGTCTTGCTGCCAGCGCCTGGCATTGCCATGGAGCCCTATCTTCCGAATTCGGCCGATGGGTTTAGCAAGGCCGATGTCGATGCCGACGGCAAGATCACGGCGGCGGAACTGACCCCCAAGGTGGAACGCCGCTTCGTGAGGCTCGATACCGACAAGAATGGTGAACTGACCGCGGCGGAGATCGAGGCCGCATTCAAGAGGGCGCTGGAGCGGCGGCGCGACCGGCTAATGGCCAGGCTCGACACGGACAAGGACGGGCAGATCTCGCGCGCTGAGCTCGACGCCGCCATCGAGCGGTTGATCGTGGCCGCAGACACCGACAAGGATGGTGCCGTGACGGTTGAAGAAGTGCGGCAGTTCCGCCTTGTCAAGGCTGCAAAACCCGCTACGGGAGAAACCGGCAACTGACACAAGGGTTCGGGCCAGATCTTGACGCGCGATGCCTCGGCCTTCGGGGAGATGACGGATGCCGGCCTGTTGATGGCCGCCGCCGGTGGCGCGTCCTCGGCCTTTGCAGAGATTGTCAGCCGCCATTACCAGCCAGTCTACCGGCTGGCCTGGCGGATGGCGGGCGATGCCGCCACAGCCGAAGACCTCACACAGGAGGCCTTCATCAAGCTGTGGCGGAACCCGCGTCAGGTTCGCGACGCCGCGGCACTGAAGGGCTGGCTGATGCGTGTGGTGGCCAATGCGGCCATCGACCGGGCGCGCCGGCCCAGCCTTGCAACGCTCGAAGAGGGCCCGGAACCCGTGGATCCCCAGGCGAGGCCCGACGCGCCGCTGGCGCGCGCCGAGGCCTCACGCCTTGTCGATGCGGCCCTCGCGGAGTTGCCGCACAGGCAGCGACAGGCCCTGGCGCTGGTTTACTTCGAGAACATGCCAAATGCGGAGGCTGCGGATATCATGGAAGTGAGCATCGATGCGCTGGAATCGCTGCTGGCGCGGGCGCGCCGCAGCCTGAAGGACAGGCTCGCCGGGCAGTGGCGCATGCTGCTCGATGGGCTGACGGAAACAGGATCGTGAGAAAGCAAGATGCAACAGGGGCATGAGAACAAGGGCCGAGTGCCGCGCGAGGACGGCGATGATGACATCATCCGCATTCTGAGGCTGGCGCAGGGTGCAAACCCACCCTTGGGCGCGGCGGAGCGGCTCATGGCGCGGATCGCGCGGGAACCGCAATTGGTCACATCCGTCAAGGCAACGCAACGGCGAGATAACTGGCGTCTTGCCGCCCTGCCGCTTGCGGCCTCACTGTTGCTGGGTGTCTATCTCGGCGCACAGGGCCGGCTCGACTTCATTCTTCCGGCCGCCATTACCGATGGTCTGGCCTTCAGCGAGGATTTTCCGATGGACGAATTGGGCGGCATGGGTGAGGCAGAGGCAGTCGCCGGGGAGAACCTGTCATGAGTGCCGTGCAGGGATCAACTGCCCCAGACTGGCGTGAGCGATGGATAAGGATCGCTCTGGTGGCGTCGTTGGGCCTGAACCTGCTGCTGGTGGGAGCCGGCGTGGCGCGCTACCTCGCAAGCGATGGGGCTGGGCGTTTCAGCATGGGATCGCAAATGCAACTCGTGCCGCGCAAGTTCCTTTCAGGCCTCGATGGTCATCGGCGGGGAGAAGTCCTCGCCATCATCCGTGGTGAACAGAAGTCTTTCCGTGAATTGAGACGTGCAGCCCGCGCACAGATCATCACTCTGGCCGACGCCCTCGAAGCTGATCCCTACGAGGCGGCTCGCGTGACTGCCGCCGTCGAGGGTTTCGCTGCGACGGGGGGTACACTTGCCCAGAGTGGTGGCCAGGCGGCATTGCGGGTCATCGCCGCGCTGTCGGCCGAGGAGCGCAAGGATCTGGCTGCGCAATTGCGGATGCGCGAAGGGCAAGGCAGGCAGACCTCCAAGACAGGCTCTCAGCCGGAGGAGCCCTGATCAGGCGACTTTCACGTCCGCCTGCTGCATCGGGAATGTGACGGTCACTTCGGTGCCCTGACCCATGACGCTGCGGATCGTGAGGGAGCCGCCATGCAGTTCGACGAAGGAACGCGAGATCGCCAGGCCGAGTCCTGAACCGCCCTTGCTCTTCGTGAGCTGGTTCTCCACCTGTTCGAAGGGCCGCCCCAGTTTCTCGATGTCCCGCGCCGGGATGCCGATGCCGGTATCACGGATCGCGACGGCGACATAGCCGCCCTGGCGTGTGGCTGTGATCGTAATCCTGCCGCCCTCGGGCGTGAACTTGACAGCATTGGACAGCAGGTTGATCAGCACCTGCTTCACGGCGCGACGGTCGGCCCACAGGGAAAGGCCCGCCATCACGTCACGCTCGATGCTGATGTGGCCTTCGTAGGCGCGCGGTCCCACAAGCCGCATCACCTCGTCGAGCACGACATTGAGATCAAGTGTGTCGCATTCGAGCTGCATGCGCCCTGCCTCGATCTTCGACATGTCGAGAATGTCGTTGATGACGTCGAGAAGGAACTGGCCGCTCTTGTGGATGTCACGGGCGTATTCGGCATACTTTTCCGAGCCCATCGGGCCAAACATCTGGGCCAGCATAACCTCGCTGAAGCCGATGACTGCGTTGAGCGGCGTGCGGAGTTCGTGGCTCATGTTGGCAAGGAACTCGGACTTCGAGCGGTTGGCGGCTTCGGCGCGGGTCTTTTCGCGGGCATATTTGTCAGCAAGATCCGCCAGCCGCTGTGCCTGCTGGTCGGCCAGCAAGCGTTCCTTCTGCAGGTCGCGCACCGTCATCATCAGTTCGCGCTCGGACATGCGCAGGCGCTCTTCCTGTAGCTTCAGGGCCGTGATGTCGGTTCCGACGGATACGAACCCGCCGTCCTTGGTGCGCCGCTCGTTGATCTGCAACCAGCGCCGGTCAGCGAGCTGAACCTCGAAGGATCCGCCTTCGCCACTCTCGCCCTTGATGCCGATGCGCTTGCGGATTGCGGGTTCCCGTGCGCTGCGGACCACATCTTCATAGGGCGTTCCGGGCAGGCAGACTTCGGGTGGCAGAGAATGGAACTGCTGGTACTTGGAATTACAGAGAACCAGCCGATTGTCGGCGTCCCACAGAACGAAGGCTTCCGAAATGTTCTCGATCGCATCCATCAGGCGGAGTTCAGCTTCCTTGTTGAGGCGGTCAGCCTGCTTCTGCTGAGAAATGTCGAAGACGATACCGATGAGGTGGGTCTGGCTCTCCTCGCCGCCCGGGGCCAGTGCCATGCGGGCCCGCAGCCAGACATAGTGGCCGTCCTCATGGCGCATGCGGAATTCGCGGTCGAATGATGTGATCTGCCGGTTGAGCAGTTGCTCGACGGCTTCCTCGAGTTGGGTGTCACTATCATGAATGCGGCTCACGGCCTCGGAAAAGCTCAGGTAATCGCCCTTCACCGGCATACCGAGGATATCGAACATCGAGCGCGACCAGAAGATGATGCCCTGGCCAATATCCCAGTCCCACATGCCGCACTGGCCGCGGTCCAGCGCCTTGTCGAGCCTTGCTGTGGCAACCTCTAGTATCTCATCGGCCTCGGCTGCCTTGGCGGCCTGCCAATGAAACGCACCGCCGAGCAGCATCAATACCAGGAGGCTGACAACGAACAATCCCGTCACCCGCGTGACGCCTGCCCTCCAGGCCTGGAGCACATCCGCCTTCCGCTGCAGGACCACGAGGGTTCCCGGATAGTCACCAAGATCATACATCCCGACAAAGGCGTCTTCGCCGGATGCCATGTGCAGAGGTACCATATCGCTGCTGTTGAGTGTTGCCGAGGTGACGAAATCAGGTGCAAGCAGACTGGTGACGGGGATGCCGTCCGTGACGCGGCCGGCGGGTGCGCTGGCGGCAATGTTGCCGACGCTGTCAATGACAGCAAAGAAACGCCCCTCGGAATAGGCCTCCGGCGGGACAAGCCGCGCCAGCGTGGCCGCATTCAGCGGCGCGGGTTCTGTGCCCCCGGCACGGGCCGCTGCAATGTCCGCCTTGATGCGTAAGGCCACCATCTGTCCGTAGATGGTCGAGAGCCGGTTCTGCTCTGCCACATGGGCCGAGCGGCTTTGGATAAGCTGTACAAGCAGTGTGCCGCCCATCATCAGCAGGAAGAGAACGATGAGGGACGTGATGATCAGCCGCAGACGGCGCTCGGAAATGGCAATGCGGAAGCGGTCTGGCCAGGGAGAAGGGAGTTTCAGCACCCGCTCCTTGACGAAGAGTTCGCCGATATGCGTCTTGCCCAAGATTTTCCCCTGCTGCCCCGCCCGCCCCGGGCGGCGAGACATCAAAAACACCGACGCGAGCTCACTGCGAATCACCGGCTATTGATTCGAAATGGGGGTGATTTGTCCAGTTTTATCGGGTACCGGCTTGAAAGCGGCCCGCATGGAATGGCGACAGATCGATATTGCTCTTGTGCCCCGTGATGATCTCCGAGAGCAACCTGCCGGTCGATGGACCCCAGGTCAGACCCATGTGGCCATGGCCGAAACCGTACCACACATTGGAGACCGACTTCGCGGGGCCGATGACGGGCAGGGAGTCAGGCGTTCCCGGCCGGCGGCCCATCCAGCGTGTCGTCTGATCGTCGGGCGCCCTCAGGCCGGGAAGCACCGCCTTGAAATTCCGCCATAAGGCGTCGGCCCGCCGATAGTCCGGGATCGCATCAAGGCCGGCGAATTCATCGGAACCTGCGAGTCTCAGTCCCATCTCCATGGGCGTCGCTGCTCCGGGCGAGCGCGCATAGGTGATGGAGCGCGAGAGGGAGATGCCGGAATTGGGCAGAACCATGTGATAGCCGCGCTCGGCCTCAAGGGGGATCTTCTCGCCCAGTTGCCGCGCAAGCAGATGCGAATAGGCTCCGGCGCATATGATCAGCCGATCAATCGGATGGCGCCCGCGATCCCTGAGAAGAATCGTGTCGACGCGCCCTGCCTCGCGCACAAGACTCACGACGGCGTCCTGAATGATTTCGCCACCATTGCGCACGACTTCGGCCGCGATGGATTTGACGGCGCGCCCGGGGTTGGTCAGGAAGTACCAGCCACCATGGAAGGCTGCGCAGTGGACGTTGTCGCCAAGCGCCGACTCCAGTTCGCGCGCCTCGCCACCCGAGAGTCGCCGGGTCTCGAAGCCATAGGCCTGCTTCGCAGCACGCTCCGGCGCCTCGGAGAAGTATTGGGCCTCGGTGTCGTAGAGGCGCAGCGTGTCCTGATATTGGATGAGATCCGCCGTTCCGGCTGCCTTGAGCAGTGTCTCGAAGTCACTCACCACGCGCAAGGCCAGGCTGGCGCGTGCCGCAGTGATGGCCCTCACGCGGTCGGGAAGCGAATTGCGGGCCAGAGCCAGGAACCAGGGAAGTGCCCTGGGAAAGTAGGACCAGCGGATGGTGAGCGGACCCAGGGGATCCATCAGCCAGCCCGGAATCTTCGTCAGCATGCGCGGATGAACCGTCGGAACAATTTCGGCGAAGGCAAGTCCTCCGGCATTTCCGAAGGAACAGCCCTCGCCCGGCGGTAGCTGGTCAATGACCGTGACGCGATAGCCTTCGCGCTGCAGAAATGCGGCCGCCGACATGCCGACTATGCCCGCTCCGATGATCGTGGCTGTGGGCGCCGTCATGATGCTGCTCCGATGGTGTTGAAGTATTGCACACAGTGACTTTCGAATGCCGCGACCAGGCGTGTCTTGCGCAATTGCTTCAGGGCTGCAAGGGCAATGACACCCTGTTCGACGTCCTCTGCGATCGGTCGTACGGCGAGTTCCTCGCCGGCATAGGCATGATCACCAAACGGACGGGTGATAAGGATCGAGTAGCCCAGGCCCTGACCGACGAGGCCCCGCACCACCTCGAGAGACGGCGAGGCGAATGCGATGCGTGGCGTGATGCCGACGCTATCCAGGATTCGCGTGAAGTAGGTCCGGCTGGGCGCAATATCGAGAAGTATGAACGGATCCTCCTTCAGCGCCGCCAGCGGCACACGCTTCAGATGGGCGAGCTGGTGGGTCGCCGGCAGCAGCACATGGGGTGCCAGAGATGCGAGCGGGGTAAATGTGAATTCCTCTGCCATGTCGACGGCGTAGAGCAGCGCCACGTCATGGAGGCCGCTGCGCAGGCCGGCATAGAGTTCGGTCTGTGTTCCCTCTGCCATGCGCAGAGTCACATCCGGGTGGAGGCTCATGAACCCCTTTATGAGTGGTGGCACGAAGGCAGGGGCGATGGTCGCGAAGCTGGCGAGCGACAATTCGCCTTCGACGGCGCTTCCGGCCGCAACCACGCCGCGCTGGAAATCCTGGGCATGGCTCAGCAGATTGCGTGCCTCGGTGAGAAAGCGCAGCCCGGCTGGTGAGGGGCTCACACCCTGCGCGTGATGACGTATGAAGATCTGGAGGCCCATTTGCTGCTCCAGCTTGGCCAGTGCTGCAGAGAGCGTGGGCTGGGCAACACCGAGGCGCGTGGAGGCCGCAGCGACCGAGCCATGGTCCCAGATGGTCACGGCGTATTCGATCTGCCGTAAGGTAAAGCGCAGCATAGATTTAACCAATTCAATGGTCCATCATAATCTATTTTTCCGAATACCCGCATCATGTCAAGGTTCAAAGTCCTGAACGGAGGGAACGGGCAGGTGAACGCGATGGGAAAGGCGCCGGTTGCGGCGGAGGACTTCATCGCCGCCATGGGGCTTGCGGCGACCGGTGTGTCGTTGGTGACCACGGACGGGCCTCTTGGTCGATACGGCCTTACCGTCAGTGCCGTGTCTTCGGTCTCGGCCGAACCGCCTTTGGTGCTGGTCTGCATCAACAGGAAGAGTCCCGCAGTGGCAGCGCTCGACGGCAATGGTCTTTTCGCCGTGAATCTGCTCGGTGCCGAGAACCGGGCCTATGCGGAGACATTCTCCGGGCGGCCGCGCGCCGGCCGGCCGTTCGATTTCGGAAATCACACATGGCTCGAGGGTGCCACGGGTCTGCCACTGGTGCGGGACGCCACAGCCGTGTTCGAATGTGAAACCCACCAGCATGTCGATGCCGGCACGCACCGCATCTTCATTGGCCGCGTGGTGGCCGCGCACCGTGGCTCTGCAGAACCCCTCGTCTATTGCAATCGCGCCTTCCGGCGTATCGTCCATCACGAAGGAAACTGAAACATGATCAGAACCGGCGAAGAATATCGGGACTCAATCCGCGACGGACGCGAAGTCTGGATCAACGGGGAACGCGTGAAGGACGTAACGCGCCACCCGCAGACCAAACCCCTTATCGATATACGGGCGCGTATCTACGACATGCAGCACGACGCCACCACCCGTGACGTGATGACCTTCGAGGAGAAGGGCGAGCGCTTCCCCATCGGTCTTCGTCTCCCTTTCGAAAAGAAGGATTGGGAGGACAAGCGCAAGGCGGTAGACACCGTGATGCATGACATCGGCGGCGTTGTCACACGGGTGGGCGACGAGACGATTGGCGAGATGTGGTCGCTCTGGGACGGAAAAGACATTCTCAACGAGATTGATCCGCGCTTTGCCCAGAACATCGAACGCCACATTCACCTCGCCATCAAGAACGATCCTTTCCACGTCTCCGCGAATACCGACCCGAAGGGCGACCGCTCCAAGCGGCCGCAGGACCAGGACCCGGACATGCTGGTGCATGTGGTCAGGGAGACCGATGCCGGCATCATCATCCGTGGCGCAAAATATGAGACCGCCGCAGCCTACTCCAATCAGGCCTTCCTCAAGCCCACTATCGCCAACTGGGGTGACGCGAAACTGTCTGAATATGCGCTGGGGTGCATCGTCAAGATGAATGCGCCAGGCGTCAGGCACATCTGCCGCACCGGTTTTACCGGTCGGGCTCCGGCACGCGACTATCCGCTGTCGAACAAGTTCGACGAGGTCGACACGCTGATGATCCTCGACAATGTCCTGATCCCCTGGGAGGACGTGCTGTTCTATCAGCACACCCGTGCCGCAGCTTTCATCCGCCAGACCCTGCACCGCTATTCGGCCTTCCCCTTCGTTCAGCGCACCCTTTCCTATGCAGATCTGATGATCGGCGCTGCGCTGTGGAACGCCCGCCAGACTGGCCTCGACAAGCAACAGGCCGTACAGGAGAAGCTGTCGGAACTCGCAGTCTGGCGCGAGGGAATCAATGCCCATCTGACGGCAGCCATTGCCACCGGCGAGCGCAGTCCCAACGGTCTCCTGATGCCGAACCAGTCGCTTCTCTTCACTGGCCGGTGTCATGCACTCAACAATCTGCCGCGCATGATGCACATTGCCCGCGAATTGTGCGGCGGGCAGATCTGCGTAACCCCGGACTCGGCCATGTTCGACAATCCCGACACCAAGCCGTGGATGGAGAAATACTACACCATCAATGACGAGTGGCAGGCCGATGACCGTCGGAAGCTGCTGGCGCTGGCGCGCGACCTGCTCAATTCCGACTATGCAGGACATCGGCTGACGTTCCAGCTCTTCGCGCAGTCGCCGCCCTTCGCGCAATCCGCTGCGGTCTACAGGAACTTCGACTGGAACCAGACGCTCAGATTTGCCCAGAAGGCGGGCGGCCTCTCGGATAACATCTGGGGTGTGGTCAAGCAGGCAGCCGAGTAATGTCCCGGCGTGCCAACCGTTGATTGACAAGGAACCGAGACAATGACTGCCCACAAACGCATCCGCCCCTTCAATACAAAGGAAACCTACCCCGAACAGAAGCTCGATAACGATCTCTGTCAGGGCGTCGTCGCGCGGGGCTCGATGGTGTTCCTGCGTGGGCAGGTTGCTCAGGACCTCGACACCCGCGAGTCGCTCCATGTCGGTGACGCCACGCTTCAGACCCGCAAGACCATGGCGAACATCAAGATGCTGATGGAAGAGGCAGGTGGTCACATGGATCACATCTGCCGCATTGTCGTCTATCTGACGGACATCCGATATCGTCAGGATGTATATCAGGAAATGGGCAAGTGGCTGAAAGGCGTGTTCCCTTGCTCCACAGGCCTGGTCATCACTGCGCTTGCCAGGCCTGAGTGGATTGTCGAGATTGAGGTGACGGCCGTCATTCCGGATTGAGAGGTCGAGCGATGACACTGCCGTCGGACGTCAAGCAAGCCCTCGATACGCTGGCGGCGGTCGCGGCGGCGCCATTCTCGCAAGCTGACACGATTCCTCCGCTGCTCTACTGGTCCGAAGATGTTCACCGGCTTGAACTGGAGCGGATCTTCGCCCGCGAGTGGCTTTGCCCCGGTCTTGCGGCAGACATTCCGCAGGCAGGCGACTATGTCACTTTTTCGATCGGTGATCAGCCGCTGTTCACCGTCCGTGGCCAGGATGGCGTGGTCAGGAGTTTCTCCAATGTTTGCCTGCATCGTATGATGCCTCTCGTCGAGGGGCGTGGAGGTTGCGGGACCCGCATCGTCTGCCCCTATCACGCCTGGACTTATGACACGCAGGGCAAGGTCATCGGCGCCGGCCACATGGGTGGCCGCGACCCGGCCTTCGAGAAGAAACAATACCGGCTCACTGAGATCCGCACCGAAATATGGCAAGGCTGGATCTATGTGACGCTGAATCCCGATGCGCCGTCGGTTGCCAGCCTGCTGGCACCCTTGTTGCCCGTGGTGGGTCCCTATGAAATGGCGGGATACATTCCGGTGGTTCATCAGGATCACGTGTGGAAGACCAACTGGAAACTGCTGAACGAAAACTTCATGGAAGGTTACCATCTTCCGGTCGCGCACAAGGCGACGGTGGGTGCTTGGTTTCCCGTTGAGGACACAGAGTTTCCGGAGGACGTTCATGACGCCTTCACCTATCAAACCTTTACAAAAGACGAGAATGCGCGCTATGGGCGGGCTCATCCGTCCAATACCAGACTTCAGGGCAAGTGGCGGCATACGTCGGTGCTGCCCACGATCTTCCCGAGCCACATGTATGTGCTCGCGCCCGATCATCTCTGGTATCTTTCTCTGCGACCGGCTGGGCCCGGAGAGGTCATGCTCCGCTTCGGCATAGCCCTTGCCCCCGAGGTTCACGCCGTGCTGGGTGAGGGCCGGGATGCCTGGGTGGCGGAGCTTGCGGATTTCTTTGACCGCGTGAATGCCGAAGACAAGGTCGTGGTGGAGGGCATCTATCAGGGGTCAAAGGCGCCGCTCGCAAGGCGGGGACCGCTGAGCTGGCTCGAACGCGAAATTCACGATTTCGCGCGTTATCTGGCGAGTCGCCTCACATCATGAGCAAGGGGCGCACAGGTTTCTTCCATGACGAGAAGTGCCTGTGGCATTCGGGAAAGCCTCATGCCCTCATTTTTCCGGTGGGCGGCTGGGTACAGCCACCGAATGCGGCGGCCTATGCCGAGTCACCTGACAGCAAGCGCCGCCTCAAGAATCTGATGGACGTGTCAGGCCTCACGTCGGTTCTTGACGTTCGTTCGGCACCGCCTCTGCCACGCGAGGATCTTCTTCGTGTCCATACGCCCCATTACATCGATCGGTTTGCCGCATTGAGTGCAGGCGAAGGTGGCGACATGGGTTTTGAGGCGTCCTTCGGACCTGGTGGCTATGACATCGCCCGGCTTTCGGCCTCGCTAGTAACAACTGCCGTTGATACGGTGCTTACCGGCGAGCTTCGCAACGCCTACGCGCTGACACGTCCACCGGGTCACCATTGTTTGCCAGACAGGGGTCTGGGCTTCTGCCTGCTGGCCAATGTAGCGATCGCAGTCGAGCGCGCCATCGCTGTGCATGGTTTGAGCCGCGTCGCTGTCGTCGACTGGGATGTTCATCATGGTAACGGAACAGAGGCGATTTTCTATGAACGGCCCGACGTCCTGACAATCTCTCTCCATCAGGAGCGCTGCTTCCCGGTGGATACCGGCCATGCCGGGGATCGCGGACGTGGTCGGGGTGCGGGCAGCAACATCAATGTTCCACTCCTTCCGGGCGGAGGGCATCAATCCTACATGGATGCTTTTGAGCTGATCGTGCTGCCGGCACTTGACCACTATCGGCCTGAGTTGATCATTGTTGCCAGCGGCTATGACGCCAATGTCTTTGACCCTCTGGCGCGCATGCAGGCGCATAGCGAAACCTTCCGTAACATGATGCAGGCGACTCTTGCCGCCGCCAGCGATCTGTGCGGAGGTCGCGTGGTGGCCGCCCACGAGGGTGGCTATTCCGAGGCCTATGTTCCGTTTTGCGGCCACGCCGCCATCGAGGCTCTCTCGGGGCATCGCACCGAGGTTTCGGATCCGGCGCTTGACATGGCACTCAGGCAGCAGCCCAATGCGGAATTCGTGGCGCTGCAACGCCGCCTTCTCGAAGAGATGGCGCGGGAGTTGTGAGGGAGACATAAAGCATGACGTTTTCAATAGCCGGGAGATGCGCCAGATCGGGAGCTTTTGGCGTCGCCATCACCACGTCGTCCATTGCCGTGGGTGCGCGCTGTCCGCATGCCCGCGCCCGGGTTGGCGCGGTGGCGACACAGAATGTGACCGATCCAGATCTTGGTCCGCTGTTGCTTGATATGATGCAGAAGGGTTTGAGCGCCGCCGCCGCCATCGAGACAGTGGTGAAAGACCGCCCATTCATTGATTATCGGCAGTTGACAGCAGTGGACTCACAGGGTCGCTCCGCGTCATGGTCCGGAAGTAACATCCTCGGCACGCATGGCGTCTCTGAGCAGTCAGACTGCGTAGCCGCAGGAAATCTGCTCAAGCATGCGACCCTTCCTCGGGTCATGACAGACGCCTTCGCAGCCAATGCCGGAGAGCATCTGGCTGAGCGTTTGCTGCGCGCTCTGGAGGCTGGCCTCGAATACGGCGGCGAGGAAGGGCCGGTGCACTCTGCGGCTCTCATCGTTTATCACGAACAGGCCTTCCCGCTGGTATCCCTCAGGGTCGACTGGGATGACGAGAACCCGATCAGATTTCTGAGGCGTTTGTGGACAGACTACAAGCCGCAGATGAGTGCCTATCTGCAGCGTGCCGTCGATCCCACGCAGGCGCCGAGCTACGGGGTTCCGGGAGATCCGTGAGGGCAGCATGGCGCGGGTTTATGAAGGTGGTTGTTTATGCGGCCACATCCGATTTGCTGCGGAGGGGCCACCACTCAGGCCGCATGGGTGTTCTTGCAAGATGTGCCAGCGACATTCCGGCGCGATTGCGCTGCACTGGGTTGAATTTCCAGCACCGAAAGTTCGATGGACGGGTCCGGGCGGCCAACCATCGGTGTGGCGATCTTCTGAAGCGTCAAGCCGCAGCTTTTGCGCTATCTGCGGTTCGTCGCTCGGCGCAATTGATAACAAACCGGTCATTGCCCTGTTGCTAGGCAGCTTCGACTCGAACAATCGGAACGAGCTCGCGCCTCTTTCGTTCTCTTATGCGGGCCAGACGCCAAAATGGGCGAGGAAATGAATGCGCGTCGCATTCATGTCGACAACTTCTCGATGAGCCTGTCCAGCATGCGGTCGCATTGAGCCAGTTGTGCGTCACTGACATTCTCATCGGGCTTGTGTGCCACCGCAATGTTTCCAGGGACGCAGACCACAGCAGGCGTGCCGAGCGTCTTCTGGAAGAGGCCGCCTTCGGTACCGAAGGTGATCTTGCCGGTTGAATTGCCGCCCGTCAGCGCATGTATGAATTTCACGGCCTCACTGTCCACGGGCGTGTTCATGGCAGGATAGCTCTGCAGATCAATGAATTCAAAGCGCGCTGCCGAAAAGACGGAGCTGTAACTTCTGGCTATCTCGTCCGCCATTGACTTGATGCGAGTGACGATTCTGTGTTCGTCATCCTCGGGCAGATAGCGGATTTCGAAGTCAAAGCTGCAGCGGTTGGGTACGATGTTCATGACTTCGCCGCCCAGTATCTTGCCGACATGCAAGGTGGTGTAGGCAACCTCATAGTCCCCATCACGCAGGCCGGTGGCTGCGATGTCGGCCTGGATGGCCCGGATGGCGCCAATCAGGTCGGTCGCCATGTAGATGGCGTTCACGCCGATGGGGGCGAGGCTCGAATGTGCTTCAAGACCATGTGCAGTGACGCGGAAACCCAGCTTGCCCTTGTGGGCAGTCACGGCTTGCATGAGTGTGGGCTCGCCCACGATGCAGAGACGCGGCTTCACCGGCGCATCTTTCAGCAGGTCGAGCAAGCGACGCACGCCAACACAACCAATCTCTTCGTCATAGGAGAAGGCAAGGTGAATCGGGGTATGGAGCACGCGCTGGGAGGCTAGCTCCGCAGCGCGCAGGCAGCAGGCGATGAAACCTTTCATGTCAGCCGTGCCGCGCCCAAAATAATTCCTGTCGCGCATGGTGAGGCGAAAGGGGTCGGATGACCAGGCCTGGCCTTCGACAGGCACGACATCGGTATGACCCGACAGAACGATTCCTGGTCTCGAAGCGGGTCCGATGGTTGCCCAGAGATTGGCTTTTCGTCCATCCTCGTTGTGCACGAGTGTCGATTCAACTCCAATCCCGGCCAGGAAGTCCCGAACATAGGCGATGAGATCAAGGTTGCTGTCACGGCTTACGCTGGGAAAAGCTACAAGTGTATCAAGATGCTGGAGGGAAGTTTTCATCATGTCTCGATGCTGCGGGTGCTGACTTGGCGGGATCTTTGGATTTGATGCATATCAATGAGCGCGTTAGCAAGCTGACCTATAAAGGAAAAGCGATGGTCTAGATCATCGCGGTGGCGGGGCGAACCTCCGAGAAAGTCAGCTGTCGCTTCGTTCCCCCCTTTCCTGGGGTTTCCCCGCCATCCTTCTCCCATCTGGATTCCGCTCCGGCGGGACCCTTTTCATGTCAGGGCCATTGCGCGCCGGTCCTTGCAGTCTCGATTGCGTAGAGCGACGACGTCGCGCAAATGAACATACGGGTTTTGCCGAAACCACCGAAGGTTAGATTGGCGACAGTTTCCGGGACCAGAATCCTGCCGAGTCGCTCGCCTTGCGGCGTGTAGCAGTGAATGCCATCACCAGCCGAGATCCACAGCAGCCCCTCGGTATCAACGCGCAGGCCATCGGGCACCTTTTCATTGATGACAGCGACAACCCGGCTGTTGGCGAGACGTTTGCCATCGACAACCTTGAAACCGCGGACATGGCGTGGCCTGCCGTCTTCGAAGCCGAAGCCGTGGCCCCGGGCATGACCAGAGTCGGCAATGTAGAGTTCCGACTCGTCGGGCGAAAAAGCAAGGCCATTCGGCCGGTCGAAATCATCAGCGACGACAATCACCTCGCCGTTGGCGGGGTCGAAGCGATAGACGTGATTGTGGCCGATCTCGCTCTCTGCACGAATACCTTCGTGATCTGAAATGATGCCGTAGGGCGGGTCTGTGAACCAGATCGTTCCGTCAGACTTCACGACGACGTCATTGGGCGAGTTGAACCGCTTGCCATTCCATTGGCTCACAAGAACCTCATATTGACCGTCAAGGCGGGTACGGCTCACGCAGCGCCCCCCGTGCTCACAGGAGATCATGTTTCCGTCACGGTCGCGCGTATGGCCGTTGGTACGCTGGGATGGCTGGCGGAACACCGAAAGCCCGCCTGAAGGCGACCATCGCATCATGCGATTGTTGGGGATGTCAGAGAAGCGCAGTTCATTGAGCTCCGAGAACCATACCGGTCCTTCAGCCCAGATGAATCCGGTTGCCAGCTTCGTCAGGGCTGTGCCGGCTGGAAAAAAGCTAGTGAAACGAGATGAGTCAGCGATCAGGCAAGAGGGATGATGGGTCATCTTGGGGCTCAGCCTTTAATAAGTGTGGGGATGCGGGTGGCGGGGGGTGTGTTGCGACTGCGCTGGCATTTGACCTGACCGTCGATCACAACCATGCCAATTCCCGGAAGATCGCCAAGTCTGATACTGTCAAGCAAGGTCTCGCCTGAAGAGTGCTGTGCCTTGTCCATGAACACGAAGTCTGCGGCGCGGCCCACTTCGATGAGCCCGCAATCGAGCTTGCGCATCCGCGCTGTATTGCCGGTGGCGAGGCAGATCGCGTGTTCGGCGGGAAGGTCGCCAAGCGCGGACAGCATGGACACCATGCGGGCGATGCCGAGCGGTTGAACACCGGAGCCTGCGGGAGCATCAGTTCCGAGGATCACACGGTTCAACTCCCCCATCTCGCGCGCAAGGCGAAGGGTGTAGAGCGCAGCGCGTTCATTGCCGTTGTGGACGATCTCCAACCCCCTCTTGCAACCCTCGCAGATGCAGCGGATCTGGGAGTCCGGCAGTGCTGTGTGGCCGCCATTGATATGCCCCACCACATCAGTGTCAGCCTCCAGCACGACATCCTTGTCGATAAGGCCTGAGCCCGGAATCGATGGGCCACCTGTATGGATGGTGCTCTGGATACCGTATTTGCGAGCCCACGCGACCATGCGCTTTGCCGTCGGACCGTCCTTGACGCCACCGAGGCCCACTTCACCGAGAAGCGTCACGCCGGCGTCGGCGAGGTCCTTGAAGTCCTGTTCGGTCATGTCGGGTTCGATGCAGGGCGCACCTGCCAGGACCTTCACACCTGCGGGTCGGAAATTTGCGAATTGGCGCTGGGCCGAGATGGCGAGCGCCTTGAGGCCCACAATGTCCCGCGGCCGGCCGGGTGTATGGACCTCACCGGCAGATATCATGGTGGTGATGCCGCCATTGAGGTTGGAATCGATCCAGCCCAACTGGTTTTGGCGTGGTGTCCAGTCACCGGCCACTGGATGAACATGACTGTCGATCAGGCCTGGCGTCAGCGCCGTGCCATTCGCGTCGATGATATGGGTGGCATTCTCCTGGTCGACATTCTTGGCAAGGCCTATTGCGGTGATGCGTCCGTTCTCAGCGACCAGTGTGTCGGCATCGAGAATCGGGTTTTCGAGGGCACCGGAAAGCAGCAGGCCGATATTGCGGATCACGAGTTTCTGAGGTCCCGTCGACGGGGCTTGTGCGTCATGCGCCATGATGTTCTCCTGCGGGCGGGCGGGTCGAAGAGGCAGCCCGGAAGTGGCATACTGCGTCAGGACATGGGGGGCTGTCGAGGCCGCCAGACAGGGAGGGGAAGGCCTTGGAAATCATACGCAGACAGGCCCTGCATGAGGGCCGTTGGCGCAACGGCATGGGTGTTTCCTGGGACATTGCCTCTGACCCTGCGCAGGCCGAGGACTTCGGCTGGCGTTTCGCCATCGCGCGGATCGACTCAGATGTTCCTTTCTCACTTTATCCGGATGTGGACCGCATCTTTACCTTGATTGATGGCGAAGGTCTCACGCTTGAGTTTCAGGGCAAGTCACCCCTGGTAGTGGAGCGGCTCTTCGTGCCGCAACCCTTTGCCTGCGATGTGCCCACTTTCTGCCGTCTCAGGAAGGGCCCGTGTAAGGCCTTGAATCTCTTTACGAGGCGTGGGCGTTGGTCCGTCATGGTCGATATCCTGTCAAGTGGAGCGGATCTGAGCCATGATGGTCCGATCCTCTTGTTCGCGCTCCAAGGCCCCGCGGATGTTCACGGCGAAATACTGGAAGAGGGCGATGCAGCCATTGCCAACGGGCAGCTGCGCGCCAAGACCAACGGTTTCCTCTATGCAGCGAAACTGGTTTCCTCTTCAGCCGGGGATGCTCTAGAAGGCTGACGCAAAGCGAAAGGGTTATGGCATGAAAGCGCGTGTGCAGTGGCTCGACGGGCGGGCCTTCGTGGGCGAGTCCGGGTCCGGGCATGCAGTGGTGATGGATGGGGCGCCTGAGGCAGGTGGTCGCAATATTGGTGTCAGGCCCATGGAGATGATGCTGCTTGGGCTTGGTGGCTGCACGGCCTTCGACATCGTGATGATCCTCGAGCGCATGCGCGAGAAGGTGACTGGACTGGATATAGCGCTGGAGGGTCAACGCGCATCGGAAGATCCCAAGGTCTTCACCGATGTCAAACTCGTCTACAAGGTGAAGGGGCGAGGTCTGAAGCCCGCCAACGTCGAGCGAGCCGTGAACCTCTCCGCAGAAAAATATTGTTCGGCCTCCGCGATGTTCGGCAAGACGGCTAAGATCGAGCACAGCTTCGAGATTGTCGAGGACGAGGCCCAGCCTAGTCTGCCTTGAGGCCTTCTGACGTGAAGTGGCGCGGAAACAGTGCCGCTGCGCAGGCAAAGGCCGTGTGCAGTGCCTCTGTACCAGAATAGGGCTTGGCGGAGAACATAAGTTCCAGCCACATGCCTTCAATGGACAGCCGAAGGATGCGTGCAGCCCGTTCCGGCACCAGGCTGTATCCACCTTCTGAAATCAGCCTGCGACAAACTCCGTCAAAGGCTTCGATGTAGGTGCGGTCATTGTCTCCGCACTGTTCGAGGTAGAGCGGGCGGTTCTGCGCTTCGCCCCAGAAGGCGCACCAGGCGGTGAGGCGGTCCGGGGTCTGGCTGACATCATTGAATTCGCATAGGATCAGGGCGTTGAGGCACAGGGCCGGGCTCGGGCCTGCTGCCGCGAGGGCTGCGGACCAGTTCTTCCTGTGGTCGTCAGACATGAACCGCAGGGTTTCGGCCAGCAGGCGATCCTTGCTCTGGAAATGAAAATTGACCAGCCCATGTGACACGCCCGCGGCGACCGCCACATCTGTCAGTGTCATCTGCGACAGACCCTTGCGGGCGATCGTGGCGATTGTCGCTTCGATCAACTGCTCGCGGCGGAATGCGCGGCTGGCCTTGCGGCCCGATTGGGCAGGTTGGTCCATGGGCGGCACATGCACGGGTTTTGGGCGAGCATTCAAGATATTCCGAGGTTATTCTATTTTGATTGACAAGTCAGTCAAAATATCGCGAAGCTGAGTAGCATGAACATGACAGACCCGAATCCAGCTCCGGATTGGGACCGCAGCGGCCTGCCGGCGTGGACCTATCACAGCCAGGCCCTGCTGGGCCTCGAAGTCGAGACGCTGTTCCGGCGCCACTGGCAGATTGCCGGTCATGTCAGCGATCTACCCAATCCGGGCGATTTCCTGACCCTCGATATCGTCAATGACAGGGCACTTGTTGTTCGTGGGGAGGATGGCGTTGTCCGGGCGTTTCACAACCTCTGCCGTCATCGTGGTTCACGGGTGACGGCCGAGGACCGCGGTAGCTGCAAGAGAGGCTTCGTCTGCCCCTTCCACGGCTGGGTCTATAACACGGATGGGACGCTCCGTGGCGCGGCGCAGCCACAAAGCTTCGGTAAGATGGATCGCGGAAGCTTCGGCCTGAAGCCATTGGATGTTGATGTGTTCATGGGCTTCATCTTCATTCGTTTCCTGCCCGGTCCGCAGCCAAAAGTTGCAGAGTTGTTTGATGCTGTCGCGACTGAGCTGTCGGATTACCGCATGGAGAACCTGGTTCCGGCGAACTCCGCCAGCACCTTCTCGCTGCCAGTCAACTGGAAGTCGGTGCGTGACGTCGACAATGAGGGATACCATGTGGCCATGGCGCATCCTGCGCTGCATGACCTTTATGGCGGTGACTATAGGGATAAGCCCTATGAAAATGGCGTAAGCCGGTCAGTTGGACGCTTCAGCGGGCGGGGTGCAAGGCTGTGGAGTGTAAGGCACTACCAGGCACTTGCGCGGGGTCCTGCCTGGCTTGTTCCGGAACGGCGGCAAGTCTGGGGTTACTATGGTCTTTTCCCCAATGCGGTCATCGCGGTGACGCCCGAACTGGTCCAGATCTATCAGGAGTTTCCCTGCGACGTGCAGTCGACCGTCATACGCGGCGCCATTTATCGGCGGCCGTCAGAGTCGCGGCAGGAGAGACTTTCCCGCTACCTCGCCGGTCGCATCGACCGCGCCACATCGAAGGAAGACATCCAGCTTTCCATCTGGTCCAACGAGTCCATGAAATCCTGCGGTTTTGATGGATTTCACCTGTCCGATCTCGAAAGGACCGTGCGCAGCCATCACGATATTCTTCGAAATCTGATGCCGGTGATGACTCTCGCGGATGCACCTCCCGAAGCGGAGATGCTGACATTGAACCGGGCCATGCTGGCAGAACGCAGGACTGCAACTCTGGCTTGACAGGCGGCCCTGCGCCGAAACAACCTGACCGATACCTGCCAAGAATGAATATGACAGTGGGAGAGATGGTCATGAAGATCAACCGGCGCAAGTTCAGCGGCCTGATGGCGGCCCCCGCCATGGTAGGCATGCCCTTCGTGCAGCGTGCGCGGGCCGAGGACCAGGTCCTCAATGTCTACAACTGGGCGGATTATATCGGCGAGACAACTATCGAGGATTTCCAGACCCGTTCCGGAATTGCTGTCACTTATGACACCTACAGTTCAGCCGAGGAAATGCAGGCCAAGATGCTGGCTGGCTCCACCGGATATGATGTGGTTGTCATGGCGGGGATCTCGCTGCCAAACTTCGTCAAGGCGGGGGTCTACCAGAAGATCGACCGCACGAAGCTGTCCGGATGGAAAAACCTGGATCCCGAGGTGCTGAGGATCCTGTCCGGATTTGACCCAGGCAATGAGCACGGCATCCCGTATATGTGGGGCTCGGTCGGCGTTACCTACAACATGGACATGTTGCGCGAGCGCATTCCCGATGCAAATCTTGATTCCCTCGATCTGATCTTCAAACCGGAGAACGCGGCCAAGTTGGCCGATTGCGGCATCTCAATTCTGGACAGCCCGACCGACATCTTCCCAATGATGCTGCGTTATCTCGGTAAGGATGGAGACACGACCAATGTCGAGGACTATCAGGCTGTCGTCGATGCTTTCAAGCCGGTTCGCCAATACATCCGCACTTTCGACAACACCAATTATCTGAACGCCATTCCCAACAGGGAACTCTGCGTCATCAACAACTGGTCTGGTGATTACTCAACGGCCAAGTCACGTGCTGCCGAGGCGGGTGTAGACATCAACCTCGAATACCACGTTCCGGAAACCGGAGCGCCGGCCTGGGTTGATGCGCTGTGCATGCCTGCTGATGCGGCGCATGCAGGCGCCGCATACAAATTTCTCGACTACATGCTGGAACCCGAGGTGATCGCCAAGTGCACCAACTTCACCAATTACGCCAATGGCAATCTCGCTTCCAAACCCTTTGTCGACAAGGCCGTGCTCGACAACCCGGCGGTCTATCCTGATGACAAGGTGAAGGCGAGGCTGTGGGCGCCGAAGCCTTTCAGCGAAGACCAGGACCGTGCCATGACGCGGGCCTGGCAAACCATCAAGTCAGGCTGACCGGATCATGGTTGCAGAAGGGCACAAGCCCTTCATTCGCATCGAGGCTGTAAGCAAGCATTTTGGCGGCTTCACGGCTGTTGACGGTGTTTCTCTCGATATCATGAAAGGTGAAATGTTTGCGCTTCTTGGCGGGTCTGGCTGCGGCAAGACAACGCTGCTGCGTATGCTGGCCGGTTTTGAAGATCCCTCCGCCGGACGCATCTTCATTGATGGCCAGGACATGGCAGCGATCCCGCCCTATGAGCGACCTGTCAACATGATGTTCCAGTCATATGCCCTGTTTCCTCACATGACGGTCGAGGCAAATGTCGGCTACGGGCTCAAGTATGAGTCAATGAGCAAGCCTGAGCGCATGCGTCTTGTGCGCGAGATGCTTGAACTCGTCCAGCTTCAGGACTTCGGGGCGCGCAAGCCGCACCAATTGTCTGGCGGACAGCGGCAGCGCGTTGCGCTGGCTCGCGCGCTCGCTCGTCAGCCCAAGCTTCTGCTACTCGATGAACCGCTTGCCGCTCTCGACAAGAAACTGCGCGAGCATACGCAGTTCGAAATCATGAATATACAGCAGCGCACTGGCATCACCTTCGTCGTCGTCACACATGACCAGGAAGAGGCGATGACACTGGCTGACCGGATCGCGGTCATGGACAAAGGTGTCATCCGTCAGGTAGGCCCTCCGGGCGATATCTACGAGCGGCCAAACAGCCGCTTCGTGGCGGGCTTCATCGGTTCCATCAACATGTTCGATGCCGATGCCGTCAAGGACGGGCAGGGAGTTGCTCTCTCTGTGCCGGCACTTGGGTGTGTGATCCGCGCCGCGGATATCGCAGCATCCGCCGGCGACCGTTTGAGCCTCGCGGTACGACCGGAGAAGATCACGATCAGTCGGGAGCGCCCCGCGAATGCCGTCAATTGCGTTTCTGGCGCAGTGAAGGACATGGCCTATTTTGGAAAAGACTCTCTTTTTCGCGTTGAACTGCCCTCAGGCGCACTCGTCTCAGTGAGCAGCGTGAATCATGCGCGTGGCCATGGCACTCAGATGCCGGATTGGGGCGAGCGTGTCTGGCTCTCCTTCGAACCATCCACCGCGATCGTCCTGAAGGTGTGAAGGATGGCAAGGGCGCGGGGTATGGTGGGGCGGTGGTTTGACAGCAAGGGCTGGCGCGACATCGTCATCAGTGTTCCCTTTCTCTGGCTTCTTGTGTTTTTCCTCGTGCCATTCGTGATTGTTGTTGCCATGAGTTTCGCGCGACGGGCTGAACTCTCGCCGCCGATCGCCTTCCTGGATCACTGGACTTACCTGCAGACTGGAAACTTCGCGCGGCTTCTTGACGATTCGCTCTATCTGCGGGCCTTTCTGACGTCACTGTGGAATGCCGGGCTCGCAACGCTGTTCTGTCTGCTCATTGGATATCCGATGGCGCTTGGCATCACGCGAGTCACCCGCTCATGGCGAAATCTGCTGCTGATGCTCGTGATCCTGCCCTTCTGGACATCCTTCCTGCTGCGTGTTTACGCATGGATGGGACTGCTCGGCGCCAACAGTTGGTTCAACAAGGCGCTCACCGGGTTGGTCAACACTATCCTTCCTGCTGATCGCGCCATGTCCTCCATTCCCATGATGAACAGCAATTTTGCGGTGGTTCTGGTGATGGTCTATTCCTACCTGCCATTCATGATCCTGCCGCTCTATGCCAATCTGGAAAAGCTGGACCAGACGCTGAACGAGGCGGCGACTGATCTGGGTTCGAGGCCCTGGCAGGTATTCAAGGACATCACCCTGCCTCTCAGCATTCCCGGCATCATCGCGGGTGGTCTGCTGGTGTTCATTCCGGCATCGGGTGAACTCGTCATTCCGAGCCTGGTGGGAAATGCGTCGGACCCCATGATCGGGCGCGTCATCAGCGATGAATTCTCATCGGCCCGGGATTGGCCCATGGCTTCGGCTGTGGCGGTTGCGTTGCTGCTGGCGCTTGTCCTGCCCATCATGGCCTATACCCACTTCGAGAAACGTGCGCAGGAGCGCGTCGAGGGGCGGGCATGAAACGTCGTCCGCTCTTTCTCATCAGTTGCCTTTGCTTCGGCTTTGCATTTTTCTATGTGCCGATCCTCTCTCTGATGGTCTTTTCGTTCAACAAGTCGCGCCTTGTCACGGTGTGGGGTGGTTTTTCGACGCAATGGTACGGGAAGTTGCTGCACAACGAGCAGATCCTGAAGGCGGCCCTGCTCTCGCTTCAGATTGCGCTGGCAAGTGCCACGCTGGCGTCGATACTTGGTGCAATGGCCGGCATCGCGCTTGCGCGCTTTCACCGCTTCCGCGGGCGCACGCTGTTGTCGGGCCTCGTCACCGCCCCGCTGATCATGCCTGAAGTGATCACCGGCATTTCCTCGCTGATGCTGTTCATCTTCATGGCGGAGTGGATCGGCTGGCCGTCAGGTCGTGGTTTCACAACAGTGACGATTGCGCACATCACATTCTCGATGACCTACGTGGCGGTCATCGTCCAGTCGCGTCTTTCCTCGGCGGATGTCGCAATCGAGGAAGCTGCGATGGATCTGGGCGCCCGACCCTGGCAGGTCCTGATCGACATCACCCTCCCGGTGATCGCCCCGGCGCTGGTATCAGGCTGGTTGCTGGCCTTCACCATCTCGCTGGATGATGTGGTGATCACGAGCTTCACGACGGGTCCTGGTACGACAACATTGCCAATCCTGATCTGGAGCAAGGTGCGGCTTGGGGTCACGCCGGACATCAATGCGTTGGCGACGGTTATCATCTGTCTCGTGGCGGCTGGTGTTGTCGCGGCCGCGCTGATCATGCATCGTGCAGAGTCTCGGCGGTCTCGGGATGAGCAGATGGCGCAGGCGCAGGGCGCGTCCGGCTAACCAGGATAGTCTTTTTCAACAGGGAGAAAACCAGATCATGAAACCGGTCAAGTCCGCCGACCGCCGCGTTGCGAACATCTATGAGGCTGCTTTCGAGCCCTTCGTCTTTCCGGATGGCGTGTCTCTGGGTGATGGCGTGTTGCAGCTCAACGACGCCGAACCCTTGGGTGTTGGCTTTCACGTCTACCGCATGCCTCCGGGCATGACGACCAGGCCGCATCGTCACAATGGCCATGAGCAGTTTCTGATTCTCGAAGGTGAACTGATAGAGAATGACGGCACGGTGTTCCGGAAGGGTGATCTGGTTTGGCTCCGTGATGGCACGGAGCACTGCTCGCACACACCGAATGGCTGCCTTCTGGCGGTCCACATTGCCGGACCGGAAACCACGGTCGAGTGAGACACTTTTGATTGTGTGATACGCCTTACTTCAACCAAAAGACGTCCCCCGAAATGTTGGACGAGCCTTTCCGGAATTGCATGACTCCATGCAACTTAATGAAAACGCAGGAAAAGCAGAGTCCGTCCGTAGAATGTCAACCTGCGTAGACCGCTGGCCGAACACCTGAGGCACGGTTTAGATAAGGATCACTGCGCGGCGATTGCCAGGCAGCTTCTTCGCAGACCTTGCCCGCCAGGCTTTCCGTTCCGGAACCGGCGGGCTTTTTCTTGGCCGCGCTGCAATCGACTTGTTGCGACCGTTGGCGGGGGCTAAGCGCTTGGAATTTTTGCCAAAATGAATTATAATCAATCTGAGGGGATTCTCACAAAGGAGGGAAAACATGAACAATTCGACACGTGCTGGCAGTTTGGGGCCGGGTGCCCTGATCCTGCACAGCCTCGCCAAGAACTGGTGGATGCTTCTGCTGCGCGGCCTCGTCAGCATCCTGTTCGGCGTGCTGGCGATTGCCTGGCCCGGCATCACCATTCTGAGCCTCATGATTCTTTATGGTGCCTATGCCCTGGTCGATGGTCTGTTCGCCATCTTCGCCGCCGTGTCTGGCAACGCAGCTTCCCACCGTTGGTGGCTCGCGGTTGTCGGCATCGTGGGTGTTCTGGCGGGCCTTGTGGCTTTTGCCTGGCCCGGTCTCACGGCGCTTGCCCTGCTCATGCTGATCGCTGCCTGGGCGATCGTGTCCGGCATTTTCGAGATCGTCGGCGCCATCCGTCTGCGCAAGGAAATCGACAATGAGTGGCTCCTGATCCTGCACGGCGTGATTTCCGTGCTGTTCGGCCTGTTCGTCTGGTCGCAGCCGGGGGAGGGTGCCCTGGCCATCATCTGGGTGATTGGCGCCTACGCCATCATTGCAGGCATCATTCTCTGCGTTCTGGCCTTCCGCCTGCGCTCCCACGCGCACTGAAGACTGACACTCAAGACGCAAAGCGGCCCCCTCGGGGGCCGCTTTCTTCTCAGGGCTGGCGTGTTTCAGCGTGAGAAATGGTGGGCGATACTGGACTCGAACCAGTGACCCCTGCGATGTGAACACAGTGCTCTACCAACTGAGCTAATCGCCCGTTTCAAGGGTCAGCGGCGTATAGGCGGAAGGGCCCTGAGAAGTCAAGGACGGGGCGGGAGCAGGCTCACGATGGCCTCATATGCCTCATCAAAATGGTTGATCATCCGGTCTGGCCCAAATTCTCTCACCGGGCGGGGGGTATAGCCGAAAGGCACGCCGATCACCGGCACGCCGGCATTCCGGGCTGTCAGGATGTCCGTTTCGCTGTCGCCCACCATCACCGCCCGGGACCGGGTCGGTCCGAGCCTGGTGAGCGCTTCCCGAAAGGGACGTGGGTCCGGCTTGGCAACGCCCAGCGTGTCCGGGCCTACCACTGACCCGAAGAACTTTGCAAGATCGAGAGCCTCGAGCAATTGATTGGACAGCCCTTCGAGTTTGTTGGTGCAGACCCCGAGCCCGACCCCCCCCCGCCGCAGCCGCTCGAGCAGCGGAACGAGACCGGGAAAGGCCACGCTGTCATCGGCGATGTTACGGGAATAATACGCAACGAAGCGCTCATAGTCGGGCTCGACATCGTAATTGTCCGGAAGTCCACCGGTTGCCGCCAGCCCACGGGTGAGCAGAGACCGTGCGCCATGTCCGACGAAGACCCGGACTTCGTCCATGGTGATCGGACGGCGGCCCCGGGCCTCGAGAACATGATTGGTGGCCCGCATCAGGTCTGGGGCAGTATCGACGAGGGTGCCGTCAAGATCGAAAATCACGGCGCGATCTGGCAAAGGAACCTCCTCAAATCTGGCAGGTTGGTGGAATCCGCAGCTCCATGCTATGAGGCCGCCACCCGAATGACAGGAGATCTCGGCATGGATATCCGCAAGACCCAGGCTTTGCGCGGCATACTGAAGGACACGTCCCTCCTCAAGGAGAAATGTTACATCGACGGCAAATGGGTTGCGGGGTCTTCCACCATCGACGTCACCAACCCGGTTGACGAAAGCGTCATCGGCTCCGTGCCGAGGCTGGGGGCTGCCGAAACCCGCCAGGCCATCGAGGCTGCCCAGCGCGCCCAGAAGGACTGGGCGAGGAAGACGGCCAAGGAACGCGCCGCGATCCTGCGAAAGTGGTTCAATCTCATGCTGGAGAACCAGGAGGATCTGGCACAGATCATGACCGCAGAGCAGGGCAAGCCGCTCGCCGAGTCGCGTGGTGAAGTCGCCTATGGTGCGTCCTTCATCGAATTCTTCGCCGAGGAAGGAAAGCGAATCTATGGCGAGACCATTCCCTCGCCGTGGCCTGCTGCACGCATGGTGGTCATCAAGCAGCCGGTCGGCGTAGTCGCTGCCATCACCCCGTGGAACTTCCCCAATGCCATGATCACCCGCAAGGCGGGGCCGGCTCTGGCGGAGGGGTGCGCCTTCGTTTGCAAGCCGGCGAACGAGACGCCCTTCTCTGCCCTTGCGCTGGCCGAGCTCGCCGAACGTGCCGGAATCCCCGCAGGCGTGTTCTCGATCATCACTGGCGTGTCGCGTGAGATCGGCGCGGAAATGACCTCCAATCCCATCGTCCGTGCGCTGACCTTCACGGGCTCGACGGAAGTCGGCAGGGTTCTCATGGCGCAATGCGCGCCGACCATCAAGAAGGTAGGGCTTGAACTGGGCGGCAATGCGCCCTTCATCGTGTTTGACGACGCCGATCTCGATGCGGCAGTACAGGGCGCCATGATGTCGAAGTACCGCAATGCCGGGCAGACCTGCGTCTGCGCCAATCGCATACTGGTTCAGGACGGTGTCTATGATGCTTTCGCCGCCAAGCTTGCGGACGCTGTCAAGAAGCTGAAAGTGGGCGATGGTACCGAGCAGGGCATCACAACCGGCCCGCTCATCAACAAGGCCGCCATCGCCAAGGTTCAGGAACACATCGAGGATGCAGTGAAGAAGGGCGCCAAGTTGGTGATTGGCGGCAAGTCGCTGGGCGGAAATTTCTTCGAGCCCACGCTTTTGCGTGACGTAACGGCAGACATGGCCGTGGCCCGCGAAGAAACATTCGGGCCTGTCGCGCCGCTTTTCCGGTTCAAGACCGAGGCAGAGGCGATTGCCATGGCCAACAACACCGAATTTGGCCTCGCCTGCTATTTCTATTCCCGTGACATTGGCCGTGTCTGGCGTGTGGCCGAGGGTCTGGAATATGGCATGGTGGGCATCAATGAGGGTATCATCTCCACAGCCGAAGCGCCTTTCGGAGGTGTCAAGGAATCCGGACTGGGGCGCGAAGGATCGCACCACGGGGTCGAGGAATATCTGGAAATGAAATACATGCTGATGGGTGGGCTCAACACGTGACGACAGAAGATCAGAAAAAGGCCGCGGCGCTTGCCGCCTTTGACTATGTGAAGTCTGGTATGAAAGTGGGGCTCGGGACGGGCACCACCGCCAATCATTTCATCCGCGAGCTGGCTGCTCGCGCCAAGGGTGGTCTCGACGTCGAATGTGTGGCCAGTTCCCGGGCGACGTTCAAGCTTGCCAGCGATCTTGGCCTGAAGATGACGACCCTCGAGAAGCATCCGCATCTCGATGTGACCGTTGACGGCACAGACGAGTTCGATGCCAGCTTCCAGCTTATCAAGGGTGGTGGCGGAGCACTGCTGGTCGAGAAGATCGTCGCATCGTCATCACGCTACATGGTGGTCATTGCCGATCAGTCGAAGAAGGTCGCCACGCTGGGCCGTTTCCCGCTGCCTGTCGAGGTGGTGCCCTTCGGGATCAATGCCACTGCCTGGAAGATCGAGCGAGCGCTCCGCATCTGCAACCTCAAGGGCAAGCTGGTGCTTCGCCAGAAGCAGGGCAAGCCCTTTGTCACGGACAGCGGCAATGCCATCATCGACGTGGCGATCGGCGCCATTCCCGACGCCCGGCGGCTTGACCATCTTCTTGGCTCCATTCCCGGCGTCGTCGATCACGGCCTGTTCATCGACATCTGCGGCATCGTGCTGATGGGCACAGACGACGGTGTGAAGACTTTCCGCAAGGCATGAGCGGCTTCGACTACGATCTCTTTGTGATTGGCGCCGGAGCGGGCGGTGTCCGTGCCGGACGCATTGCGGCGCGTTATGGCGCGAAGGTGGCCGTTGCAGAGGAATATCGCGTCGGAGGCACCTGCGTCATTCGTGGCTGTGTTCCGAAAAAACTCTTCGTCCATGCATCGCACTTCGCCGAGGCCTTCGAGGACGCCGTGGGTTTCGGCTGGACCTCCGAACGGGTCGCCTTCGACTGGGCAACACTGGTCGCGAACAAGGACCGTGAAATCGACCGGCTCAACAAGGCTTATATCCGTAATCTTGAGGCGGCCGGAGCCGAACTGATCCTGGAACGCGCCACCCTGGCGGGTCCGCATGAGGTTCATCTGGCCTCGGGACGACGCATAACCGCGCGCCATATTCTGGTTGCCACGGGAGCCACGCCCTTCGTTCCCCGACATCTACCCGGCAACGAGCTTGCGATCACCTCGAATGAGGCCTTTGATCTGGAACGTCTCCCGGCCCGCATCGTTATCGTTGGCGGCGGCTACATCGCTGTTGAGTTCGCCGGCATCTTTTCGGGCCTCGGCGTCGAAACCGTGCTGGTCTACCGCGGCGACCAGATCCTGCGCGGGTTCGATGACGATATCCGAAACCATCTTGCCGCCGAAATGGCCAAGAAGGGCGTTGAGATCAGGACCCGCTCGGATGTTGTGCGGCTCGAGCGATCAGGCGACGGCGTCCGTCTCACCCTCGACAATGGCAGCCAGTTTGGAGCGGGGCAGGTCATGTTCGCAACTGGCCGCATACCCAATGTCGCATCTCTCGGGCTCGAGAAGGCCGGGGTTGAACTCACCCCGCACATGGCGGTCAAGGTCGATGCCTTTTCCCGGTCCAGTGTTCCGTCCATCTATGCGGTGGGCGATGTCACCAATCGCGTCAATCTCACGCCGGTTGCAATCCGGGAGGGGCATGCCTTCGCGGATACGGTCTTCGGCGGCAAGCCCGTGGCGGTTGATCATTCCCTTGTGCCGACGGCGGTGTTCTCCCAGCCGGAGATTGGTACCGTAGGCCTGACCGAGGTCGAGGCGCGGCAGGGGTTCGGTAGAGTTGACATCTACAAAACCAGCTTCCGTCCCATGAATCATACCCTTTCTGGCAGGGATGAGCGGACGCTGATGAAGCTTGTGGTCGACGGTGAGACAGACCGGGTGCTCGGCTGCCACATCTGTGGGCCGGATGCAGGCGAGATGGCGCAACTTCTGGGGATTGCCGTCCGCATGGGGGCAAAGAAGTCCGACTTTGACGCAACGCTCGCGGTTCATCCCACGGCGGCGGAGGAACTCGTGACGCTTCGCGAGAAATGGACTGGCTGAGACCGGCTCCTACTGGTCCAGAACCTCGAAATGGGCTTCCGTGGTGATGCCGTTGTTGATCGGCAGCATGTCCTGCGGGCAGGCTGAAAACGCCACGATCGCATCCATCTCGGCGCGGAACACTACATAGTCTCCGGGCCTGCACAGGCAATTGCCCCATTCGAGGCTGCCGTCGTCATGCCACGGGATGTTCATGAACAGGTTGAGCGAATCCGGCGTGTAGGGAATGTAGTGGCCGAGTTCCACCAGCCCGGCATGCAGGTTGTCACGGCAATTGTCGTGATAATGGGTGCAGCCCAGGAGCCCGTAGCGTTCGTTGTCGCATGGCGCGATCAGGGTGTCGTGGCGGCCGGGGCTGGCGTCCCTTGTCATGGTCAGGATCGGGCGGCGAAGGTTGGTGATCATCTTGTCGCCCTCGACCGGGAAAAGCCTGGTCCAGAAAGCCCGGCAGTGTTCCATGCCCATGTATTCTCGCATGTCGCCTGCATTGAAGGCCCAGAAATCCACCACCTGGTTGCCGTGGGTGTTGATGACCCTGACCGACTGGCCCTTGTTCAGACGAACGGCCTTGCCCCGGCGGGCCGGAATGGTCTGTAGTGTGCTGCTCAAGCGTTACTCTCCCTCGTCCGGAAAGGTATCCTTAATGAAGAACGATCCGCGCTTCCAGCCCGTTGATGCCGCCATCACCCCCCGTTTTGCCGGCATTGCCACCTTCATGCGCACCCAGCGCCATGACATTTCTCCCGAGCTCGACATCGCACTGTCGGGCGTTCCCTTCGATATTGGAGTCAACTACCGGGCCGGAGCGCGGCAGGCCCCCGCGGCGGTGCGCGAGGCCTCGCGGCTGATACGTCGCGTGCACAACGTGTCGGGGATCGCCCCCTATGATATCTGCAATGTGGCAGATGTCGGCGATGCGCCCGTAAACCCCATTGATCTTGCCCGCTCGATCCAGATGATCGAGGACTTCTTCAAGCGCATCCATGCCGCCGGGGCCCTGCCTCTGACGATCGGCGGCGACCACACTGTGCCGCTGCCGATCCTCAGGGCGATCGCCCGCGAAAGGCCGGTGGGCGTATTCCAGATCGACAGCCACGCGGATACGCTCGATACGCTTGCCGAAACCCGGATCAACCATGCCACCACCTTCCGCCGCGCCGTGGAGGAGGGATTGATCGACCCCAAGCGCACCATCCAGGTCGGGCTGCGCGGCTCGCGCTTCTCGCCAGACGACATCAAATGGGGCCAGGACCAGGGCTTCACCTGCATCACCTTCGATGATTATGAGCGCATGGGCCGCGCGGCCGTGATCGCCAGAATCGCCGAGGTACTGGGCGATGGCCCGAGCTATGTCACCATCGACATCGACGGCATCGACCCCGCCTGGGCGCCGGGAACAGGCGTTCCCGAGATTGGCGGCATCACCCCGCGGGACGCGCAGGTGATGCTGCGGAGCCTGCAGGGCAAGCATCTGGTTGGCGGCGACATCTGCGAAGTGGCTCCCTGCTTTGACCCCACCGGCATAACCGCGGTGACGGCGGCCAACCTGATGTGGGAGATGCTCTGCGTCATGGCCGATTCCAAAGCCCGCCGCCGCTAGCACTTTATTGCCGCCCAAAACCTGCTAGAACCCGCCAAACGCTTGATTTGGATAGCCTTGCCCATGGCCGATACGCCACCCAAGACCGACCGTTACCGCGACACCGTGTTCCTGCCCAGGACCTCCTTCGCCATGAAGGCCGGCCTGCCGCAGAAGGAGCCTGAGCTACTGAAGCGCTGGGAAGATATGGACCTCTACGGCAAGCTTCGCATGCAGAGTGCGGGCCGGCCCAGATATGTGCTGCATGACGGCCCGCCCTATGCCAACGGCCACCTCCACATTGGCCACGCGCTGAACAAGATCCTGAAGGACATCGTCACCCGCTCGCGGCAGATGCAGGGCTTCGATTCCAACTATGTGCCAGGCTGGGACTGCCACGGCCTGCCCATCGAATGGAAGATCGAGGAGCAGTACCGCGAAAAGGGCAAGAACAAGGACGAAGTGCCCATCAACGATTTCCGCAGGGAGTGCCGATCGTTTGCGGAACACTGGATTGATGTGCAGCGCGAGGAGTTCAAGCGCCTGGGCGTTACCGGCGACTGGGACAATCCCTATCTCACCATGGATTACCGGGCCGAGGCGCTGATCGCCGGGGAACTTCTGAAATTCGCTGAATCCGGCCAGCTCTATCGTGGTTCGAAGCCGGTGATGTGGTCGGTGGTGGAGAAGACCGCGCTGGCCGAGGCAGAGGTCGAGTATCAGGACTACCAGTCCGACATGATCTGGGTGAAGTTCCCGGTGCGCGACGGGTCGGCCGCTCTGTCCGGCAGCAGTGTGGTGATCTGGACCACCACGCCTTGGACCATTCCCGGCAACCGCGCCATCAGCTTCTCGTCCCGCATTTCCTATGGCCTCTACGAGGTCACGGCTGCGCCAGATGGAAACTGGGCGGGTCGGGGTGACAGATACATCCTCGCGGACAGGCTGGCCGAGGAGGTCATGAAGGCGGCAAAGGTTGACGCCTTCAACCGGCTTGGCGATGTCGACCCTGCAGGCATGGTCTGCAATCATCCGCTTGCTCATCTCGGCTATGATTTCCCGGTGCCGCTTCTGGATGGAGATCATGTGACGGACGACACCGGCACGGGCTTCGTTCATACCGCTCCGGGACATGGCGCTGATGACTATGTCATCTGGATGGAGAAGGTGGCGGGCCCCATTCCCTTCACGGTCGATGCTGACGGCTTTTATACCCGGGAAGCACCAGGTTTCACGGGCAAGCGCGTGATCACCGACAAGGGTGAGAAGGGCGATGCCAATGAGGCTGTCATTGCCGCGTTGAGGGATGCAGGCGCGCTGATCGCCCGCGGACGGCTCAAGCACCAGTACCCGCATTCCTGGCGCTCCAAGAAGCCGATCATCTTCCGCAACACGCCACAGTGGTTCATTTCCATGTCGAGCCACGGCCTTCGCGACATTGCGCTCAAGGCCATCGATGAGACGCGGTTCTTTCCCGCAGCGGGCCAAAACCGGCTGCGCGCCATGATCGAGCAGCGCCCTGACTGGGTGATCTCGCGGCAGCGCGCCTGGGGCGTTCCGATCGCCGTGTTCGTGAACCGGGAGACGGGTGCCATCCTCAACGATCCGGACGTCAATGCCCGGATCATCGAAGCCTTCACCGCAGAAGGTGCGGATGCCTGGTTTGCCGAAGGGGCTGCCCAGCGTTTTCTTGGCACGCGGCATAGTGTTCTCGAGTGGGAGCAGGTCCGCGACATTCTCGACGTCTGGTTCGACTCCGGATCCACCCATGCCTTCTGTCTCGAGCAACGGCCCGACCTCAAATGGCCGGCGGATCTCTATCTCGAAGGATCGGATCAGCACCGCGGCTGGTTCCACTCCTCACTTCTCGAGGCGTGCGGAACGCGTGGACGGGCGCCCTATGACGCGGTCCTCACCCATGGCTTCGTGGTTGCGGAGGACGGACGCAAGATGTCAAAGTCCCTCGGCAACATCGTGACCCCGCAAGAGGTGATCAAGCAGTCTGGGGCGGACATCCTGCGTCTGTGGGTCGCCTCTTCGGACTATGCCGAGGATCTGCGCCTTGGTCCCGAAATTCTCAAGACCAACATCGAGGCTTACCGCAAACTCCGCAACACCATGCGCTACCTTCTTGGCGCTGTTGATGGTCTGCACGACTGGGAGATCGTGCCGGTAGGTGAAATGCCGGAGCTCGAGCGTTACATCCTCCATCGTCTTTATGAGCTCGAAGCTCAGGTTCGTCAGGCCTATGAGCTGTTTGATTACAAGCGCCTTTTTGCGCTCTTGACCAATTTCATGACGGTCGACCTCTCTGCCTTCTATTTCGACATCCGCAAGGATTCGCTCTACTGCGACCCTTGGTCCAGCCTTCGCCGCCGATCCTGCCGCACGGTGATGGACCAGTTGTTCCATTGTCTCGTGACCTGGTGGGCGCCGGTTCTGGCCTTCACCATGGACGAGGTCTGGCTGGCGCGCTTCCCTGGCGAGGGATCTTCAGTGCACCTCATGCAACTGGCGCGCTGCCCGCAGGAGTGGGCGGCGCCGGATTTGGCCGCCAAGTGGGACAAGATCCGTGAATTGCGTTCAGTTGTCACCGGTGCGCTGGAGATCGAGCGCCAGGTGAAGAAAACCATGGGCTCGGCGCTCGAGGCAGCCCCGGATGTCCATGTATCGAACCCCGCCCTTCTGGCCGCCATTGAGGGTGCAGATCTGGCCGAGATCGCCATAACGTCTGGCGCACGGCTCATTTCCGGCGAAGGCCCGGCGGAAGCCTTCCGTCTTGAGGGCGTCAAAGGCGTCGCCGTTGTCGTAAAGCCCGCGGAAGGCCGCAGATGCGCCAGGTCCTGGAAGATCACTGCGGAGGTCGGTCGCGATCCGGAGTTCCCGGATATCACGCCGCGCGACGCCGAGGCGGTCCGCGAATGGCAGACGCGCTTCGGCAAGACGGTCTGATGGGTCTCAGCTTCTGGAGCCCTCGCGCGCCTTTGGTGCTGGCAGTGACGGCGCTGGTCTTCGGCATTGACCAGACCCACAAGTGGTGGATGATTGATGTCTATGACATCACGGCCAAATCTCCCGTTGTGGTGACGCCCTTTCTGGACCTCGTCATGGTCTGGAACCGCGGCATCTCCTATGGCCTTTTCACGACCCATACCCAGGAAATCCTGGTTGTCCTGAGCCTCGTGATCGCCATGGTTCTCTGGGTCTGGGCCTGCAGAACCCCGCGCCCGCTGGGGGCGACCGCCCTGGCTCTTGTCATGGGTGGGGCGCTGGGCAATGTCACCGATCGCCTGCTACGTGGCGCCGTGGCCGATTTCTTTCACTTTCATTATCAATTATTTAGTTGGTATGTGTTCAATTTGGCCGATGTTGCCATCGTTGCTGGTGTGGCGATGCTGCTGTATGAGTCATTGTGGTTGGGCGAACGCCCGGATCGCCGTCGAAAAGCCTAATTCCGGCGGCAGGTACGGGGCCGGTTCGGCAGAATGGGTAACTGGATGAGATCCGCCTTTGTAACGGTGTTGCTTGGCGTCATGGCGCTCGGGCTTGCAGGCTGCGGCAACAAGATGCGCAGCTATCTTGAAAAGGATACTCCGACCGACACTCTGGCGGTGCGCCAGGATCTGACCATGCCGCCTGACCTCAGATTGCCGCCACCCGGTACGGCTGCGCCCGCTCCTACGCCCGCCGCGACGGCGAGCCAGGCTGCCCTCACCGCTCCGGCGACCCCCGGCACGGCCACTGTGGCCGCGGTCGACAACGGTCCCTACAGCGTCTTCACCAATGCCGGCATCTCGCTCTACAATGCGGATGGTACGAAAAAGACCGACCAGCAGCTCCGTGACGAGTTGCAGGCCTATTACATCGCCCCGAAGAAGGCCAAGAATCCCAGCTACGGGACGGTGTTCAACATCGGAAACATCTTCAAGGACGAATAGCTCGTCGGCCGGCAAGGAACGCCATGATCCGGTTCATGCGGCTCCTGCCGCTCTTCTTCGCTGTGCTGGCAGAACCGTCTCCCGCCCATGCGCTGAATGTCGATGTCGCGTCCTTCACCCTGGAAAATGGCATGCAGGTAGTGGTGGTTCCCGACCATCGCGCGCCAGTTGTCACTCACATGGTATGGTACAAGGCCGGTGCGGCCGATGAGCCGCCGGGCAAGGCGGGGGTCGCACATCTCCTCGAACACCTGATGTTCAAGGGTACCGAGAAACATCCTGAGGGCAGCTTCAGCCGTATCATTCGGGCCAATGGCGGACATGAGAACGCCTTCACGACGCAGGATTATACCGCCTATTACCAGCGCATCACCAGAGACCGACTGCCGCTGGTGATGGAGCTTGAGGCGGATCGCATGCAGAACCTGGTCCTGACCGAAGATAGCGTGCCTCCGGAGCGTTCAGTTGTGCTGGAGGAGCGCCGCGAGCGCACCGAAAACGAGCCGGCGAGCCTGCTTGGCGAACAATTGGATGCCGCACTCTACACCGCGCACCCCTATGGCAAGCCCGTGATTGGATGGATGACCGAGGTCTCGGAACTGACCCGCGCCGATGCGATGGACTTCTATTCCCAACACTATGAACCTCGGAATGCGATTCTTGTCGTCGCTGGCGACGTCTCGGCCGATGAGGTGAAGCGCCTTGCAGAGCGGTACTATGGAGTCCTTCAGAACAAACAGCCCCCCACGGATAGGCGTCGGACGACCGAACCGCCACCCACGGCCGAGCGCCGGGTGATCATGCGCGATGCGCGCGCAACGACGCCGACCTGGCAGCGGCAGTATCTCACCCGGGCAGCGCGGGATCTCCCGCAGCGCGAGGAGCTTGCCATCACCCTGTTGTCGGAGATCCTTGGTGGCGGAACCCAGAGCCGGTTGTATCAGAAACTGACCGTGCAGCAAAAGCTCGCCGCCTTTACTGGAGCGTGGTTCACTGGCGGCCAACTCGATTACGGCACGATCGGCCTCTATGCCGCGCCCAATCCCGGAGTCAGCCCGGATCAGGTCGAGACGGCGATCGATGCAGTCCTTGCGGAACTGGTAGAGAAGGGTGTCACTCAGGAGGAACTCGACCGGAGCCGCGAAGCCTCCCTTGCAGAAGCTGTCTACCTCCTCGACTCGCAGGATGCGCTGGCCCGGCTGTTCGGTGTGGCGCTGGCAACCGGACAGACGCTCGCGGATGTCCGCAACTGGGAGAATGACCTTCAGGCTGTCACCGTGGCAGATGTCAACGCCGCGGCCCGCAGCGTGTTTGACCGCCGCGCGTCGGTCACCGGTCTTCTCCTTCCAGAGGGGAAGACGCCGTGAAGATCGGCCTGGACCGCATTCTTGTGTTGTTCCGCCTTGCGGCGGCGGTCTGGTTTGTCTTGGCCTTCGCCGGTGCTGCCCGGGCCTTCACCATTCAGGAGGTGACGAGCCCCGGCGGAATCAAGGCCTGGCTTGTGGAAGAACACGCCATTCCGCTTCTGGCCGTCGAGTTCTCATTTCGCGGGGGCAGTGCGTATGACCCGACGGGCCAGGAGGGCGTCTCCGAATTTCTCACCGGCATGCTGGATGAGGGAGCGGGCGATATGCTGTCAGACGATTTCCAGAAGAAGCGCGACAGGCTGGCCTTTCGCATGTCCTTTGATGCCGGGGACGATTTTTTCGAAGGCAGTTTCCAGACACTGACCCGGAACCGTGCTGAATCGGTCGAACTGCTGCGGCTTGCGATTACCGAACCGCGCTTCGACGCCGACCCGCTCGAGCGCGTGCGGCGGCAGTTTCTTCTCAATCTTCAGGAAGATCAGCAGGACCCCCAGAGCATCGCCTGGCGCGCCTGGTTCTCGGCTTTTCTTCCCGATGATCCCTATTCCCGACCGGGCCGGGGCACCGAAGCCTCGATGCGCGCGATCTCGGCGGCCGATCTCCGCGCCGCCCCCCGCCGCATCTTCAACCGCGCGGCGTTGCAGGTTGCGGTTGTCGGTGACATCAGCGCCACCGAACTGGGACTGTTGCTCGACCAGATCTTCGGGGGGTTGCCTCTGGAAGGGGTAGACCAGACCATCTTGCCAGCTGCCAGGCCGGTCCCGGGTCCGGATCTGATGATTACCAGCCGCGACATGCCCCAGAGCGTGATCGTCTTTGGTCATGAGGGCATCCTGCGCAGCGATCCCGATTTCATGGCCGCCTATGTCATGTCCGAAATCCTCGGGGGTGGTGGACTGACGTCTCGTCTGACTGAGGAAATCCGGGAAAAACGTGGCCTCACCTATGGCGTGAGTTTCGGTCTGTTGCCCATGCAGCGAACCGGCGTGTATGCCGGTGTTCTGCAAACCAAGAACGAGTCGGCGGGGGAAGCTTTGGATCTGGCGCGCAAGGTGATTGCCCGATATGCCGAAGAAGGTCCGACCCAGGCGGAACTCGACGAGGCCAAAACCTATCTGACAGGCTCCTACGCCCTGCGCTTTTCCAGCAATGCCGCCATCGCCAACCAACTTCTGGGGCTGCAGCAGCAGAATCTCGGGATCGGCTATGTCGAGACCCGTAATGCCAAGGTCGAAGCGGTGACCCTCGAACAGGTGAAGGCTCAGGCCCGGCGGCTGCTCCATCCCGACCGTCTCATCGTGTCTGTTGTGGGTCGTCCAGAGGGCATCAAGTGACGGGCGTACCAAGAGTCCGGCGGCTCTCGGAGGGCACCGTCAATCGCATCGCGGCTGGCGAGGTGATCGAGCGTCCCGCCAGCGTCGTGAAGGAACTGGTCGAGAACGCCATCGATGCCGGGGCCACGCAGATCGATGTGGCGTTTCGCGGCGGCGGCAAGAGCCTCATCCGCGTCACGGATGATGGTGGCGGCATGGGACGTGAGGACCTCGCGCTCGCAATCGAGCGCCATGCCACCTCCAAGCTGTCGGACGACGATCTGACTGATATCCGCTTTCTGGGTTTCCGTGGTGAGGCTTTGCCCTCGATCGGCGCGGTGAGCCGCATGGTCATTGCGTCACGGCCGCGAGGCGGTGGAGATGCCCATCTGATTGCGGTTGAGGGAGGCCTCCTGACGCCACCGCGTCCTGCCGCATTGACGCGCGGCACCGAGATCGAGGTCAAGGATCTCTTCTTTGCCACGCCCGCCCGTCTCAAGTTTCTGAAGGCGGACCGCAGCGAGACGGCCGAGGCGGCGGAGGTCGTTCGCCGCATGGCGCTCGCGCACCCCGGGATCGGGTTTTCCTTTGCCACAGAGGAGCGCCGGCTTGTCGACGCACCTGTGGGCGAGACGGAGGAGGCCAGGGTCCGCCGCGTCATGGGCGCGGAATTCATGGCGAACGCCGTGCCCTTTGATCTGGAGCGCGAGGGCGTCAGGGTGAGAGGTTATGCCGCCCTGCCGACCTTCTCGCGCAATACGAGCGGGCAGCAATACATGTTCGTCAACTCCCGGAGCGTGCGTGACAAGCTGCTATCCGGCGCCATTCGTGGCGCCTATGCCGACGTGATGCCTGGCGGACGCTACGCCGCACTCGTCCTGTTCGCCACCTGCCCGCCGGAGCGCGTTGATGTCAACGTACATCCCGCCAAGGCCGAGGTGAGGTTTCGCGACAGTGGCATGGTAAGGGGTCTCATCATAAGTGCCATCCGCGAGGCGCTGGGGCGCAGCCGCGCGCCAGACACGGGCCTCGGGCAGCAAACCGTGGCGCGGTTTCGGCCTGGCACCAGCTCTGCCGGTGCACCATCGGGTTTCAGTGAGGTGCAGCAGGCCTTCGCCATGAACATGCCGCCTGCCGCAGTGCCGTCAGCCGAGACGCCTGCTGTCCTTCCCGACTATCCGCTTGGCCAGGCCCGCACGCAGATCCATGACAACTACATCGTGGCGCAGACCAGGGACGGTCTCGTGCTGGTGGATCAGCACGCCGCGCATGAACGGCTCGTCTATGAACGCCTGAAACGCGAACGCAGCCAGAGCGGCGTTGAAACCCAGCCGCTTCTGGTTCCGCTGGTCGTCGATCTCGACCCCGTTGATGTCGAGCGTCTGGCCGCCGCAGCCGACCTCCTCGCACAGGGCGGATTGGTGCTGGAAGCTTTCGGTGATGGTGCGGTCATTGTGCGCGAGGTTCCTGCCGCGATCGCAAGGGCAGATATCGCGGGCATTGTACGCGAGGTCGTGGGCGAGCTGGCAGAGCTCGATGTCACCACGAGTCTCACAGAACGAATCAATCACGTGCTGGCCACCATGGCCTGTCATCATTCGGTCCGTGCAGGCCGCCGTCTGAGACCTGAGGAGATGGACGCGCTACTTCGCGAGATGGAGGCGACCCCCAACTCCGGCCAATGCAATCACGGCCGCCCCACCTTCATCGAACTGAAGCTCTCTGACATTGAGAAGCTGTTCGGCCGGCGCTGACGCCGGGGTTCAGCTTTCCTGACGATAGAAGCGGATCACCGTATCGCCGTAGTCACGCTCATCGATGAGGATGAGCCCCGGTGTTCCGCCCAGCGCCACTTTCCCTGTCTCCTCTAGAACGACGATCGCGTTCGGGTTCAGCCATGCGCCTGAGACTAGTGCCGAAAGCGCTTTCTCGCCCAGCCCCTTGCCATAGGGCGGATCGGCGAAAATCAGATCGAAGCCGGGCTGGGGTGCGCAAGGGCCGAGTGCCGTGGCGTCGCGCCGCCAGATCTTGACCTGCCCGATCACGCCCAGCGCATCGGCATTGCGGCGGATCACGCCCCGCGCCTCCGCGCTCTCGTCCACGAACTGGCAGAAACGAGCGCCCCGCGACATGGCCTCGAGGCCCATCGCACCTGTCCCTGCAAACAGATCCATGACGCGCGCACCCTCAAGTGCCAGACCGGCGATGCCATGTGTCAGGATGTTGAATACCGACTCGCGAACTCTGTCGGAGGTAGGCCGAGTAGCGGAGCCCCGCGGTGGCGCGAGGCTATGACCCTTGAATTTTCCGCCGACGATCCGCATGACTGCCCTTGAAGAATGTTCCGCCGATACTCGCCTTCATCACCTTGGGATGAACCTCCTCGATGCCGCCGCGCGGCAGTTCGCCCAGCTGAAACGGTCCGAAGCCGGTGCGGATCAGTCGGTTCACCTGCAGGCCCAGATGCTCGCAGATGCGCTTCACCTCGCGGTTCTTGCCTTCGCGGATTGCGATGGTGAGCCAGCGGTTATCGCCTTGAATGCGCTCGACCTTCGCTTCGACAGGTCCATAGCGCACGCCCTCGATCTCGACACCTCCGGCGATCTTCTCCAGCGCTGAATTCGTCACCTGTCCAAAGGCACGAACCCGATAGCGGCGGATCCACCCTGAGGACGGCAGTTCCATCTGACGCGCCAGTTCGCCGTCATTGGTCAGCAGCAGCAGGCCCTCGGTGTTGATGTCGAGACGGCCGATCGAGACCACCCGCGGCAACTGCTCTCGGAGTTTTTCGAACACAGTCGGTCGTCCCTGCGGGTCTCGGTTTGAAACCACGAGACCCGCTGGCTTGTGATAGCGCCAGAGGCGGGGCTCCTCCCGCTGCGGAAGGGGTTTCCCATCCACCGTGATGACGTCGCGCCCGGTGACATTGGCGGCAGCCGTGGCCAGCACCTTGCCGTTGACCGCCACGCGGCCCTCGGTGATCAGCCGTTCGGCGTCGCGCCGCGAGCAGAGGCCTGCGCGGGCGATCACCTTGGCGATCCGTTCACCCTCATAAGCGCTCATCTTGACCAGAACCCCATGTTGGACTCATGTGGCAGAATGCAACTGAAACTGCCAGAGCCAATGCAGCTTGCCTTTGCCGAAGCCGAGGCCGCCGCCGCCCGCGGCGAGGTACCCGTGGGGGCAGTCGTGGCGGATGCCGGGGGCCGGATCATCGCCCGGGCCGGCAACCGGACCCTGGAACTCAAGGACCCCACTGCCCATGCCGAACTCCTGGTGATCCGTGAGGCAGCGAAGCTTGCGGGCTCGGAGCGCCTCTCTGGCTGCGATCTCTACGTGACACTGGAGCCCTGCGCGATGTGCGCCGGCGCTATTTCCTTCGCCCGCATCCGCAGGCTGTATTTCGCGGCCAGTGACGAGAAGATGGGCGCGGTCGAGCATGGCAGCCGGTTCTTTGGTCAGGCCACTTGCCATCACGCCCCTGATGTTTATGGCGGCATCGGAGAGGCGAGGGCACAGACCCTGCTGCGGAGCTTCTTTCAGTCACGTCGCTGATCCAGTTCGGCGATGCGTCGCTCCAGGGCGCGCTTCCGCCCCCAAGCGCGAGGCCGATCGCAGGCTCTGTCATGCACCGGCCTCCCGGGCGAAACGCCAGGCGGTCTCGGCCAGTGGCCGCACCTGTCGCGCCATCGCCTCCGCACCGGCGTTGGCGGCGGTGCCTGCGCGCACGCGGCCCAGGATCCCCTGCAGGATTGCCGCGAGCCGGAAGAAATTATAGGCGAGATAGACATCGAGGTTCGGGATACCGTCGCGTCCGGTATTCTGGCAGTAGCGCGCGACATAGTCTTCGATACGGGGCAGCCCCGCTTCGCCCGGATGCCCGAGCAGCGAGCCAACGCCTGCGCCGTTCTCCGAAATTGGCATGTACCACTGCATCAGGTGATAGGTGAAATCGGCCAGCGGATCCCCGATTGTCGAGAGTTCCCAGTCGAGCACCGCCATGACGCGCGGCTCCGAGGAATGGATGATGCAGTTGTCGAGACGGAAGTCGCCATGCACGATGCAAGCGCCCGAGTCAGGTGGGCAGGCATCCGGCAGCCATGCCATCAGCCGGTCCATCTCTGCAATCCGTTCCGTCTCGGATGCCCGGTACTGCTCGCTCCATCGCCGGATCTGCCGGGCGACATAACCCTCGGGCTTGCCGAAGTCCCCGAGCCCCACCGATGCGGGATCAAGCCGGTGCAGTTGGGCAAGCGTGTCATTGAGCGAGATGAACAGTGCCGCCCGGTCGTGGCCTGGAAGGCCCGGCGCGTGTGGTTCCCAGAATACCCGTCCCTGGACATGTTCCATGACAAAGAAGACAGCGCCAATCACCGTGCTGTCCGTGCAGAGATGCAGCGGCCGTGCCACCGGGAATCCGGCCCTGGCCAGCGCCGCGGTCACCTTGAATTCGCGCTCGATGGCGTGCGCGGACGGGAGCAGGGCGCCAAACGGTTTCCGCCGCAAGACATATGACATCCCCGGCGTGTCGAGACGGTAGGTGGGGTTTGACTGCCCGCCCTTGAAACGGGTCAGGCTCAGGGGACCGGCAAACCCTTCGAGATGCTGTGCCAGATAGGCGTCGAGAGGGGCGGCGCCAATGTCCGGTACCGTCGTTCCGGAAAAGGCCTCCTGCCGGTTCAGTATCATGGCGCGGCAGACGGCCGTGCCGACAGCGCCCGCCAGCCGATGTCGCGGCGGCAGAAGCCTTCCGGCCAGTCGATGCGGTCCACGGCCGCATAGGCTCGGGCGCGCGCCTCCGCGACGGTTGCGCCACGCGCCGTCACATTCAGAACACGGCCGCCATTGGCGATGATCCTGCCATTTCGCGCTGCTGTTCCGGCATGGAAGATCTCGACGCCCTCCATAGCGGCGGCTCCCTCAAGCCCTCGGATCTCGGAACCCTTTTCTGGCTCGCCGGGATAGCCCCTCGCACACATCACCACGGTGAGCGCGACGTCATCGAACCAGCGCGCCGTCACCTTGTCGAGGGTGCCGTCACAGCAGGCCAGCATCAGGGTCACGGGATCGTCCTTCAGGCGCATCATCAGCACCTGGGCCTCGGGGTCGCCGAAACGGCAGTTGTATTCGATCAGCTTGGGTCCATCGCGCGTCAGCATCAGCCCGGCATACAGGACGCCCACATAGGGCTGGCCCATCTCGGTAAGGGCACGGATCGTCGGCTTCACGATCCTCTCGAGGGCGTCCTCGCACAGCGCGGGCGTCATGCAGGGGGCAGGGGAATAGGCGCCCATGCCACCGGTATTGGGACCTGTGTCGCCGTCGCCCACCCGCTTGTGGTCCTGAGCGGTTGCGAGCGGCAGTGCATGTGTGCCGTCGGTGAGCACGAAGAAGCTCGCCTCCTCGCCTTCGAGAAATTCCTCGATCACGCACTCGGCGCCGCCGAACTTGCCCGAGAAGATATCCTCGACGGCGGCGCGCGCGCACGCCATGTCCATCGCCACGGTCACGCCCTTGCCCGAGGCGAGCCCATCTGCCTTGATGACGATGGGTGCACCCTGTGCATCAAGATAGGCCAGGGCCTTCGCCCTGTCGGTGAAGCGTCCGTAGGCAGCCGTCGGAATGGCATGGCGCGCACAGATGTCCTTGGTGAAGCCTTTCGAGCCCTCGAGCTGGCTTGCAAGTTTCCCGGGCCCGAAGCATTTCAGGCCGGCCCTGACAAGATCATCTGCAAGTCCCGCCACCAGCGGCGCTTCGGGCCCGACCACGACGAGGCCGATCGCTTCCCGGCGGCAGAAGGCGATCACGGCAACGTGGTCATCGATGGCGAGCGCCACATTGCGCGCGATCTGGTCTGTTCCGGGATTGCCTGGCGCCACGAACAGCTTGTCGCAGAGCGGGCTGGCGGACATGGCCCAGGCCAGCGCGTGTTCGCGTCCGCCGGATCCGATGAGGAGAATGTTCATGACATGCGCCTTGGGGCAAAATCTTGCATTCGTCTGCCTTCTCGCATTTGATGGCCGGGAATCAAAGAGCGGATTTTCCGATGTCCACGATCTGGGATCACGATCCCGAAACCGGCGAAATCATCGAGCCGCCGCGGGCCAACACGGCGGAGTTCTCGGTCACCGAACTGGCGGGGGCGCTGAAGCGCACGCTGGAAGACCGCTTTGGTCAGGTGCGTGTCCGGGGCGAGATTTCGGGCTTCAGGGGCCCGTCGGCTTCCGGCCACTGCTATTTCGGCATCAAGGACGAGGGCGCAAAGCTTGATGCGGTGATCTGGAAGGGCAACTTTACCCGCCTCCGGGCGCGCATTCAGGAAGGGCTCGAGGTGATCGCCACCGGCAAGATCACAGCCTATCCGATGAAGTCCAATTATCAGATCGTGATCGACAATATCGAGCCGGCAGGCGTGGGTGCGCTGATGGCGCTGCTCGAGGAACGCAAGAAGAAGCTTGCTGCCGAAGGCCTGTTCGATGCTGCGCGCAAGCAGACCATTCCTTACCTGCCGCAGGTGATCGGCGTGGTGACTTCGCCCACCGGTTCGGTGATCCGGGACATCCTGCACCGCCTCAACGAGCGTTTCCCTCGCCACGTTCTTGTGTGGCCGGTGCGCGTGCAGGGTGAAACCTGTGCCGCCGAGGTGGCCGCCGCAATTGCCGGCTTCAATGCCATGGCACGCAGACCCGATGTCATCATCGTCGCGCGTGGCGGCGGCTCGCTCGAGGATCTCTGGGGCTTCAACGAGGAACTGGTCGTCCGCGCCGTGGCGGCAAGCCGCATTCCGGTGATTTCTGCCGTTGGCCACGAGACCGATACCACCCTTATCGACTATGTCTCTGATCTCCGTGCGCCCACCCCGACTGCTGCGGCCGAGAAGGCCGTGCCGGTGCGGGCGGACCTGATGGCTGAAACCGCCTCTCTCCAGGCGCGGCTGCAGGGTAGCCTGCGCCGCTCGATGGCCGAACGGCAGACCCGTCTCGGCGCCGCGGCCCGCGCCCTGCCGCGACCGGATGAGATCCTCGCGCTGGTCCGCCAGCGTTTTGATTCGGCTGCGGGCCGTCTGGCCCAGGCGCTCAAGGCCAATACGCGTGAACATGCCGCGCGCCTTGGCCGTGTGGCGCCGCGCCTCAGCCTGGCACCGCTGCGCACGCTGATTGCCAGCGAGAGCCGGTCGCTCGAGCTTTCGGGGCGGCGGGCGGCACAGGCGCTCGCAGGGCTGATCGCCCTCCGGCGCCAGCGCCTCGAAGGGGTCGCCAAGCTCGCGGACTCGCTCTCCTACCGCTCGGTATTGCGTCGCGGGTTTGCGCTCGTGCGCGACGAGTCGGGTCAGCCGGTCCATGCCGCCGCCGGGGTAAGCCCCGGTCAGGCTCTGCGTCTCGAATTTGCGGATGGCGATGTGAGGGTGCGGGAGGACAGTCCGCGTCAGGGCCGCCTGCTCTGATCCGTCAGATAGCCCATTCACCCTTGCGCATCAGGGCCTGCGATGATCCGTCGGGCAGGATGCCGTCGATGTCCAGGTCCCCCGATCCGATCATCCAGTCGACGTGAACCAGGCTCGCATTGGCGCCCAGTGCCGCAAGTTCGTCCTTTGAACGCTTGGAGCCGTCGCGTATGTTCTCGGTATAGGACTGGCCAACAGCCACATGGCTGGCGGCGTTCTCGTCGAACAGCGTGTTGTTGAAGATGATGCCGCTGGCCGAAATGGGTGAGGAATGGGGGACCAGCGCAACCTCGCCCAGCCGCGCGGCGCCTTCGTCCGTGTTGATGAGGTTGCGGAAAGCGGCCTCACCTTTTTCCGCAGTCATCTCGACGATGCGGCCGGCCTCGAAGCGCACGCGGATTCCGTCGATCAGCGAGCCCTGATAGGAGAGCGGCTTGGTGGACCGCAGTGTTCCGTCCACCTTGTCCTTGTGTGGCGCGGTGAACACTTCCTCGGTCGGTATATTGGCGTTGCAGAAGACGCCGTTGAGCGCTTTTCCGCCGCCGCCCTTCCACGCATGTTCGTCGGCCAGCCCCAGCGTCAGATCGGTTCCAGGTCCCTTGTAGCGGAGCGCGCGGTAGCGTTGCCGGTTGAGAAAATCGGTGCGTCGCGCGAGATCGGCGTTGTGCCTGTCCCAGGCTGCGATCGGATCAGGCAGATCGGCCTTGGTGCAGGCGAAGATCGCGCGCCACAGCCGGTCCATCGCCTCGGATTCGGGAATGCCCGGGAACACCGATTTCGCCCAGGCGGGCGTTGCGGCCGCGATCACGCACCAGTTGATGACGAAACCGGTGATCAGTTCGAGCGCCGGGCGGTAGGCCTGCGAGCGCGCCTTGTTGGCCCGCGCCAGTTTGCCAGGGTCCTGACCTGCGAGGAGGGCGGGGTCTTCACCGGCTATGGCAAGCCGCGCGGCGCCGCCCCGGAAGGCCTCCGCCATGCCGTTGAACAGCCAGCCCTGTGCGGTATCGAAGGCCTCGTCCGGCGCATGGGCGAAGCGCGCCAGCGTCGTGGCCTCATCGGCATAGAAGGTGGTCACCAGGCTCGCGCCCTCACGATAGGCGTGTTCCGTGATCCGGCGCACCAGCGGCACGGCATCGAGCGGCGCCGTGATCAGCAGTTGCTGACCCTTCTGGATGTTGAGGCCGGTCCGGACGGTGAGCCGGGCATAGGAGTCGAGAAGCGTTTCATGCTGTGTCATGGCGCGGCAGCTATACAGGATGGGCCGGCGAAATTCAAAATCCGGGCGGCTTCAAATTCTCCTGCGGAGGCTCTAGTCTGCCGGCCATGAGCCTCAGTCACCCTGCACAACCGCCGCGGCGGGAAGCCCGGATCCGCTATCTCGACGCCGATTACGAAATCCTCCAGCAGGGTGATTTCGTCCGCTGCGCCGTGACCGGGCAAGCCGTCGCCCTGCCGGACCTGCGCTATTGGGACGTCGCGGCGCAACAGCCCTTTGCCTCGGCCGAGGCCGCCTTTGGCCGCCGCCTCACCACAGGTTTCGCAGGACCTGCCTGACATACCTTTCGACATCACCTTGAAATAGAACCAGAATATTGGCGGCCAGCAGGCAGATCTGGGTGAACAGCGCGGCGCGCTCGCTCATCGGCTCGGCGCCTGCGGCCTTGCGGATGAAAAACAGCAACACGAACAGACCATTGAGGGCGAGCAACCGGATGTACATTGGTGGCTGACCAGACAACAGGAAATTGTATGCCTGATCCCACCGCGCACTCATGATGTAGTCGAGCATGCCGGTCCTCGCGCCATTGCTTGGGCTGGTAAGAGTTTTCCAAGCGGTGTATACGCCTGACGGCTTAATGGATGGTAAGGGATTTGCACCCCTTGGTGGAGTTTTGAAGATGGCGATGAACTGGACACCCGACAGCTGGCGGCAATTTCCGGTGGTTCAGGTGCCGGATTACGCGGATCAGGCGAAGCTTCGGTCGGTGGAAGACCAGCTTGCCGGTTACCCGCCCTTGGTGTTCGCGGGGGAAGCCCGCAAGCTGAAGCGCAAGCTGGCGCGTGTCGCGGAGGGCAAGGGTTTCCTGCTCCAGGGCGGCGATTGCGCCGAGAGTTTCGCCGAGCATTCGGCCGACAACATCCGTGATTTCTTCCGCGTCTTTCTGCAGATGTCGGTCGTGCTCACCTTCGCCGGCGGCCAGCCGGTTGTGAAGGTCGGTCGCATCGCCGGCCAGTTTGCCAAGCCACGGTCCTCGCCCACCGAAACCATCAATGGCGTGGAACTGCCGATCTACCGTGGTGACATCGTCAACGGGGCGGATGCCACGCTCGAGGCCCGCAGGCCCGATCCCGAACGCCAGATCATGGCCTACCGCCAGTCGGCCGCCACGCTCAACCTGCTGCGCGCCTTCGCGCAGGGCGGCTACGCCAATCTCGAGCATGTGCACAAATGGACGCTCGATTTCCTGAAGGATTCGCCTGCCTACGAGCGCTACCAGGAAATCTCCGACCGCATCACCGAGGCCGTAGGCTTCATGCGCGCCTGCGGCGTCAACGCCGATACGGCGCCGCAACTGCGCACCACCGATTTCTTCACCAGCCACGAGGCGCTGCTGCTGGGCTATGAGCAGGCCCTCACCCGCGTCGATTCGACGTCGGGCGACTGGTACGCCACCTCCGGCCACATGCTGTGGATCGGCGACCGCACCCGCCAGCCTGATCACGCGCATGTCGAGTTCATGCGCGGCGTCAAGAATCCGATCGGCCTCAAATGCGGTCCGTCGCTGAAGCCGGATGAACTGATCCGGCTGATCGACAAGCTCAATCCCGAGAATGAGCCTGGCCGCCTGACGCTCATCGCCCGCTTCGGCGCCGACAAGGTCGAGAAGCACCTGCCGGACCTCATCCGCGCCGTGAAGCGCGAGGGCAAGGTGGTCGTTTGGTCCTGCGATCCGATGCATGGCAACACCATCAAGTCTACGTCGGGCTACAAGACACGGCCCTTCGAAGCCGTGCTGGGCGAGGTCCGCCGCTTCATGAGCGTGCACCAGGCGGAAGGCACCCATGCTGGCGGCATCCATGTCGAGATGACCGGCAAGGACGTGACCGAATGCACCGGCGGCCTGCGCGCCCTCCGCGACGAAGACCTGAACGACCGCTACCATACGTTCTGCGATCCGCGCCTCAACGCGGCCCAGGCGCTTGAGTTGTCATTCCTCGTCGCCGAGGAGATCAAGAAGGAAATGGCCTCGCGCCCGCGCAACGATGACGATGACATCGTCGAGGCCGCAGAATAATCGATGATCGAGCTCTATCACTGGCCGACCCCCAACGGGCACAAGATCACGATCTTCCTCGAGGAGGCGGGACTTCCCTACCGCCTGCATCCGGTGGACATCGGCAAGGGCGAGCAGTTCAAGCCGGAATTCCTGGCGATCTCGCCCAACAACCGCATCCCGGCCATCGTTGACACGGCGCCCGCTGACGGTGGCGCGCCGATCTCGCTCTTCGAGTCCGGCGCCATCCTGCTCTATCTCGCCGAGAAGACCGGCAGGTTTCTGTCGTCAGACCTGCGTGGACGCGCGGATGTGTTGCAATGGCTGTTCTGGCAGATGGGTGGCCTCGGTCCCATGTCCGGGCAGGCAGGTCATTTTGCGATCTATGCGCCGGAGAAGATCCAGTATGGCATCGACCGCTACACCAGGGAAGTGAACCGCCTCTACGGCGTGATGAACAAGCGTCTTGCCGACCGGCCCTGTCTCGCGGGCGACTATTCGATCGCCGACATCGCCTGCTATCCATGGGTCGTGCCCCATGAGCGTTACAATCAGAACCTCGACGACTTTCCCAATCTGAAACGCTGGTTCGAGGCCATCAAGGCGCGGCCCGCCGTGATGCGGGTCTATGCCAGCGTGGCGCCGTCCTATGCGAAACCCATGACGGATGACGAGCGCAAGGTGCTCTTCGGCCAGACGTCCCGCTGAGCCTCAGGGTGGCAGCACCGGCACTGCGGTGACCGCGGGCCTGCGCCGGAACTCCGACAGAATGTGGAACATCAGGGCGGCCAGAACGATTGCGCCCCCGATCAGTGTCTGGGGAGCGGGCACTTCGCCCATGAACAGGAACACCCAGAAAGGCGTAAGTGGCACTTCAAGCGCGGCGATGAGTGTCGCTTCAGCTGCCGGAATGCGTCGGGAGCCGAAGGTATAGAGCGCGAGGCCCGCGGCATTCTGAACGATGCCGAAGGCTACGCAGAGCAGGAAGTCGCGCTCGGAAATGGCGCCGGGTTCGGCAAACCAGAAACACGCGAAGGAGCAGATCCAGGCAGAGGCCGCCATGGCGGGCAGCATCGGCACATCGCGATGCTGGCGCAGGATGGTGGTGAAGGCCGCCATCGAGAATGTCATGATCACCGCAAGGAACTGGCCGAACAGGCTTCCGCCCATGTCCGCGCCCACGAGCATCACACCCACGCCGGCCAGGGCCACCGTGCTCGCGACCAGTGTCACGCGCGATGGCCGCTCCCCGATCACCAGATAGGCAAGGGCTGCCGTCATGAAGGGCACGGTCGCATAGATCACCATGGCATCGGCGGCCGTCGTGTTCCGCAGGGCCCCGATGCCGGTGATCATGCCGGTGGCCGACAGCAACGCCACGGCCAGTGTCGGCCAGCGCAGGGTCATGAGCATGGAGAGCGCCTTGCCCCGCTCCATCAGCAGGAACAGCAGGAAGACCGCCGTTCCCGAGAAGATGCCGCGCCAGAACAGCATGGTCATCAGCCCGGCTTCGATGTTGCGCACGAACAGGGCGGATGACGACCAGGCCAGGGCTGCTCCCGCCACCAGCAGAAGGCCGATCTGGTGTTGTCTGTGTTCGGCGCTTGTCATGACGGGCAGGCAGGGGTCCTGTGTTTGGCAGGGTGGAGCATTAACCATCCGCACCTGATCCGGTAGGTGGGAAACGGCATGACAGCCCCCAGTTTCTCCAAACCCTTGACCTTCCCGGGCGGCTGACGCATGGTGCCCAACGACATGACCGCCCGCCCCGCCAAAGCCGCCATTTGCGGCATTATTATTTGCAGCTAGCTGACATCCGCTGGCAGGGCGCCGCTTGACCTAAATCCAAGACGAAGCGAACCCCGGGCCGGCAAGCCTGAGGACCCGACATGCCGTTGCGCCTTTACAACACGCTGACCCGCACCAAGGAAGACTTTCTCCCCTTGGACCCGTCAAACGTGCGCATGTATGTCTGTGGTCCCACCGTCTATGACTTTGCCCATATCGGCAATGCCCGGCCGGTCATCGTCTTCGACGTTCTCTTCCGGTTGCTGCGCCAGATCTATGGCGCAAGCCATGTCACCTATGTCCGCAACATCACCGACGTTGACGACAAGATCAATGCAAGGGCCCGCGCCGAGGGCATGTCGATCCGGGATCTGACCGAGCAGACTGCCCGGCAGTTCCACGCTGACATCGCCGCGCTGGGCGTCCTTCCGCCCACGGTCGAGCCGCGCGCCACCGAGCACATCGCCGAGATGATCGCCATCATCGAGCGGCTGATCGCCGCCGGTCATGCCTATGCTGCGGATGGCCATGTATTGTTCGATGTGCCGTCCATGCCGGATTACGGTCAGCTCTCGCGCCGTTCGCTCGATGAAATGCTGGCCGGCGCGCGCGTCGATGTCGCGCCCTACAAGCGTGGTGAGATGGATTTCGTGCTGTGGAAGCCGTCGGATGCCGAGACGCCCGGCTGGGAGAGCCCGTGGGGCAGGGGGCGTCCGGGCTGGCACATCGAATGCTCGGCCATGAGCTGGAAGCATCTGGGCGAGGAATTCGACATTCACGGCGGTGGCATCGATCTGGTCTTTCCCCATCATGAAAATGAGATCGCCCAGACGCGCTGTGCCTTCGGTCACAACATCATGGCGAGGGTCTGGATGCACAATGGCTTCCTGCAGGTGGAAGGCCAGAAGATGTCGAAGAGCCTCGGCAACTTCCTCACCATTCACCAGCTTCTGGCGGACTGGCCGGGTGATGTGCTGCGCTTCAACATGCTGCGCACCCATTACCGCCAGCCGATCGACTGGACGGTGAAGGGGCTGGAGGAAAGCTGGCGCATTCTCCACGGTTTTTTCAACAATGCGGGCGTCGTGCATGCGCTGGACGGGCAGATTGCCGCGGCCGTGCGCGACGCGCTGCTCGATGATCTCAACACGCCCAGGGCCATGGCCGAGCTTCATGCGCTCGACAGGCCGGGCGCGCAGAACGCGTTGGGCGAGACGCTGAAGGCGCTCGGATTCAGTGGCAACCTCGCCACGCCCGGAGCTGACGGCGGTGTCGACGAGACGACTGTCGCGGCGCTGGTCGAGGCGCGCCTTGCGGCCCGCAAGGGGAAAAACTGGGCCGAGAGCGACCGCATTCGCGACGAACTCGCGACAATGGGTGTCGTCATCAAGGACAACAAGGACGGCACCACCTCATGGGAGGTGAAGCGATGACTGCGTCATTCCCACGCCAGCACTTAGGAGCCGAGCCATGAACACGCCCGAGAAAAAATCCTGGCATGACAGCCTGCCCTTTCCAAAACACTGGCTGGGCTACACGCTCATCAAGGCCATCGTCCTGGCTGTGGCCGTCTATCTCGTGCTGCGCTGGAGTGGGCTGCTCTGATGCCGCGCGAACGGATCTACATCTTCGACACCACGCTGCGGGACGGCCAGCAGACGCCGGGCATTGATTTCTCGCTCGAGGACAAGCTCGTGGTCTTGGGCCTGCTCGACGAGCTGGGCGTCGACTACATCGAGGGTGGCTATCCCGGTGGCAATCCCACCGATACGGCCCTCTTTTCCACCCGTCGAGAGACCCTGGCCATCTTCACCGCCTTCGGCATGACCAAGCGGGCAGGCCGCTCGGTGTCGAACGATGCGGGGTTGCAGCAGGTTCTCGCCGCACGGGCCGCTGCGGCATGTTTCGTGGCAAAATCCTGGGACTATCACGTGCGCGTGGCGCTGGGCTGCACGAACGAGGAAAATCTCGAGTCGATCCGCCAGACCGTGCTCGCCGCGCGCGATGCCGGAAAGGAAGTGCTCATCGACTGCGAGCATTTCTTCGATGGGTACAAGGCCAATCCTGCCTATGCTCTGGCCTGCGCAGAAACTGCCTGGACGGCCGGGGCCCGCTGGACTGTCCTGTGCGACACCAATGGCGGAACGCTCCCCGGTGAAATCGCCGAGATTGTCCGTGCCGTGACGAAAACCGTTCCCGGCAGTCATCTCGGCATTCATGCCCACAACGACACCGGTCAGGCGGTGGCCAATTCCCTGGCGGCTGTCGACGCCGGCGTGCGCCAGATCCAGGGTACGCTCAACGGCATCGGCGAGCGCTGCGGCAATGCCAATCTCGTCTCCATCATCCCCACCCTGTGCCTCAAGCCGCATTTTGCGGGCCGCTTTGAAACGGCGATTGATGCCGAAAAGCTTGCGCGTCTCACCCATGTCTCGCGCGCCTTCGATGAGTTGCTGAACCGCTCACCGGACAAGCAGGCGCCCTATGTGGGCAAGAGCGCCTTCGCCACCAAGGCGGGCATACATGCCTCGGCGCTTCTCAAGGAACCTGAGACCTATGAGCATGTGCCGCCCGAGTCGATCGGCAACCGCCGGGACGTGCTGGTCTCCGACCAGGCGGGCAAGTCGAACCTGCTGGCCAATCTCGGCCGCATGGGCCTCGACGTGGCCAAGGACGATCCCCGGCTCGATGCTCTTCTTCGTGACGTCAAGGCGCGCGAAGCCCAGGGCTATGCCTATGACGGTGCAGACGCCTCCTTCGAGCTGCTTGCCCGGCGTGCGCTCGGCACGGTGCCCAAGTATTTCGATGTCCTGTCCTTCCGGGTGATCGTCGAGGAACGGGACCGCGCCATGGTGTCGGAAGCGGTGGTCAAGGTGAAGGTGGGCGATCAGGTCTATCTCAATGCCGGAGAAGGCAATGGCCCGGTCAACGCGCTCGACGTGGCGCTGCGCAAGGATCTTGGCCGCTATCAGGGTTTCATCAGCGACATGGAGCTCGTCGATTTCAAGGTCCGCATCCTGAATGGCGGTACGGGCGCCACCACCCGCGTGCTGATCGAAAGTCGCGACAGCAAGGGCCATCGCTGGTTCACCGTCGGCGTCTCGCCCAACATCGTCGATGCCTCGTTTCAGGCGCTTTCGGACGCGCTCATCTACAAGCTGGTGCGCGAGGGCGCTGAGGCAGTCTGAGCGGGTCATGCGCGGCGGTCATGCGACCATGCCAAGGGCGGGTTTGCCTCAGGCAGGTTGCAAGGTCTAAACGGCGATCATGACCAGATCTCGGGAGAATGGCGGTCCGACCCGCACGCTGTCGACTGCCGAGACCGGCGTGCTGCTGGCGGTCATGGCGCACCTCATCTGGGGTGGCATGGCCTTCTATTTCGGCCTCATCCGCCACATCTCGCCTATCGAGATCGCCGTCAACCGCGGTTTTTGGGCCTTGCCAATCGCCGTTGCGGTCGTCTGGTATCTGGGCCAGTGGCCGGACGTCCGGCGAGCGGTGACGAACCCGAAGCATCTTGCCATCCTGGCGCTCACCTCGGCGCTCATCGTCTTCAACTGGGGCTTCTATGTCTGGTCGATCGAGGTCGGCCGGACGCTCGAATCCAGCCTCGGCTATTTCATCAACCCGCTGCTCAATGTGGTGATGGGCTATCTCTTTCTCGGCGAGCGCTTCACCCGCCCACAGAAGGTGGCGCTCGGGCTTGCGGCGGCTGGCGTCCTTATCCAGACGGTGGCGCTCGGCCATTTTCCCTGGCTTGGCCTCATGCTGGCCGTGACGTTCTGCCTCTATGGATTCCTGCGCAAGACCATCCCCGTCGGTCCAACCCAGGGCTTTCTCATCGAAGTGGCGATCGTCGCTTTGCCGCTGCTGGGCGCGGAGTGGTGGCTGGCCGCACACGGCGAGGCGCGCTTCGGCACCAACTTGCACGACACGCTCATGCTGATCGGCTGCGGCGTGATGACCGCCGCCTCGCTGATGCTCTATGCCGCCTCGATCCGGCGCATCCGCTATTCGACCGCCGGGCTTCTGCAGTACATGTCGCCCTCGCTCGTCTTTCTCACGGCGGTCTTTGTCTTCGGCGAGCCCATGAACACGCTCAAGCTCGTGTCATTCTGCGTCATCTGGGCGGCACTGGCGGTGTTCTCAGTCTCGGCGCTCCGCGATGAGCGCCATCGCCGCCAGGACGCGGCCGCCGCCTGATCCCTACATCTTGTCGATGACCGGATGCGCGGGTGCCTTGTCGGGGGTCAGTTTCAGTCGCCGTTCGAAGGTGGGAATCACATCCTCCGCGCCCGCCACGACGTCGAGCGCGACTTCCAGCCCCTCGCGGATGAATTTCTCGGTCCGCATATGCTCGAAGAGCGTCACCAGCGGATCCCAGTAGCCCGCCACATTGCACAGGATGATCGGCTTTCCATGCTGGCCAAGCTGCGCCCAGGTCGAGATTTCGGCCAGTTCCTCCAGCGTGCCGAGGCCGCCCGGCAGCGCCACGAACCCGGTTGAGCGGGCGAACATGGTCATCTTGCGGCTGTGCATGTCGGGGGTCACCACCAGGTCATTGACCTCGGTGAGCATGCGTTCCCGATTTGCAAGAAATTCTGGAATGATTCCAGTCACATGGCCTGAATTTTCGAGAACGGCCCGGGCCACTTCCCCCATCAGGCCGAGGCTGCCGCCGCCATAGACGAGACCGATCCCCGCCTCGGCCATGGCCTTGCCCAGCTGCCGTGCGGCCGCCAGATAGGCGGGGTTGCGTCCGTCTCCGGAACCGCAATAGACGCAGAGTTTACGGACAGGGCTCATCGGACGAACTCCTTCTTGCGGGTTTCCGGGCCTCGGGGCGCCCGCGCCGGCGCGCCGGACCCCACCCGGTTTCTTTGATAAATTCGCGATCAGGGCCTAATTAAGGGGTTGATCTTCCCGCGCAAAGAGGCCATTCGCCTGAATCGACAAGGTACTTGGATCGTCACGACAATGCAAAACAAGACTCCCATCATCGTGTTGACCGGCCTGGCGATTGTCGCCGCCGCCGCAATTGCAGGCCTGACCCGCGATCGCTGGATGGCCGAAGCGCCGCCCGCCGCCACAACCTCACCTTCAACCGAGGCCACCACGGAACAGCCCGCCGCGCCCGCGACTCCTGAGGCGACGGCAGAGCAGCCAGCGGCCACAACGACGGCCGAACAGCCGGCGGCGACCACCACCGCAGAGCAGCCAGCCGCCACCACCACAGCAGAGCAGCCTGCGGTCACCACGACGGCTGAGCAGCCTGCTGCCACAACGACGGCCGAGCAACCTGCTGCGACCACCACCGCAGAGCAGCCAGCCGCCACGACAACGGCCGAACAGCCCGCACCCGCCCAGCCGACCGGGCCACAGTCACCTGCCTTCGACACCGTTCGCGTCGAGACGACCGGCGAGGCCGTGATCGCGGGTACCGCTGCACCGGGGTCGGAAGTCACCGCCAGGCTCGATGGTGAAGCCATCGGCAAGACCCCCGCCAATACCGACGGCGCTTTTGTCATCATTCCAGACAAGCCGCTGCCCGAGGGCAGTGGCGCCTTGACGCTCGAATCGCGTCTGCCAGGCGATGCCACTGCGGTCACGTCCAAGCAGAGCGTCGCCGTGATCGTGCCGGCCGGCGGCCAGCAGCAGGCGCTCGTTGCGGTCGTCAGCCCCGATCAGCCGACCAAGATTCTCCAGAAGCCGGCGGTTCCGGGCGAGCAGCCCGCCAGGATGGTGAGCATCGATGCCGTCGACTATGACGCCAACGGCAACATCGTGTTCTCCGGCCAGGGCGGCCAGGGCCACACGGCCCGCGTCTATGTCGACAACGCCATGATGGGCGATGCGGCGGTCGGTGAGGATGGCCGCTGGTCCTTTTCCGCCACGGCCAGTGTCGCACCCGGCAATCACATGCTGCGTGTCGATGGCCTCGACGCCGAGGGCAAGGTCGTCAACCGCATTGAAGTGCCCTTCTTCCGCGAAGACCAGACCAAGGTGGCTGATGCCACGCAGCCTGCGGCCACGACGGGCGAGTCCGGAAGTGGCGCAGCCGATACCGGTGCTGCAACCCCCTCCGCCCCGCGTGAGGGCCGTGTCGTCATCCAGCCGGGCAACAACCTCTGGCGCATCTCGCGGGTGCTTTACGGTTCTGGCGCGAAATACACTGTGCTCTATGAGGCCAACAAGGGCCAGATCCGCAATCCGGACCTGATCTATCCCGGTCAGATCTTCAAGACGCCGGATGTCGCGGCCAAGTCCGAAACCATCGATCCCAAGCGCCGTGATCCGCTGAAGCCCGACGAGAACGCTGCCCCCTCGCAGTAGTTTCAGCTTCTCTTGCGGGTTCCGGCTTCCCATATGGTGTGTCGATGAGCCGCAAAACGTCGTCAGGCACGGACACGCGTCACGCGGTGGATGGAGACCAGTGGTCCATCCTGCGCGACATGATGCCCTATCTCTGGCCGGCCGGGCACCCGGAACTGAAGATCCGGGTGGTGCTGGCCATGCTGGCGCTGGTGCTGTCCAAGATCGTCACCGTCGCCACGCCCTATGCCTTCAAATACGCAACCGATGCGCTGACGGGCACCGCGGATGTGCTGACGATCGCCGTCACCGCTGTCTCCTTCCTTGTGCTGGCCTATGGCTTCGGCCGCATCATGATGGTGGTGCTGGCCCAGATCCGCGATGCCGTCTTCGCCAAGGTCAGCCAGCGCGCGGTGCGCGACCTCGCTGTGCGCACCTTCCGCCATCTGCACGCGCTGTCCCTGCGCTTTCATCTCGAGCGGCGCACCGGCGGGCTCTCGCGCATCGTCTCGCGCGGCACCATGGGCATCGACACCGTGTTGCGCTTCTCGCTGTTCAACACCTTTCCCACGGTGCTTGAGATCATCTTCGTCGCCGGTGTCCTGGCCTGGTCCTATGGCTGGCTCTATGCGGCGGTGATTCTCGTCACGGTCGTGGCCTATGTCTGGTTCACCTACGCCGCCACCGAATGGCGCATCAACATCCGGCGCGACATGAATGCCGCCGACACCGAGGCCAACACCAAGGCGGTCGACAGCCTGCTCAACTTCGAGACCGTGAAGTATTTCGGCAATGAACAGCACGAGGCGGCGCGCTACGCCCTCTCGATGGACAGCTACGAGAAGGCGGCCGTCAAGACCTGGGTGTCGCTCGCGGTTCTCAACGCCGGCCAGGCGGTCATCTTCTCCGTGGGCCTAACCGTCGTCATGCTCATGTCGGCGCTCGCGGTGCGCGCCGGCGGCGGCACGGTGGGCGACTTCGTGATGATCAACGCCCTGATGATCCAGCTCTACATGCCGCTCAATTTCATCGGCTCCTCCTACCGCGAGATCAAGCAGGGCCTGATCGACGTCGAGCAGATGTTCTCGCTGCTGAAGGTCAATGCCGAGATCGCAGACCGGCCCGGCGCGCGGCCGCTTGCCGTGAGCGAGGCGCATGTGGTCTTCGACGGCGTGAGCTTCGCCTATGATCCCGAGCGCCCCATCCTGCAGAACCTCTCCTTCAGCGTTCCGCCGGGCAAGACGGTCGCCATCGTCGGACCCTCGGGGGCCGGCAAGTCCACCATCTCGCGGCTTCTCTTCCGCTTCTACGAGGTCAACGGCGGACGCATCCTGATCGATGGCCAGGACATCGGCCTCGTCACGCAGGAGTCGCTGCGCGCTGCCATCGGCATGGTCCCGCAGGATACGGTCCTGTTCAACGACACCATTCGCTACAACATCCGCTACGGCCGTCCGGACGCCTCCGATGCCGAGGTCGAGGCCGCCGCCCGCATGGCCCAGATCCATGATTTCGTCATGAGCCTGCCAAAGGGCTATGATTCACTCGTTGGCGAGCGCGGCCTCAAGCTCTCGGGCGGCGAGAAGCAGCGCGTCTCCATCGCCCGCACCATTCTCAAGGGGCCACCCATCCTGATCCTCGACGAAGCCACCTCGGCGCTGGACAGTTTCACCGAGAACCAGATCCAGGACGCGCTCCGCAAGGTGTCGGAGAACCGCACCACGCTCGTCATCGCCCACCGCCTGTCCACCGTGGTCGATGCCGACGAGATCCTTGTGCTCGACCGTGGCCAGGCCGTGGAGCGTGGCACCCACGCGCAGCTGCTGGCGCAGGGCGGGCTTTATGCTGCCATGTGGAACCGGCAGCGTCAGGCGGAACAGGCGCGCGAAATCCTGAAGGAAGCCGAGGACGACGCTCTGATCGCCCCGGCGCCGCTTTTCAAAGCCGCCCCGACGGGCTAGAGGAGCGGTCATGTCCGTCTTCAAGTCCATCTCCGGGGTCCTCGTCCCCATTCACCGGGAAGGCTACCGTTTCATTGCGGTCTTTGCCGCGGTGACCGTTCTCCTGTTCTGGTTTCACACCGGCCCGCTGGCCTGGGCAGGCGTGGTGCTGACCCTATGGTGCGCCTATTTCTTCCGCGATCCGGAACGCGTCCCCCCGTTGCGCGACGGGCTGGTCATCTCGCCCGCCGATGGCCGTGTCAGCGCCATCGAGGAGGTGATCCCGCCGGTCGAACTCGATCTGCCGCGCGAGCCGGTGACGCGCATCTCGGTGTTCATGAATGTCTTCGACGTGCATGTGAACCGCGCGCCGCTCGATGCCGTCATCACCCGCATCGCCTATGTGCCGGGGCTGTTCCTCAACGCTGATCTCGACAAGGCCTCGCTCGACAATGAGCGCCAGGCGCTCACGCTTGCGCGTGCCAGCGGCCAGAAGATCGGTGTCGTCCAGATCGCTGGCCTCGTGGCCCGCCGCATCGTCAAGTTCGTCAATGAGGGTGAGCATCTCTCCGCTGGCCAGCGTTTCGGCCTGATCCGCTTCGGCAGCCGGGTGGATGTCTATCTGCCGCCCGGTGCGCGGGCGCTCGCCTGCGTGGGACAGCGCGCCATTGCCGGTGAGACCGTGCTTGCCGATCTCGACTCGCCCGAGGCCGAACGCCAGGGGCGCCTCAGCTGATGGACGAGAACCAGGGGCAGATTGACCGCGCGCTGGAGCAGGGGGCGCGACAGCCCCGTTTCCGCATGGTGCCGGTGCGCTATCTGCTGCCCAACATCATCACGCTGCTTGCCCTGTGCAGCGGCGTGACCGCGATCCGCTTCGCGCTCGAGGCGCGCTACGAACTGGCGGTCGCGAGCCTCATGCTCGCGGTGGTCCTCGACGCGGTTGACGGGCGCCTGGCGCGTCTGCTCAAGGGCACGTCGCGGTTCGGCGCGGAACTGGATTCGCTTGCCGATTTCGTGAACTTCGGCGTGGCGCCCGCCATTCTTCTCTATGTGTGGTCACTCAATGCGCTCAAGACCCTGGGCTGGGTCGTTGCGCTGATCCTGGCCATGAGCTGCGCGCTCAGGCTGGCGCGTTTCAACGTGGCGCTGGATGATCCGGCGAAGCCTGTCTGGGCTAGCCAGTTCTTCAGCGGCGCCCCCGCGCCCGCCGGCGCCACGCTTGCCCTGCTGCCGCTGTATCTTGGCTTTCTCGGCTTCATCGACGACGGCCATGGCTGGAGCCTCGTCATCGGGCCCTATGTGGTCATGGTGGCGCTGCTCATGGTGAGCCGCATACCTACCTTCTCGGGCAAGAACATCGGCCGCATACCGGGCGAGAAGGTCCTGCCGGTTCTGGGCCTTGCCGTGCTCGCGGTCGTCCTGCTCATCGCCTACCCCTGGGAACTGCTCACGGTCTTGAGCCTTGGCTACCTGGCGCTCCTGCCGGTGAGCCTGCGGTCCTACCGTCGCCATGAGGCGGCCGACCGGGCGGCGCGGTCAGGGCAATCCTGAGAGCCTCCTGGCCGCGTCCACGGCCTAGTTGAAGCTTGCAGTCATCGTCGCATTGGCGCGGATCTCGAAGCTGCAGGTGGATGTCATCTTGCCATTGCACCCGCCGCCGGACCATTTTCCAAACGTGGCGCCCTGTTCGGGGCTTGCCGTCAGCTTGACGGTGGTGCCCTCCGCGAACTTCGGCTTGCAGGTCTCGTCGCAGACCGTGATGGCGCCTGTCGCCATGTTGGTGATCGTCACCGTTCCGGTCTTCTTGCCGGCCAGCGAATAGCTGATGGAGACCTCCGGAAGCTTGGTGAATGTCGCTGAAACTGAGCGCGCCTTGTCCATCTTCAACTGGCACACGCTGGACATTGTCTTGCCGCAGGCGTCGGACCAGCCATCGAAGCGCGAGCCATAGCTGGCCGTGGCCGTCAGCGTTGCCTTCGTCTTGTCATCGTGTTTGCTGACGCAATCTCCGGGGCAGGTCTGCTCACTGCCCATACCGGAAATGCCGAGCACGCCCTCTCCGGATCCGCGCCGGGTATAGGTCAGTTTCCGGCTCGGGCCAGTGAAGAAATTCGCCGAGACCGAGCGCGCCGCCGTCATGTTGACCGTGCAGACTCCGGTGCCGGAGCAGGCGCCCGACCAGCCGTTGAACGTCGTGCCGGCATCAGCCGTCGCCGTCAGCGTCACCACCGTGCTGGGTGCGAACCGTTTGGAACAGCCCACGACACAGCTGCCTGCGGACTTGTCGGTTGCGAAGGCCACCACGCCACTGCCAAGGCCAGCCTTGCTGTAGTTCAGCGCATATGTGTCGGACGGCTGGGCAATGGCGTCCAGTGCAGCCTTCACGTCGATGCGTGGGGTCTTCACCCCGTTGCGGTAATCGGTCACTGTCTTGCCCGTGTCGCGCAGAGCCGCCAGCACCTGCTCGACGGACGCACCCGGCGCCTTCTGTCGCAGCACCGCCCAGGCGCCCGCCACCTGCGGCGCGGCCATCGAGGTGCCTTGCAGGATTTCATAGTCATTGCCGGGGACCGACGAATTGATCTTTGAGCCCGGCGCGAGCAGCGAGAGGAAGCTCACGGAGTTCGAATAGCAGGTCACCTGGTCGGCAGTGAGAGGGGGATATCCCTTCGAGCACAGACCCCAGTCGTCGTCCGACACCGAGCCCACGCTCACTGCGCCCGACATGCAGGCGGGCGAAGCGATCGCGTTCGGCACGCCGTCATTGCCGCTGGCAACAACGCTGGCAATTCCTGCGCTGGAGAGAATGGAAATGGCGGCTGCAAAATACGGCTTGGTGGAATCACACGCCGCCGGATAGAGGCCGCCGCCCAGGCTCATGTTGACGGCGGCAATCGAGAATTTGCCGCTCAGCTCGTCTACGCGTATCAGACCGGAAAGAACGTCCATGTCAGTGCTGACCAGACCGTCCTTGCTGGGGCCAAAGGTCTGGATGGCGATGATGTTGGCGCGCGGCGCTACGCCGGAAAAACCGGTGCCAAGTCCGGCGGCGATACCAGCGACATGGGTGCCATGCTCGCAGCCCTCTCCCTTGCAAGGCATGCCGGAGCCCGGGGCCGTTGACGCCGTCACGCCGCCCGGGCACACGCGGCTTGCCGTATAGCAGGCCTCCGACACCACTTTGCCGGCGAGAAAGGGATGGTTCTTGTCGACGCCCGTGTCGATGATGGCAATGGTCTGGCCGAAGCCCGTGTAGCCTGACTGCCACGCCTTGTCGGCCCGGATGAACGGGCTGGATTTCGCGAGCGTTGGCCGCAGCGTCTGGTTTTCGGAAATGCTGATGACGTCACCATCGGTCTCGAGCCTCGCCAGTTCTTCCGGTGTCACGTCAAGCACTGCGAAGGGGATCCTGTCAAAACTCCGGAAGGCCTGCGGATCCCGGCGGATTGCGCCGTCGAAACGGGCCCGCAGCCTGGCCGTTGCAGATGCAATTTCTGCGCGCTGCAGCTGAGCGTCCGACGACTTCAGCTTGCGTTCCGGCGCGAAGGGAACCCGGAGGCCAACGATGACCTGCGCACGCCCCTTCTTCTTCACGGTCTCGCGCAGCGCGGTGATCTTCGGCCCGGCCATGCGCCCCGCCACCTGCTCGCCCGGAATCGCGAGCAATACCCGCTCGGCGGCGGACGCCACGCCCAACCAACTGAAAAAAATCAGGAAAATCGGGATCCAAAAAAGCCGAACCATATTCAGCACCCAGTAGTTGTGAATTAAATCATATAAAGCGGCGCACGTCCCGTTTCAAGAACAAATTAAAACCGTAGGATTTATTTTTCGTAAGGTGGTCCCTGCCGGATCACAGGACCCGCGCCAGATCGGCGATCAGGTCATCACCGTTCTCGATCCCGACCGAGAGCCGGAAAACCCCGTCGCCCGCATAGTCCCGGTAGCGCCGGAGCTGCGTCGCGTCGTGCCGGAAGGTCGAAGCCTCGATGTCATCGGTGCCGATCCAGTAGATCAGGCTGCGGTGATGGCCGAGCGACACGGCATAGTGGATGATCTCGAGGCTCTTCACCATCCGTGCGGCGATCTCCGGACCTTTCGCATGTGTCTGGAAGGTCATCATGCCGGAGAAGTTGCGCATCTGCCGCGCTGCAAGTTCATGTTGCGGATGGGAAGGCAGGCCCGGATAGAGCACCCGGCTCACCGCGCTGTGGCTCTCGAGGAAGCGCGCGACCTTGAAGGCGGCGTCCTGATGGGCCTGCATGCGGATCGGCAGGGTGGCCGCGCCGCGCAGGATGAGCCAGGCATTGAATGGCGACAGCACGCCGCCGAAATGAACGTTCGCCTCGAGACGCAGGGCGTCGAGATCGCTCTTGCGGCCGAGTACCGCGCCGCCCATCGCATCGCCATGGCCGCCGATGAATTTGGTGAGCGAATGCATCACGAAGTCCGCGCCCAGCGCCAGCGGCTGCGTTGCAATGGGCGAGGCATAGGTCGAATCGACGGCCACGTCGCGCACGCCCCGCTCATGCGCCAGCGCGGAGAGCTGCGCGATGTCGCAGAGCTTCATCGTCGGGTTGGCGGGCGTTTCGAGCCACAGCATGCGGGTGGTGGGACGGATCGCGGCTGCCGCCTCGTCGGGCCGTGAGAGGTCGACATAGGAGACCTCGATTCCGAAACGCGGCAGCGTGTCGCGCGCCAGTTCGGCGATGCCCACATAATTGGCGTCGGGCAGGATGAGGTGGTCGCCGCTGCTCAGCCGCCCGCAGATCAGCGCATGCGCGGCGCCCACGCCCGAGGCATAGCAGCAGGCGGCTTCGGCGCCCTCGAGCGCGGCGAGCTTGGTTTCGAGCTGGGCGAGCGTGGGGCTGCTCACGCGGCTGTAGACATGGCCCTCATATCCCTGTTCGTCGCGCGCCGAGAAGCCTGTCACCGACTCCGGGGCGAAGGTGACGGACATCACCAGGTTCGGCGATGACGCACGGGTGACGGGGTCGACGAATTCTCCGGCGTGAACGGCCGTGGTCTCGGTGTGCCAGCCGCTGTTGCCGCCCGGTCGTCCAGTCATGATGCGCTTTTTCCTTTCGGGTTGGATTGGCCTATGATGGCCAAGGACCAGCGAATCTGCAACGCCAGCCCGAGGGGATGTTCACGGCGCGTCATGAAGTGGGATCAGCCCCATTGGAGCGGAAGGCCGCAGTTGAGCGGCGCACCGCGGCAGAAGCTGCGGCCCAACGCCTTTGCGCGGCTGGCGCGCTTCTCCGCCACCTATGGCGCCATGACCGTCCTCGTGGCCGCAATTCTGGGCCTGATCGCCGGCGGTTTTGCCATCGCCCGGCTGGCCATCGACCCCGACCTTCGTCCCGTCGTCTCGCTCGACGAGCAGACGGCCGAGCGTCAGGCGGAACTTGAACGCCAGTTTCCCGGCATCGAAGACACCTTTCTCGCCATTGTCACCAGCCGCGATCCCGAGACGGCGCGCCAGCAGGCGCTGGCCCTTGCCGCCACGCTGGGCCAGCGCGGCGATCTGTTCCTCTCCGCCTTCGTTCCAGGCACCGGCCCCTTCTACGACCGCAATGCGCTGCTCTACCGTGATGTGGCCGATGTCCACGCCCGCGTCGGGCAGCTGCTCCAGATGGAACCGCTCTATCACGCGCTGGCCGCCGCGCCCGACATGCTGGGTTTCGCGGCCCTTGTTTCGGAAATCGCCCGGGCGGTGGAGCAGGGCCGGTCGCCGCCAGGTCTCGCGCGGCTCCTCATGGCCGTCTCCGCAACGGTCGAGGGCGAGGTGAAGGGCAAGCCACGCCCGCTGCACTGGACGGCGCTGGCAGGAATCGACGGCGAGGTGCAGGCACGCCTCTGGTATGTGCTCGCCACGCCCCGCCCCGGCGTGGAGCGCGAGGCCGCCGCTGCCGCCCGCCTCGCATCCAATGGCATGCAGGGTGTGAGCTGGGTGTGGCCGCGCCGCGCCCTTGCCGCCCAGCCCAGCACGCTGCGGGATTTCGTGGTTCCGGCCTCGCTGTCGGTTCTGCTGGTCATGGTGCTGCTCTCGGCTGGGCTCGGGTCTGTCCGGCAGGCGGCCGCCGTCATGCTGGGTGCTGCGGTCACGCTGGGCTGCACCGGGGCCGCCGCCGCCGTCATGGGGCGGCCGCTTGACGGGGCCACATGGTCCTTCGCGCTTGCCGTTCTGGCGCCGGCGCTTCTCTCGGGCGGGATACTGGCCGCAGCCTATGGTCAGGGCCGCGTCCGTGGCCTTGCGCCGATGCAGGCGGTGATGATGGCGGCGCATCGCCACGGCGGTATCGTGACGGCGGTGCTGCTGCTGTTCGCGGCAGTGTGGGCCGCATGGACCGTGCGGCAACTGCCCTCGCTCACGCAGTTCGCGGTGATCGTGCTGATCGGCTGCGCGATCACCTGGATCGTCAGCCTCACCGTTCTGCCGGCTGCGCTGCATCTGGGTGCGGCGCGCGAGGCCGAGCAACCGCCGCACTGGCTCGATGCGCGCGAGGCATCCGATGGCCGGCTCTCGTCCCGCACGGGTCTCGATCTCGTGGCGATCATCCTTCTGGCGGCTGCCGTTTTCGCCTCGGTCTTCCTGCCCGCCATGCGCTTCGGCGAAAACCGTTTGCCCGCGCTGCCGCCGCCGCTCCTCGACACGCCGGATGCACGCGGCGCGGTTCACATTCTTGCGCCGGAGGCCGAGGTCCCGGCGCTGGTGGCCCGGCTCTCGACGCTGCCCGAGGTGGGAGCGATCCGCACCGCCACGCAGTTTCTGCCCCCCGATGCCGATGCCAAGATCGCCGAGCTCGCTCGGCTTTCGGCCTTCACGCCCTTCACGGCTGAACCGCACGCCCCGCCCGACGACGGCCAGCTGCGCGAGAGTTTCGGCGAGCTGCAGTCCGACCTCACGGCCATCGCCGATGCGCCGGCCGCCGCGCCCGAACTGCGCGAGGCGGCCACGCGGTTGCGGCGGGCGATGAGCCTGTTCATCGCCGAGCAAGTGCCTGCCCGAGCGGCCATCGCGCGTCTGGAGACGGCCCTGTTCGGCGACCTGGGCAGTGTCTCGAAACGCGTGGTGCAGCTCGCTGCCCTGCAGCCCCCCGGGATCTCCGCGCTGGATCCCAGCCTGTTGCGGCGCTTCGTCTCCCCGGAGGGTGTGTGGCGCGTCGAGGTGATGCCGCGCAGCAGCACGGGCGAGCTCTCCTTCGCGGCGGCGATGCGTCGCGCGGTTCCGCAGGCGGCCGGCGCGCCCGTCGTGTCGCTGGTGCGCAACGAGATGATCCACCATGAAGCGGGCCTTGCCTTCGCGACGGCGCTGGTTGCCGCCGCGGTGCTGATGCTTGCCGCCCTGCGCAGCATCCGCGGCCTCGTCGTCGCGGTCGCGCCGGCGGCTGCCTTCGTGACCCTCACGGCGGCGTCGGCCGGACTGCTCGAGATCCGCATCAATGCCGCGATGCTCGCCGGGCTCACCACCGCCCTCGCGCTGCTGATCGCCTGTTCCATGCTCGCGGCCCGGCGTTTTGCGGGGCCGGGCGCGCCCGTGACGCCGGTGCCCTTGCCCGCGCGCGCCAGCCTGATGACGCCCGTGGCGCTGGCCGCCGCCGCGGCACCCCTCGTCATCTCCACCCGGCCGTCGGTGGCGGAGCTGGGGGCCGTTTCGGCGCTGCTGATGGTGATCGCTACCCTGCTGGCCGCACTGCTGGCTCCGGCCCTGGTGCGCTGGATGGCGATGCTGGGGCAGGGAACCGGGCGTTCGCACGCACCACCCGCCGCAGGCGAACCGCGACAGGGACCGAGATAACTGCTATCCTTCTATCAAAGGCGCGTGGATCAACCACCAGCCGCAACCGGATCAAGGAGGATCAAGCGATGTTCAGGACAACAATCAAGGGCTGGCTCGCGGGCGCTGCCCTGCTGGCACTGACGGCCTCCGGCGCATGCGCCGAGGTGGTTTTCAACCGGGGCAATTCAGCTGATCCGGAATCGCTCGATCCGCACAAGACCTCGACAACCTACGAGGCCAACATCCTGCGCGACCTGTTCATGGGACTGATGGTCCAGAACGCCAAGGCCGAGGTCGAGCCGGGCGCCGCCGAAAGCTATTCCGTCTCGCCGGACGGCAAGACCTATACTTTCAAGATGCGGCAGGGCGCACTCTGGTCAGACGGCACGCCGGTGACGGCGGATGACTTCGTGTTCTCCTGGCGGCGGCTCGTCGATCCTGCGACAGCTGCCGAATATGCCTACATGCTGGCGCCGGTGGTGAATGCCGAGGACATCACGGCAGGCAAGAAGAAGCCTGAGGAGCTTGGCGTCCGGGCCGTCGATCCCGGTACCTTCGAGGTGACCCTGAACGCGGCCACGCCCTATTTCCTCGAAATGCTCACCCATCAGTCGACCTATGCGCTCAGCAAGCCCAATGTCGAGAAGTTCGGCGCTGATTTCGTGAAGCCGGGCAATCTCGTGTCAAATGGCGCCTATGTGCTGAAGGAGTTCATCCCGAACGACCACATCACGGCTGTCCGGAACGACAAGTTCTATGACGCTGCCAATGTGAAGATCGACGTAGTGGACTTCATCCCCACCGAAGACCGCTCGACCGCGATGAAACGTTTTGAGGCAGGCGAGCTCGACTCCAACGACGACCTGCCCACCGAGCAGCTGGCCGACCTCAAGGCCAAGTTCGGTGACCAGATTCATATCGGCCCCTATCTCGGCACCTATTACTATGCATTCAAGCTGGACAAGGCGCCGTGGGACAATGTCAGGCTCCGCCACGCGGTATCGATGGCGATCGACCGCGACTATCTGGCCGAGAAGGTCTGGCAGAACACGATGCTTCCGGCCTATTCCTTCGTGCCGCCGGGCATCAGCGGTTATCAGCCCCGCCCTGCCGTCTATGCCAGCCAGTCCCAGCTCGACCGCGAGGATGAAGCCAGGAAGATCCTCACCGAACTTGGCTACGGGCCGGACAAGCCCCTCAAGATGGAAATCAGGTTCAACACGTCGGAGAACCACAAGAACACCGCAGTGGCCATTCAGGAGCAGCTGAAGCCCCTCGGCATCGAGGTCACACTCCTCAACACCGATACCAAGACCCATTATGCCCATCTGGAGCAGCACGGAGATTTCGATATCGCGCGTGCCGGCTGGATCGCAGACTACAAGGACCCCGAGAATTTCCTGGCGCTTTGCAAGACCGGGACTGGCAACAATTATTCGGGATATTCCGACAAGGATTATGACCGGCTGATGGGCGAGGCGGCGGCCGCTGCCACACCGGACGCCCGCATGCTGGCCTTGTCGGATGCAGAGGCGATCGGCGTGGCGCGTGATCTCTGCGTCGTGCCCTTGCTGTTCTACAGCTATCACAATCTGGTCTCCAGCCGGATCAAGGGCTGGGAACAGAACGTCATGGACGTCCATCCCACCCGCTATCTCACCAAGGAGTGAGACCCGCACGCAGAAGTGCAGCCTCCGCCGCTGAACGGCGGAGGCCTGTACGGTGCGGGTGGCAGCGGTCATGGCCCGGTATGTTCTGAAGCGACTGCTCTCGGCGATCCCGACCCTGTTCGTGATCGTCACTCTTGCGTTTTTTCTCATGCGCGTCGCGCCCGGCGGGCCCTTCAACCAGGAAAAGGGCCTGAACCCTGTCATCAAGGCAAATCTGGAGCGCGTGTTCCATCTCGATCAGCCGCTGTGGAAGCAGTATCTGATCTATCTGAACAACCTGATCCATGGCGATTTTGGACCGAGCTACAATCTGCCGGACTTCACGGTCGCAGAGCTGTTTTCCTCGGGCCTTCCGATCTCGATCCAGCTTGGTGGCGCCGCGCTCGTGCTCGCACTCCTGCTGGGCGGACTGCTGGGCATCTTCGCTGCACTCCATCAGAACAGGGCAGGCGATTACACGGTGATCGCCGCCGCGACGGCGGGCTCGACCATTCCGACCTTCGTCATTGCGCCCTTGTTTCAGCTGTTCTTCGCGCTCACCCTGAAATGGCTTCCTGTCGGCGGCTGGGGAGACGGCGCGCTTGTCAACAAGATCGGCCCGGTGCTGACTCTCATGCTCCCACAGCTGGCGATTGTCGCACGGCTCCTGCGGGGATCCATGATCGAGTCTCTGAGGTCCCACCATATCCGCACGGCTCGGGCACTGGGGCTTTCTGATTTTTCCGTCGTGTTCCGCCATGCGCTGCGCGGCGCCGTGCTGCCGGTCATCTCCTATGCCGGCCCCGCTGCAGCGGCCCTGCTCACAGGGTCCATCATCGTCGAGACGATCTTCTCCATACCCGGTGTGGGGCGTTATTTCGTAGAGGCGGCCCTGAACAGGGATTACACGCTGGTGATGGGAACGGTCGTCGTGATCGCGATCTTCACGATCGTGTTCAACCTCATTGTCGACGTGCTCTACGCGGTGGTTGACCCGCGGGTGCGCTATGACTGACTTGCGCATGAGCCCCGCGACAGTCGGGCGCTCCCTGTGGGCCGACGCCGCGGCGCGTCTCAGGGCCAACCGTCTCGCGATGGTGAGCCTCTACTATCTGGTTTTCATGGCGCTGCTGTGCATTGCGGGCCCGTGGTACGCCCCGCATGATTTCTCGACCATCTACGAAGATTACACCCGGGTACCCCCGAGCCTGTCGGCCTATCCCAAGGCAGACCGGATCGGCGAGGCCGTCGCGGATGCCGCCCGTCGCGCGCGGCTCGATGTCACGGGCTGGGAGGAGCGTGACGGCAGGGTTTTCATTTCTCTCGCCGCGACGAAACCCATCGATCCCCGCGTGACGCGGTACTTTGACCGTTCGGACGTGTTTGACAGCGCGCAGGTGGAAGGACAGTCATCCGACGGACGGAGCCTGACTCTCTCTGCTGGCATCCAGCGGACCTATTTCTTCTTCGGCACGGACAGCACGGGCCGAGACCTGCTGACACGAACGCTAGTCGCTGGCCGTGTTTCGCTGTCGATCGGGCTTCTGGCAGGGCTCGTGGCCGTTGTCATCGGCGTTCTCTATGGCGCCGTCTCCGGCTTTGCCGGTGGCCGGACGGATGAGATCATGATGCGCATTGTTGATGTTCTGTATTCCTTGCCGTTCATCTTCTTCGTCATCATGCTTGTGGTCTTCTTCGGACGAAACTTCGTCCTGATGTTCCTGGCGGTGGGTGCCGTTCTCTGGCTCGACATGGCGCGTATCGTTCGCGGGCAGGCCCTGTCGATCAAGCGACAGGAATATGTGCAGGCAGCCGAGGCGCTCGGCGTCGGACCCGCCGGAATCCTGTTGCGGCATGTGGTCCCCAATCTCCTCGGTCCGGTGATCATCTACATGACCCTGCTGGTGCCGCAGGTCATCATTCTCGAAAGCTTCCTGTCATTCTTGGGGCTCGGGGTCCAGGAGCCGATGTCGAGCTGGGGCGTGCTGATTGCCCAGGGCGCGAAGAACATACCGAGCGCCACCTGGCTGCTGGTGTTTCCATCCTTCTTCCTGACCACGACATTGTTCGCCCTGAACTTTCTCGGCGATGGCCTGCGCGACGCGATGGACCCCAAGGACCGCTGACATGGCAGAGCCGCTTCTCGACATCAGGGCCCTGCGGGTCGAGTTTTCGACCCTGGATGGGCCGGTCCACGCGGTGAAGGGCGTGAGCCTTCACGTGGCGGCAAATGAGACCGTGGCAATCGTCGGCGAATCCGGCTCCGGCAAGAGCCAGCTCGTCATGGCGGTGATGGGGCTGCTCGCTGCCAACGGCAAGGCCTCGGGCGAGGCCAATCTCGAGGGCGTCAATCTGCTCTCCATGTCCCGGACACAGCTCAATTCCGTTCGGGGCGCACGGGTAGGCATGATCTTCCAGGAGCCGATGACCTCACTCGATCCGCTCTACACGGTCGGCGATCAACTGATGGAACCCATCCGGCGGCACCAGGGGCTCGGCAGGGCCGAAGCCCGTCTGCGGGCGGCCGAACTGTTGCGGCTGGTGCGGATTGGCGAGCCGGAACGGCGGCTGGGCGCATATCCGCACGAATTGTCCGGCGGCCAGCGGCAGCGCGTGATGATTGCCATGTCAATTGCCAACGATCCAGACCTGTTGATCGCCGATGAGCCGACAACGGCGCTTGATGTGACCATCCAGGCCGAGATTCTGGAGTTGCTGGCCAGCCTGCAGCAGCGGCGCGGCATGGGGATGGTGTTCATCACCCATGACCTCAACATCGTGAGGCGCATTGCGCAGCGGGTGTATGTCATGCGCGGCGGCGAGGTTGTCGAGGACGGACCGACCCATGATGTGTTCGCGAAGCCGAGGCACGCCTACACGCGCGCCCTGATCGCAGCCGAGCCCACCGGCCGGAAGGCGGCTGTTGCGCCGGATGCGCGGCGGATCATCGATGCCACACGGGTGAGCGTGAGTTTCAGGATTGGCGGCGGCGGTCTTGGCCGTCCGCCCGTGCTGTTCCGGGCCGTTGACGGAGTGTCGGTCACGCTCCGCGAGGGCCAGACCATCGGCGTGGTCGGTGAATCGGGATCGGGAAAGTCAACGCTCGCGCGGGCGCTGCTGCGCCTGTTGCCCAGCGAGGGGGCCATCCGGTTCGACGGGCGGCCGATCCAGGATCTTTCACGCCGGGACATGCGGCCGCTGCGCCGTGAGATGCAGATCGTGCTGCAGGATCCGTTCGGATCGCTCAGCCCGCGGCTCACGGCGGGTCAGATCGTCACGGAGGGACTTCTGGTTCATGAACCGGCCATGAGCAGTGCCGAAAGAGACCGCCGACCCACGCAGGCCTTCGAGGAGGTGGTGCTCGATCCGGCTCTGCGGAACCGTTATCCCCACGAGTTCTCCGGCGGTCAGCGCCAGCGCATCGCCATTGCCCGCGCAATCATCCTGAAGCCGAGGGTCGTCGTGCTGGACGAGCCGACCTCGGCGCTGGACCGGCAGGTGCAGAAGCAGATCGTCGAACTGCTGCGCGGCCTGCAGGCCAGTCACAACCTGTCCTATCTGTTCATCAGCCACGATCTGGCCGTCGTGCGGGCCATGGCGGATCATGTCCTTGTCATGAAGGATGGGCGCGTGGTCGAGGAGGGGCCGACAGACCAGGTGATCGATCGGCCGCGCGAGGATTACACGCGGCGTCTGATGGCGGCGGCGTTCGTCTGACCCGTCCGCGGCGCCTGGCTTGCGCGGCTGCTGCCGCAATGTCATATTCCGGGCATGTGCTTTCACGCGACCGTTTCCGGGGCCATCCTGCCCGTCTGGACCAGAACCGCTTATGACGAAGTGATGCTGCGCTGCGCGCGCATCGGCTTCAAGCCCTAGGCCGCCGCCGGCCTGTTTGACCTGTGCAGCCGCCGGCAGGGCGGCGACATCCAATTCCAGCGGGGAGACTGTCCCATGAACGTGCTCAACAAGAACATCGACATTGCCGAGGTCGTCCGCCGCGACATTGCGCATCACTTCCACCCCTTCACCGATCACAAGGCGTTTCATGCCGAAGGCGGTCCGCGGGTGATGACGCAGGCCGACGGCATCTACATCTGGGATGCCAAGGGCAACAAGATCCTCGACGGCATGTCCGGCCTGTGGTGCGTGAATGTGGGCTATGGCCGCAAGGAGCTTGCGGAAGCAGCCTACCGTCAGATGCTCGATCTGCCCTATTACAACACCTTCTTCAAATCGACGACGGTGCCCACGACCGAGCTGGCCGCGAAGATCTCCTCGGTGATGCCCGAGCGCTTCAAGCACATCTTCTTCACCAATTCCGGCTCTGAGTCGAACGATACCATCGTGAGGTTCGTGCGCCATTACTGGAAGCTCAAGGGCAAGCCCTACCGCCAGCACTTCATCGCGCGCATCCGGGGCTATCACGGATCTACCATGGTGGCGGCCAATCTGGGCGGCTTCCAGGGCATGCATGAGCAGGTGGGCACCGAGTTCCCCGGCTTCCATCACGTGCAGCAGCCGCACTGGTTCGATTTCGGCGGCGACAAGACACCCGAGGACTTCGGTCTCGAAGCGGCGGCCGACGTCGAGCGCAAGATTCTCGAAGTGGGGCCGGAGAACGTCGCTGCCTTCATCGGCGAGCCGATCCAGGGCGCGGGCGGCGTCATCATTCCGCCCTCGACCTACTGGCCCGAGGTGCAGCGCATCTGCCGCAAATACGGCATCCTGATCATTTCCGACGAGGTGATCTGCGGTTTCGGGCGCACCGGCAACTGGTGGGGCTTCCAGTCCTTCGGCTTCGAGCCCGACATCGTGCCGATGGCCAAGGGCCTGTCATCGGGCTATCTGCCGATCGGCGCGGTGGCCTTCGCCGATCACCTGATCCGGGACTTCTTCGAGCTTGGCGGCGAGTTCTACCACGGCATGACCTATGCCGGGCACCCGGTCGCCTCAGCCGTGGCGCTCCGCAACATCGAGATCATCGAGCAGGAAAAGCTGGTGGAGCGGGCGCGCGACCTCGGTCCCTATCTGGCCGAGGGCCTCGCCTCGCTGCGCGATCATCCGATCGTCGGTGAAACAAGATCCCTGGGGCTGATCGGCGCCATCGAACTCAGCAACGACAAGGCCAGGCGCGGGCGTTTCGCCAGGCCGGGGCGGGTCGGCACCATCTGCCGGGATCATTGCATCCGCAACGGCCTCATCATGCGCGCCTGCTGGGACACCATGGTGCTGGCCCCGCCGCTGGTGATCTCGCGTCAGGAGATCGACCGCCTCGTACAACTGGCGCGTGTATCCCTCGATGCGACCTATGCGGATGTGAGAAGCGAGGTTGCCTGACATCGTGTCAGGTTAATTCATTTTCAGTTGCACAGGCTCCGGTTGCCGTTAGTCTCGAAGACGATCTGAGCCGCTGTTGCACCGGGCGGCTGTGGTGCCGGTGCAGTCATTCTCCAGAGGGTAAGCCCCATGCCGACTTTCCGTCCGCGCTACCGACCCAACCGCCGCTCGCTGCTGAAGGCGGGCGGAGCTGCCGTTGCCGGCCTCACCTTCCTGCCGCGCCTTGCACTGGCGGAAGAAGAGAAGAAGCTCAACTTCTACAACTGGGACACCTATATCGGTGAGAACACGCTCACCGATTTCTCCAATGCCACGGGCATCGAGGTCAAGCTCGATCTCTATGCCGACAATGACGAGCTGTTCGCCAAGCTGAAGGGCGGCAATCCCGGCTATGACGTGATCGTGCCGACCAACGATACGCTCGAGCGCATGATCAAGGCGGATATGGTGATCCCCATTGATAACGCAAAGATCCCGAACATGGTCAATATCGACGCGCCGTTCCAGGATTCGACCTTTGATCCGGGCCGCAAGTATTCCATCCCCTACATGTGGGGAACCCAGGGCATCGGCTATCGCAAGTCGGCCGTGAACGGCACGCCCGACAGCTGGAAGGTGCTGCTCGACTCGGATGAATATGCCGGCGCAATCTCATTGCTGGGCGACCAGCAGAATGTGCTGGGTGCTGCGCTCAAGTATCTCGGCTTCTCGTGGAACTCCACCAATCCCGACGAATTGAAGAAAGTCGAGGAGCTCCTCATCAAGCAGAAGGCGAACATCAAGGTCTTCGCCAATGACAATGGCCAGGACCTGCTCGCTGCCGGCGAGGTGAAGCTGTGCCAGGAGTGGAACGGCGACATCAAGCAGGTGATGCAGGAAGACGACGATGTGAACTACATCGTCCCGAAGGAAGGTTCGCTGCTCTGGCAGGATACGCTGGCGATCCCGAAGGGCGCCCCCCACCCGGAGAATGCGCATGCCTTCATGAACTTCGTTCTTGATGCGGAAGCCGGCAAGGACATCGTCGAGACCATCATGTATGCCACCGCCAACAAGGCGGCGAAGGAGCTGATGCCCGACGACTACAAGAACAACCCGGTCGTCTTCCCGCCCGCCGATATCATCGCCAAGTGCGAGCCCGGTCTCTATCTGGGCGAAGAAGCGACCCGTCTGCGCGACGAAATCTGGACTCGCATCCGCGCCTCCTGAGTGCTGAAATGCCGGGGCGGAGCCTGAGCAAGGCGCCGCCCCTTTTCCTTGCTCGGAGTGGCCTGATGCTGGATTCGCTTCGCCCGCCGGAGGTGCCGCTCCCCGTTCTCGAAGCCTTCGCGGCCGAGGCCTATGGTCTCTCAGGCCAGTGGAGCCGCCTCGAGGGCGAGCGCGATCTCAATCATCGCATCCTCCTGGCGGGTGGCGGCAGCGTGGTCTTCAAGCTGTGTCAGCCGGCCGAGGGCACGGCAATACCGGACTGCCATGCCGCCGCCCTGCAACACATCGCTGCGGTGGACCCGGCCCTGCCGGTGCCGCGCCTGATCCCGGCGCGGGACGGCCGCCGCCTCGGTTGCCTTGTCCATGCCGGCATCGATTATCCGGTGATGGTGCTGAGCTGGCTGGAGGGCCAGGTGCTCGGCGCCGACACGCTCCCGCCAGCGCGGCTTCATGAACTGGGTGCGATGCTGGCCCGGCTGGGTCGGGCCTTGCGCGGCTTTGTGAGCGGTGCACCCGCCGGGCGGGACCTCGTGTGGGACACATGCCGCGCCGCAAGGCTCGCTCCCTGCGTCGCGCAGCTTGGCGAAGGCGATCGCGGTCTCGCGCGCGACATTCTCGCGCGCCATGCGGAGGTCAGCATGCCCGCGATGCGCGCCATGCGCAGTCAGATCATCCATGGCGACATTCACCCCTACAACATGCTCGTGGACGCCGCAGGCGGTGTCAGCGGTCTCATCGACTTCGGCGACATCGTTCATGGTCCGCTGATTCTCGATCTGGCCAATGCGGCTGGCGATTTCCTCTCCCCGGCGCAGGATGCGGCGCTGACGATTTCCGCATTGGTGCGCGGCTACCACAGCGTCACGCCGCTCGAGGAGGCCGAGGCCGACGCTCTCCTTGACCTGATCGAAATGCGGCTTCTGATGACGCCGCTGATCGACGCGCTGAAGCATGCCAACGGGATTGCCTCCCAGGGCTATTTCGAGAGCTTCAATGGCCGCAGCCTGCCGATGATCCGGGAGTTGCGCCGCATCGGCGCGGGCAAGCTCCGGGGCCTGATCCGGCGTGCGGCCGCCTTCCCGGCCGAGCCGGTCCGGCACGCTGCCTCTCTCGAGGAGGCCGTGGCGCGGCGGCGCAAGGTGATGGGCGAGAAACTGTATGTGTTCTATGACCCGCCGCTGCATATCGTGAAGGGCGAAGGCGTATGGCTCACCGCCTCCGATGGGCGGCGCTATCTCGACTGCTACAACAATGTGCCGCATGTCGGACACTGCCACCCCTATGTGACAGCCGCCATCGCGCGCCAGGCCGCGGTGCTCAACACCAACACGCGCTACGTCACGGACCAGGCAGTCGAATATGCAGAGCGCCTGACAGCAATGGCGGGCGAGGGACTGTCCTCGGTTGTCTTCGTCAATTCGGGCAGCGAGGCCAACGATCTTGCCTGGCGCATGGCCAAGGCCTTTACCGGCAAGTCGGGCGGGCTCGCGATGGACTTCGCCTATCATGGCGTGAGCGAGGCCATCGACGCCTTCTCGCCTTCAAATGCGCCGGAGCATTGGCACGCCCCCCACATCCGGCTTCTGCCGCCGCCGGACATCTATCGCGGGCCTTTCGGACCCGACACGCCGAACCCGGGCGAGCGCTATGCCGCACTGGCCGACCCGCTGATCGCCGATCTCCAGACACAGGGCTTCGGCCTTGCCGCCGCAATTGTCGACTCGGCCTTCATGACCAACGGCATCCTGGATGCGCCACATGGCTATGTCGCAGGGATCGTGGAGCGGGTCCGCGCGGCGGGCGGATTGTTCATTGCCGACGAGGTGCAGTCGGGATTTGGCCGGATGGGAACGGCGTTCTGGGGCCATCGCCACCATGGCGTGGTCCCGGACTTCATCACCATCGGCAAGCCGGCGGGAAATGGTCATCCTGTAGGCGCTGTCATCACCCGCCCCGAGATCCTGGCGCATTTCCTTAAGGCAGGCCCATTCTTCTCGACATTTGGTGGCAACAATGTCGCCTGCGCCGCCGGTCTGGCGGTTCTGGACGTGATCCGGGACGAAGCGCTGGTCGAGAATGCACGGGTCACCGGCGATTACTTCCGCCGGGGGCTTTCGGCCCTCAAGGGGAGTCATCCGATCATCGGCGATGTGCGCGGCGTGGGGCTGGCGACAGGTGTGGAACTGGTGCGCGATCCCGTCACGAAAGAACCTGCCGCAGCCGAGACCGCGCGTCTTCTTTCTCTCCTGCGCGATGAGGGCGTGCTCATCGGCGGCGAGGGAAAACTTGGAAATGTGCTGAAGATCCGGCCGCCCATCATGTTCTCCTGCGGGGACGCCGATCGCGCCATTGCAGCACTCGACCGGGCTTTTGCGCGGCTGTAGGCGAGGGTTGCCGTCAGGGGGTGGGCTGGGCTAGTCTTCCCGCCGGGGACGGAGAGGAGCGGCGGCATCGTGGAGAGTTGGAAACAGAACCCGCGGGTGTTCTGGACCCTCGGTGTACCACCCTCGGTCTGGCTCCTCCTGTTCTTCATCATTCCGCTGGGCTTCCTGTTCGTGATGTCGTTCAGCGACAAGGCCGTCATCGACGGGCAGGTATCGATCACCGACTATGACTACCTGACCGGGTTCGGGAACTACATCCGGTCCATGGACCCGCTCTATCTCGGCATCATGTGGAAGTCGGTCTGGATCAGTGCGCTCGCGACCGCCCTCTGCCTCGTGTTGGCCTATCCGGTCGCCTTCGGCATCTGTTTTGCGGCCGAACGCAGGAAGCCCCTGCTGCTGCTGCTCGTGGTGCTCCCCTTCTGGATCAACCTGCTGATCCGCACCTATGCGCTGATTGCGGTGTTCAGAACCCAGGGCTACGTCAACAAGATCCTCGGCGTCGTGGGGCTTGGTCCCTATGAGATGCTGTACAATAATTTCGCGGTCATCTTCGGGCTTGTCTATGTCTACATGCCCTTCATGGTGCTGCCGCTCTATGCCACCATCGAGCGGCTGGACAAATCCTTCCTCGAGGCGAGCCTCGATCTCGGCGCATCGCAGTTCCAGACTTTCCTGAGGGTAACGGTGCCGCTCACCATGCCGGGCATCGTCTCCGGGATCATTCTGGTTTTCATTCCCTGCCTCGGTTCGTTCCTGACTCCCGATCTGCTAGGTGGCGCGAACGCGCTGATGATCGGCAATGTCATCGAGCGTCAGTTCAAGGCGGCGAATGACTGGCCTTTCGGTTCCGCACTGTCCTTCCTGTTGATGTATGCCACCTTCGGAGCCCTGGCCCTGCGTTATCTCTTCAGCCTGCGCAGCAAGGGCGTGGACGTCTGATGGCCGCGCAACTCAAGCCGGGGCAGGGGCCTCTGGACTATGGCAGCCGGACCTGGCTCAAGCTGCTGTTTGCGGCAATCTTCTTCGTGCTCTATGCGCCGATCGTGACGCTGGTGGCCTTTTCCTTCAACACCGACAAGCGCGGTGTCGTCTGGCGCGGCTTCACCTTCGACAACTATACAAAAGCCTGGAACAATGACGCGCTCATCGAGGCTTTGACCAATTCGCTGGTGATCGCCTTCATCGCCACCATTTTTGCGACCATTCTTGGGGCGCTTGCAGCCCTGCTTCTGTGGCGGTTCCGCTTTCCGTTCAAGGGTGCCTACGAAGGCTTCATGGCTTTGCCCATCGTCATTCCCGAGATCTGCATGGGCGTTGCCCTGCTGCTGTTCTTCGTGAGCGCCGGCATGATGGAGTTTTCGGTGCACATGCCGTGGCCGCTGAACCTCGGGAACATCATCTTTGCGCATGTCACCTTCTGCTTTCCCTTTGTGGCGGTGGTGGTTCGCTCGCGACTGGTTGGCTTCAACCGCCAGCTCGAGGAGGCCTCCAAGGATCTCGGGGCCAGCGAGTGGCAGACCTTCTGGTCGATCATCGTGCCCTACATGAAACCGGGACTGATCGCCGGTGCGCTGCTGGCCTTCACGCTGTCGCTTGACGATTTCGTGATCACCTTCTTCACCTCGGGGCCCGAGACCGTGACCTTCCCGGTCAAGGTCTATTCATTGGTGCGCCGCGGCGTGTCGCCTGAAATCAACGCCGCCTCGACGGTTCTGATCGTGATCACGGTGATTGCCACCGTCATCGCCATGAAACTGCAGGCGCCGCCCAAGTCAGATAGAGGCTGAAAGCCATGCCCGATACCATCGTTTCGATCCGCAATGTCACCAAGGCCTTTCCCGGCGGCGTCACCGCCGTGGACAATGTCTCGCTCGACATCGCCCAGAACGAGTTCTTCGCGCTTCTCGGTCCCTCGGGCTGCGGCAAGACCACGCTGCTGCGCATGATCTCCGGCCTTGAGACGCCGACCTCCGGTCAGATCATCATAGGCGGCGAAGACATGGCGCTAACTCCGCCCAACCGGCGCCCTACCAACATGGTGTTCCAGTCCTATGCGGTGTTCCCGCACATGACCGTTGAGCAGAATGTGGCCTACGGCCTGAAGGTGACGGGTGTTCCCGCGGATGAAACGGCGCGCCGCGTCGCCGAGGCGCTCGAGATGGTGAAGCTCACGGCGCTTGCGGCCCGCAAGCCCGACCAGATGTCGGGCGGCCAGCGCCAGCGCGTGGCACTGGCGCGGGCGCTGGTGAAGCGCCCGAAGGTGCTGCTGCTCGACGAGCCGCTCTCCGCGCTGGATGCGAAGCTGCGCGATGACATGCGCATGGAACTGACGCGCCTCCAGGAGACGGTGGGCATCACGTTCATCATCGTCACACATGATCAGGACGAGGCGCTCTCCATGGCGAGTCGCATCGCGGTGATGGACAAGGGCGCCGTGCAGCAGGTGGCAACGCCAGCGGAGCTTTACGAGCATCCCAGGAACCGGTTCGTGGCGGACTTCATTGGCAAGGTGAACCTGATCGAAGCGCGGGTGCTGCGCCAGATCGGCCGCAAGCTCGACTGCGAGGCACGCGGGCTGGGCCGTCTCGAGCTGGTGAACGACGGACTGGTGGGCGCGCAGATCGCGGTCGCGGTCCGCCCGGAGAAGCTCAAGATCTCGGAGACTGAACCAGGTGCCGGTATCCGCGTGCGCGGCAAGGTCAGCGCTTTGGCCTATTATGGCGACACCAGTCATGTCGTGATCGAGACCGCCGATGGGCTGAACCTGTCGGTGAATGTCCAGAATGACCGTCGCTCGGGCGCTGGCGCCATGGAACGTGGCCAGTCGGTGTGGGCGCACTGGGCGCCGGAAGATTCAATCGTTCTGACGGAGTAGGCGATGTCGCTCGAGATGAACCCGAAGGGCCCCTTGCCCGGCGACAATGCCTTCCGCCGGGACAAGCTGAAGGGCACGCAGTGGGAGCCGACCTACGCGGGCGCACTGTCCTTCATGCGCCGGAAATATACCCGGGACCTGGCGGGCGTCGACATCGCCGTCACCGGCATTCCCTTCGACCAGGCGACATCGCATCGCGCAGGTACGCGGCTCGGGCCCGAGGGCATCCGCAAGGCGTCGGCGGAGAATGCCTGGGGGCCGTTCTGGCCGTGGAACTTCGATCCCTTCGACACGCTGGCGGTCGTTGATTACGGTGATTGCTTCTTCGACTGGGGACGCAAGGAGAATTTCCCGCAGCGGCTCGAGGAGCACGCATCCGAAATCATCGCCGCGGGCGCCGAAATGATCTCGCTGGGCGGGGATCACTACATTTCCTATCCGCTGCTCAAGGCTCATGCCCGCAAGCACGGGCCGCTGTCTCTGGTGCATTTCGACGCGCACCGGGACGTGGAACCCGATGACGGCGGGCGCATCGACCATGGCACCATGTTCGGCTACGCGGTGAAGGAGGGGCTCATCGACCCCGCGAAATCCGTGCAGATCGGAATTCGGACGGTGTTCACGGGCGAGCGCACCTACGGGTTCCGCATCATCTATGCCGACGAGGTGCACGACACCACGCCTGCCGCCGTGGCCGAGACCGTGCAGAAGGTGGTGGGCGGCAACAAGGCCTATCTGACCTTCGACATCGACTGCCTCGATCCATCCGCCGCGCCGGGCACCGGAACGCCGATCCCCGGTGGCCTCACCTATCATCAGGCCGCCTCGGTCGTCCGCCGTCTGACCGGCGTCAATTTCGTGGGGATGGATATCGTCGAGGTGTCACCGCCCTATGACCACGGCGAAATCACGTCGCTTGCCGCGGCGTCCCTGGTCATGGAGTATCTCTGCCTCAAGGCCTGGGGGCGTGGCGCCCGCGCGGCGCCCATCAATCCGTAACGCCGAGTGCCTTGTCCTTGGCACGCACGGCATAGCCAGCCTGCAGCGGCCAATGGCCGTAGCCCTCCGCCCCGATGAGGCTGCGCATGGCGTGAAGCGGCCAGTTCGGGTCATCGAGCGCCTGCCTCGCGAGGGCCACGAGATCCGCCCGCCCCTCGGCAACGATGCGCTCGGCATCTTCCGGACGGGTGATCAGGCCGACGGCGGCAGTGGGTATGTCGGCCCCCTTGCGCACCGCTTCCGCCAGTGGAACCTGGTAGAGCGGACCAACCGGGATCTTGGCGCCATCAAAACCGCTCGATGAGCAATCGATCACGTCATAGCCCAGTGCCTTGAGGGCGCGGGCATAGGTGACGCTCTCCTCGACCGTCACGCCGCCCTCGATCCAGTCCGTGACCGAAATGCGCGCGAAGGCCGGCTTGTGCTCTGGCCATGCCTCGCGCACCGCGCGCGCCACGGACAGGGGGAAACGCATGCGGTTTTCAAGGCTGCCGCCAAAGGAATCAGAACGTTTGTTGGCGACAGGCGAGAGAAACTGGTTCAGCAGATACCCGTGTGCCGAATGAAGCTCGATCATGTCGAAACCTGCGGTATCGGCGCGGCGAGCGGATGCCACCCAGGCGTCCCGGATGCGCGCCAGTCCGGCGTCGTCGAGCGCCTGCGGCATCGCATAGGAGGCCGTGTGCTTCTCGGCAGAGGGCGCCACGGGAGACCAGCTCTCGAAGGCCAGCGCAGCCTTCTCCGCTTCGGTTTCGTTGAAGCCGCCGCGCCACGGCACCGGAGCCGAGGCCTTGCGCCCGGCATGCGCCAGCTGGATGCCAGCTGCGGCGCCATTGTGTTTCAGAAACTCCACGATGCGCTGCAACGGGGCGATCTGGCCGTCCTCCCAGAGACCGAGATCACCGTAACTGATGCGGCCTTCAGGCGTCACGGCGGTTGCCTCGGCCATGACCAGGCTGAAGCCGCCCAGCGCGAAGCGCCCGAGATGGACGAGGTGCCAGTCGTTCGCGAAGCCGTGCCGCGCTGAATACTGGCACATGGGCGCGACGATCACCCGGTTCTTGAGCGTGAGGCCACGATAGGTCACGGGAGAGAACAGCGTGCTCGTCATCCGAGGGCATCCTTCAAACGGTAAAACAGCATTGCGGCGGCGAGCAGCGGCACACGGACCGGCCCACCAGGGAAGGGAAGGTGGCGCATGCGGGCCAGCAAGTCAAAGCGTTCCGCAGTGCCACGGATCGCCTCAGCGATCAGCAGGCCGTAGAGCCCGGCCAGTGCGACACCCTGTCCGGAGTAGCCATGGGCATAATAGGCCGTGGGGCCGAGGCGGCCGCAATCCGGAATGCGGTTGTTGGTGATGGCGATGTAACCGCCCCAGGCGTGCTCGGTCCGGGCGGAGGCCAGTTGCGGGAAGATGCGCGTCATGCGCGGCTTCATGTAGGCTCCGAGATCGGTCGGCTCGAGCGTCGTATAGCTGGCGCGCCCGCCGAACAGCATGCGCGTGTCGGGCGTGAGACGGAAGTAGTCGACGATGAAATTGGTATCGGCCACCGCCTCGCCATTGGGTATGAGCGCGCGCGCCCTTTCCTCGCCGAGAGGCTCCGTGGTGATGATGTAGCTCGTCACCGGCATCATCTTGGCATAGAGCTTCGGAACCAGGTGACCCAGATAGGCGTTGCACGCAACAATCACAAAGCTTGCATCGACCCGTCCCTGCGCGGTGCGCACGAAGGGTCTGGGGCCGGTGTCGACCTCGATGGCGCGCGCGTGTTCGTGCAGGACAGCACCCGCTGCTTCCGCCGCACCCGCCAGGCCCAGTGCGTAATTGAGCGGATGGAAGTGACCGGCGCCCCCCTCGCGTAGCGCGCCATGATAGGCGCGCGTGCCGAGCCGGCTTTCGAGTTCACTCCTGGTGAGAATTGCCGTGTCGTCATAGCCCAGGGCATCCCATTCCGCCTTCCAGGCCTTGAGTTCATCGCAGCGGCTCGCCTTGGGAACGGCATGCAGATAGCCCCAGCGCAGGTCGCACGCGATTCGGTGGCGCGCGATGCGCTCGGTGAGCAGGCGCTTGGCTTCCTGCGCGAGGGCAAAGCACTTGCGCGCATCATCCTTTCCGACCTGCGCCTCGATCTTGGCCTGTCCGGATGAAAAGCCGGTGCAGATCTGGCCGCCATTCCGGCCCGATGCCCCGAAACCAATGGTTTCGGCTTCGAGAACGACAACGCGATACCCTGCTTCTGCGAGCGCCAGGGCGGCGGATAGCCCGGTATAGCCCGCACCCACAATGCAGACATCGGCGGTGATGTTGCCCGAAAGCGCAGCACGCACCGGCGCGGCATGGGCGGTGGCCTGGTAGTAACTGCGCGCGGTGATGGAATGTCGCATGATGTAAAGGGTTTAGCTGCCCCCCTTTTGCCAGGTCAAGCTTCCGGGCTAGACTGCGGCCATTGCAACATTGTTCTGGATGTCATGACCCAAGCCCGATTTGAAGACTATTTTCAGGAACGAAAGATCAGCGAAGTGGAGTGCCTTGTCGCCGACATGAATGGCACGGCCCGCGGCAAGATCCTGCCACCCAAGAAGTTTCTCTCCGGCAACCGGTCCCGGGGCCTGCGCGTTCCGGAGGAGGTCTTCACCCTCACCATCAACGGCCGCTACGTGCAGGACACGCGCGCCGTCAGCGACAGTGCCATCGACATCTACATGAAGCCCGATGTCGAGACTATCCGCCTGGTGCCCTGGTATGCCGAACCCACCGCACAGGTCATCTGCGATGCCTTCCATCTCGATGACCAGCCGGTGGAGATTTCGCCCCGCCATGTGCTGAAGCGTGTCCTTGAGGCATACCGCGCCAGGGGATGGAAGCCGATCGTTGCGCCGGAGCTCGAATTCTATCTCGTCAAGAAGAACATCGACCCGGATTATCCGCTGGATGCTGCCGTGGGCCGTTCCGGCCGCAAGGAGCCGGGCGGGCAGGCCTATGGCATCGATGCCGCCAATGACTTCGACCCCATCGTCGAGGACATCTATGATTTCTGCGAGGCTCAGGAACTGGACGTCGATACGCTGAGCCACGAGAGCGGCCCGGCACAGCTCGAAATCAACTTCAACCATGGCGACCCGCTGGAACTCGCCGATCAGGTGTTCCTCTTCAAGCGCACGGTCCGGCAGGCGGCGCTGAAGCATGACATGTATGCCACCTTCATGGCCAAGCCGCATGAGAACGAGCCTGGTTCATCCATGCACATTCACCAGTCGGTGATGGATGTGAAGACGGGCCGCAACATCTTCGCGGGAAAGGATGGCGTCCATTCCAAGCTGTTCCTGAACCACATCGGCGGGCTGCAACGCTATCTGGCCGGAGCGCTGTCGCTGTGTGCGCCCAACGTCAATTCCTATCGCCGCCTGGTGCCGGATTCGGATGCACCCACCAACGTCCACTGGGCCATCGACAACCGTACCGTCTCGCTGCGCGTGCCGTCTTCGGATGCCAACAACACCCGGGTCGAGAACCGCGTGCCGGGTGCCGACGCCAACCCCTACCTGGCCTTCGCGGCCTCGCTGGCCTGCGGCTATCTCGGCATGGTGGAGCGCATCAAGCCGTCGGATCCCGTCGAGGGCTCTGCCTACCGCTATGCCCATACGCTGCCCATCAGCCTCGACGAGAGCCTGGACAAGCTCAATTATACCAAGGCTCTGAAGCAGGTGCTGGGCGAGAAGTTCTGCGAGGCCTACAATGACGTCAAGTATCAGGAGATGCAGAACTACCGGCGGGTGATCAGTTCCTGGGAAAGGGAGTATCTGCTTCTCAACGTCTGAGGTCGTCAGCGTTGGTCGAGCGGCACATAGGCGCGAGGCTCCGGCCCATCATAGAGCGTCAGCGGACGGATGAGTATGTTGTTCTGCAACTGCTCAAGACATTGCACGGTCCAGCCCGGCACCCGGCCGACGGCAAAGATCGGAACGAACAGATCCGGTGCGATGCCGTTCAGGTAATAGATGACGCCTGAGTAGAAATCGACGTTCACATTCACGCCAAAGCGCGCGTAGGGCTTCATTGCGTCCACGACCGCCTGAAGAATGGCAAACCATCTGGGCTCGCCCATCTCTCGCGAGAGCTGCTCAACGCCGTCGCGCATGTGGCGCGCGCGCGGGTCCTCGGTACGGTAGACGCGGTGGCCGAAGCCCGTCACCGCCTCGCCGGCCGCGCGCTTGGCCTTCACATAATCCGCAGCCCTGGCCGGATCGCCGATCTCCTGCGCCATGCGCATGACATCCTCGGCTGCGCCGCCATGGGCGGGGCCGGACAGTGCGGCCACAGCCGCGGTGATTGCGGCATGGAGCGTGGCCTCCGTGCCAATCACCACGCGGGCCGTGAAGGATGAGGCGTTGCTGCCATGCTCGGCGTGCAGGATGAGGTCACGATCCATGAGCTGCGCGGCCTCGGCAGAGGGCTTGCGGCCCGTGATCATCCAGAGAAAATTGGCGGCATGCGAGAGGTCGGCATCGGGTTTCGGCACGGGCCGGCCCTTGCGCAGGGCTTCATGCGCGGCAACGATCATCGGGACCTGAGCGGTGAGCCGAATGCCCGTCTCGCGCATTCCGTCCACCGTCTTGCTGTCGGCGCCCGGCGTGAAGCTCGAGAGTGCCGAGACGGCGCTCCGCAAGACATCCATGGGATGAGCCTGCTTCAGCGTGGAAATGATGGCGAGGACCTCGTCCGGAAGCGAACGGGCTGCGCGGAGGCTGGCATCGAAGTCGGACAGTTCAGTAGCGTTGGGCAACTCGCCATGGAGCAGCAGATAGGCGGTTTCCTCGAAGCTGGACTTCTGCGCGAGATCGTGGATCGAATAGCCGCGGTAGCGCAGATCGCCTGCCTTCCCGTCGATGAAGGTCGTGCCGGAGCGTTCGAAATAGACGCCCTTCAGGCCGCGGTGGATTTCGATCTTTTCTTCTGACATAGGCATGTTCCGGAGAGTGTTGCGATGACTGTGATTGACGAAGCCAAGGCCAAAATCAAGGGCAGAGGCCTGAAACTGGTGATGCCAGAGGCCGAGGACGACCGGATCGTGACTGCCGCGCGCCGGCTGCGCGAGGAGGGGCTGGCCGAGCCTGTGCTGTTCGGTGCCGGGGATGTGCCTCCGGCGTCCGCCCGGCACGTCGCCATTCTTCGCCAGAGGCGGGAAAAGCTCAATGACACGATGGCGATGCGGTTGCTTGCAAAGCCCCTCTACCGCGCCGGCGCGGCGGTGGCGGCGGGAGACGCGCATGCCATGCTCGCAGGGGCCGCTCATCCCACGGCGCGCGTCATCGAGGCCGCGCTGATGACGATCGGGCTGGCGCAGGGCATTGCAACGCCTTCCAGTTTCTTTCTCATGCAATGGCCGGAGCGGCGGCTGGTGTTTGCCGACTGCGCGGTCAACATCCAGCCGAGCGCGGCGGAACTCGCCGATATCGCCCTGGCGTCGGCTGCGAGTGCCGGACCGCTCCTGGGTGCCGAGCCGCGCGTGGCGCTCCTGTCCTTTTCCACCAAGGGGAGCGGCAACCATCCGGATGCCACGAAGGTCGCCGAGGCCGTTGCCATTGCCCGGGCGAAGGCGCCGCAGATCAAGATCGATGGCGAGCTTCAGGGCGATGCCGCGCTCTCTGCGGCCGTTGCCGCGCGCAAGATGGCGGATGCCGGCGAGGTGGCGGGCCGCGCCAATGTCCTGGTCTTCCCCGATCTTGATGCCGGCAATATCGCCTACAAGCTCACGCAGTACCTGGCTGGCGCGCAGGCGGTGGGGCCGGTGCTGCAGGGCTTCGCACGACCGGTCTCGGACCTCTCTCGCGGCGCCAGCGTGGATGACATCGTCGCAGCTGGCGTGCTGCTGCTGGCGATGAGTTGATCCGGCTAGACCAGTTCGCGCACATGGCGTGCGATGGTCAGTTCCTCGTTGGCCGGAACCACATGTACATTCTCGGGTGGTACGCCGAGCCATTTCAGGTGCGAGAGGATGCGGGCTCGGACAGGCCCGGCGTTTTCGCCGACTCCGCCGGTAAACACGATCGCGTCTGCGCCTCCCAGCGCGGGAACGAGCGAGGCCGCATGGCGCGCAGCAGAGTAACAATAATAGTCCACGGCCTCGATCGCTTCGGTGCGGTCGCTCGCCAGCAGCACGCGCATGTCCGGCGAGATGCCGGAGAGGCCAAGTAGCCCGCTCCTGCGATAGAGCAGGTCCTCCAGCTGATCGAGGCTCAGATGCTCATCGCGCATCAGCGCCACCAGCACGCCGGGGTCGATGGAGCCGGTGCGCGTTCCCATGACGAGGCCATCGGCGGTGGAGAAGCCCATGGTTGTCGCTACACTCTTGCCGTCGAAGATCGCGCACATCGATGCGCCTGAACCGAGATGAGCGGCGAGCAGGCGGCGGGGCAGGGGTTTGCCGGTGAGACGCGGCATGTCCTGAACCACATGCTCGTAGTTGAGGCCATGAAAGCCGTAGCGGCGGTAGCCCTTGTCGAAATAGGCGCGCGGCAATGGCAGCCGGGTCGCAAGCTCCGGCTGGGTGGCATGAAAGGCCGTGTCGAAACACGCGATGTTCGGCCCCTCCGGCGCCACCCGCCGCATTTCACGCAACACGCCCAGTCCGAATGGCAGATGCAGGGGTGCCAGCGCGCGCAGGGCTTCAAGATCGTGCTGGATCGCGTCATTCACCGCCACCGGCGTCACGTATTTGGTGCCGCCATGGACGATCCGATGACCGATGCCGTTGAACCGGTCCGGCTCGTAGCCGTTGTCGGACAGCCATTCAGCCGCGACCAGAAGGCCTTCGCTGGGGGTCGTGACATGGGGAACGTCACGGCTGGAATGACCGTCCACCTCGAGACGCGGGGTCGAGCCGATTCCCGACACCTGTCCCTTGAGAAGCAGATCAAGACCCCGGTTGAAGACGGCGAATTTGAGCGATGAGGAACCGGCGTTCAGGACAAGAATTTTCATGTCGCGCTCCGGTCCGGCCAGTTTCATTTCAGCTCAATCTCGATGAAGGCGAATTCGCCCTCGGACGCGCTGATCACGTCATGTTCGACGCCCGCCTGCCGGAAATAGGGCACACCCTTCTTCATCTCGGCGTGGCCCGGGCCGGTGGGGGCTTCAAGCCGGACCTTGCCGTCCATCAGCGGAACCACGACATAATCGTGGCCGTGTTTGTGCCATCCGGTGTTGTCGCCCGGTGCGAAACGGTATTCGGTGACGATGACGCGGTCATTTTCGATGAAGACGGTGGCCTTGGCCGAACCTGACATGGGGGATTCTCCTCCAATCTTGGGAATGCCGCAGGATGGAACTGGAAGTTCCAGACGGAATGTTATAATATAACAAGTATGACATTTCCGGCGCCGTCCCACAATCACGCAAAGTGCACGGCTGAACTGCTGGCACGTGCCGAGCGTTGCTGTGAGCGCCGGGGCTCGCGGCTTACCGGCCAGCGCCGGGATGTGCTCAGTTGCGTGGCCCAGAGCCATGCGGCGGTCGGCGCCTATGACATCATCGAGCGCATGGCAGGGCGTGGCGCCCGGCCGGCGCCGATCACCGTCTACCGGGCGCTTGAGTTTCTCGAGGCTCACGGCCTCGTCCACAAGGTCGAAAGCCGCAACGCCTATGTCGCCTGCTCGCATCCGCATGATGGCGCGCCTGCGGCACTTCTCGTCTGCGATCACTGCGGCCTGGTGGCCGAACTCGATGTGCCGCCGGTGTTCGGCGCTCTCGAAGCGGCGGCCGAGGCGCGCGGTTTCCACGTGCGCCGCAGCGTGGTCGAGCTCTCGGGCGCGTGCGGCAACTGTCGTGGAGGCAACTGATGCTGAAGGTTTCTGATGCGCTGCTGAGCGCACGCGACGTGAGCCTCACGCTCAATGGGCGAAGCATTCTCGACCATGTCACGATCGACGTACGACCGAACGAGATTGTCACCGTGATCGGGCCCAATGGCGCGGGCAAGTCAACCCTTGTCCGCTGCCTCCTCGGATTGCAACCCATCACGTCGGGCGAGATCATCAGGTCGAAGGCGCTTCGCATCGGCTATGTGCCGCAACGCTTTCCCCAGACGCCCAATGTGCCGCTCGATGTGCGCCGTCTTCTGTCTCTGACACTGAAACCCTCCGAGTCTGAGATCGACGCGGCGCTCGCCGAGACCGGCATAGCGCATCTGAAGCACGCGGCCGTGGCGCGGCTGTCGGGCGGTGAGCTGCAGCGCGCGCTCCTGGCCCGTGCGCTGCTGCGCAAGCCCGAGCTTCTGGTTCTGGACGAGCCGGTGCAGGCGGTGGATTTCATGGGCGAGGCGCGCATGTATGAGCTGATCTCCGAAATCCGCAGGCAGCATGGCTGCGGCATTCTCATGGTCAGCCATGACCTGCACATGGTGATGGCCGAGAGCGACCACGTGGTCTGCCTCAATGGTCATGTCTGCTGCGAGGGCGGTCCGTCCAAGGTGCAGCAGGATCCGGAATTCGCGCGGCTGTTCGGGCCGTCGGCGGCGCGCATGATTGCCGCCTACACGCACCACCACGACCATGACCATGAAAGCCATGGCCATGGCTGCGATCACGACCACCATCGCCATTGAGCGCCATGACCGGGATATTGGCCGAACCCTTCTTCCAGCGCGCCCTGCTTGCGGGGCTTGCCATTGCGTCCGTGGCGGGTCCGGTCGGCTGCTTCATCGTCTGGCGGCGCATGGCCTATTTCGGCGAGACGCTTGCCCATTCCGGGCTGTTCGGGGTTGGCCTCGGGCTGTTGCTGGGCTTCAGCCTCACACTGGGAGCGGCGGCTTCCGCCGTGGCGGTGGCCCTCCTGCTCGTCCTGCTCCGGAACCAGCGGGCGCTGGCCACGGACACGCTGCTCGGCATCCTGTCACATGGTTCTCTGGCGCTCGGAATCTTCACGGTGGGACTGGTGACCGGAGCGGCGGGCGATCATCTCGATCTGCTGTTCGGCGATATCCTGACAGTCAGCTGGCAGGATGTGTCGGTCGTCTGGGCCGGGGCGGCGGCCGTTCTGCTGGTGCTTGGCCTGTTGTGGCGGGATCTCATCGCCATTTCGGTCCATGAGGAACTGGCGGAGGCCGAGGGGATCCGGGTGAAACGGGTCGAACTGGGCTTCGTCATCCTGATCGCGCTGATGACTGCGGTTGCCATGAAGATCGTGGGGCTGCTGCTCATCACCGCGCTGCTGGTCATTCCCGCCGCCGCCGCGCGCCGGCTGGCGGGCAGCCCGGAGGCCATGGCGCTGGCGGCCGCAGGGCTTGCCTGTGCGGCCGTGGTCATGGGGCTATTCCTGTCGGCCTACGCCAATGCGGTGACGGGGCCGGCCATTGTCCTGTCGGCGGCGCTGCTCTTCATCTTGACCTTGCTCCGGCCTCAGGCAAACTGACTGCCATGAGCTACTCAGCAATCGGCAAGAGGCGGGAATCGGTCGCGGTCCAGGTCGGGCCCGTGACGGTGGGCGGCGGCGCCCCGGTCACCGTCCAGTCCATGACCAATACCGACACGGCCGATGCCATGGCGACGGCCCGGCAGGTTGCAGCCCTTGCCCAGGCGGGGTCCGAACTGGTGCGGATCACGGTCGACCGGGACGAATCGGCACGGGCCGTTCCGCATATCCGGGAGGCGCTTGACCGCATGGGCTGCGGCGTGCCGCTGGTCGGTGATTTTCACTACAATGGCCACACGCTGCTGGCCGATCATCCGGCCTGTGCCGAGGCGCTGGCCAAGTATCGCATCAATCCTGGCAACGTCGGCTTCAAGGAGAAGAAGGACCGCAACTTCTCCATGATGATCGAGACCGCGCTGCGCTTCAACCGGCCGGTGCGGATCGGCGTCAACTGGGGCTCGCTCGATCAGGCGCTGCTCACCGAACTGATGGACCAGAACGCCCGCGCGTCACAGCCGCGGGACGTGCGCGAAGTGATGCATGAGGCGGTGGTGCAGTCGGGTCTCCTGTCGGCCGCGCGCGCCGAGGAGCTTGGGCTTCCCGCGAGCATGATCCTCATCTCGGCCAAGTGCTCCGAGGTGCAGGACCTGATCGCGGTCTACCGTTCGCTCGCCGCGCGCTGCAGCTATGCGCTGCATCTCGGCCTGACGGAGGCGGGCATGGGCTCCAAGGGCATCGTGGCGTCCACGGCGGCCCTGTCCGTGCTGCTGCAGGAAGGGATTGGCGACACGATCCGCATCTCGCTCACGCCCGAACCGGGCGGTGACCGGACGCGTGAGGTTGTCGTGGCGCAGGAAATTCTTCAGACCATGGGCATCCGCAACTTTGCGCCCATGGTGATTGCCTGCCCGGGCTGCGGACGGACCACATCAACGGTGTTCCAGGAACTGGCGCAGGACATCCAGTCCTATGTGCGCACCCGCATGCCGGACTGGCGGCGCGACTATGCCGGCTTCGAAACGCTGCAGCTCGCGGTGATGGGCTGCATCGTCAACGGGCCGGGCGAATCCAAGCATGCGGATATCGGCATATCGCTTCCCGGCACGGGCGAACTGCCGGCGGCTCCGGTGTTCATCGACGGCAAGAAAGCCATGACGCTGCGCGGCGACAATCTCTCGCAGCAGTTCAAGGATATCGTCGAGAACTATGTGAGGGGCCGCTGGGGCGGAAGTTCAGCTACTTCCGCCGGCTGACGATGAATCGCGCAGCGTCGGCAAGGATCTCTGCCCTGGCGCCATAGGGCGCAAGGCTCGCAATCGCTTCCGAAACCAGCGCCGCGGCGCGCGCGCGGGCGCCGTCGAGGCCGAGCAGGTCCACGAATGTGGCCTTTCCCATTCCGCTGTCCTTCTGTGTCGCCTTTCCGAGCGCCTCGGGTGTTGACTCAACATCGAGAATGTCGTCGGCGATCTGGAAGGCGAGGCCGATCCTTTCGGCATACTGGCGCAGAGGCGCGGGGTCGCCCTCGCCAAGGACGGCGCCAGCCTCGCAGGCATAGCTGAAGAGCGCCCCCGTCTTGAGCGACTGGATGGTGGTGATCGAGGTGAGCGTGCCCGCATGTCCGGCTTCCGCCTCGATGTCCAGCATCTGACCCGCCACCATGCCCGCAACACCTGCAGCACGCGCCAGACCTGTCACCAGTCTGAGGCGAACCTCCGGCGAAGGGTGGGTTTCGGGCGACCCCAGGATCTCGAAGGCATAGGTGAGCAGGGCGTCGCCGGCGAGGATCGCGGTGGCCTCGTCGAAGGCCTTGTGGGTGGTGGGCCTGCCCCGCCGGAGGTCATCGTCATCCATGGCGGGAAGGTCGTCGTGAACCAGCGAATAGCAGTGCACGCATTCGAGCGCTGCGCCCACCCGCAGCGCCCGTTGCCGCGGGACGCCGAAGAGAGCCGCTGATTCCACCACCAGAAATGGTCTGAGCCGCTTGCCGGGCCCGAGTGCGGCATAGCGCATCGCTTCCGTCACACGCCGCGCCGGGAAGCCGCCGGGCGGCAGCAGGGCGTCGAGCAGGATCTCGGTTTCGGCGGCGCAGCGGGCGAGGGCTTCCTCGAAGGACAAGGCGGAATTCCTGTGCTATGGGCCCCTTCTGATTAGGGTCATGACCGAAGAAACTCAACCAGCCGCAGTTCTGCCTGCGGAGATTGCCGAAACACCTGCCGCCGCCGCGCCGGAGACCGTCCAGCCCACGGCGGTCCGGCGCTATCTGCGCTGGGGCCTCTATGTGCTTGGCTTTCTGATTGCCTGGCCGATCGTCATGACACTCGTCTATGCGGTGGTGCCGCCGCCGGTGTCCAACATCATGCTTCTCCGGGCTCTTGGCGGGGCGGGAATCCAGAAGCAGTGGGTGAGCCTCGACGACATCTCGCCGGCGCTTCCCCGCGCCGTGATCTCCTCGGAGGATGCCCGCTTCTGTGAGCATGACGGCGTTGACTGGGTCGAGTTCCAGGGGGTCATCGAGGATGCGCTGGACAAGGACGAGGCGCCGATCCGTGGCGCCTCGACCATTCCCATGCAGACAGCCAAGAACCTGTTTCTGTGGGACGGCCGCTTTGCGGTCCGCAAGCTGATCGAGCTCCCCCTTGCCATGTGGATGGACCTGATCTGGTCCAAGCGCCGGATGATCGAGATCTATCTCAACATCGTGGAATGGGCCCCCGGCGTGTATGGCGCCGAGGCGGCCGCCCAGCACCATTTTGGCAAGTCCGCGAAAAAGCTCACGAAAAAGGAAGCCGCCCTGCTGGCCGCCGTGCTTCCCAACCCAATCAGGCGCAATGCCGGGAAGCCGTCCAAGGGGGTGCGGGCGATTGCCAACCGCATTCTCATCCGCATGGCCGGGATGAGCCCCTATCTCACTTGCCTTGACCGCTAGTCTCGGCTAGAAGCCCGTCCAACCGAAGGGCGTGGGCTGTTCCCCGCGCTCTTTTCCTATGGAGTTTCTCATGGCCGTTCCACGCAAGAAGATGTCCAAGAGCCGCATCGGCATGCGCCGTTCCGGCCATCAGCTCGCCACCGTGACCTGGGTGGAAGACAAGAAGACGGGTGAGATCCACCGTCCGCACCACATCGACCTGAAGACCGGCATGTACAAGGGCCGCCAGGTGCTGACGCCCAAGGCCGACGCCTGATCCAACGCTGAGATCGGTTCCCGCCAATGAAAAAGCCAGCCTCCGGGGCTGGCTTTTTGCTTGTCTGGATATGGGCTGGCCTCAGGCGGCCAGCACCTTCTCGGCGGGCACATAACTGTAGCCGAGGTCATCGGCCACTGCCTTGTAGGTCACCTTGCCGCCGGCCACGTTGAGGCCATTGCGCAGATGCGCGTCATCGCTGAGCGCCTTCTTCCAGCCCTTGCCCGCAATCGCCAGGGCAAAGGGAAGGGTCACGTTGTTCAGGGCATAGGTCGAGGTGCGGGCGACACCGCCCGGCATGTTGGCGACGCAATAATGGATGACGCCGTCGACCACATAGGTGGGCTCGGCATGGGTGGTGGCCTTCGACGTCTCGGCGCAACCGCCCTGGTCGATGGCCACGTCAACAAGCACCGAGCCCGGTTTCCAGTCCTTCAGCATGGCACGGGTCACGAGCTTGGGAGCTGCAGCGCCGGGGATCAGCACGCCGCCGATCACGAGATCGGCCGATGCGCACTCGTCCTCGACCGCGCCCTGTGTTGAATAGACGGTCTTCAGAGACGTGCCGAAGCGCGCCACCAGCTCTTCCATGCGGTCGGTGTTCTTTTCCAGGATCGTGACGTCCGCCCCCATGCCGAGCGCAATGATCGCGGCATTGGTGCCGACGACGCCACCGCCGAGGATGACAACCTTGCCGGGCGCCACGCCGGGAACGCCGCCGAGCAGGACACCGCGGCCGCCCTGTGCCTTTTCAAGGCAGTGCGCGCCCGACTGGACCGACATGCGCCCGGCCACCTGGCTCATGGGAGCGAGAAGCGGCAGGCCGCCGCGTGCCGACGTGACCGTCTCATAGGCGATGCAGATGGCGCCCGAGGCGACGAGATCCCTGGTCTGTTCAGGATCGGGTGCGAGATGGAGATAGGTGTAGAGGATCTGGCCCTCGCGCAGCATCTTGCGCTCAGCCGCCTGCGGTTCCTTCACCTTTACGATCATGTCGGCCTTGGCGAAAATCTCTGCCGCGCTGCCGATGATCTTGGCGCCGGCCTGGGTGTAGTCGGCATCGCTCGCGCCGATCCCCGCTCCGGCATTGGTCTCGACGAGAAGCGTGTGGCCATGACGGACCGCCTCGCGCACCGAGGTGGGCGTCATGCCGACCCGGTATTCGTGATTCTTGATTTCCCTTGGAACGCCGATGAGCATTGAAAATCCTCCCTTTTCAATGCGGCAAAACTAGCAAATCCCGTCTGAAATGATTTTCCGAAGCGGGCCGCGAAGCAGTGCAGCATTGAAAAACCATTCGAAATATGGCAGTGATTGTCGAATGAAAATCCAAGAACTTGATAGAACAGACAAGATCATCCTGTCCGAACTCCAGAAGAACGCCCAGCGTCCGGTGGCGGAACTGGCCCAGCGGGCGGGCCTGTCCGCCTCCTCCTGTCACCGCCGGGTGAAGCTGCTCGAGCAGGCGGGGGTCATCACGGGCTACACCGCCAGTCTCGACCGCAGCTTGCTGGGGCTGGCCAATGAGTTTTTCGTCGAGGTGTCGCTGTCTGCACAGACCGAGGCGGCCTTCGAGAAGTTCGAGACGGCCGTGCAGCGGGTGCCGGAAATTCTCGAATGCCATCTCATGAGCGGTCAGTTCGACTATCTGCTGCGCGTTGCGGCGACGGATGCGGCTGATTACGAGCGCATCCACCGCTCCCGCATATCACGGCTTCCGGGCGTACAGCGTATCCAGTCGTCCCTTGCCCTGCGCACCGTGAAGGGCTGGGCGGGTTATCCGATCTAGCTGACCGAACGGTCCAGCTGACGGTCCCGCAGGATCATGAGAATGCCGGCAGCGATGACGATGGCGGCGCCGATCCACGTATAGAGGTCGGGGAAATCGCCAAACAGCACGAGGCCGAAACCGACGGCCCAGATCATGGCTGAGTATTCAAAGGGCGCCACGAAATTGGTCTCGGCAAGCCGATAGGCATTGATGAACATGATCATCGCGCAGCCGGCCAGGACGCCGTGTCCGAGCAGAAGCGTCGCGTCGAAGGCGCCGGGCCACACCCAGGGCCGCGACAGGAAGACGAGGCTGGGATGCGTGAAGGTGCCGAAATCCACGAGATTGAACAGCAATCCGAGGACGATCGCGAGACCCGCATAGACGAAATTCTGCCAGGTCGCGATGATGATGGGAGCAACCTTCTGCGACAGCGGCCGGCCCAGCATCTGGCCCACGGCATAGCCCATCGCCGAGAGAAGGGCGAGAAGGGCCGCAGGTTCGAAGACCCCGGCGCCGGGGCGGACCATGATCAGCACGCCCAGGAATCCAGCAACGATCGCCGCCCACCGGTGCGCTCGCACGCGCTCGTGAAGCAACGGGCCTGCGAGGCCTGCCACGAAGAAGGGCATGGTGAAATAGATCGCCACGGCATTGGCGATCGGCATGGCCGCGATGGACAGCACGAAGCTGAGATAGGCAGCCGAGAGGATCGCTGCGCGCAGCAGCACGAGCGGCAGGAGCGGTGTTGCAATCGACCAGCCCTTTCCTTCCCGCCACAGCATGAAGACGATCACGGGAACGCTCCCGATGCAGCGGAGCAGAAGCGTCTCATAGGCCGGATAGCCTGACGACATGTACTTGACGACCGCATCCTGGGTCGAGGCCAGCCCAACCGCGCCGAGAACGAACATCGTCGCGAGGGTCCGGTTGTCAGAGGACAGGCGCATCTGATCAGTGCGGCTGCAGGCTGGAGAGAATGCGGATTCCGGGTTCGATGCGCTTTTCGTCGATCGACGAAAATGCCAGCCGGTAGAAGTTCCGCGGGGCATTGCCGCTGCCGAATGCGATGCGGCCGGGCTCGATCAGAACGCCCTTCGCGGCCGCCGCGCGTGCCAGCTCTTCGCTGTCGAGGCCAGGTGATCCCTTTACCCAGAAGCTGGTTCCGCCGAAGCTGGGAACCCGGCTTGCGTCCGGAAGGTGCTGTTTCAGCGCCTCCCCCATGATTTCCCAGCGCCCGCGATAGGCGCGGTGGAGGCGTCGGATCAGCGTGTCGTGATGGCCAAGGGAGAGAAACAGCGCCGCCGTGCGCTGGTTGTTGTTCGGCGCATGCCGTACCATCAGTCGGCGCAACGCGCGGGCCTGCGCCACGATGTTGCGGGGCGCAACCAGAAATCCAAGCCGCAGGCCGGGAAAGAGCGTCTTCGACAGTGAGCCCACATAGATCACGCGCCCCTCGTCATCGAGCGACTTCAGCGCCGGACAGGGCTCGTTCACATAATTCGTCTCGAACTCGTAGTCGTCCTCGATGATCACAACATCGTGTTTCGCCGCGCGCCGGAGCAGTTCCATGCGGCGCTCCAGCGGCATGGTCACGGTGGTCGGGAACTGGTGGCTCGGCGTCGTGAACACCATGTCGCATGCGTTGAAGCTGTCGTCGGCGACGAGTCCCTTCTCGTCGACGGCGAGAAGCGACACATGCGGCGTGGCAAGGCTGAAGATGTTGCGGACGTCGGGATAGCCGGGGTCTTCCATGCCGACGCGGGTGTCGCGGCCCACGAGCAATGTCGTGAGCAGATAGAGGGCGTTCTGTGCGCCGAGCGTGACGAGGATCTCATCGTCATTGGCCATGATGCCGCGCCGCGGCAGGATGCGGCGCCGGATCTGCTCGACAAGCAGGGGGTCATCATGGGCCCATGTGTCGTTGGTCCAGGAGCCGAGCCACTTCTTGCCGAGCGCCTGGCGGGCACAGTCGCGCCACTCCGCCAGCGGAAACAGCGTGTGGTCGACCTGCCCGTAGATGAAGGGATAGGGGTAGGACTGCCAGTCGAGCGGCTTGGAGACATTGGCCTGGTTCGCGGGTTGCATGGTTAGTCGGCTGGACCAGTCGATGCTGGCGCCGGCGGACGTGGGCCTGGTGGCCAGCTTGGGCGGCGCTGCCGTCTCGATCGCCTTGTCGGATACATAGTAGCCGGACCGCTCCCGCGCCACGAGATAGCCGTCGTCCAGCAGGCCCTGATAGGCCAGAACGACCGTATTCCGCGACACGCCAAGGCTCTTGGCCATCTTGCGGGTGGACGGAATCGGCTCCTCCCGGGCCAGTTGGCCGTCGAGAATGGCCGATACCAGGGCCTCCCGGATCTGGGTCTGGAGGCTGGCGTGTTCGTTGCGCCGGATATGGACGAGCCAGTCGCGCAAGTTTGGTCCCTGTGAACGCTGTGTCTGGACCTATCATAGGGCCAAGAGAGCCGGTAGAGTAGTCCCTAATGAGTCCCGAGGCGGAAAGCGCATGACCGAGCCCTTCGTGAACACCTCGCCCAGGACCTGGGACGAGGTCAAGACAACGACCTGCTACATGTGCGCCTGCCGCTGCGGCATCCGGGTTCATCTGAAGGACGGCCGCGTCACCTATATCGACGGCAATCCGGCGCACCCCGTGAACAAGGGCGTGATCTGCGGCAAGGGTGCAGCCGGCATCATGCAGCATTACTCGCCCGCGCGCCTGTCGAAGCCGCTGCTGCGCGTCGGCGAGCGGGGTTCGGGCGACTTCCGCGAAATCGAATGGGAGGAGGCCCTGGGCCTTGCCACCCAGTGGCTGTCGGAGGTTCGTGCCAAGGACCCCCGCAAACTCGCCTTCTTCACCGGACGCGACCAGAGCCAGGGCCTGACGGGCTGGTGGGCAACGCAGTTCGGGACGCCCAACTATGCCGCGCATGGCGGGTTCTGCTCGGTCAACATGGCGGCGGCGGGGCTCTACACCTTCGGCGGCTCGTTCTGGGAGTTCGGTGAGCCCGACTGGAAGCACACCAGATACTTCATGCTCTTCGGCGTTGCCGAAGATCACGCCTCGAACCCGATCAAGAAGGCCCTCGGCCAGTTGAAGGAGCGCGGCGCCAAGATCGTCTCCATCAATCCCATCCGTACCGGTTATTCCGCGATTGCCGATGAATGGATCGGAATTCGTCCCGGAACGGACGGACTGTTCGTGGGCGCGCTGATCCACGAGATCGTGAGCGCCCAGCGGATCGATGGCGACTATCTGCTGCGCTACACGAATTCACCCTGGCTCATCATCGAGAACCCGGGCGGCGAGGACGACGGGTTGTTTGCCCGCAATGCACAGGGCTCTGCGCTGATCTGGGACGGCCACTCCAGTTCGCCCATGCCCGCGCTCTCGCCCGATGCCGCACCGAAACTGATGGGTCGCTACAAGCTTCCGGACGGCCGCCGTGTGGTCACCGCCTTCACGCTCATTGCCGAGCGGTTTCTGGAACCGGAGTGGGCGCCCGAGAACATCGCGGCGCGCTGCGGGGTTCCGGCGGAGACGATCAGACGGATTGCGGCGGAACTCGTCCGGACTGCCTTCGAAGAGGAAATCGCGCTTGATGTTCCGTGGACGGATCATCTGGGCCGCTATCACGAAAAGATGATCGGCCGGCCTGTGTCCATGCATGCCATGCGCGGGATATCGGCCCACAGCAATGGCTTTCAGACCTGCCGCACCATCCATCTTCTGCAGATCCTGCTCGGCACCATAGATGTGCCGGGTGGCTTCCGCTACAAACCGCCGTTTCCGAAGCCCGCGCCGCCCGGTGTCAAGCCTGCCGGCAAGCCCGGTCAGGTGAAGCCCAACACGCCGCTGCCCGGGCCGCCGCTCGGCTTCGTGGCCGCGCCTGCCGATCTCCTGGTTGATGCCGAGGGCAGGCCGCAGCGCATTGACAAGGCCTACAGCTGGGATGCGCCGCTGGCGGCCCATGGGCTGATGCACATGGTCATCACCAATGCCGCGAAGAAGGATCCCTACGGCATCGACGTCCTGTTCATGTACATGGCCAACATGAGCTGGAACTCGGCCATGAACGTGCCGGACACCATCGGTTATCTCACGCAGAAGGAGCCTGACGGGTCCTACACCATCCCGAAGATCATCTATTCCGACGCCTATGCCTCGGAGATGGTGCACTATGCCGACCTGATCCTGCCGGACACCACCTATCTCGAACGCTGGGACTGCGTGTCGCTGCTCGACCGCCCGATCTCGGAGGCCGACGGCCCTGCGGACTCGATCCGCCAGCCGGTCACCGAGCCCGACCGGGACGTGCGGCCGTTCCAGACCGTGCTGCTCGACATCGGCGCGCGGCTGGGCCTGCCCGGCATGACACGCAATGACGGCTCGCCGCGCTATCCCGGCGGTTACCCCGACTACATCGTCAATCACGAGCGCGCGCCGGGCATCGGGCCCCTGGCGGGCTTCCGGGGCGCCAACGGCCGCGCGCAGGGGCGGGGTGCGCCCAATCCCGACCAGTTGCAGGCCTATATCGCCAATGGCTGCCACTGGTTCCATGAACTGCCCGACCACATGAAATACTACCGGCATGTGAACTGGGCCTATCTGGACTGGGCCACCTTCTTCGGCTTCATCGCCAGGCCCGATCCGGTAATCCACCAGCTCTACTGCGAGCCGCTGCAGAAATTCCGCCTCGCCGCGCGCGGACACGGGTCAATCGTGCCGCCCGCCGGCCACCGCCAGCGCATCGCGGATCATTTCGATCCCATCCCCTTCTGGTATGCGCCCTTCGAGGGCGAGCTCGTTGCGGCGGAACAATATCCGCTTCATGCCGTGACCCAGCGGCCGATGGCCATGTATCATTCCTGGGGCTCGCAGAATGCCTGGCTGCGTCAGATCCTCGGACGCAACTGGCTCTACATGGCGCGGGAACTCGCAGCGAGGCACGGCATCGCGGATGATGACTGGGTCACGGTCACCTCGCACCATGGCCGGATCAAGGCGCAGGCCCGGCTCATGGACGGCGTCAATCCCGAAACCGTATGGACGTGGAATGCAATCGGCAAGCGGTCGGGCGCGTGGAACCTTGCGCCCGGCGCGGACGAGTCGAAGCAGGGCTTCCTGCTCAACCACTTGATCTCCGAACTTCTGCCGGAGCGCGAAGGCGGCTACCGCTATTCCAACAGCGATCCCGTCACCGGTCAGGCGGCCTGGTACGATCTGCGCGTGCGCATCGAGAAGGCAGGGGACCAGCAGCCGGCCAGCGAGCCGCAATTCGCGGCCCTCAAGACCCTTGCGGGGGCATCATGACATCGCTCCCTTCGCCATCGGCAAAGAAGCTTGGCCTGGTCATCGACCTCGATACCTGCGTCGGGTGTCAGGCCTGTGCCACCTCCTGCAAGGAATGGAACACGCAGGGCTATTCCGCCCCTCTGAACGACGTGAATGCCTATGGCTCCAACCCGTCCGGCACGTGGCTCAACCGCATCCACGGCTATGAGGTCGAAGAGGCCGGCCAGGCCCAGAGGCGCATCGTCAATTTCCCTCGCTCCTGCCTGCATTGCGAGGAGCCCGCCTGTGTCACCGTCTGCCCGACGGGCGCCAGCTACAAGCGCGCCGAGGATGGCATCGTTCTGGTGAATCCGGAAACCTGCATCGGCTGCAAGCTCTGCTCCTGGGCCTGTCCCTATGGCGCACGCGAATATGATCAGAACGACGGCGTCATGAAGAAATGCACGCTGTGCGTCGACCGCATCTACAACGACAATCTCGAACCCGACGACAGGCTTCCGGCCTGCGTCAAGGCCTGCCCGACGGGCGCGCGTCATTTCGGCGATCTGGGCGATCCGGATTCCGCTGTCTCCCAACTCGTGGCCGAACGCGGCGGCTATGATCTTCTGCCTGAGATGGGCTACAAGCCGGTCAACAAATACCTGCCGCCGCGGCCGCGCCGCGACGGTGCCACCTCCAGGCCCGAAGCCCTGCCGAAGCCCGATGGATCGGCCTTCGACCGGCTGTTCGCCTGGGCCGACCGGCTGCTCTCGACTGGCAAGACCCCCGCGCGGGCCGCCGACATCGACAATTCCGGAAAGCTCGAAGGCTGAAGCATGCATCCTGCCTATTCCGTCATCCTGTTCACGACGGCCTCGGGCGCTGGCTACGGCCTGCTGGCCCTTCTGGGTCTCACCGGCATGAGCCACGGACAGGCCTCGAGCATCGCATTCGGCGTGGCGGCCATGATCGTCAGTCTCGGCCTCATCACGGCGGGCCTTCTGTCCTCAACCTTCCACCTGGGTCATCCCGAGCGCGCCTGGCGGGCCCTGTCGCAGTGGCGCACCTCCTGGCTGTCGCGCGAGGGTGTGGTGGCCGTGCTCGCCTTTGGGCCGGCCCTTTTCTTTGGCCTCGTCTGGTCGGGCCTCCTCGAGGCGCCGACGCTGATAGCACCGCTCGGCGCGCTGAGCGTCGTCCTGGCCGTGATCACCGTCTTCTGCACCGGCAAGATCTATTCGAGCCTCGCAACCATCCGGGCCTGGAACAATGGCCTGACGGTGCCGGTCTATCTGGTCTTCGGGCTGTCGACGGGCGCCTCGCTGCTGGCTGCGCTGACGGCGTTGTTCGGCAATCTCCCGGCTTTTCTGGTCTATCTGTCGTGCCTGCTGCTGGCGCTCACGCTGGCGCTCAAGCTTGCCTACTGGCGGTCCATCGATTCGGCTCCCCGCACCCACACCATCGAGGCCGCCACGGGCCTCGGTCGCATCGGGCGCGTGAGCCAGTGGGAGGTGCCGCACACCTCGGCCAACTATGTCCAGACCGAAATGGGCTATGCGGTGGCCCGCAAGCATGCCCGCAAGCTGCGGCGGTTGGTCGTTCTGGCCTTGTGCCTCGCCATCGGGCTGATGCTGGCCGCCCTGGTGGCGCCGCTCGCCGCCGTGCTCGCCGCGCTGGTGGCGCTCGTGGCGGCGGTTGTCGAACGCTGGCTGTTCTTCGCCGAAGCCCAGCATGTGGTGACCCTGTTCTACGGGGCCCGGGCCGCCTGACGCTTTGGGCTTGGCAAGCGCGGGTGAACGATATAAGGATTTCTTTATATTCTGTTCTTTCCGGAGGCTGCCATGACCCGCCCGTCCTTCACCGAGGCTCTCGCGACCCGTCCGTGGCTCCTGGCCGACGGCGCAACGGGCACCAACTACTTTCAGATGGGCCTTGTCTCGGGCGATGCGCCGGAGATGTGGAACCTCGAACACCCGGACCGCGTTCGTTCGCTGCACCGACGCTTCATCGAGGCGGGGGCTGACATCATCCTCACCAACTCCTTCGGCGGCAACCGTCACCGGCTGAAACTGCATGATGCCCAGGACAGGGTGCGCGAGATCAACTTGGCCGCCATGCGCAATGCCCGCGCCGAGGCGGATGCGGCGGGCCGGCCGGTCTATGTCGGAGGCTCAATCGGTCCGACCGGCGAGATCATGGAACCCGTTGGCGCGCTCTCGCACGGCGACGCCGTGAAGGCCTTTTCCGAACAGGCGATGGCCCTGAAAGAAGGCGGGGCGGACGTGCTGTGGATCGAGACCATGTCGTCGGAAGAGGAACTCAGGGCCGCCGTCGAGGGTGCATCGAAGGCGGGCCTGCCGATCGTGACCACCATGAGCTTCGACACCAATGGCCGGACCATGATGGGCATCACCCCCAAGGCTTTTGGCGCCATCACCGCCGCGCTGCCGGTCCAGCCTGCTGCGATTGGCGCAAACTGCGGCGTCGGAGCGTCCGAACTGATCGCAACCGTCCTCGGCATCACGGAGGCGAGGCCTGACGCGGCGGTCGTCGCCAAGGGCAATTGCGGCATCCCTCAATATGTCGACGGGCATATTCACTACACGGGAACCCCGGAACTCATGGCAGATTACGCGCGGATCGCGCTCGATGCAGGGGCGAAGATCATCGGCGGCTGCTGCGGCACGAGCCCGGAGCATCTCGCCGCGATGCGCAAGTCGCTTGAAACCTACGGCGGCGGCGCGCGGGCTTCGATTGCGCTGATCGAGGAGAAGCTTGGCCCCGTCTCGGAACTCGCCAAGGGCGTTGATGCCGCCGCTGCGGGCGCTGCCCGCCGGGAGCGCCGCCGCGGGAATTGACGTCCGTCAAGGTTTCCTGACCCAGGGCGCGGCAAGGTCGCGCCATGTTCGATGCCGGATACCTGAAGGGCGAGACATGGGGCTTCCCGGGCCTTGCCGTGGAACACACCGAAACCCATGCTGCGCATGTATTTCTGGTGGGTGACCGCGCCTTCAAGATCAAGAAGGATGTCCGCCTCCCCTATCTCGATTTTTCGAGCCGCGACAAGCGGCGGGCGGCGCTTGCGGCCGAACTTGAGATCAACAGACTGTTCACGCCGGAACTCTATCTCGGCCTTGTGGAGGCGAAGGGCGAGCCCGTGCTTGTGATGCGCCGCTTCGCGGCAACCGCGCTTCTCGCCTGGCAGGTGTCGCACGGCGGTATCGACGCGCCTCTTGCCGAGAAGCTCGCCGCGATGGTTGCCGTATCTCACGGAAAGGCTCCGCCGCGCGCTGTGCCCGGCGCAGGCATCATGATGGGGCTCGGCGCGCAACTGTCAGGAGCCTTCGTCGCCTCGCCTGACATCTTTCCGCCCGGTGAAACACTTTCCTTTCACGCCGTCTGCGAGGCTGCGCTGTCGGGGTGCAAGGCGCTTCTTGAAATGCGGGGGCAGATGGGGCTGGTGCGCCGCTGTCATGGCGACATGCATTGCGGCAACATCATCGTGGAGCAGGGCCAGCCCCGGCTGTTCGACGCCATCGAGTTCAGCGAGTCGATTGCCACGATCGACGTCCTCTATGATCTCGCCTTCCTGCTCATGGATCTTTGGAGCCATGGCCAGAGACGGGCGGCCAACATCGTCCTGAATCGCTATCTTCATCTGCGCCGGTCTGCGGAGGATCTCTCGGGTCTCGCTGCCCTGCCGCTGTTTCTTTCGACACGCGCGGGTGTGCGCGCGCTGGTCACAGCCGATCTGGCCCATGAGATGACGCCTGGCCGATCGATGCAGGCACGGGGTCAGGCACTCGACTGGTTCCGCGCCTCGATCGCCTATCTCAGCGGGGCAAGACCGCACCTCGTCTGTATCGGAGGGCTCTCCGGCACGGGAAAGTCGACTGCCGCTGCGGCACTGGCTCCGCAACTGGGTGTGGCGCCGGGCGCCATTCACCTGCGCAGTGACCTCGAGCGCAAGGTTCTGGCGGGGGTCGGCGACACGCAGCGGCTGGATGCCGCGCATTATACGCCCGAGGCGTCCTTTGCCGTCTATGAGGCCTGCCTGAGACGGGCGGGTGCGGCGCTCCGTGCCGGGCACAGCGTGGTGCTCGATGCCGTGTTCGCCCGTGAAGGTGAACGCCGTGAGGCCGAGGCGCTCGCCCGGGGTGCCGGTGCGCGGTTCACCGGCGTGTGGCTGGAGGCGCCTGAAGCCATTCTCACGGCGCGCGTGGCGGCGCGGCGGAACGATGCGTCGGATGCCACGGCGGATGTGGTCGCCCGGCAGCTGGGCTATGATCTGGGTACGATCAGCTGGGTGCGGGTTGATGCGTCGGGGGATGCGCCCGAGACGCTCGCCCGCATCGCCCGGCTCTTCACCCCTTCACCTGCCTAGCCAGAGAGGCGAGCAGGGAATCCACCTCCTCGGCCGTGTTGTAATGCGCAAGTCCGACGCGCAGCACGCCGCCTCTGTCCATCAGTCCCATGCGGGTGACGGGTTCGATGGCGTAGTTATGTCCCGACCAGACGAAGATGTTGTCGCGCGCGAAACCCCTGGCGAGATTGTCCGGGTGATGCCCTTCGAGGGTGAAGGACACGGTCGGCACCCGCCGGTCCAGCGCATTGCCGGATGTGATGCCCCGGATCGTGAGCCCCCGGAAGCCGCGCAGGCCGTCGATCAGCCGTTGCGTCAGCCCGTGTTCATAGGCAGCGAGCGTGGCCCAGGCTGAGCGCAGGCGCTCTGCCCGCGTGCCGCCGGAGCCGAACTGTTCGAGATATTCGATCGCGCCCAGCGTGCCCGCCATGCCCTCATGCGAGAGGGTTCCTGTCTCGAACTTGTGTGGAAGATCCTCGCCCGCCGGACGCACCTTGTAACCGAAGGTCTCCTTCAGTAGCGCTTCGCGGCCCCACAGCACGCCCTGGTGAGGCCCGAACCACTTGTAGGCCGATGAGACGACAAAGTCCGCGCCAAGGTCCTGAACGTCGATGGCGTAATGGGGTGTAAACTGAACCGCATCGAGATACACGATGGCGCCCGCAGCCTTCGCCTGGGCGGCAAAGCGCCTCGCGTCATTGACCGTGCCCGTGCAGTTTGACGCCATGCCCATGGCGAGCAGCCGCGTGCGCGAGGTCAGCACCTTGCTGAGCGCATCCTCGGGGAATTCATAGGTCTCGGTGTCAAAATCCATCCAGCGCACGACGAGGCCCAGATCGTCTGCCAGCAGCAGCCAGGGCGCGACATTGGCGTCGTGGTCCATGCGCGACAGCACGATCTCATCACCGGGCCGGAACCTCTTGCCAAGGCAGCGCGACATGTGGAGCGTGAGGCTGGTCATGTTCTGCCCGAACACGATCTCGGAGGCCGAGGCCGCGTTGTAGAAATCGGCACAGGCCTGATGGGCTTCATCCACGAGCTGGCCAGCCGCGACGGTGGTCGTGAAATATCCGCCGAGATTGGCGTTGCGGGCCGTGAGGCATTCGACGGTCCGGTCGATCACCTGGCGCGGCACCTGGGTTCCTGCCGGATTGTCCAGATAGGCCCGGGGACGGCCTTCGTCAGCCAGTGAAAGGGCGGGGAACTGACTGCGGCAGAGGGCGATGTCGAACGACGCGGGCATGCTGAAAACATCCGGTTCAATCAAGGAGAAGACCTCCTTAACCCTGCTTTCTGCTTGCCTCAACCGTCGCTTTCCGGCATGTGGACGTCGCCCGCTGGCCAAGCATCGGTGCCGGTTGGGTCTAGTGTGTTTTTTCAAGATCTTGCGCCCGGAGACAGCTGATGAGCGATGATGGCGAACTTGACCTGAACTCCCTTAATGACGAGGAACTCGTCCAGCAGGTCCATGACGACCTCTATGACGGCCTCAAGGAAGAGGTCGAGACGGCGGTGCACATCCTGCTCGGCCGTGGCTGGGCGCCCTACAAGGTTCTCACCGAGGCTCTGGTCGAGGGCATGCGCATCGTTGGCGTCGACTTCCGCGATGGCATCCTGTTCGTGCCCGAGGTTCTGCTGGCCGCCAATTCGATGAAGGCCGGCATGAACATCCTGCGACCCTTGCTGATCGCGACCGGCGCGCCGCGCCAGGGCAAGATGGTGATTGGCACGGTGAAGGGTGACATTCACGACATCGGCAAGAACCTTGTCGGCATGATGATGGAGGGCGCGGGCTTCGAAGTCATCGACCTCGGCATCAACAATCCCGTCGAGAAGTATCTCGAGGCCATGGAGCAGCACAAGCCGGACATCCTCGGCATGTCGGCGTTGCTCACGACAACCATGCCCTACATGAAGGTCGTCATTGACACCATGAAGGAAAAGGGCATGCGCGACGACTATGTCGTGCTCGTGGGTGGCGCGCCGCTGAACGAGGAATTCGCCAAGGCCATCGGTGCGGACGCCTATTGCCGTGACGCGGCCGTGGCGGTCGAGACTGCCAAGAGCTTCATGGCCCGCAAGCACAATCAGCTCGCGTCCAACTGAGGCTGTGGCAGGACGGCCATGACCGCCGTCGATCTGGCGCCTGCAGAAGAGTTCGAGTTCAAGCCAGGCCAGGGGAAGGTTCTTCTTCTGGCCTGCGGTGCTTTGGCGCGCGAGATCGTTGACCTGATCGAACGCAACCGCTGGTCGGGCTTCGACCTGCAATGCCTGCCCGCCAAGTGGCACAACACGCCGGAGAGGATCGTGCCGGCGCTGCGCGAGAAGATTGCTGCAGCGCGCGGACGCTATGACGCGATCTTCGTCCTCTACGGCGATTGCGGTACAGGCGGACTGCTCGATGCCATGCTGGAAGCGGAGGGTATTCAGCGCCTCGAAGGTCCGCACTGCTATGCCTTCTTCTCAGGCAACGCCGCATTTGCAGCGCATGCCGATGAAGACATCACGGCCTTTTTCCTCACCGACTATCTGGCGCGGCATTTCGACAAGCTGATCTGGGAGGGACTGGGTCTCGACAGGCATCCGGAACTTCTGGCCGACTATTTCGGCAACTACACCAAGATCGTGTTTCTGGCCCAGACACGCGACCCGGATCTCGCGACCCGCGCCGAGGCTGCGGCCCGACGCCTCGGGCTTGCCTATGAATACCGGTTCACGGGCTATGGCGAATTGGAGAGGGACCTCACGGCGCAGGCGGTGTGAAGCCAGGACTTGCGTCCTTGCCTCGTGGGTCAGGTCCCGCTTTCGCTCTCTGTCTCTCCCGCCCGCAGCCTGCTGGACAGGGCCCAGCGCAGGCTGTGGATCTGGTCCAGAAGATTCAGGATCACGCCGACGCCTTCCGTGTTGACGCCGAGGTCCTGCTGCAGGTTCCGGATCAGGCCGGCGCGGGCGAGGTCTGCCTCCGAGAATTCCGGTTCGGTGTCCGGCCCCTGAGGAGCGATCCATTCCTCGCTGATCCACAATTGCAGGGTTTCCTGATCCGTCTGGGCACGATAGAGAAATTCCGTCTTGCTGATGATCATGGCTGCATGTCCCGGCGCGGATCATAATTCGGTGTCCAGTTGGACAGGAAGGACTCAAGCTCGGCATCTGGCTGGGCGGGTGTCATCACCTTGAGCTTCACCAGCTCATCGCCATGGCTGCCGTCGCGGCGCGCGACCCCCTTGCCCTTGAGGCGCAGGGTTGAGCCGGTGGTGGATCCCTTCGGCACCGTCAGCATCACCGCGCCCGACGGCGTCGGGACCTTCACCTTGCCGCCGAGAATGGCCTCCGCGATGGTGACCGGAAGCTCGATCAGGATGTCATCGCCGTCCCGCGTGAAGAACTTGTGCGGCCTGATCGTGATTTCGACCAGCGCGTCTCCCGGCGGGCCATCGCCACGGCTTGGCGCGCCCTTGCCACGCAGCCGCAGGGTCTGGCCGTCCTGTATGCCCGGCGGGATCGTGACGTCGAGCGAGTTGCCGTCGGGAAGCGTGATCCGCCGTGTCGCGCCAGTCACGGCGTCAAGAAAATCCACCTGCAACTGGTAGAGCCTGTCGGCTCCCGGCGCCCGCCGTGCCTGTTGCTCGCGCCGCCTGAGGAGTTCGGCGAGGAAGTCGTCCTCCTCGGCCAGATCGGCAAACCCCGACGTGTTCTGATACCGCGGCCCTGCTGCGCCCGCATACTCCTTGTAATAGTGCTGCTGCGGCCGCTCCGTGCCGGATGCGTCGATCTCGCCCGCGTCGAAGCGGCGGCGCTTTTCGGCATCCGAAAGGATCTCGTAGGCCCCCGTCACCTCCTTGAACCTGTCCTCGGCCTTGCTGTCGCCGGGGTTCAGGTCGGGATGCAGCTTCTTCGCCAGCTTCCGGTAGGCTGATCGGATGTCCTCGGGCGTGGCGGTCCTGGCGACGCCCAGCACTTCATAGGGATCTCTCAATGACATGTCCCCAAACATAAGGAAGGGTTTGCGTAACCGGCTGAGTTTCGCGCACCGGAACGGCGCCTGCAAGACCCGAGAGGATTGCCGGCGGTGTTGCAGTCCGTGCGGCCGGCCATCCGGCCATCAGCGGAACGGCAGTGCTCAGGACGGGAACGCCGACCGCAGGGCAGTGATATGTTCCGGGCCCAGCCCGCAGCAGCCGCCAAAGGCCGTCACACCCCGTCTCTGCCAGTCGCGGGCCTTTGCCACCAGGTCGGCGGGCGCGATGATGTCGACGAAGGTCCAGTCCGGCATGGTGAAATAGCCGCTTTCGGGATAGGCGCCGACCGGGCCGCTCCAGTGGCGGCGGAGAACGTCGATCGCCGCACCGGTATCGTTGGGCGATGTGTGCATGATGCTGAAGGCATCTGGCTTCAGAGCGGAGAGCACGCGCGCCACGTCGTCGAGCATCTGGTCTTCGCGGCCGAAGCCGGTGAGCGCACCGTCCTTCCGGCGTTCGGCGGAGAGCCCGATCCAGACGGGGAGCCCCGTCGCCTGTGCTGCCTCCGTGGCCCAGACCGAGTAGTCCTGGTCGCGCATCATCTCCATCATGATGAGGTCGACGCCGGCCGCTGCCAGATTTTCCGCCTTGCGCCTGAAAAGGTCGCGCGCCTGCGCCTCCGGCCATTCCTGCTGCTTCAGCGTGCGGTCACTGCCGGGCTGGACGGGACGCATGGTGGACATCGAGCCTGCAACCGCGACCGCGTGACCGGCCGCAGCCCGCCGGGCAATGGCCACCGCTGCCTGGTCGATCGCCAGCATGTCGTCATCGCGTCCCACCGCGTTGAAGAGCAGGGCCGATGTCGCGAAGGTGTTGGCGGTGATGATGTCGGCGCCGCTCCGGATGTAGTCGGCGTGAACCGCCGCGACCACATCGGGATGGGAGAGATTGGCCTCCGCGCACCATGTGCCGGAACTCATCGGCACGCCACGGCGCTGGATGTCGGTTCCGGTGCCGCCATCCAGGATGATGATGTCGCCGCGCGCCAGCTTTCCCGCGATGTGTCCGTACATCGATCTAGACCTTGCCCCGCGCCGCGCGGAAAGCGCGCATGTGAAACTCTGCCTGGGTGGGCGCATAGGCGAAACCCTGTCCCACGGGACAGGCGTGGCGCGCGAGGCAGCCCCGGCTCATGCAGGACTGCCCGTCAGCTGTTGCGATATGGCCCGCGCAGGATGTCTCGTCATAGCGCTGGCCGTCGAAGGCGTCCACGGGGCAGGCGGTGAGGCAGGGCTTGCCGGCGCATGTCCCGCAGGGGTTCGGCCCCGGGCTCTGCGGGGGCAGGTCGAAGGCCACGGGAAACAGCAGTGCCGCACGATAGGCATGCCACAGGCCGTAGACAGGGTGGATGTTGAGGCCCAGCGGCGATACATGGCCAGCGCCCGCCCGCTGTGCCCAGCGGAGGAACGGCCAGGGCGGATCCATGTCGAAGGGATAAACGGCCCGCGCATCGAGGTCGCGCGCCAGCGCCGAGACCACGTCGCGGGTCCATGCATCGAGGGTGTCGCGCATGACATCGCGTTCGCGCGCGAAGCGCCGGAACATGTCCGGTCCGGCATTGCCGATCAGGATCGCGAAGCGCGCATCCCCAGGCATCCCGTCTGTCGCGCCCGGCGCGAACCAGCCGAGCGGCGTGAAGGCCGCGCGGCGGATGGCGGTCAGAACCGGATGCTCCACCTCAGCTCCAGCGCGGGTCGCCCGGCTCCATCACGCTGCGGGGAAGCCTGATGTCGTGCTTGGCGCGGATCTGCTCGTCGATGGCCCGCGGAATGTAGTCGGGATAGTAGCTCGTCAGGATCTCGCGCTTCCGGGCCGCGGCCCGCTCCACGATATCGGGCTTGCCGGCCTCGTTCCATTCCTTGGGGCTCATGCGGTTCGAGACATGCGGATAGACGTATTCCTTCTGCATGAGCGTCAGCGTCTGCTCGTTGCCGAGATAATGACCGGGTCCCGCGAGGCACACATCGGCGATGACTTCGAGCGACAGCGTGTCCTCGTTCACCTCGATGCCGCGCACATTGCGGTTGATCGAGCCCAGCATGTCGTTGTCGATGAGCAGGCTCTCGAGGCAGAAGCCCAGCAGCGAGGCGTGCATGCCGGCCGACTCATAGAGCAGGTTGATGCCCGTCATGGCCGAGATTCCGGCGGTCACGCCCTTTTCGTAACCCGCCTGCATGTCCGGCATCTTCGAGTCGCACATGCCGGCAGCCGAGCCGACCGTGAGATTGTAGAAGTGCCCCATCTGGGCGCAGCCCGACGTGATGAGCGCCTGTTCGCCCGAACCACCCGACATTGCGCCGGTGCGCAGGTCCGAGACGAAGGGCCACGGTCCCCAGATCGCCACCGCGCCGGGAACCACGCAGTTGATGTAGACGAGGCCTGCGAGGCATTCCGCCACGGCCTGCACCACCGTGCCGGCCAGCGCGGCGGGCGATGTGGCGCCTGCCTGCGCGGCCGAGAGAAGCAGCACCGGCATGCCGCCGCGCGCGGCCACTTCGAGGCAGCGGCAGGCGTCTTCGGCGAATTTCATCGGCGGCACGACGAAGCAGTTGGACTGCGACACGAAGGGCCGCTCGCGCCACTGGGCTTCACCGCCCGCCACGAAATGCAGGATTTCGAGGCATTCGGTGACATGCGCGGGGTCGACCATCGACGTGCCGACATGCTTCTGCGTGCCTGCGATGCAGGCATACATGGTGTTGATGTCGAGGTCGTGGCCGGTGAGCATGTCGCGGGCGGTGAGAGGACGCTGGTAGAAGTGGATATGCTCGCAGGTGTCCACGATGCGGCCCGCGTCATAGAGATCGACCAGAACCGATTCACGGTAGGTCTTGGTCTCGGGCTCGACGACATGCACCGCGGCGCCCGCCGTTCCGAAATAGACCTTGTTGCCCGAGGGTTCCATGTCATGCTTCGGATCGCGTCCATGCAGCACGAAGTTGCGCGCGCAGCTCGCCAGCGTGTCCTCGACGAGGGCGCGCGGAATGCACAGCCGGCCCTGGGAATTGATGAAGCAGCCTCGCGCGGTCATTGCCTCGACGCAGGTCGGAATGGCCTGCGAAAGCCCCACCGTCTCGAGAAGCTTCAGCGCCGTCTCGTGGATGCGCTGCATGTCGCGTTCGGTGAGGGGCTTGTACTGGCCGCCCTCCATGCCGGGCCGCACGGCGGCTTCGGCCATCGGGATCGGGCGGGACCGCAGGGCCCGGCGGGCTTCACGACCGCCGCGGCGGCGAGAGAGGTCTTCAACGGCACTCATGGCTGAAACTCCTGATCTGTCCCTATATCCCCCGGTTCGGGCGGGTGTTTCAATGGCCTATCTTTTTGGTTTGGTGGTGAGTATTTGTCACCCTATAGAGGGCTTTTTCCGGGCCTCCTCCCTTAACGCCATGAAATCAATGATGATAGAAGGAGCCGACAACAGAGTGGTGAGGAAACTTGGCCAGACGTGACCTGCCCCCCCTGCGTGCGCTCACCGCCTTCGAGGCGGCCGCGCGGCTTGGCAGCTTCCGGCTTGCGGCCAGCGAGCTGGGCATCACCCGCTCGGCGGTCAGCCATCAGGTGAAGTCGCTCGAGCAGAGGCTGGGTGTGCAGCTGTTCCGGCGCGATGCCCGGCGCGCCGAACTCACTCAGGCAGGCCACACCTACTTTCCTCCGGTGCGCGATGCCTTCGACATGGTCGAGGCGCAGACCCGTGCGCTGAAGCCCTCGGCGGCCGACAATGAGCTCACTGTCCAGGTCTATGTCACCGTGGCGCTGAAATGGCTCATCCCGAGGCTGCACGACTTCGAGCGCCGCTTCCCGGACATGAAGGTGAGGCTTTCCACATCCTATTTCGACTGGGACTTTGACGAGAAGAATGTCGATGTCGGGCTCATCCTGGCGCGCAACCGTTCGCCTGACCACTATTACCGGACGCTTTTCAGCTCGCGCCTGACGCCGATCTGTTCGCCCGATCTGCTCAAGGGCCCCAATGCGCTGCTCACGCCCGATGACCTCCGCAAGCACAAGCTGCTCTATGTCTATACCGCCGAGGAAGACTGGCACATCTGGCTCGAGGCGGCGGGCGTCAAGGGCATCAAGCTGTCCGACCGTCTGGCCTTCGACAGCTACATTCTCGCCCAGGAGGCGGCAATCGAGGGCCGCGGTGTCGCCATGACCATCGGCCCCTTCGCCACCGAGGAAATCAAGATGGGACGGCTCGTCACGCCGTTTCCGCTCAGGGTGCAGCACCGCCACAACTGGCTTCTGGCCTGCAATGCCGAGCACCGCATGAAGCCAAAGATCAGGCGTTTCGAGGACTGGCTGGTGAAGCAGATCGCCGCCGACCCGGCGCTGGAAGCCTATCGCGACAAGGGAAAGACCACGTGAGCATCACCGAGAGTGAAACAGGCCGCAGGCCGCGGCGCGAAGGCGGCGGCCGCCGCGCCGGGGTGTCCGGACGCAATCCTGTCCCGCAATTGCCACGCCGCAAGCTGCGGCGGTTGTTCCCGCCCATGGCTATCGTTTCGGCCGATGAGATCGAGTCGATCCATCATGCCTCGCTCCGGGTGCTTTCCGAGATCGGCATGGATTTCACACTGCCGGAAGTCCGCGACATGCTGAAGAAGGCTGGCGCCTCGGTGGATGGCGAGCGGGTGCGCTTCGACCCTGCGATGATCGAAGGTCTCATCGCCTCCGCGCCTGCGGAATTCACCTTCCATGCGCGCAACCCGGACAACGACCTGAGGATCGGCGGCGATGCCATCACCTTCGGCACGGTCGCCAGCCCGCCCAACAGTGCCGACATGGACAACGGCCGCCGCACCGGCAATCAGGCCGACTACCGCAACTTCCTGAGGCTCGGCCAGTACTTCAACTGCATCGGCTTCATCGCCGGCTATCCCGTCGAGCCCATCGATATCCACGCCTCCCTGCGCCATCTCGAGGCGCTGCGCGATATGGTGCTGCTCACCGACAAGCCCTTCCACGCCTATTCGCTCGGCACGGAACGCATCCGCGATGCCATCGAGATCGCCCGCCTCGGGCGTGGCATCTCCCATGAACAGCTGGAGCGAGAGCCTTCGCTGTTCACCATCATCAACACCAACTCGCCCCTCAAGCTCGACACGCCCATGCTGCGTGGCATCCTGGAGATGTCGGCGCGCAATCAGATCGTCTGCGTGACGCCCTTCACGCTTGCCGGCGCCATGGCGCCCGTCACGGTGGCGGGTGCGCTGGTAGAGCAGAATGCCGAGGCACTGGCTGGAATCGCCTTTACCCAACTGGTCCGCAAGGGAGCGCCGGTCATCTATGGCGGCTTCACCTCGAATGTTGACATGAAGTCGGGTGCCCCCGCCTTCGGCACGCCGGAATACATGAAGGCGACCATTGTCGGCGGGCAGCTCGCCCGGCGCTACAAGCTGCCGTTCCGCACATCCAACACCTGCGCCGCGAATGCTGTGGATGCCCAGGCCGCCTATGAGAGCGTGTTCTCGCTCTGGGGCCTCACCATGGGTGGCGGCAATCTCATCATGCATGGTGCGGGCTGGCTCGAAGGAGGATTGGTGGCGAGCTTCGAGAAATTCGTGCTCGACTGCGATCTCATCCAGATGGTGAGTGAGTTCCTGCAGCCGCTTGAGACCACCGAGGACGCGCTGGGCGTCGAGGCGATCCGCGAGGTGGGGCCTGGCGGGCATTTCTTCGGCGCACAACACACGCTGGCGCGCTATACAAACGCGTTCTACGCGCCCATCATCTCGGACTGGCGCAACAATCAGCAATGGTTGGCGGCGGGCAAGCCCGAAGCCTGGCAGAAAGCCAATGCCGTGTGGAAACAGGCGCTGGCGGATTACCAGGAACCGCCGATCGACCCGGCGATCCGCGATGCGCTCAACGCCTTCGTCGAGCAGCGCAAGGCGGAAGGTGGGGCGCCCACGGATTTCTGACAGCCGCGCTGCGGCCTGTGCGGAGGAGAGTTGATGACCAGTCCACGTCGTGGCCGCCGCCCTGATGCCGCCCATACGCCGATCCGGCAGCTTCCGTGGCAGCAGCCATCGCTCACGCTCGAGCCTTCGCGCATCGTCTCGGATGACCAGATCGAGGCAATCCATGCCGAGTCGCTCGGCGTGCTCGAGGAGATCGGCATGGACATGCTGCTCCCCGAGGCGCGCAGCATTCTCGGCAAGGCCGGCGCGCTGGTGGATGGCGAGCGCGTGAGGATCGGCCGCGACATCATCGCGGAAGCTCTCAGGACGCCGCCGGCCGAGTTCACCTTCCATGCCCGCAACCCGGCGCACAACCTGCGCATCGGCGGCAAGTCGATCGTTTTCGCACCCGTGGGCGGTCCGCCCAACTGCTCCGACCTTGACCGTGGACGCAGGCCGGGCACGCTCGAGGACGCGGGAAACTTCGTGAAACTCGCGCAGTTCTTCAACACCGTTCACACGGCGGGCGGCGCCTCCGTCGATGCGCTCGATGTCCATGCCTCGGTGCGCCATCTGCACATCACCCGCAACAAGATGGTCTATTCCGACAAGGTGCCCTTTATCTATGCGACCGGCCGGGCCCGTCTGTTCGACGGTCTGGAGATCATCCGGCTGGCGCGCGGCATCAGCCATGACCAGCTTCTGTCCGAGCCCTCCGCCTATACCGTCATCAATACCAATTCGCCGCTGAAGCTGGATGCACCCATGGCCATGGGCATCATCGAGATGGCGCGCCTCAACCAGATCGCGGTGGTGACGCCCTTCACCCTGCTGGGCGCCATGGCGCCCGTCACGCTGGCGGGAGGTATTGTCGAGCAGAATGCCGAAGCTCTGGCGGGCCTCGCCCTGTCGCAGCTTACCCGGCCGGGGGCGCCCTTCGTCTATGGCGGCTTCACGTCGAACGTCGACATGAAGTCGGGCGCGCCTGCCTTCGGCACACCGGAATACATGAAGGCCACCATCATCGGCGGTCAGCTGGCGCGGCGCTATCGGCTGCCCTACAGGACCTCCAGCACCAATGCCGCCAACAGCGTCGATGCGCAGGCCGCCTATGAGACCGTGTTCTCGCTGTGGGCGGCCATCATGGGTGGTGGCAATGTGATCCAGCATGCGGCGGGCTGGATGGAAGGCGGCCTCGTTGCATCCTACGAAAAATTCGTGCTCGATGCCGACTTGCTGCAGATGGTGCAGGAGTTCCTGAAGCCCGTGCTGGTCAATTCCGAGGAAATGGGACGCGCGGCCATGCGCGAGGTGGGTCCGGGAGGCCACTTCTTCGGGGCGCAGCACACGCTTCAACGCTATGCGACGGCCTTCTATCAGCCGCTGATTTCCGACTGGCGCAACTTCCAGAACTGGGAGGCGGCAGGTTCGCCTACCGCCGCCACCAGGGCCAATGCGCTATGGAAACAGGCTCTGGCCGAGTATCAGCTTCCGCCATTCGATGCCGACCGGCTCGCGGCCATCGACAGCTTCGTCGCCCGGCGCGTGGCGGAGGGCGGCGAGAAGACGGACTTCTAGTCCCCGACGCCCCTGATACCGGCTGTTCCCGAGCGGAGAGCCGGGGTCCGGCCTTGACCCTGCGCACGGCTCTTGCTGAATGGGGGCATGACACCCGTGTCGTTCTATCATCTCGAGCGCCAGCCCCTTGAAGCGGTGCTGCCGAAGCTTCTGACGACCAGTCTGGAGCGCGGCTGGCGCGTGGTAGTTCAGGCGGGCTCCGAGGACCGGGCCGAGGCGCTGGCCCAGCAGTTGTGGGTGCATGATGAGGAAAGCTTCCTCCCGCATGGCACCAGGGCGGATGGCTATCCTGACCTGCAGCCGGTGTGGATCACGGCCGAGGATGAAAACCCCAACAATGCCAATGTGCGTTTCTATGTGGATGGGGCGCCCGTGGGTGAGATCGAGGGTCTTCTCCGCGCGGTGATCCTGTTCGACGGCCGGGATCCGGATGCGGTGGCCGCGGCCCGTGAGGGCTGGAAGCGGTTTCGCGCCGCAGGCCATGAGGTGAGCTACTGGCAGCAGGATGAACAGGGACGCTGGCGGAACCGCGCGGCGGGTTGAGTCCTACTCGAGCTGGGCGGCGAGCCACTGGTTCTCGGTGTCTTCGAGATCAGCGGCAAGCTTGGCGCGCAGCCGTGTGAAGTCGGCCGCTTTCATGGGTGCCTCGCTGTAGAGGGCAGGATCGGCCAGCGCGTCGTCCAGAATGGCGATCTTGCCGCGCAACTCCTCCATCCGGCGGTCCAGTTTCTCGACCGTCTTCTGGGTGGCGGCGGAGGAGGGCCGCGGTGCCGGGCGTGATGCCGGCGCCTGCACCTTGCCGGCGGCGCGTTCGGCCCTGCGGTTTTCACGGGCGGTGTCGAGCACGAGACGGGTGTAGTCATCCATGTCGCCGTCGAAGGGCTTCACCGTCCCGTCCTTCACCAGCCAGAGCGCGTCGGCGCAGGTCTCGATAATGTGGCGGTCGTGGCTGATGAGGATGACCGCGCCCTCATAGTCGTTGATTGCCATGATGAGCGCTTCGCGGCTGTCGACATCGAGGTGGTTGGTGGGCTCGTCGAGCACCAGCACATGCGGGGCATGAAAGGCGGCCAGCGCGAACAGCAGCCGGGCCTTCTCGCCGCCCGAGAGCGTGTCGCAGCGCGAATCCGCCAGTGCCGCGCCGAAGCCGTGGGCGCCGAGTTTCGCCCGGCGTCTCGATTCCGGTTCATCGGGCATGAGTTCGCTGAAATAGGAATAGGGCGTGCGCTCGGGCGAGATTTCATCGAGCTGATGCTGGGCGAAGTAGCCGACGCTGAGGCGGGCCGGCGCGGTCATCTCGCCCGCCATGCAGGCGAGCTTTCCGCAGAGCAGCTTGGCGAAGGTCGATTTGCCGTTGCCGTTTGAGCCGAGCAGCGCGATGCGGTCGTCGGGGTCGAGCCGCAGCGTGATGTTCCTGAGAACCGCGCGGTCCGCGGCATATCCGACGCTCGCCTTGTCCCATTGCACCAGCGGTGGCGCGATGGCCTTCTCGGGATTGGGAAAGAAGAACGGCGCGACCCGGTCCTCGACCAGCTCGGCGATGGGCTCGAGCCTCGACAGCGCCTTGAGACGGCTCTGCGCCTGGCGCGCCTTGGAGGCCTTGTAGCGGAAGCGGTCGACGAAGGCCATCATGTGCTTGCGCTGGTCGTCCTGCTTCTTGCGCAGCTTCTGGGTGAGCGCCTGCTTCTCGCGCCGCTGGCGCTCGAAGCTGTCGTAGTTGCCCTGATACAGCGTGAGCTTGCCGCGTTCGAGATGCAGGATGTGCCCCACCGCCTCGTTCAGCAGGTCGCGGTCATGGCTGATCAGCACGATGGTGTGCGGATAGTCGCGGATGAAGCTCTTGAGCCAGATGGCGCCCTCGAGATCGAGATAGTTGGTGGGCTCGTCGAGCAGCAGCACGTCGGGAGCCGCGAACAGCGCGGCGGCCAGCGCCACGCGCATCCGCCAGCCGCCGGAGAGTGCCGAACAGGGACCCTCCTGGCGCTCGTCGCTGAAGCCGAGGCCGCTCAGGATCGTTGCCGCCCGCGCCCTGGCGCTGTGGGCGTCGATGTCGGCCAGCCGGATCTGGATCTCGGCGATGCGGTGGGGATCGGTCGCCGTTTCGGCCTCGGCCAGCAGCGCCGTGAGCTCGGCGTCCCCCGCGAGCACGGTGTCGATGAGGCTCTCCGGACCCCCCGGCGCCTCCTGGGCGACGGTGCCGATGCGGGCGTTGCGGGGCAGGGTGACCGCGCCTGCCTCGGCCGGGATCTCGCCCAGAATGAGCCGGAACAGGGTGGACTTGCCCACGCCATTGCGCCCGACAATCCCGACTTTGTGACCTTCCGGAATGGCGACCGCCGCCTCCTCCAGAAGGAGACGCCCGCCGATCCGGTAGGTCAGTCCGTTGATGTGCAACATGGGCGGGGCTTGTAGCGCAAATTCACCGTCTGGGGAGCCGCTTTCCGCTGTCATCCAAAACGGTATTGACTGCGGCTGCGCTGCACCGCACAAGCCATCAGGCAAGCTGAGGAGCGTACATCAGGTGGCACACGCGAAGTCCATGAAGCCGGTGGGGGCCGCCCCGGTGGATGGCGCCTATCTGGACGAGATCACCATGATGCTGCGCGATCTGCTGCGCCAGGTCATCCGGGTGCGCGAGCCGGGCGTGCTGACGGTGATCGACGAGCCGGCCAATGCGCTGGCCCTGCCGCAGGACATGGTCGAGCACGCCCTGCAGGTGATCGGCATCTGGCTGCAGCTGCTCAACATCGCGGAGGAAAACGCCGCCATGCGGGCCCGCCGCCAGATGGAGACGCGCAGCGGCCCGGACCAGGTGCCGGGGTCCTTCTCGCATGCCTTTGCGACGGTTGCTGCGGCCGATGTCGCGCCCGAGGCGGTGCAGAGGGTGCTCGACACCATCGACGTGCAGCCGACGATCACCGCCCACCCCACCGAGGCCAAGCGGGTCACGGTTCTCGAAATCCACCGCCGCATCTATCTGAAGCTCTACGAACTCGAGAGCCCGCGCTGGACCCCGCGCGAGCGCGCCGGGCTCCTCAAGGCGCTGCGCAACGAGATCGACCTCCTGTGGCTCACCGGCGAGATCCGCCTCGAAAAGCCCACCGTCGAACAGGAGATCCACTGGGGCCTGCACTTCTTCCGCGAAACCCTGTTCGACCGCACGGTCAGCCTCTGCGATCTCATGGAGGCGGCGCTGCAGCGCCATTATCCCGAGACGCCGAGCCGGGTGCGCCCGCCCCTGCGCTATTCCTCGTGGATCGGCGGCGACCGCGACGGCAACCCCTTCGTCACGGCGGCCGTGACGCGCCATGCGCTGGTCGAGAACCGCGACGCCATTCTCGCCCGCCTCGACCAGCGGCTTGGCGATCTGGCCCAGTTGATTTCGCTCAGCGCCCGCGAGGTGGCGATCCCGCAGGACTTCCTCGACCGGGTGGAGCGCCAGACCGAACTCTCGGGCGAGGCGTCCGCCATCGCCTCGCGCAATGCCCACGAGCCGTTCCGCCGTTTCTTCACGGCCCTGCGCGCCAGGCTGGCCGCCACCTTCGCACCCGGTGCGGCGGGCACGGGCTTCCGCACCACCGATGAACTCACCGGCGAACTGCTGGCCGCCGAGGAGGCGCTGTCGCGCCTGCAGTCGGTGTCGCTGGCCTCGAGCCTCCTGCGGCCCGTCCGCTGGGAAGTGGAGACCTTCGGCTTCCGCACCGTGAGCCTCGACATCCGGCAGAACACCACCGTCATCAACCGCGTGCTGCGCGAGATCTGGCGCAAGCTCAACCCGCTGGCCGACGGCGAAGGCCCTGAACCCGGAACGCCGGCCTTCCAGGCCTGGATCGAGGAGGAGCTGGCAAAGCCCCTGGGCTTCCTGCCGCGTTTCCGCGGCATTTCCGAGGAAGCGCGCGAGCTCCTCGACCTGCTGGAACTCATCCGCGACACCATCGACGGCCCCGACCCGCAGGCGATCGGCGCCTTCATCCTGTCGATGACCCAGAGCGCCAGCGATGTCCTCGGCCTCTATCTGCTGGCCAAATATGCAGGCCTGTTCGCCGACGAGACGGCGCGCACGCTGTGCCGCATCCGCGTGGTGCCGCTGTTCGAGACCATCGACGATCTGCGGGCCGCGCCGCGCATCATGTCCGAGCTTCTGGCGCACCCGCTGGTCCAGTCCTCGCTGGCCGCGCAGGGTGGCCGCCAGGAGGTCATGCTGGGCTACTCCGACTCCAACAAGGACGGTGGCTTCTTCTGCGCCAGCTTCGAGCTGTTCGAGGCGCAGCGCCGCCTCATCCGCATCGGGCGCGATGCGGGCGTCGAGATCAGCTTTTTCCACGGGCGCGGCGGTTCGGTGAGCCGCGGCGGCGCGCCCACGGGCCGCGCCATCGCCGCGCAGCCTGCCGGCACGGTTGGCGCCCGCATGCGAGTCACCGAGCAGGGCGAGGTGGTGTCCTCCAAGTTCGCCAATCGCGGCACGGCACAGCACAATCTCGAAATTCTTGCCGCGGCGGTGTTCGTGCACGCCCTGAAGTCGATCGACGAGCCGGAGCTCAAGGTCAACGAAGACCACCAGAGCGCAGTGGAGTGGATCGCCCAGGCCTCGTTCCGGCATTACCGCAAGCTCGCCGAGGACAAGGCGCTGCTCGACTATTTCCACCAGGCCTCGCCGGTCGAGGAACTCGCCAATCTGAAACTGGGTTCGCGGCCCGCGCGGCGCTTCGGCGCCAAGGGCATTGGCGATCTGCGCGCCATTCCTTGGGTCTTCGCCTGGAGCCAGAACCGCCATTTGCTGACTGGCTGGTACGGGCTTGGCTATGCACTCGACGATTTCCTGGTGCCGCGCGGTGGCGCTGGCATGAAGCTCCTGCGCGACATGTACAACCGCTCCCGCGGCTTCCGCCTGGCGATCGACGAGGTCGAGAAGTCACTCTATCTGGCCGACATGAATGTCGCCGAGCAATATGCCGCTCTGGTTACCAACCGGACGGATGCCGAGCGCCTGTTCGCGCTCATCCGCCATGAGCATGGCCGCACGGCACGCGCCATTCTCGAACTCACCGGCGAAAAGAAGCTCTGCGAACGCTTCGAGGGCCTGCAGCGCCGCTTCGAGCGCGTGCGGCCGATGGTAGAGCAGGCCAACCGCTGGCAGGTGCAACTCCTTCGGGAAACGCGCAGCCGCAAGGACAACGAGAAGCTGATGATGCCGCTGCTCATGACCATGAACTGCGTGGCTGCGGGCCTCGGCTGGACGGGTTGATCAGCGTGGCGCCGGGGGCTCGACGGCGAGCCCGTGTCCCAGCCCCTCGCGCTCGTCGAAGACAAAGCACGAGCCCTGCCACAGGCTCTCGGCTTCCGGAACTGTTTCGAGATACTTCAGGATGCCACCCCTGAGGTGATGGACATTCTCGAAGCCATGGGCGCGCAGGAAGCTCGTCGCCTTTTCACAGCGGATGCCGCCGGTGCAGAACATGGCGATCTTTTGCTGCTCGCGGCCGGCGAGAGCGCGTGTCACGAAGGCGGGGAACTCGCCGAAGGACGTGGTTCCCGGGTCGATTGCACCCCGGAAGGTGCCGGCCGCCACCTCGAAGGCATTTCGCGTGTCGATCACCAGCACGCCGGGTTCCGAGATCAGGCGGTTCCAGTCGCAGGGTTCCACATAATGACCAGCCATGTGGCGCGGATCAATCCCTGCAACGCCCAGCGTGACGATCTCTTTCTTCAGCCGCACCTTCATGCGCCGGAAGGGCATGGTCTTGGCATGCGACGTCTTGCTTTCGAGGTCCGCGAACACCGGCATGGCGCGGATGCTGGCCATGACCTCCGTCATCTCCTGGGGCGCCCCCGCAATCGTGCCGTTGATGCCCTCGGGGGCCAGCAGGATGGTGCCCCTGATGCCCTTGTCCCGGCACATTGCTAGAAGCGGGTCTCTCAGCGCCCGGAAATCGGGAAGCTCCACGAATTTGTAGAAGGCGCTGACGGAGAGGGTCATGACCCGGGATCCTACACCGCTCCGGCGGCGCTGTCTTGGGCGATGCCCCTTGCCCTGACGCCGTTTTTACCGTCTACTCCTCCTCACCACGTGACAGACAGGAGTAACCAGCATGAAAGTCTCGAAACACATCGTTCTGGCGGCTGCCGCCCTCTTCGCCCTGAGTAGCCCGGCTATGGCTGGTGGCAAGATCGGCAATTGCGAAGTTACCGGTGAGAAGGGCTCGATTCCCATTGCCAGCCCCGCCAAGGCCGGTCAACTCACGGTCGAGGTGTCGCTTCCCGCTCCGATCTGGTGGAACGGCGATGCCCCCGAGACGATCAAGGACGGCATGGAGTATTGCATGGCGGCTGAAATCGCCTGGCGCGCCGGCTTCGACAAGCTCGAGGTGGTCAATGTCGGCTGGGATGCACTGATTGCAGGCCAGACCGAAGGTTTCGATCTCGCCATGTCCGAGATCTCCATCACCGACGAGCGCAAGAAGGTGCATGATTTCTCGGTTCCCTATTTCAATTCCGATATCGGCGTCCTTGCCCGCAAGGATGCGCCCGTGGATGAGAAGTCCATCAAGTCGGCCAGGCTCGGCGTCCAGCAGGCCACGACCGGAGCTGCCTTCGCGCAGGACACACTGGGCCTCACCGACGTGCAGGTCTATCCGGACCAGGGCGACATGTTCACTGCGCTCCGCGCTGGCCAGATCGACGCCGCCATGACCGACACCTCGATCGTCCTCGCCGAGGAAGTGGCCAATCCGGACAAGGTTGCCGTCGTGGGTCAGTACAAGACCGGCGAGACCTATGGCGCCATCTATCCCAAGGGCAATGCCAACAACGCCACGCTCGACAAGATCATCCAGTCGATGATTGACGACGGCACGGTCGCGAAGCTCGGCGCCAGGTATCTTGCTGCGGCATGGGGTAAGGATCCCGCCGCTGTTCCCTACTTCAACCCGTGATCCCCGCGTCCCCGCCGGCCTGACCGGCGGGGACCTCCTACGCACGTGACCCAGCCCGTTCCCGCCCGCCTGCCGCAGCGCGCCGATGGCCTCGCGCTGGCGGCGCTGCTGTTTGCCGGTCTGGCGACGCTGTCCGCCTATGGCTCGACCCGTCTGGTGGCATCGGCCCTCGCAGGACTTGGCGTCACGGGTGGTGTCTGGCAGGTGTTGCTGTGGCTTGCCATGGCCGCCACGGCGCTTCTCTTCCTGCCGGCATTGCGCGCCATGGGCGAATCCCGCAAGGCGGCTGTGGCGCTTGCGGCGGGCGATCTTGTCACTGCGCGCATCGCCAGCGCAGCGGCGCGCGATCATGGCTGGCTCACCTTCGGCTGGGGCGCCTTCGCCCTCATCATCCTGGGATTTGCCAGCTTCGTGATGATGAATGACGTGGCCGTCGGTCACACCTTCTTCTATCTGCCGCTGATTGAGGACAAATGGTGGCAGGTCACGCGCCAGTTCCTGATCAACAATATCTTCATCTTCGTGGTGGCCGAGATCCTCGTGCTGGTGTGGGGTCTCATCGTGGCCCTTGCGCGGCTCATGCCGGGCAAGGCTGGCCAGCCGATCCGGGCGCTGGCCATTCTCTACTGCGACATCTTCCGCGGCCTTCCAGCCATCGTGACGCTCTATCTGATCGGCTTCGGCATCCCGACCTCCGGCCTGCCCGACCTGATCGTTCCCCACATCGTCGGCCTGTTCACCGACCTCTCGGCGATGACCGTGGCCGAACAGCGCGCTGCCACGCGCATCCCCGTGACCTGGTGGTGCATCCTGGCCCTGACGCTGACCTATGGCGCCTATGTGGCTGAAGTCTACCGGGCGGGCATCGACAGCATCCACTGGAGCCAGATTTCGGCGGCCCGCTCGCTGGGCCTGTCCTACATGCAGACCATGCGCTACGTCGTCGTGCCGCAGGCGGTGCGCCGCATCATGGCGCCGCTGCTCAATGACTTCATCGGCCTCCAGAAGGACACCGCGCTTGTCCAGGTGGTGGGCGTGATTGATGCCTTCAATCAGTCCCGCATTATCGCATCCAATGCCTTCAACCTCTCGGCCGTCACCATCGTGGCGATCCTGTTCGTGGTCATCACCATTCCGCAGGCCCGCTTCGTCGATCGCCTGATCGAGCGCGACAATGCCCGCATGCGGGCAGGGGGCTGAGCCATGGCCTTTCTCGAAATCCGCGATGTTCACAAGGAATTCGGCGCGGTGCGTGTGCTGCGTGGCGTCAACCTGAGTGTCGACGAGCATCAGGTGGTCTGCCTCATCGGCGCCTCGGGTTGCGGCAAGTCCACGCTGCTCCGCTGCATCAATGGACTGGAGCCCATTCAGGGCGGCGAGATCCGGCTGATGGATGACCGCGTGTCGGGCCCGGGTGTTGACGTCAACCGGCTGCGCCGCGATGTCGGCATCGTGTTCCAGAGCTACAACCTGTTTCCGCACATGAGTGTCCTGGAAAATGTGACGCTCGCGCCCATCAAGGTGCTCAAGCTTGCGCCCGCTGAGGCCGAAGCCCGGGCCATGGCGCTCCTCAAGCGCATCGGACTCGAGGCCAAGGCGCGCGAATATCCCGACCGGCTGTCGGGCGGCCAGCAACAGCGCGTGGCAATCGTGCGGGCGCTTGCCATGGAGCCGAAGCTGATGCTTCTGGACGAGATCACCTCCGCACTTGATCCGGAACTGGTCTCCGAGGTGCTGAACATCGTGCGCGATCTTGCACATCAGGGCATGACCATGCTGCTTGCCACCCATGAAATGGGCTTTGCCCGCGAAGTGGCTTCCAAGGTGTGCTTCCTGTCCGAGGGCGTGGTGCATGAAGAGGGTCCGCCCGACCAGATTTTCGCCAATCCGACGCAAGAGCGCACCCGGGCCTTCCTCAAGCGCATCATCGAAGCCGGACGGCTCTGAGGGCGCTTGCCAGCCGGGCGGCCTGCGGCTATACGGCGGCGCATTCCCAACAGACTGAACCGACGAGGATATTCATGGCCATCGAACGCACCTTCTCGATCATCAAGCCCGACGCCACGCGCCGTAACCTGACTGGCGCCATCAACGCCAAGATCGAGGGCGCAGGCCTGCGTATCGTCGGCCAGAAGCGTGTGCGCTGGGCCAAGGCCGACGCCGAGGCTTTCTATGCCGTTCACAAGGAACGTCCCTTCTTCAATGATCTCGTGGCCTTCATGATCTCCGGCCCGATCGTGGTGCAGGTGCTGGAAGGCGACAACGCGGTCGCCAGGTACCGTGAGGTGATGGGTGCCACCAATCCGGCCAATGCTGCGCCCGGCACCATCCGCAAGGAATTCGCGGAATCGATCGAAGCCAATTCGGTGCATGGCTCGGACTCGCCGGAGAACGCGAAGATCGAGATCAACCAGGTCTTCAAGCCCGGCGAAATTACCGGCTGACGTCGTAGTCCCGTGTGGACGCTCCTCTATATCGCGGCGATCGTTCTCGTGAACTGGATGTTCACGGCGATCCCGCCATGGGCGACCCCGCTGGGCGATCTCTATCTCGCAAATGTGGTCGTGGGGTTCATTTTCGTGCTGCGCGATTATGCGCAGCGCGAAGTGGGCCACTACATCCTGCTTGGCACGGCGGTGGCAGGCGTCCTGACGTGGTTCATGGTCGATCCCGCCATCGCGCTGGCTTCCGTCACCGCCTTCGCGCTCTCCGAGACAGCAGACTGGGGCGTCTATTCCTTGATGCGCCGCCCGCTCTCGCAGCGCATCCTGATCTCGAGCATCATCGCCGTGCCGCTCGACACGCTGGCCTTCCAGTATCTTGCCGGCTACCTGACGCCCGCTGCCTTCCTCATCGAGGTGGCGAGCAAGACCGTCGGCGTCTTCATCGTCTGGCAGCTTCTGCGTCTGCGTGATCAGCACCGCGCCACCACCGCCTGAACACAGGGGCGGCGCTACATCTCCGACAGTCGGGACGAAACAGGACATGTGACCTCCGGGTCTTTGGGGGAATTTAGAATAAAAGCATACAATAGGAAGAAAGTCAATATCTGTTTCCGGCTGGGTGATGGCTTTGCGGCGCGCAAGGCCTTGGGCTAAGCAAAGGCTCGGAATACAAGGGGAGTTTCTCGCCATGAAATCCTGCAAGCTGATCAGCGCAGGCCCGGCCGTGACGGGCAAGCAGGGCCTGTCCTATTTCGAGGGCATCTCGGCGGAGACGGCCGGCTCAACCGGGCTGTGCATGCATCTGGTGACCATCCCGCCCCGCAGCAGCGCCCGGCCGCACTACCATGAAAGCCATGAATCGGCGATTTTCGTTCTCGAAGGTTATTCCGAGATGCGCCATGGCCCGCAGCTCGAGCATGTGATGGTCATCAAGGCGGGTGATTTCTGCTACATTCCGGCCGGCGTTCCGCATCAGCCCTACAACCCGACCGATGAGCCGGTGCGCGCTGTGATTGCACGGACCGATCCCAACGAACAGGAAAGTGTCGTCCTTCTGGACTAGACGCGAGGCATGCCGCGCCTCAGGCGCGCGCATCCGCCAGGATGATCTCCGCGCCGCGCCAGCCCATCATCATGGCGGGGGCGTTGGTGTTGCCTGCGATGAGGTTGGGGAACACCGAGGCGTCGCAGACGCGCAGTCCTTCGACGCCATGCACCCGCAGCTTCGGATCAACAACCGAATTGGCTACGGCGGCACCCATTCGGCATGTGCAGGCATGGTGATAGACCGTCCCGCTCCGTTGCTTGAAGTCATCGATCAGCGCATCGTCGCTGGTGATTGCCGGTCCTGGCCGAAGTTCTTCCGCCATCAGGTTTTTCAGCGGTTCCTGGGCTGCCAGCACGCGCAGGAACTTCACCGCCGCCAGCATTTCCTCGACATCGCTCGCCGTCGAGAAGGCATTGAACACGATCTTCGGATGCGCGTACGGATCGGGCGACTTGATCATCACCGAACCGGTGCTGGTCGGGCGACAGTTGGAAAGCCCCAGCGACAGGCCCGAGAACGGATCCGGATTGAGGATCGGCCGCTCGCCTGGTTTCGGGATGAGCGTCGAAAAAGCCTGCATATACAATTGCATATTGGGTCGGGTCATGGCGCCATGGGTGCGGAAGAAGCCACCGCCCTGGTTGATGCTCAACGCCAGCGGGCCTTCCCGGAACAGAAGATATTGCAGCCCGGCCCTGAGCTTGCCCCACCACGGACGGAGTTCGTCATTGAGGGTCGGAACCTTCATGCGCCAGGTGTAGTTGATGCCGTGATGATCCTGCATGCGGGCGCCGACATTCTGGTTGTCGCGCAAGACCGGAATTCCAAGCGACTGCAGCAATGCCCCCGGGCCGATGCCGGAGAGTTGCAGCAACTGCGGTGAGTTGATGGCGCCGCCCGCGAGGATGATCTCGCCGCCGCGCGCCTCGCGGTTCTGGCCATGTTGTGTATAAGAAACTCCCACGGCGCGGTTGCCCTCGAAGAGCACGCGCGTGACATGGGCGTGTGTTTCAACCCGCAGGTTGCTCCGCGTCATCGCCGGGCGCAGGAAGGCGCGTGCCGCGGAGAGCCGCCGCCCGCCCTTGATGGTGAACTGGTAGAGGCCGACGCCTTCCTGTTCGGCGCCGTTGAAGTCGGGAGTGTAGGCGAGGCCCGCCGCTTGTGCGGCCTCGATATACGGCCGGCACAGCGGATGTGCCTGATGCCCGAGGTCGGAAATGAACACCGGCCCGTTGTGACCACGCCAGGCTGGATCGCCGGCCGCATAACCCTCCATCGCCTTGTAGACGGGAAGCACATCTTCCCAGCCCCAACCGGTGTTGCCTGCCGATTTCCAGTCCTCATAATCCTGGCGGTGCCCGCGGATGTAGACCATGGCGTTGATCGAGGAGGAGCCGCCCAGGATCTTGCCGCGCGGATAGTAGTCGCGCTGCCCATTGAGGCCGGGATCGGGCTCGGCCTGATACATCCAGTTGACGCGGGCGTCATAGAAGGTCTTGCCGTAGCCGAGCGGCATCTGGACGTAGAAGCGCCTGTCAGAGCCGCCTGCCTCGAGCAGCAGCACGCGCCTCGTGCCGCCGGCGGTGAGCTTGTCGGCCAGCACGCAACCCGCCGATCCCGCGCCCACGATGATATAGTCGAAACGGTCTGCCACGATGCCCCGTACAGTGGTGAGAGAGCACTGGCATTTGCATCCGTTCGGCCATGGAAAACAAGTATTTCCGGCTCAACACCGGTTAGAAATTTTCATCGCCTGGCCCTGTGACCACCTGCTAGAAGCACAAGGTCTCGCGGGAGGGCATGCGCATGAAAGTCACGGACCTCAAGGTTTTCATCGTCGGAAATCCGCCGCCCTCCTGGGGCGGGCGCTATTTCACATTCGTGAAGCTGACGACGGACAATGGAATCACCGGCATCGGCGAATGCTATGGCGCCAGTTTCGGGCCCAAGGCCATGACGGCGATGATCGAGGACACATTCTCGCGTTATGTCGAGGGCATGGACCCGTTCCATCTCGAAGCCATGTGGCGCAAGGCCTATGGCTCAGGCTACACGCTCCGCCCCGATCCCTCACTCATGGGCGTGCTCTCCGGTCTCGAGATCGCACTCTGGGACATCAAGGGCAAGGCGGTGGGAAAGCCCGTCTACGAGCTGCTCGGCGGACGTGTCCACGAGAAGCTGCGCTCCTACACGTACATCTACCCGAATCCGGCCAAGGGGCACGACGCGTCGATCTTCTGGAATGCCGAGCAATCAGCCGAGCAGGCCGCGCATTACGTGAAGCGTGGCTTCACTGGCCTCAAGTTTGATCCGGCCGCGCCCTATTCGGCCTTCGACCCGCGTCAGCCGTCGCTTGAATCGATGGAACTCTGCGTCAAGTTCTGCAAGCTGATCCGCGAGGCCGTTGGCACCAAGGCCGATCTGCTGTTCGGCACCCATGGTCAGTTCACCACCGCAGGCGCCATTCGGTTTGCTAAGAAGATCGAGCCCTTCGACCCACTCTGGTTCGAGGAGCCAACGCCGCCTGAAAAGCCCGAGGACATGGCTCTGGTGGCGCGGGCCACGTCCATTCCGGTTGCGACCGGCGAGCGGCTCACCACGAAATACGAATTCGCCCGCGTGCTCGAGTGCCGCGCCGCGTCAATCCTGCAGATGGCGCTCGGCCGGGTAGGCGGCCTGATGGAGGCAAAGAAGATCGCCGGCATGGCCGAGACCTATTATGCGCAGATCGCACCGCATCTCTATGCCGGGCCGGTCGAGGGCGCTGCCAACATCCATTATGCCGCCTCACTTCCCAATTTCCTGATCCTCGAGTCGATCGAGGAATGGGGTGGCTTCCACTCGCAGATCCTGAAGAAGCCGATCCTCTGGCAGGATGGCTATGTGATCCCTCCGACGGAGCCCGGTCTTGGCATCGAACTCGACGAACAGGTCGCGGAAGCCCATCCCTATACTGGTACGAACCTGCATCTCGAAATGACCAACCGTCCGCTGCGCAAGGAAGAATAGATCATGCATTACGGTTACATCGGCCTCGGCAATCTGGGTGGCCACCTGGCGCATTCGCTGGTGAAGAAGGGCTACAAGGTCACGGTTTTCGACCTCGACCGGACGCTTGCTGACCGTCACATCAAGGATGGCGCGCAATGGGCATCTTCACCAGCCGAGCTTGCGGCAAAAGTCGATGCGGTTTTCACCTGCCTGCCGTCCCCTGTTGTCTCGGAGAAGGTGCTGGCAGAAATCCTCACCACGCTGAAGCCCGGATCAAGCTGGATCGAGAACTCCACCAATGGCCGCGACGAGATGCAGCGCCTCGCAGCCATGGCGGCGAAAAAGGGCGTGAAGGTGCTCGAAGCCCCGGTGACGGGCGGCGTTCATCTTGCGGCGCGCGGCGAGATCACCGTGCTGGTGGGAGGCGAAAAGGATCTGTTCGAGTTGCACAAGCCGGCGCTCGAGACCATCGGCAAGAAGATCTTTCACATGGGGCCGATCGGCTCGGCGGCCGTGATCAAGGTAATTACCAACATGCTGGCCTTCATCCATCTCGTGGCGGATGCGGAAGCCCTGATGCTGGCCAAGCGCGGCGGTCTTGACCTCGCGCAGGCGTGGCACGCGATCACGGCTTCGTCAGGGACGAGCTTCGTGCATGAAACCGAGGGCCAGCTCATCCTGAATGGCAGCTATGACATCGCCTTCACCATGGACCTGGCGCTCAAGGATCTGGGCTTCGCCATGAATTTCGGCAAGGAGTTCGGCGTGCCGCTGGACCTCGCCTCGATGACCCAGCAGACTTTCATGAAGGGCAAGGCGGCCTATGGCGGGGCGGCGCAGTCAACCCAGATTGCCAATCTCCTTGAGGACCTGCTGCATACGGACCTTCGCGCACCGGGTTTCCCCGCCCGACTGGAATAACGTTTGCAGCTTGGGTTGTGGAGGTGTCTACTGCGCTTGGACTGTTGATGATTCGGCGCACAGCATAACCTCCCGTGTGTCAGACTGGGGCGGGTCGGAAGACCCGCCCCCTTTCTTTTCGGAAGGTGGCCTTCTCAGTCCTCTGAGAGGAACTTGTGCACCAGCGCGCCGATGACGCCGCCGACGACAGGTGCAAGCCAGAAGAGCCAGAGCTGCTGGATGGCCCAGCCGCCCGTGAACAGCGCAACGGCAGTGGAGCGGGCCGGATTGACCGAGGTGTTGGTCACCGGGATCGAGATCAGATGAATGAGGGTCAGCGCCAGACCAATGGCGAGCGGTGCGAATCCGGCGGGCGCATTCTTGTGGGTGACACCGAGGATTACCACCAGGAACATCGCGGTCAGCACCACCTCGCAGATCAGAGCGGCGAGGAGCGAATAGCCGCCCGGTGAATGCTCGCCATAGCCGTTCGAGGCGAAGCCGCCAGCCGTGGAAAAATCCGCCTTGCCGCTGGCGATCAGATAAAGCACCAGTGCGCCGAACGTTCCACCCAGGACCTGCGCGACGACATAACCCGGAACGGTATTCCATCCGACACGGCCCGCCGTGGCGAGGCCGACGGTTACGGCCGGATTGAAATGTGCACCCGAGATGTGGCCCACGGCATAGGCCATGGTCAGCACGGTGAGGCCGAAGGCGAGGGCCACACCGGCAAAGCCGATGCCAAGCTCCGGCACTCCAGCTGCCAGAACGGCCGAGCCGCAGCCGCCGAGAACCAGCCAGAACGTGCCGAAAAATTCGGCTCCCAGTTTCTTGATCATGAATTGTCTTCCCCTCTGTTGGTCTGCCGCCCCGTCTGGGGAGACAGCATGGATTCGAATTAAGAATCACAAGATATCGCAGAAAACCCCCGGAGATTGTTCTTTCCCCGGCAATCGCGCAAGGTTGCCGCCCGGGGCCGTCGATTGACTTTCCCCCGCGGAATCCCTATGTGCGCGGTCATGACGCCGCCGGGCCTTCATGGCGCACCTCGCCCAGCGTGCCTTCTCAAGATGAACAAAGCCGCCAGATTGGTTTCTCACCCCGCATGAACTTCTCCGAGCTCGGACTGAGCCCCAGAACCCTCGAGGCGGTCACTGCCGCCGGCTACCAGACCCCCACACCCATTCAGGCGGAGGCCATTCCGCCCGCCCTGCAGCGCCGCGATGTCATGGGCCTCGCCCAGACCGGTTCCGGCAAGACTGCCGCCTTTGTGCTCCCCATGCTCTCGCTTCTGGAAAAGGGCCGAGCCCGGGCGCGCATGCCAAGGACGCTCATTCTCGAACCGACCCGGGAACTCGCCGACCAGGTGCGCGAGGCCTTCGAGACGCTGGGCAAGATGCACAACCTCTCTGTCGCACTGCTGATCGGGGGCGTGGCCTTCGAGCCGCAGGCCCTCAAGATCGACCGTGGCGCCGATGTGGTGATCGCAACGCCGGGTCGCCTGCTGGACCATTTCGAGCGTGGCAAGCTGCTACTCACCGGCATCGACATGCTGGTCATCGACGAGGCGGACCGCATGCTGGACATGGGCTTCATCCCGGACATCGAGCGCATCTGCAAGCTGCTGCCCTTCACCCGCCAAACGCTGTTCTTCTCGGCCACCATGCCGCCGGAAATTCAGCGGCTCACCACAGCCTTCCTGCACAATCCTGTGCGCGTCGAGGTGTCGCGTCCGTCATCGACCGCCGAGACCATCACGCAGATGCTGGTCAAGGCCCCGCATGAGGCGAAGGCCAAGCGCGAGACGCTGCGCCAGCTGTTGCGCACACAGACCAATGTGAAGAACGGCATCATCTTCGCCAACCGCAAGACCACCGTTGCGCTGCTCGAAAAATCGCTTGCCGTGCACGGATTCAGCGTCGGTGCGCTGCACGGCGACATGGACCAGTCCGCACGCCTGAAGACGCTCGCCGCCTTCCGCGCCAATGAGATCACCTATCTCATCGCCTCGGACGTCGCCGCACGCGGCCTCGATATTCCTGAGGTGAGCCATGTCTTCAACTTCGATGTTCCCACCCATGCCGAGGATTATGTCCACCGGATCGGCCGCACCGGCCGTGCAGGACGAGAGGGTCAGGCATTCACGCTTGTTACCAAGGAAGAAGGCAAGCAGTGGAAGGCGATCGAAGCGCTCATCAAGAAAGAGGTCCCCTATTTCGAGTTGAGCGCGGAAGCCCAGGAAGCCATTGAGACCCGTGCCGCCGAGCCCGACCGTCAACCGCGCCGCGAGCGGAGCGGCAAGCCAGACCGCCGCCCGCGCCGCGAGACAACTGCGCAGGCCGAGCGTATCGAACAGCCGGAACAGTCTCCGCGCAGCGAACCAAAGCCGCCACGCCAGGAGCGCCCGGCACGGGAACCGAAGCCCGCCCGCGAGGCCAAGCCTGCCCGCGAGTCCAAGCCTGCACGCGAACCGCAGGATGCCCCCGACAATCGCGGTTTCACTGAACAGACGATGCCGGCCTTCCTCATGCGCAGCGTGAAGGTCGTCTGACAGCCGGCCGTTCCGGCTCAGTGCCTCAGTCCGGCGGGCCGGGCGAAATTGGACCAGATCCTGTAGGCTTCCAGCACCGCGAGAGGCAGCAGGTGCAGCCACAGCGCCTCGTGTCCGCTCTTGATCAGATACCAGTGCAGGGCGGCGGCAATCACCGATACATAGGCAAGACGCTGCAGGAGTTTCCACCAGACGCCAAGCCGGTGCACTGCACTGTCGTTGCTCGTCAGGGCCAGTGCCAGCATGGTCAGAAAGGCGATCCAGCCTGCGAGATAGGCGGCTGTGCGCAGATCAAAAAGCACGACGTTGAGGTTCGCCTGCCGGATCAGATAGGCGCAAAGATGCAATGAGGCGTAGAGGAAAGCTGCCAGGCCGAGATCTCGGCGGCGCTTGAACAGCCACATGGGCCAGTGCGGACCAAGGCCCATCTGCTTCATCAGAAGGCGCAGCGGCGTGACCGCAAGGGTAAGGATCAGCAGACGGACAGCCCCGTCACCGGACTGGTTGATGAGTTGGCCCCAGCCACGTTCGCCGAAGAAGAACTGCGAAAGCATCACTGCCGCCGGGAGTGCAAGCAGCAAACGCAGGGCCAGGAAGGAATCGACAATCTCCCGCAGCATCAGATCACCTTTCCCGGATTCAGTATGCCATTCGGGTCGAGCGCCTGCTTGAGGCGGCGCATCAGGGCCAGTTCCTCGCCCGTGCGCGACAAATGCAGGTAAGGGCGTTTCACCGAACCGATGCCGTGTTCGGCGGAAATCGAGCCTGCGTAACGCCCCAGCACGCCATATACGATGTCATCCACATCATGCATCGACTCGCCCTCGCAATAGAGGGTGGAGACGCAGATATGGACATTCGAATCGCCCACATGGCCATAGAAGGACACGTGCGCAGCAGGCCAGCGGGCGATGAGCGTGCCGGTGCAGGCCTCGGCGTAATCACCGATGCGGCCAATGGGCAGGCTGACATCGAAGTTGAGCAGGTTGGGCAGGGTTTCGATGGGATAGCCTTCGCGGACTGACCAGATCTCCCGGACCTGCGCCTGTGACCGGGCAATAAGTGCATCCGAGATGAGTCCATCCTCCAGGCACTGGGCGAGAAAGGCCTCGACAACATCTGTGCTCGCGGTGCTTTCGAGGATGACGCTGAAGGGGTGCGTCTGCGCGAAAAAGTGAAGACTGAGCGCACGTGTGTTGAAGTCGAAATAGTCCCGCCACATCGCCTCGAAGGCCATCACGGAGCCGAGACCGGCCTGCGCCTGCCGCAGAAGTGCGACGACCTGGGGGTAGGATGCAACTGCGCAGAGCGTGGTCGTGATGGGCCCGGGCGGGGGATGCAGCCGCAGCACGGCGCGCGTGATCACACCGAGCGTACCCTCGGAACCGATGAACAGTTGCTTGAGATCGTACCCCGCGTTGTTCTTGAGCATGCGGTTCATGGAGGACATTACCGTGCCATCGGCGAGCACGGCCTCGAGCCCCAAGACCTGCTCGCGCGCCATGCCGTAGCGGATGACGCGGATGCCGCCGGCATTGGTGGCAAGATTGCCGCCGATGTGGCAGGAGCCCCGCGAGCCGAGATCAAGGGCGAGGAACAGCCCATTCTCCGCCGCTGCCCTCTGGCAGGTTTCGAGCGGTGTACCAGCGCGCACCACCATGGTGGCGGAGGCCGTGTCGATCTCCTCGATGCCCTGAAGCAGTTCGAGGCTGAGCGCCACGTCGCCGCTGCCGGGATTGGCGCCGCCGGCCAGTCCCGTAAGCCCGCCCTGCACGGTGAGGCTGGCACCTGCCGCATTGCAGACCTTCAGCACGGCTGCAACTTCAGCAGTGGTCCTTGGGCGGACGAGCAGCTGGGGCATGGCCGCTCCGGTGCCGCTCATGTCGGAGCGATGGCGCGCGCCGACGGCGGCACCTTCAAGGACGCCGCTGTCTCCCAGTTCGGCGCGCAGGCGGTCAGAGAGGCTCATCGGTCGAATTTCAGCGCGTTTCCAGTGTGCTGGCAAGATGGCGCGCAGCCATGACAGCAGTCGAGAAGCAGGCCTGCAGAAGATAGCCGCCGGTGGGTGCTTCCCAGTCCAGCATCTCGCCTGCGCAATAGACAGCGGGCGCCTTGAGGAGCTGGAAATGCGGATCGACCTCCTCGCGTGCCACGCCGCCTGCCGACGAGATCGCCCGGGCAATGCCGGCCGGGCGCTCGAGCCGCAATGGCATGGCCTTGATGCCGCCGGCATCCGGCGTGGTTCCGGTTTCCCGCAGCAGGTTGATGGCTACAGGTGACAGGCCCGCCACCTTGCGCAGATAGGTCGAGAGCGAGTCCTTGCCTCGCGGCTTCGTCAGGCGCTGGGCCAGGATCTCTTCCGTGAGATCCGGGCGGAAATCGATGACCAGCGGGTGGCCGGGTTTCTCGCGCAATCCCTTGGAGAGCGCGTAGATGGCGCCGCCCTCGATGCCCTCCTGCGAGATCATCAACTCGCCGCGTACCCGCTTTCCGGCATAGGTGAGGGCGACGTTCTTGACCGGTGTGCCGGCGAATTTCTGGCGGAAGACATCCGACCACCGGACCAGGAAGCGGCTGTTGGCGGGTTTGAAGGGATGGACAGTGATGCCCTGCGCGGCAAAGGCCGGAAGCCATGCGGCATCCGATCCCAGATGCGGCCAGCTTGCCCCGCCGAAGGCGAGGAGGGCGGGCCGCCCGTCGAAGCCCGGCCAGCGTGAGCGCGGGACGAGTTTGACACCCTGCGCATCGAGCCGCCTCAGCCAGGCCCGGAGCAGCGGCGAGGCCTTCATCTGCTTCGGGAAGACACGGCCGGAGCTGCCCACGAAAGTCTCGATGCCAAGGCCATTTGCCCAGGCCACCAGCGCATCCGGCGGGAAGGCGCGGATGGCGGGCTCGAGAAAGCTCCGCGCATCACCGTAGCGCTCGAGAAAGGTCTCGAGCGGTTCGGAATGGGTAAGGTTGAGACCGCCACGGCCCGCCAGCAGGAACTTGCGCGCCGGGGACGGCATGTGGTCGTGGATCGTTACGCGGTGGCCAGCCGTCGCGAGCACCTCCGCCGCCATCAGGCCTGCGGGGCCCGCGCCGTAGACGCTGACGTCGGCCACTGTTCAGGCGGCTTCGCGCGCCAGCGGCTGGCACATGCAATGAACGCCGCCACCCGCCTGCAGGAACATGGTCATGTCCGGATCATAGACGGTGAAGCCTGCCGCGCGCATCTTGGCGTTGAGGTCCGTCGCCGTTGCGGTCGACAGAACCCGGTCGCCCCCCAGCGTGACGACGTTGCAGCCCAGCGCCATGGTTTCCTTGAATGTGGCGGGGATGATCTCGATCTTCTTCGATTTCAGCCAGGCCACCACATCATCCTCGGTCGTCTCGAGGCAGACGGCGGCGCAATGCTCGTTCAGCATGCAGACCATGAGATCGATGTGGACGTAGAACTGGTCGATCGGTGCGTACTTGATTTCCCAGCCTTCCTTCGCGAACCAGTCGGCTGCCTGGCGGGCCGCCACCTCCTCGGACCGGTGGTCGGTGTAGCCCACAAGTGCGAGCCCGTCCCGGATGATGTTGAAGTCGCCACCCTCGAAGTTGCCGGCCGAGATCATGTCATAGATCGGGATGTTGTTCTCGAGGTAGAAGCGCAGCACGGCGGCATATTCGCCGCGCCGCCGGGGATTGGCGAGCTGGCAGACCACTGCGCCATAGGGCGACATGAAGGAAGAGTCGCGGGCATAGACCTGATAGGGATTGGTCATGTCCAGCGGCAGGAAATGGGTGGTGACGCCAGCCTGATGATAGGCATCCACCATCTCGCGGTGCTGACGCATGGCCACCTGCTTGTCGAACTTGTAGCCCTTGCGCATGGTGTCCCGCACGAGCGAGGACCACGCGGCGTTTTCAAGCCCCATCCAGCGGAAGCTCTCTGCGGGTCCCAGCAGGACGTCTTTCAGCAGGCCGGTCTCGGACTTCATCTCGAAACGGCCTTTCATTCTTGGTGTGCCGCCGGCCTCGCGGCGGGCGCGCAGCGGCGTGTTGTTCTGGCTCATGACGGTCCTCCCTTGTCGAATGGCAAGATTAGGCCAGTCCGAAGCGCTGCGCCATAGGGGCGTTGACGGGGCGGCGTTTCAGTAGCTGCGCTCGAAATAGCGCGCCGCAGTCATGGTGAATACATCGACCCTGCCGGTCACGCCGGGGGCGATGGCATAGTCTGCAACGGCGCTGGTGCGGCGCATGCCGATGGTCTGGGCGAGACGCGCGGAGGCTGCGTTGCCGCCCATCACCTTGGACCAGACGGTGTCGGCGCCGAGACGCTCGAAGGCGAGCCCGAGGAGAGCCGCGCCGATCTCGCGCCCCAGCCCCATGCGCCACATGGCAGGATGGAGGCCCCAGCCGATCTCGACGTTTCGGGGCTGCTGGCGGATGAGAAAGCCATCACCGATCGCCTCGCCGGAGTGCTTTTCCTCGGCCGCCAGATGGAACGCGCTGCGCCGCTCATCGCCCTGACGGGCGACGGCGCGGGACACGAAGGCCCTGACCTCGGCGAGGTTTGCGAGCCTCGCCGCGATGAAGCGCTGGTAGTCTTCCTGCAGCATGAAATTGGCAAAGGATTGGGCATCGCGCAGCTCGATCTCGCGCAGGATGAGAGAGCGTGTCTCAACGGCGGGAAGGCGGGTGACGGTGCGCATGCCGGATTTTCAGGCCTTCAGGATAGTCTTTCGGGAGAGGCTATCATCGATTCCCGTTCCGAGGCAACGCGCTGTGCGTGTATCAGGCGCGAAGTGCAAGGATATGGCTTCACGACACACTGGAATCGGCGGTGCCCGCCAATCGCCTTGATGACCTGCGTTTGATGAGTTCGTTGAAGGTGATCAGAATGGCAGTGACAGCAAAGCCTGCGATGACGTCGATGAAATAATGGCCTCCATAGATGGGCGTGGCGAGCAGCATGGCCGCCGCCCAGACCGAGGCGATCATGAGTCCGGCCAAGCTGTGGCGCCAGGCGTAGACGAGCGTGAGGCCGGCGATGGTATGGTATGACGGAAATGTTGCAAGGCCTGCGAGTTCCGTGAAATTCATGCTGATCGGAACATTGCTCCTGAGAGCGGTCAGCTGGTTCATGTGATAGACACCGGCCTCATGGCCAAATAGCTCGACTAGTGTCGCGTCCATGTTCCGGACCATGGCTGCTTCAGCGGGCAGCAATGCGCCAACAGTTATGGCAATGGCCGCCCCGATGAACAGAAGCGAGCCGAATTCAACTGCCCGGTCTTGCCGTCCGATCAGAACAAGCAGAAGGAAAGTGATCGCTGCGGACCGCGTGGTGAAATAGTATGCAGACATGATCCACCACTGGGCCTCGCGATACTCTCCCAGCCACAGTGCATAGGCATGCCAATCAAGGCCAAGGATCCTGTCCAGCGCGTCGAGGGTGTCATCGGCAAGGGGGAAGGACAGTGACATGGACAGATGGTTGAGAAAGCGGATTCCTGTGAACGCAGTGGTCAAGAAGATGACCCCGATGAACCCGATCCGCAGCCGCGCAAGAATGACATTGATACTGCCTTCTCTCTGTTCGATGCGACAGATCAGGGCTGTGGCGATCACGCAACTGAACAGGCTTGCAAGCAACAATGGAAGCCCCGGGGTCGATATGGAAATGCGACCGTCGAGATAGATCCACACTGCGATCACAATCGCCTGCACGATGTTCACGAGCCAGAGCCAGGGCGCGAAAATCAAAATCGAACTTGCGTGATGGGCCTGATACAGGCGCCGCCATTTTGACCTTGCCCGCGCAGACCAAGATTGTTGAGGCTGAAAAAGATGTTGATCGACCGGCTTCATCACTGCCCGTTCGTCTCATCCGGATGGTCAGTGCAGATGACCGTTCCGGGAAGTGATGTCACTTGACGATCTGAGATGCAGGGCAAGCAACCCAGGCGTTCTGGCGCGTTGGAAGGGGTCGACGGCATGACACGCTTGAAATGAATCGAGTGGAGAGAGGCAATATACTACCAAAAATGGTAAAAAGCCGACACTCCGATCTTCAAGCTGTCGCCTCAAGCCGGTACTGACGGCCGTTGCCAGTTTCTCGCCTGCCGTCAGCCGAGCGCAGCCGGCCGCTGGTGACGGCGGAGGAAATCCAGGACAGGAGGGGCTACCTGCTCCGCGGCCTCGAGCAGGATGGCATGGCGAAGCACCGGCAGGATCACCAGTTCCGAGTGGGGCAGGGCGGCGGCAATCTTCTGATTGAGGCGTGGATTGCAGCCGCCGTCGTTCTCGCCAGTCAGCACCAGACAGGGCTGGCGGATCTCGTGAAGCCATGGCGCCATTTCTGTTTCAGCATAGATGTCGAAGACCGAAAGAAATACCTCGGGGTCCGTGTCGATGACCTGCTGCATGCGGCGGCTGATCACCTCCGGACGGCGCGCGGCAAATTCGGGCGTGAACCAGCGGTCCTTCAGGGTTTCCAACACCTGCGGAATGCCCTTCGCGCGCATGGCGGCAACGACGCCTTTCACCCTGGCGCTGTCATCGGGGTCGCGGAAGGCGGCGGTCGAATAGAGGCCCAGGCTCAGCACATGCTGGGGGTAACGCCGCGCATAGGCCGGACCGATCATGCCGCCCAGTGAATGTCCGGCGAAATGCGCCTTGTCGACGCCGAGCTGCCGCCGCAGCGCTTCGAGATCCTCGACCAGATCATCAAGCGTGTAGGGCGGATGGGGCACCGGCGAGGCGCCGTGACCGCGCAGGTCGTAGGAGATGCAGCGGAACGATGATTTGAGATATGGCACAAGCCCGGCGAAGGAGGCGCGCGAGGCGCCGATACCGTGGATGAGGAACAGAGGCTCGCCCTCACCCTCGACCGAGAAGGCAGACTGGATGGGCGCGGCTGTGCTCATTTATCGGGATATTTCTCGCTCATCATTTCATAGCCATGGGCCCAGTCCTGCTTGTCGACATCGACGAAGACCACGTCGAAGGCGTCGGGGTTGCCGCCGCCATTTCCACGGATGAAGCCATCGATCAGTTCGCGCGCGATGGCCTTCTTCTGCTGGGGCGTGCGGCCCTTGAACATTTCAACCCGGATGATTGGCATGGCGGTGGTTCCCTCTGTTGAAACTAGGCCGCCTTCCGCCTGGCGCGGAAATGCGGCATGACCTCTTCGGCGAAGCGGCTCATCATGTCGAGCGTCAGTTGTTCCTCCTGGCCGAAGTTGGAGGTGGTAAGGACCTCGTCGATGCCGAGATCGGAATACACGGACAGGCGGTCGATCATTTCGTCCTTTCCGCAGAGCAGGAGGTTGGAGGCGAGCTCCTCCACACTCTGGGCGCGGGGCAGGGGGCGGATGATGCCCGTGTCGACGATACCAGGGCCGCCAAAGACATTGTCGAAGCTCTTGTAATAGGTCCAGGCCCGCTCCGCGATATGCCGGCGCTCCCTGTCATTCGCGACGAGGAACATGCCGCGCTGAAGGCTGAGGCGGGTATCGATCGGCCGTCCGGCCGCCGCCTTGCCCCGCGTGAAGGCGGTAACCTGATCGATGAGCTGCTGGTGGCTGCCGCCAAGCGGAGTGGTCTGGACATGGTAGCCTGCTCTGGCGGCAGCCTCGATGCCCGCGGGGTTCATCACTGCCACCATGAGCGGGATCGGGTCCTCGGGGCGAGGCATGATGGTGAGCGGCGCGAAGGAATAGCGCGGACTGTTCCAGGAAACCTCCTCCTGCGTCAGCAACGCCTGCAGCAGGGCGAGGTCCTCCTCGAACTGCGGCTTGGTATCTTCGATCGGCACCCCGAAGCGCGCGGTCTCGAAGCCAAAGGCACCCTTGCCCACGCCCAGCATCAGGCGACCATCGCAGAGGGCCTGGGCCTGCACGGCCTCGCCGGCGAAGATGCGCATGTCGCGGATCGGCAGCTGGCAGACCGAGGTCATGAGCAGGATGCGCTTGGTGTGCGCGGCGATCTTGACCGCCATCTGGAGCGGCGCCGGGATGAGCAGGATGTTGAGGAGGTGATGTTCGGGGATACCGACGCCGCGGTAGCCGACTGCCTCGGCGTGAACGGCCTGCGCCACGACGTTTCTGTAGAGACCCTTTCCACCCAGCGACGGGTCCAGCATGTGGCTCGACAGGAAATGGATGAAGTCCATGGGGCGGGGCTCCGGTTCAGACCCTGAGAGTGGCAGAGCTTCGCGCGGTTGAAAACCGAAAAGTCATGCTGCTGTGGAGCTCCGCCGCTCCCGCTGCCGCCGCCAGTCATTCAGGATATGGAGCGTGAGCGCGGCAAACACGATGCCACCGCCGATAAGGGTGCGCAGCGCCGGCACCTCGCCGTGAAACAGCCAGACCCAGAGCGGGCCCAGAACCGGTTCCACATTGCTGACCAGCGCCACCAGGGCCGCCGGCACGAGCCGCGCGCCGGTCACGAACAGGGCGAGGCCGAGCCCGAGATTGACCGCGCCGAACAGAATGAGCAGCGCGAAGTCATCCGCCGACACCGCAAGTCCGCCCGCAAGAAAGAAGGCTGCCAGCGACGCCAGACCCGTTCCGAGGCAGACGGCCGGCATCATTCTCACATCTGGATGGTGCCGTGTGATGACGATCGCGGTCGAGAACAGGATTGTGAGCAGGAGGGCGATGCCGTCACCGATGGGTGAGACTTCGCCCGAAAAGGATGCCGAGACCATGATCCCCACGCCACCGATCACTGCGGCGATGGCGATCCATGTGGGAAGATTGATGCGTTCGCCGAAGACCATCCAGGCGAGCAGCGCGGCAAACAGCGGCGCGGCGGCCTGGGTGAGCAGGATGTTGGCCACGGTGGTGAATTGCAAAGCAATGATGAAGCAGGAGGAGGCAATGCCGAAGCACAGCGCGACGCCGATCCCGGGCAGTCCCATGCTGCGGAACATCCGCACCGTGTCTTTCGGGCCGTCGCGCCACAGCATGAAGAGGAGCAGGAAGGTCGAGGAGAACAGCGCCCGCCAGAACACGATGGTCCAGGGGTCGGGTTCACTGATGTAGCGGGCGATGGTTCCGCCGAAACTCCAGCACAGTGCCGATCCGGCAACCATCAGCAGGCCCAGCCGGAACTCGGCGGCGGGGGTGCGGGAGCGAATCGCTGGCGACTGAGGCGGCATCGAATGAGGTGTCTAGGCTGCCGTTGACGTGCCCGGCAAGCAGGCCCGCCGCATGTCTGGCCCTGTCCGCTTGCAGAGCGGAGGCCGGGCTGTCTAAGCTCGGTCTCGGAAGAGACGGGGGCTGGTCATGAAGGCATGTGGCAGCGCAGGCATTGCGCTGGCTTTGGGGATGGTTCTGAGCAGCGGCGCGCTGGCTCAGGAGCAGGACGCGGGAGCCGGGTTTCAGACCGCCGACAAGGCCCTCAATGTGGCCTACAAGACACTGAGCCGCCGCCTCCAGGGCGATGAGTTGGCCAAGCTCAGGACGACGCAGCGCGCCTGGCTTGCCTTTCGCGATGCCGAATGCGCCTTTCAGACGCAGTGGACCGAGGGCGGATCGATCCAGCCGCAGCTTCTCGCCGGTTGCCTCGCCGAACTCACGACCCAGCGTGTGACGCAGCTCGAGTATTACCTCAACTGCCAGGAGGGCGACCTCACCTGCCCGCTGCCGCCCTGAGATGCCTTGAAAAGCAAAAGCCCCGGCGTTTCCGCCGGGGCTCTGCATGATGATGTTCCGGGACTGGCTCAGCAGGAATAGTACATGTCGAATTCGACCGGGTGCGGGGTCATCCGGTAGCGGTCCTGCTCTTCCTGCTTGAGGTCGAGGTAGCTTTCGATCTGGTCCTTGGTGAACACGCCGCCCTTGAGCAGGAAGTCGTGGTCGGCCTTGAGCGAGTCGATGGCTTCCTGCAGCGAGCCGCAGACGGTGGGCACCTGGGCCAGTTCGGCGGGCGGCAGGTCATAGAGGTTCTTGTCCATCGCCGGGCCGGGATGGATCTTGTTCATGATGCCATCGAGGCCAGCCATGATGATGGCCGAGAAGCCCAGATACGGGTTTGCCGTCGGGTCCGGGAACCGCACCTCAACGCGCTTGGCCTTGGGGTTTGAGGTGTAGGGAATGCGGCAGGAGGCCGAGCGGTTGCGCGAGGAGTAGGCCAAGAGCACCGGCGCCTCATAGCCCGGCACCAGGCGCTTGTAGGAGTTGGTCGAGGGGTTGGTGAAGGCATTGAGCGCCTTGGCGTGCTTGATGACGCCGCCGATGAAATAAAGGCAGGTTTCCGAGAGGTCGGCATACTGGTTGCCGGACATCTGGGTCTTGCCGTCCTTCCAGATCGAGAAGTGGCAGTGCATCCCTGAGCCGTTGTCGCCGAAGATCGGCTTCGGCATGAAGGTGGCGGTCTTGCCGTAGGCATGGGCGACGTTGTGGATCACGTATTTGTAGATCTGCATGTGGTCGGCGGCGGTGACCAGCGGCTGGTAGCGCGTGCCGAGTTCATGCTGCGCGGATGCCACCTCGTGGTGGTGCTTCTCGACGATGAGGCCCATCTCGCCCATGGTCGAGAGCATCTCGGAGCGCATGTCCTGGGCGGAGTCCATCGGGTTGACCGGGAAGTAGCCGCCCTTGGTGCGCATCCGGTGGCCCATGTTGCCGGTCTCGTAGTCGCGGTCGGAGTTGATCGGCAATTCCACCGAGTCCAGCTTGAAGCCGGTGTTGTAGGGGGTCACCGCGAACTTCACGTCGTCGAAGATGAAGAATTCAGCCTCGGGGCCCACGAACACCGTGTCACCGATGCCGGTGGACTTGAGGTAGGCCTCGGTGCGCTTGGCGATCATGCGCGGGTCGCGGGCGTAGCCCTCGCCGGTGCCGGGATCGAGAATGTCGCAGAATACCGACAGCGTGGTCTGGGCGTAGAACGGATCCATGTGCGCCGATGACGGATCGGGCATCAGCACCATGTCGGACTCGTTGATGGCCTTCCAGCCGGCAATCGAGGAGCCGTCGAACATCAGGCCGTCGGCCCAGGCGTCCTCGCCCATCTGCGAGACGTCCATGGTGAGATGCTGCATCTTGCCGCGCGGATCGGTGAAGCGCAGGTCGACGTATTTGACGTCCTTGTCCTTGATCATCTTGAGAACGCCGGAGACGTCCATTGGCTTGCTCATGGTGTTTTCCTCTGGTCTTGAGCGGGTTGCTTGAAGAGTTAGAGCGCGTCCGGGCCGGACTCGCCGGTGCGGATGCGGATGGCTTGCTCGATGTTGGAGATGAAGATCTTGCCGTCGCCGATGCGGCCCGTGCGGGCGGCGTTCTGGATCGCCTCGAGCGCACGGTCGACGAACTCGTCCGCCATGACCACCTCGATCTTCACCTTGGGGAGGAAGTCGACGACATATTCAGCGCCACGGTAGAGTTCCGTGTGGCCCTTCTGGCGGCCGAAACCCTTCGCCTCGGTCACGGTGATTCCCTGAAGGCCCACTTCCTGGAGCGCTTCCTTCACCTCGTCGAGCTTGAAGGGCTTGATGATCGCTTCGATCTTTTTCATGGGAGCTGTGAGCCTCGTGCGTTGACGCCCCGAGGTTTGCAGGACCTGTGCCAGTTTCATCATGAAGCAGAATCATGGGGTTACGCCACGGTCAGGCGGGGAAACTTGCACTGCTGATCAAAAAACAGGCAGGACTGCACAAAATCAGGGCGTTGGATCCTGTCCCCGGATCGACCGGATGAGTTCCTTGAGGTCCTTCTGGCGGAGTTCATCCATTTTTTCGTGAAGCGCCATGATCTCGATCTCGGCCTTGAGGTTCACCTCATAGTCATGACCCGCCTGAACCCGGTCTTTCGCAGCTTGCCGGTTCTGCGACATCATGATGACCGGCGCCTGAATGGCGGCCACCAGCGACAGGAAGAGATTAAGCAGAATGAATGGATAGGGGTCGAAGGGCTGCTGGCCGGTACGCACCAGAAGCAAGGTGTTGATGGCCACCCAGGCGGCGATGGCCGCGCCGAACAGCATGAGGAAGGTCCAGGAGCCGCCAAAGGCCGCAATGCGGTCAGCCAGCCGTTCGCCGAAGGTCCGGCCCTCCTCGAAACTCGTCCCGACGTCGCGGGAGACGGCGATGCGTCTCGCGACGCGCTCGATGACATGGCGCTCGCGCTGCGGCAGGTCGTCATAGCCGATCTCGAGAATGCGCCGGGCGAGAAGCTTGACCGCATCGGGCTGGGTGTTGTCTGGCATCTGCGTCTCCCGTCAGAGATCCGGCCGCGGCCGGACCAGAACCGGGCCGGCGTGCACGGAAACCCATCTTAGTATAACATGAACTCCGATGATGGCCGAATTGCTCACGCCCGAGGAGATGTACCGCGCTGACGCCCTGGCGGCTGCGGCGGGCGTCGCCACCCTGACGCTCATGGAGAATGCCGGCCGTGCCGTGGCCGAGGAGATCGTCCGCCGGTTTGGTGCGAGACCGGTGCTGGTGGTGTGCGGACCCGGAAACAACGGCGGCGATGGTTATGTGGCGGCTCGCCATCTGCGGAACTGGGGCTGGCCAGTGCGGGTGGCGGTGCCTGGCGAAGGCGCCCGGCCCGGAAGCGATGCCGCTGCCATGGCTGCCCTCTGGGACGGCCCGATCGAACACGAGATTGCCGTCCGAGATGCAGGTCTGATCGTCGACGCGATGTTCGGAGCCGGGCTGTCGCGGGCATTTCCATCCGGCTGGGCCGCGACAGTCAATGGCGCAGGCGTGCCGGTGGTGGCGGTGGACGTGCCCTCGGGTGTTGACGGGCTCACAGGCCGGGTGCGGGGGGCTGCGATACGGGCGGAGGTGACGATAACCTTCTTTCGCAGGAAGCCCGGTCATGTGTTGATGCCGGGGCGGGACCTCTGCGGCGAGGTGGTGGTGGCCGACATCGGAATTCCTGAGACTTTACTGCAGGAAATAAAGCCAAATACCTGGATAAACGAGAAAATTTCCAGACCTACACAGATGGCCGCCGGTCACAAATACAGCCGCGGCCATGCGGTTGTCGTGTCGGGCGGCGCGTTGCAGACCGGTGCCGCAAGGCTTGCCGCCGTAGCCATTCTGCATGCGGGCGGAGGTCTTGTGACGTTGTCCGGTAGCCGCGAGGCGCTGGCCGTCCACGCCACCCAGGTGACAGCGGTCATGCTCTCGGACGAAGATCTCGGACGTCTTCTGTCCGACCGGCGGAAGAATGCGGTGTGCATCGGCCCGGCGGCGGGCGCGGGCGCCGAGACGCGCGACAAGGTCGAGACGGTGCTGCTGAGCGGCGCGGCGGCGGTGCTCGATGCCGACGCCCTGACGGCCTTCGCGGCGGAGCGCGAGCGACTGGAGCGGCTGATCGGGCTGGTCCCCGGCCGGGACGTCGTCCTGACACCTCACGAGGGAGAATTCAAACGTCTTTTCAGTGACATTGATCTTGAAGTTCATTCAAAACTGGAAGCGGCGCGGCGATCTGCGTCCCGGTCGGGCGCGGTGGTGGTGCTGAAGGGCCGGGACACGGTGATCGCGGCGCCCGACGGCCGGGCGCGGATCAATGTGAACGCCCCGCCGAGCCTCGCCACGGCGGGCTCCGGCGATGTGCTGGCGGGGATCGTGACGGCGATGCTGGCGCAGGGGCTGCCAGGCTTCGAGGCCGCCTGTGCCGCCGTCTGGCTGCATGGCGATGCCGCCAACCGTCACGGCGCGCGCGGGCTGACCGCCGAAACGCTGCTCGCCAGCCTATGACCCAGGACCGGCCGCTGCCGCTGCTCCTTGTCACGGGACTGGCCTTTGGCTGCAATTTCCCGCTGGGCAAGCTGGCCGTCGAGGCGGGCGTCAATCCGGCCCTGTGGGCGGTGGTGATCTGCCTCGGCGCGGGACTCATGGTTCTGGCAGCGGCGCGGATGTTCGAGCCGGCGGGACCGGCCAGGCCGCCGGGCCTGCTGCGCTATGCCCTGACCTCGAGCCTCGTCTCCAATGTCATTCCTCTGGTGCTCACCTTCTCGGCCATGCCGCATATCGGAGCGGGGCTGACCGCCATTCTGGTCGCCACCTCTCCGCTCAGCACGGCGCTGCTCGCCATGGTGTTCAAGGTCCGCCCGCCGCGGCTCGCCGAACTGGCGGGTCTGGGACTGGGCCTGGCCGGGGCGGTGATCATCGTGGCAGCCCGCCATCAGCTGCTGGCCGCCGACGCCTCGCGATGGCTGTTCGCGGCGGCGCTGATCCCGCTGTTCCTGGGGGCGGGAAATGTCTACCGCAGCATCGCCTGGCCGCGCGGCGCGGGCCCGATGCGGCTCGGCGCCATGGTCAATCTCGCCGCCGTGCCCGCACTTCTGCTGCTCGCCGGGTTGCAGGGTGGCCTCGACCTCGCGCCGCTCGCCCGCGTTCCCGGGCTGGTGGCCGCCCAGCTTGCGGCCTCGACCGTCATGTATCTGACCTTCTTCCGGCTCCAGGCGGTGGGCGGGCCGACCTATCTCTCGCAGATCGGCTATGTGGCGGCCGCGGTGGGTGTCGGAATAGGCGTGAGCCTGCTGGGCGAACGCTATCCGCCGCTGGTCTGGGCGGGTGTCGCGGTCGTGGCGCTGGGCATCACGCTCACCAGCCTGGCGCAGCGGCGGCGCTGACAACACTGTCATTGTCTTCACTGGCATCCCGAAAACCCCTCTGCTATAGACCGCGCCCATTGCAGCGGCCCGGGGCTCTTGCCCGCGCGCGGGCGTGGTGAAATTGGCAGACACGCTGGATTTAGGTTCCAGTGGGGAAACCCGTGGGGGTTCAAGTCCCTCCGCCCGCACCATGCGCGCGTCGAGCGTGTTCCGGCGCCGCAGGATCCACGACATCAGACGGAAGCAGGAACGATGCAGGTAACCGAGACGCTCAGCGCTGGCCTCAAGCGTGAATACAAGGTGGTGGTGAACCAGGCCGAACTCGACCGGGAACTCAATGCCAAGCTCGAGGACATGTCCCGCCGCGCCAACATCAAGGGCTTCCGCCCGGGCAAGGTGCCGGTGGCGCATCTCCGCCGGGTCTATGGCAAGTCGGCCATGGCGGAAGTGGTGCAGGACACCATCGACGCCAAGTCGAAGGCGCTGCTCGAGGAAAAGAAGCTGAAGCCGGCCTATCAGCCGGAGGTGAAGCTCTCGGATGATGAAACCGAGGTCCGCGCCGTAATGGACGGCAAGGGCGACCTCGCCTTCTCGGTGTCGATGGAGGTGATCCCGGACTTCGACGTCAAGGACCATTCCGGCCTCGCGCTGGTCCGCCATGTGGTGGACGTCGCGGAGGACCAGATCGCAGAGACGCTGAAGCGCCTGGCCGCCAATGCCAAGAGCTTCGAGGACAAGACGGGCGCTGCCGAAAAGGGCGACCGCGTCACCATCAGTTTCGTCGGCACCATCGATGGCACGCCCTTCGAGGGCGGCACCGCCGAGGACGCGGCGCTGGAGCTTGGGTCCGGCCAGTTCATCCCCGGTTTCGAGGACCAGTTGATCGGCGCCAAGGCTGGCGAAGAGCGTGTCGTGAAGGTGACCTTCCCGGCCGACTATGGCGCGGCGGCGCTGGCGGGCAAGGCGGCGGAGTTCGCCACCAAGGTCAGCAAGGTGGAGCAGGCCACGGAAACCGCCATCGACGATGCCTTCGCCACCCGCATGGGTTTCGAGGATCTCGCCAAGCTAAAGGAGATGGTGAAGGAGCGCACGGCGGCCGAGTTCGCGCAGATGAGTGCCATGAAGCTCAAGCGCGACGTGCTCGACGCGCTCGACAAGGAATATGCCTTCGCGCTGCCCGACCGGCTGGTGGAGGCCGAGTTCAACGGCATCTGGAATGCGCTCACTGCCGAGATGAACCGCTCGAACAAGAGCTTCGCCGACGAGAACACGACGGAAGAGGATGCCCGCAAGGAGTATCGCGCCATCGCCGAGCGCCGCGTGCGACTCGGCCTCGTGCTCGGCACCATGGGCGAGAAGGAGAATGTGCAGGTGACGGAGCAGGAGCTGCAGAACGCGCTCATGGGCCGCATGCGCCAGTTCCCCGGCCAGGAGAAGATGGTCATCGACTATTACCGCAAGAACCCCGGCGCCATGATGGAGCTACGCGGCCCCATCTTCGAGCAGAAGGTGGTGGACAGCATCGTCGCCAAGGCCAAGGTGACCGACAAGACGGTCAGCAAGGAAGAGCTCCAGGCCATGGTGCAGGACGAGGAAGACATGGCGAGCGCCTGAGCGCCCGCACCACCTCGAGGATCAGCGGCCGGACCCCGGGGGTCCGGCCGTTTTCGTTTTGATCAGGACACCCACTCCCGGATCTGGGCGTCCGTGAGGTTGCTGCCGCAGATGACAGTTGCCACGCGCCGCCCGGAGAAATGCTCCGGATGGGCGGCGATGGCGGCGAGCCCCGCGGCGCCCGAGGGTTCTGCGAGGAGGCCCGCGGTGCGGAACAGGAGCCGCATGGCGGCAATGATGTCCGCATCGCTGACCAGCACCACCTCATCGACGATGTCCCGCATGTCCTCGACGGCTTCGGCAATCGGCACCCGAACGCCGATCCCGTCCGCGATGGTGGCGACGGCGGGCGGGAAGACGAGGCGCCCCGTGCGCCAGGATTTCTCCATGGCATCGGCTCCCCTGGCCTGAACGCCGATCACGCGGATTGCGGGATCGACGGCTTTCGCCCAGCGCGCGATGCCGGTGAGCAGCGCGCCGTTGCCGAGCGGAACGGCCAGAACCTCGGGCTTCGCGGGTCCCTCCAGCAATTCGACGGCGATGGTGGCCGCGCCCTCGGCGGCCTCCGGGTCGAGGCCATCG